>JAKPKV010000126.1 GCA_029553475.1 Armatimonadota bacterium
GCAGCGCAGAGGGACCCGCCGCGCGGGCTTCACCCTCATCGAGCTCCTGGTGGTGATCGCGATCATTGCGATTTTGGCCGCCATCCTCTTCCCCGTGTTCGCGAAAGCGCGGGAGAAGGCCCGGCAGAACTCCTGCATCAACAATCAACGGCAGATCGGCATCGCCGTGCAGATGTACGTGCAGGACCATGACGAGACTTTCATGCGGGACCCCGGCACTCATGCCTGGTCGTCGCTGCTGAAAGACTACAACGAGCCGACCATTTACGACTGTCCGACGAAGACCGGCAAGGGCAGCAATACCGCCCCGGAATACGGCTTCAACAGCTATCTGTTCGGGAAAGCGCTGGGCGACGTCGCCAACCCTGCCGAGGCGTTGTTGATCGCCGACCTGGCCATGGACGACCCGGCGCCGCATTATGGGCTGGTGGATTTCAGCGTGGACCTGCACGCCCGGCACAACAAGGGACTGGTGCTCGCCTGCGCGGACGGGCACGTGGCGGTGGAAGCGATCGGCGCGAATAACATGTTCGCGTATATCCTCGGCAAATATGACTGCTTCCCGGCGGCGCAGAAACTCGTCAGCCTGGCTGACACCACGATGAACTGGTCCGGGAACGGCAAGCAGCTCTTCGCGGGCACGATCCCCGCGGCGCTGATGCCGACGAGCGCGGAGATGCCGTCGCTGATGGCCTCGTTCACCATCGAGCGCCCCTCGGTGCTCCCCGGCGGCGTGGACTACGGCATGGTGCTCTACCATGACGCGACGGCGGTGAAACCGGTGATCGAGGCGATGGGGTACAGTACCGCGGCCGGCACCTTCTTCGGCGCGATGCAGCCCACCACGTCGCTGATCATCGGCGGCGTCGGCGACTGGAACTACCAGCCGACCGCCGATAAGATTCGCACCGGCGCGCAGTTCGTGCAATTCGCCTCCGCCAGCGCGCAGGCGTCCGCGGCGCCGATTGAAAAGAGCGATTGGAGCGGCCCCTACAACTGGAGCGAGTCGCGGTTGAGCGCCCAGGTCATCATCCTCGGCCCGCAGAAGAAAATCCTCGGCGTCTTCAAAGGCAGCACCGGCTGGGCAGGGGTGATCACCGCGCCGCTGCCGGCGAGCTTCGATGCCGGCGCGACCTTTACCAATGCCGGGTATGCCTTCTACGTGAAGGACGACGGCAACAGCTCCGCCGCGACGGATTTCAAGAACGTCTACCTCAGCAAGCTGTGAGGCCGTCACCGGCGCGCATCCCGCACGGCCCCGGCGTCGCGACGCCGGGGCCGTCGCCGTGGTCCGCGGGGAGCAGGCAGGCCCGCAGGCCGTCGCAGACCATCGCGGCGTAGGTGCGGTTGCCGGCAAGGCTCAGGTGGATGCCGTCGGCGGTGACGAAGTCATCCAGGTTGACGCCGCGGTCGCGCATCATCGCCGGCAGGTCAATGGCGGGGACGTTCAGCCCGGCGGAGAGCGCGCGGATGGCGGCCTCGTAGGGGGCATAGCCGTCCGCGTAACTTCTGCCGTCGCCCTGCTTCAAGACGCTGCGCTCGGTGTGATTGATGATGAGCACCGGCTGCCCGCCGCGGGCGGCGATGACGCGCATGATCTCCGTCATTTTCGCGCGGAATTCCGCCAGGCCCACCCGCGGCTCCCGGGTGAATTCGTAGATCACCGCGTCATTGTAGCCGAACTCGAGCAGCACCACGCCCGGCAGCAGCGGCAGCACGTCGCCCTGCAGGCGGTCAAAGCCCTGCACGCAGGTGTGTCCGCCGGCGCCGCGGCTGTAGACGGCGAACGCCCCCGGCCGCCAGTCGTCCAGCAGCGCCTGCAACACCACCGGCCAGCGCGCGGCGTCCGGCACGCCCGCCGCCTGGGTGATGGAATCGCCGAAGCAGATGATGTTGGTCATGGTTGGTTCTCCCGGTATGTAGCGTATCCGCTGATGCGTGCCGAAGCGGCCTTATCGTAATCATCATCGTAGAGGAACCGCGGCCGCCTCTCCACCCCTCTCCCGCGCGTCACCTCACCCCTGTCCTACCAACCTTCGCATCTTCCCGTCTTCCATTCTTCGTGGTACAACCCCACCGCTCCGCCACCACACATCCCCACCGGCGCACCCGGTCACCGGTCGGTGAAGAGGCGTCCACGGTCCCTGCGCGCGGCGCGACGGATGACGATGACGATGACGATGACGACGACGACGATGACGATGACGATGACGACCTACGGTCCCTCCGCACGCGGCGCGACAGAGTCTCGCCCGCCAGGGGACGGGCCACCGGAGTTTCGCCCTTCATGGTATGACGCGAAGCTGGTAGCGTACCTGCTCACTCCTCCACTTTCGTATAGCGCATATTCATCAGCGCGATGAGGCTGTCGGGATGGATATCGCGCGCGGTGTAGGCCGGGCAGTCGCCGTGGGCGCGCAGGCGCACGATGCGGGTATAGGGCCGCTGCAGGAAGGGGTAGCGGAACGCTTGCGGCACCGCCTTCAGCTTCTCGACGGCTTTTTTCGCGCCCGCGCGGATGAGCGCCCGCGCGCGGGGCGGGGCCAGGTGAATGGCGCCCAGCTTGGCGGCGCGGTAGGCGTCGGCGTCCAGGTCGTCGAGGCCGTCGGGGGACACGCCGCGCTTCACCGCCACGGTGATGACGCCGGGGGTGAGGGCTTCCGCTTCCGCGCAGAGCGCCTGCTCGCCGGCGGCGAAGATCGTCGGCACGCCCAGCTCCATCGCGCAGAGCGCTTCCTGGCCGTATTCGCCGATGGAGACGCCGTTCACCGTCATGTCAAGGTGATCGAACCACTGGGTGTGGGTGAGGTGCGAGTTCGGCGTGCCGGCTTTGGCGTGCTGCCCGACGAAGGCCAGGCCGGCGAAGGCGTCATCCAGCATCCACGGGTGGCGCGCCTCGCGCCCGCAGCGGTAGAGCTGGGCGCGTTCGTCGAGCATCTCGGGGTTGATGCCCCCGTGGCCGTGGCCGTCCACCACCAGCACCTCCGTCGCCCCGCCGGCGAAGAAGCCGTCCACCGCGGCGTTCACTTCCTCGGTGGCCAGCCGCAGGCCGCGCTCGTAGAACTGCCCGCCGCGCAGCACCCAATCGTCATGATTCAGGATGCCCGCGACGCCTTCCATGTCGCACATGATGAGGATTTTCATGGGATGATCCCCCCGCCCGCGCAGATCGCGCGGATTATCGGCTCAGAATTTGACGGTGAAGGCGTGATATCCCTCCGGTATGGCGATGGTCAGCACGTCTTTGTCGCGTTTCACCGCCAGCGGCTTGCCGTCGAGCTGGGCGGCCGCCGGGCCGCTGTTGGCGGGCGCGGTGATGGTGACCGTCTGCGCCGGGCCGTCCGTCTCGCCGGTGACGGTGGTGCCGGCGATCTCCACCGCCACCGTGCCGGCGGAGGCGATGCCCCAGCCGTTCAGGGAAGCGGAGGCGTCGTTGCCGCGCAGCAGGGCGAGCCGGAGCGCGCCGTTGGCGTATTTCCGCGCGAAGACCACCTCGCCCGAGAGGCGCGCGCCCTGTTCGGTGACCGTCGCCGCCTTGCCGGGGGAGAGGAGCAGCACGTCCAGACCTTCCATGTGCGTCACCGCCGCGCCGGCGCCATCGGCCAGCGCGGTGACGACGGCTTCCGCCTGCCCTGCCGCGCGGGGGTAGAGCACGGTGAAGAAGTCCTCGGCGTGCCCCTGCTTGGTGATGCGGCCGGCGGACATGCTTTCGGCGAACGGTCCCCAGACGTAGATGTGCTGGGTCCACTCCCAGTTTTTCTCCATCTCCAGCTTCGGGTGCTGCGGGGAGAGCACGTGCACGTCCAGGTCCACGCCGAACTGCCCGGTGAAGTGGATGCGGTCGCGCGGCGCGTCATCCATCGGCTCATCGTCGAGGCCGCCGAAGAGTTTGTCGTCGTCAATCTGCGGGGCGTTGGGGTCCACCCACGGTTTGGCCAGGCACCACAGGCTCCAGGTGATGGGCTGCTCCGCCTTGCCGGCGCTGGTGCGGTCGCGCATGACGACGTAGTTCGCGCCCAGCGGGTCGGCGGATTTCACGAAGAGGATATGGCGCTCGCTCAGCGTGCCGCCGCCGAGATGCGTGCGGCCGAAGGAGTAGTCGGCGGTGCGGCGGAGGGTGGCGAAATCGCGCACGCCACCCTGGCCGACATCGCCGTCGCCGAGGTGGACCAGGCTATGGAAGCGCGATTCCGACCGGCGCGCGGGTTGATAGAGATTGCCGAAATCGGTGCAGAGCGGCGCGCCCTTCGCGTAATAGACGAGCGAGCCGTGGTCGGCGTGGTAGTGGTGGTAATTCGGGCCGGTGCGGTGGGCCAGGTAGCTGGCGTTCGGGTCGGTCCACGAGGTACGCATGACCGTGCCGAAGCCGGGGAAGGCTTTCGAGGTGTCCTCCGGCGCGGCCGCGGGCAGCGCGGGGTCGGTGAGCGCCAGCATCATCCCCTGGGCGCGGCCGGCGCTGCCGTAGTAGTAGCCCTGGCTCTTCCAGTAGAACTGCTGGCGGGCGCTGTAGGCGGGGTCGCGCTGCGCGGTAGCCTTCGCCATCCAGCCGTTGTAGCAGGTGATGAAGCCGGCGAAGGTATCGCCCACGCTGGGCAGCACCATCGGCGTGCTTTTCGACGGCAGTTTTTGCGCGGCGAAGCGGCGGTCCGGCGGGGTGAGGAGGAAGCCGTAATACTCCATCAGGTCTTTGAACTGCGTGTCGGCGAAGTAATCGCGCCCTCTCACCTGTTTGAGGGCTTGTGCAAGCAGGAACATGCCGTCGAGCGAGGCGGACTGATAGCCGGGGCTCTCCACCCAGGCGCCGCCGGGGGAAATCCACGCGGCGAGCTCGTGTTTCAACTCATCTTCGCCGCTTTTCAGCCAGGTGTCAGCGTGCGGATGACCGTCCAGATACAGCCCCAGCAGCGCCTGCGGCAGCTTGATGGAGGAGGTCATGTTCGGGTTCGCGCTGCAGAGGCCGCGGTCGGTGTTCCAGTAATCGGGATGGTGGAGTTGATGGGCGAGAAAGACGAGGGAGGCGCGCACGGACGCTTCCTCCTCGGCGGTGAGGATGCCGCGTCCCGCCACCAGATCATAGAGGCGCACCAGCGCCACCGCGTTGTCGGAGAACCACGGGCCGTAGCCGCCCAGGCTGGGGCGCGTGGGGCGGTTGAGGAAGGTGTTGAGCACGTCCTGCTTGAGGCCGAGCACGCCGGCGGCCAGCGCGCGCTCCAGGCGCGGATCATCGAAGGCCAGGTAGGCGGTGGGGGCGTTCGCCATGCCGCCCTGCCCCCAGTAGTGCAGGTAGTAGTTGTCCAGCCCGCCGCGCTGAATCTCCTCCAGGCCGGCCACGCGCGCCTTCAGCGCTTCGTCGCGCACGATGGGGTGGTCTGTGGCCTGCGCCTTGATGCGGGGAAATTCTTCCTCGGTGAAGAAAAGGAAAGGGGATTTACGCTCCGGTTTCGCCGGGGTGAAGTCGAACGCGTAGTCCTTCACCTCGTCCAGCGGGAACTCGCCGTATTTGATGAGGCGCTTGCGGAAGGGGTGCACCGGCTGGTCGGGCAGCATCACCTCCGCCGGGTCCACCGCCAGCGCCCACTCGCGGTGCAGCGGGGACAGCGTTTCTGTGCCGTCCGCGCCCTTGCGGATGAGCGATACCAGCGGGAAGAGGACATCCAGGCGGCCATCTTTGCCGATGACCACCGGCGCGCGGTTGACGGCGAAGCCGTCCCAGTGATACGGCGACCAGCGCGAGGGGCGCAGCAACTGCACGCTGACCATATACGCGCCGCCCAGGTCCTGGGTGAAGCCGGCGGATTGCGCGCGGTCCTTTTCCCACCAAAAACTCCACGGCGAGAGGAGGAAGAGGGTGCGCTCCCGTTCACCCATCTCGAAGTCGAACTTGTCCAGGACACGGTTCTTCCCGGCGTTCACGCTCTCGTAATACGTGTCGTACCAGAGCACCTGATCGGCTCCCAGCCCGGCGCGCATGTTCAACCGGAAAGCGGTCTTCGGCGCGGCGATGGTGCTGTCCTCGGTGATGCGCAGCACGTCCTGCCGGGCGGCGAGCTGCACCGTCATGCTGTAGGCGCGGCCATCGGCGAGGGTGAAGGACTGGCGCACCGCCGCGCGCAGCGGCCCCTGCTCCAGCACCTCGGTTGTCGCGTCTGTCACCATCAGCGGATCGCCGGCGTGCGCCCATTCCCCGGCGGCCAAGCCGGCCATTTCGCCGCCGCGCGCCAGCGCGGCCAGCGGCGGCGGCAGCGCGGTGAGCGGGCAGGGGAGCGCTTTCCCCGGCCACAGCGGCAGGCGCGCGCCCACGCGGTCGTTGTTCAGCTCCCAGGCATCGGCCGTTTTCGTCAGCGTCACCCCCGCCGGCGGCGGCGTCTTCGGCGCGCCGGGCTGCAGGTGGAACTGCCGCGTCTCCAGCGCCTTCAGCGTCACCACCGTCCAGACGTTGCCCGTCACCCGGCCATTCGCCCGCGCGACGTCGGTGACCTGGCAGAGCAGCGGCGCCCCCGCCGCGTCCGTCAGGTGCAATTCCTTCGCCGTGGTCGCCACCTCGAAGGGGAAGTGCACCAGCTCCTCCGTCCACGCCCGGTTCAGGTATTCCTTCAGCGTGAAGGTTTGCAGCGGCGCGGCGAGGGCGCCGATGGCGGAGCACAACAGTGTCAGGATGGTGAGAATACGCATATCATTTACCATGGACGATGGGTGTCTGTGGTAGGGAACGCCCTCCGTGGCGTTCCGGTTCCCGTATCTCCACCCGGTGTGCCAACGTGCGCCCCGGAACGCCACGGAGGGCGTTCCCTACCACTCATCAACGATTGCCGAGTTGGGATATTCGTCCCATGTCTCACATAAGCCTTTGCGTACAGGATTGTTCATCGTATAACGAACCGATTCCTCGACGGAATCGTTATACCGGATGGCATGGTCGTAACTGCTCTTTTGCCAGAGTACCCCCTGGCCGCCATATGACCACCATATTTTGTTTGTCGTATAGGACTTGAAGTAGCTAATCTGCTCAAGGACGCCTTCGAGTATCTCCCCTCGTGCCCCGGCATTGATGACTCGCCGGAATTGATCCGGCAGTTGGAGTACAAAGTGAAGATGGTCGGGCATCAAACAGTAACAAAAAAGTCGCCATTGATGCTTCGCGCGGTACCAGAGGAGAGCCTCGATGACCTTTCGTGCGATGGCTTCATTCAGAAATGGACGCTGGTGTTGCCGAGCGCAGATTGTGAAAAAGAACTCACAATCACTCTCGGTGTACCTCTCGAGCGCCAGGCGATGAAGTTTTCGTTCGCGTGTTTCATCATCACGCGCATTCAACAGAGCAATGATTTCATCATAGTGTTGAAGCATAGCCACGCGCTTTCGCTTTATTGTAGTAGGGAACGCCCTCCGTGGCGTTCCGGTTCCCGTATCTCCACCCGGTGCGCCAACGCGCGCCCCGGAACGCCCTCCGCGGCGTTCCCGGATGGTCTTACCGTTGGTCCGACGCCCAGATCGCCTTCTCGCGGTCGGTGTAGAGATTGCCGACGTTGTCGGCGATGATGACGCCGTCGCGATGCTCGCCGAGATCGTGGACGAGTTCGGTGAGGGCGCCGATGTGGAGGGTGTTGTCGCGGACGATGGCATGCTGCAAGGCGCGCAGCACCAGGCCGTATTCCGGCGAGTTCACCCCGCCGCCGTCATCCTGGCCCACGCACATGCTGTTGCCGGTGAAGACCAGGCCGTGGCAGCCCTCCAGGCGGGCGTGGCAGCTATCCAGCGGCTCGGACACCCATTCCGGCTTGCCGCTGCGGTAGATGACGTTGCCGGTGATGGTGAAGCAGAGGCTGGGGGAGCCGCCGTTGGGGCGCAGGCTGATGCCCGGGCCGCCTGAGCGGTCAATGTAGTTGCCGGTGATGTTGTAGTGGCTGCCGCCGAGGATGCGGATGCCGCCGTTGCGGTTCCACTCGATGCGGTTGCCGGTCATGGTGATGGAGGCGTTGGCGGCGTCCGCCATGTAGCCCGCCCCGCCGTTGCCGCTGAACCAGTTGTCGAGGATGAAGGCGTCCCAGCCGCGCACGTAGAGGCCGTTGCCCGTATTGAAGATCACCTCGCAGCCGCGCATGCTGAAGCACCACACGGGGTCGAAGCGCACGCCGTCGCCGGTGAAGTGGCTGATGTGGCAGCGCTCGATGCGCGGGGTGTCTTCCTCTTTCTTGTCGTCCTTCGGCCCCATGTAGATGCCGTGAACCCCTGCGCCCAGCCCGGCGCCGTGCAGGGTGAGGCCGTTCACCGTGGCGCCCACCGTGCCGGTGATGTTGATGAGACAGGCCGCCGCCGGATCGTTGAGCTGCAATACCGACCCGCCGCCGGAGCGATAGCCCCAGGTGGCGTTGCCGACGAGGCCGGTGTGCGGCGGCATCTGCAGCTCGCCCACCAGATAGGTGCCGTCCGGCACGTAGACGGTGCCGGTGGTGTTGCCGGCTTCCGCCAGCGCGGCGCGGAAGGCCGCGGTGTCGTCGGTCTGCCCGTCGCCTTTGGCGCCGAACTTGGTGACGTCTAACCGATCAATGCTCATGCGAGTTCCTTTCAGCGGGAGAATCAGCCGCCGATCATGTCGGCGATCAAACGGCATAGGGTGATGTCCCCGTCCGGCGGCACCTGGTCGGCGACGCCGATGACGAAGGGGGTGCCGCCCCAGGCGTCGAGCAGGCGGCGGATGTGCGCCGCCATGTCGGCGCGGGTGTAGGGCGGGGCGAACATGGCGCCCGGCACGCCGCCCCAGAGGATGAGGCGGTCGCTGCCCGCGGCCGCGCGCATCTCCTCAAGCGCTACGTCGCCCACCGGCCGCGGGGTGAGCGCCTCCACCGCGGTGAAGCCCACGGCCGCCAGTTGCGGCAGCAGGCCGCGCACGGTGCCGTCCAGATGGACGACCGTCGCCACCCCGGCGGCGTGCAGTTTCGCCAGCCAGCGGCGGTGCATCGGCGCCAGCCACTCGTCGTACAGGCCGCCCACGTTGTCGCTGGAGAGGTTGTCGGCGAAGTGCAGCAGCGGCGGGCGCAGCGCGCAGACGGCGTCAATGATCGGCTCCTCCTGGGCGGCCATCTCCGCGAACAGGTCGCGCACGGCGTCTTCGCAGTCGTACAGCAGGTACGTGCCCTCCACCACCCCCGCCCACTCGTAGAGGAAGGAGGAGAGCGGCGAGCGCGGCATGCCCAGGCTGGGCAGGCCGTCATACGCCGCCCACAGCGCCCGGCGCGCGGGATAATCGTCCAGGTTGCGGGGGACCAGCGCGCGGTGCGCGACCAGATAGCGCAGCACGTCGAGGTCGGCTTCCGTCTCCACGAAGTGCTTGGTGATGCCGGTGCTGCAGCTTTCCGCCGCCCAGACGCTCTCCTCGGCGATCTCGCCCAGCGGGGTGCGATAGCGCTGCACGGTGACATCGCCCGCCGCGTCGCGGCGATACTCCACCGTGCCATCGTAGACCGCTTCGGCGGTGAGGAATTTGGGGTAGTAGTAGTACGGCATCAAGCCCAGCGTCCGGTGGAAGGCCAGGTAGCCTTCTTCGCGCTGCCAGGCGGGATCGGCGGTGCCGTCGCACTCGCGCCCGGTCATCCAGTAGGTGATGTCACCGTTCCAGACGACGCGGTCGGCGGCGTCGCCGCGCAGCAGCGTGAGAAACGCGGGGAGCATGGCTGTCATCATATCCCCTATTCTACTCCCCGGCGAGGGTTCCTGCGTGCGCGCCGGGCGGCAACGCTTCTTCCACGACATCGGCGGTAGCGCTGACCATCCCCTGGTCGGCGCCCGGCGGCAGTCCCGGCAGCTCGCCGCGCAGCTTCGCCGCGTGGCGCGTCAGATACGCGCGCGAGGGGGGCGCCACGCAGCGCCAGCCGTCCCGCAGGTGGAGGAGATCGAGCAGCTCCTCGTAGGCGGCGTCGCAGCGGTCGCTCACCGCGTTGTCGTGCGCGAGCAGCTCCACGTCAATGAGGGCGCGCAGATAGAGGATGCGCCAGCGCCAACCGCGGCGGGCACGTTCGGGCAGGCGGCTGTCCGCCTCCCGCAGCAACGCCCACGCGCGCTCGGCGTTCGCCATCGTCCACGCCTCGCGCGGGTAATTCGCCTCCAGCAGCGCGATGGCCTCCGCGACGGGCTCCACCACCTCCGGCGAAAACTCGTAGGCGATATATTCCCGCACCGTCCGCCAGACCGGCGTCTCCTTGTCCCAGAAGAAGCGGGCGAAGAGCACCTTGTTGAGGTCTTCGAAGTTGCCCTCCGAGTACGGCAGCCCGCCGGACATCAGGTGTTTTGACTGGTTCCAGAGCCGCTGGTGGCGCTCCGGCAGCGGGTTGGCGCCGTAGCCGCCCCAGGGGAAGCGGCCCCACATGCTGATTTCGGCGAAGTTGATCATCGGCAGCCCGCCGGGGGCGCCGTGCTCCAGCGGCCAGGCGGGGAAGTCGTCGTGCGAGTCGGCCATGATGTCGTCAGCCCAGCCGCCATCCGCGCGCAGCGCGCGGTCGAGGCCGTCGAATTCGCCGTCCGGGGTGTCCAGCACGTCGAAGCACCAGGCGCCGAGGACGAATTTCGCCGCCGGGTAGCGCGCGCGGGTGAGGCGGGCGAACTCCTTGGCGATGGTGACGTAGCCGCGCGCCCCCCACGGCCAGCAGCGCGCGCAGCCGCAGCCGCCGGAATCGTAGGGGAAGGCCACCACGTAGTCCACGCCGACATCCTCATATCCCGCCAGATAATCGTCGAGCATGCGTGACAGGTACTGGAAGCCTTCCGGCGTGCTGGGGCAGATGCGCGTGCCGGCGTATCCCCGGCGCGGGGGATCGGTGTCGGGAAATGGGGGGGCGAGGAGCGCCTCCGGCGCGGTACAAAAGCCGATGTTCGGCTCCTTGAGCAGCGCCACCTTCAGGCCGGCGCGCCTGGCCGCCCGCAGCAGCGCGTGGTTGGCCTGCCGGCGGGCGATGGCCTCCGGCGCGGCGGCGTGCTCGTGCTGCGGCAGGTGAAAGGCGATGGTATTGATGCCCCACAGGCCCAGGTCTTCCAGGTAGTGGTAGACGTCCTCCGGCGGGGCCAGCACGTACCAGTTGTTGTGCAGCGCGCAGTAGATGCCGCGCAGCGGGCACTGCGGCACGGAGACGCCGCGCCACGGACCGGGGGTGACGGCGCCCTCCTCCAGGCGGGCGTCGTGCAGCAGCCTGCCGACGCCGGCGAGCAGGCCGAGGTGATCATGGCCCGCCACGCGCAGGCCGCCCGGCGTATCCGCGATGCGGAAGCCTTCCGCGCCGATGCCCGGCTCCAGCGCCAGGGTGATGGTCAATGGCGCGCCCGCCGTCGCCGTGGTCAGGTCCGTGCCGCAGCGCTCGGTCAGATGGCGGCGGACAATGCCGGCGATATGCGTCATCGTCGCGTCGGCGGAAGCGGGAAGGGAGAGCACAACGCGGGGATATGCGGGCATGGTCGCTCCTGTCGGGAGTCAGCGATGCCTTATGCTAGCGCGTTGGCGCGGGAGCGTCAACCGTGTAACGATTAAATGTAGTGGGTTGTCACGCTCCCGTGCCGCGTCCATCGTAGGGAACACCCTCCGTGGCGTTCCGGGGCGCACGTTGGCACACCGGGTGGAGCTACGGGAACCGGAACGCCACGGAGGGCGTTCCCTACGATGGACGCGGCACGGTACATCGTGACGACCCGGTACAGGGAGCGATGACCGTCAGCGGGCATTGCGCTGCCCCCGGTTATTGACAGCGGCAGTGGAAAAAAGGTAGCATAACACACAAGAACGCACAGAAAGAAACAATCCATGCCGGACCATGCTTTTCAGGATGTCTGCTGTTCGCTGGCCGACCTTGTCGGTGACGGCTATGTCCGCGCCGTCTGCGCCGCGCGGGCGGCGGTGAGCGGCGAGGATGAGGCGGCGCTCCTCGCGCTGGCGACGACGCCGGTGGACTTTTTCCCGCGGGCGTTTCAGCAGCGGTTGTCCGCCATGCTGCCCAAAGTGGGGGAGTCCATCATATCCCCTGTGCCCCCCACCGCCGTCGGCGCCACCACCAAATCCTTCGCCGCCGCCACGCATACCGCCTTGGCGCCGGTGAACGGTTTTGGCTACTACCGCGTGGGCGAGGATGGCCGGCTGTACCTGCTGACGAAGAGCGAGCACTACCACGCGCCGGTGGGGCACGGCTTCCCCGGCTACCAGTTGCTGGAGATCGCCCGCCGGCTGGGCATCCCGAACGCCACCCACAACAACACCCGTGGGCACATCACCCGCCTGCTGGAGGAGGCGCTGACCGCCGCCGCCGGGAACGGCCTGGACCGCGTGCTGAACCTGGAGACCGGCAGCCTGGCGGTGGAAGCCGCGCTGAAGATGATCCTCGCGCGCTTCTACCGCGTGCAGGAGGACGCCGAGCCGCCCAGCTACGCGGGCCACGTGCCGGTGATCCTGGTGATGGGCAGCGACGATGGCGGCCCGCAGGCGAATTACCACGGCACCACCCTCTTCACGCAGCTGATGCGCGGCATGTGGCCGGAGCTCGCCGTCGGCATGGAGCGCGCGGGGCAGTTCGCCGTGCTGCCCATCCGTCCGAACCGCCTCGAGGATGTGGAAGCCGCGTTCGCCACCTACGACGGCCATTCCGCGGGGAAAATCGCCGGCTTTTTCCACGAGATCATCATGATGAACTACGGCGCGCGGCGGCTGACGCCGGAATTCCTGCGGGCGGTGTATCGCCTGTGCGCGGCGCACGACGTGCCGACGGTGGTGGACGAAATCCAGTCCTGCATGTGGGCGCCCGGCTTCTTCCTCTTCCGCGAGTGGGGGCTGACCCCCACCTTCGCGGCGGTGGGCAAGGGTTTTCCCGGCGGCGAATATCCCGCCTCTCGCCTCATCTTCACCGGCGCCATGGACAACCTGCCGCAGTTCGGCGCGCTGGTGACGAACGGGCAGGAAGAGCTGGCCTCGCTGGCCTACCTCATCACCATGCGCTGGGCGGCGGCCAACGCGGCCGTCACCCGCGCCATCGGCGACGCGTATGAAACGCGCCTGCGCGATTTCGCCGCCCGCCATCCTGACGTGATGAGCGGCGCCGACGGCCATCGCCACCTGTCCTCCCTCTGCTTCCACGCGCTGCCGGCGGCGAAGGCGTTCTGCGCCGCCCTCACCGCGATGGGCCTGGACATCAGCGTGCAGGCGTATAAAGCGGAGTGCCCGCCGGTGGTTTTGACCAAGCTCCCGCTCATCGCGGGCATGGACGTGGTAGAATTGGTGGTGGAAAAAATGGAAGCGGCGGTGGCTCACCTCTCCGCCCAGTCCCCTCCCCTGTATCGGGGAGGGAGCCCGGGGGCATGGGCGTTACAATAGGGTTCGCGTATCCTTCGTACTCGTAGTCGTACTCGTAACTCGTACTCATCAGAGCGCCCATCGGAGCGCGGACATCCTGTCCGCACGTAGCTGATTTCGAGGACGACTACGAGTACGAGCACGAGCGCTGACGCTCTGATGACGCGTATGGGGCCGGGGGGAGCGGTGAGGAAAGGCAGTCGTGATGCGAATCGGCATCCCGCGTGAGGTGAAAGTGGCGGAACACCGCGTGTCCTGCCCGCCGGGCGGAGTGCGCATGCTGCTGCAGGGCGGGCACCGGGTGTTCGTGCAGCAGGGGGCGGGGCTGGGCAGCGGCTTCCACGACGCGGAGTATCTGCGGGCGGGGGCCGTCATCGTGCCGACGGCGGCGGACGCCTGGGCCTGCGACATGGTGCTGAAGGTGAAGGAGCCGATCCCCGCCGAATACTCGTACCTGCGGCCGGAGTTAGTGCTGTTCACCTATCTGCACCTCGCCGCTTCGCGCGAGTTGACCCAGGCGCTGCTGGACGCGCGGGTGGTCGGCATCGCCTACGAGACCATCGAAGTGGGCCGCCGCCTGCCGCTGCTGGAGCCGATGAGCGAGGTGGCGGGCCGCATGAGCGTGCTGGTGGGCGCGCACTACCTCAGCACGGCGCAGGGGGGCAAAGGCGTGCTGCTGGTGGGCGTGCCGGGGGTGCTGCCGGGCAACGTGACGGTGCTGGGCGGCGGCACCGCCGGGGTGAACGCCGCGCGCGCCGCCGCCGAGATGGGCGCGGAGGCGACGATCCTGGAGATTGACATCGAAAAGATGCGCTTCATTGACATGATGCTGCATGGCAACGTGCGCACCCTCTACTCCAATGAACAGCACCTGCTGGAGCGACTGCCGGAGACCGATCTCCTCATCGGCGCGGTGCTGGTGCCGGGGGCGCGGGCACCGAAGCTGGTAACGCGCGAGATGCTGCGGCTGATGGCGCCCGGCTCGGTCTTCGTGGATATCGCCATTGACCAGGGCGGCTGCGCGGAAACCTCGCGGGTGACCACCCACGCCGACCCGGTCTACGAGGAGGAGGGCGTCATTCACTACTGCGTGGGCAACATGCCCGGCGCCTACGCCCGCACCGCCGCGCAGGCGCTCACCAATGCCACGCTGCCCTATGCGGTGGCCATCGCCACCCGCGGGGTGGACGGCGCCATGCGCGGCATGCCCGACCTGCGTCTCGGTCTGAATACCTATGATGGTTGCGTCACCCATCCCGCCGTCGCGGAGGCGCACGGGATGAGGTATTGCCCGAACCCGTTCACGGTATAAAAGCCGGTCGTTGGTAGTGCGCCATGCCGCGCAGCGGCATGGCGCACTACCAACGACCGAGTATAGATTCGTAATGGACCGTATCATGCGCATTCGCCAGGTAACAGAATCCGATAGCGACCGGTGGCTTGATCTGCGCCAGCAACTCTGGCCCACGGAATCACGCGCTGAGCTGTCAGAAGAGATGAACCGTTTGCTGGCATCAGACGCGGAGGAAGTGGCCTTCGCGGCGGAAGATGATGACGGCACACTGGTCGGATTGATTGAAGGCTCCCTGCGCCTGCATGCGCCGGGATGTGAAACGTCGCCAGTTGGTTATATCGAAGGGTGGTATGTGAAACCGAAGTACCGCCGGTATGGGATTGGACGTATATTGGTTGAGCGATTAGAAATATGGGCGCGAGAGCGTGGCTGCACAGAGATGGCGTCTGATACCGATAGCGATTATCCAATTAGCGCGGTTGCGCACGAGCGCTTGGGCTATCGCGAAACTGTCCGGTATCGCAAAGGGGAATGCCGGATAGAACCGGGGCATGATGAGGTGGACTACTGTATCCATTTCTGCAAACAATTGTATTGATGAAGGTTTCCATATGAACCCACGACATCAGAAAATCCTCGACCGCCTGCACCAGCGGGGGGAAGTCTCCGTGCAGGAGCTGGCGGAGGCCTTTGGCGTGACGCCGATGACGATCCGCCGCGACCTTGATTTCCTCGCCGAGCAGAATCGGCTGACGCGGACGCACGGCGGGGCGATGCGCTCGGCGTCGGCGGTGATCGAGTTCGCCTTTCTGGAACGCCGCCGCGAGCGCATCGCCGAGAAGCAGGCGATTGCCCGCGCGGCGGCGGCGCTGGTGGAGCCGGGGATGACGCTGGTGCTGGATACCGGCACCACCACGCTGGAGGTGGCGCGCGCCATCGTCGGCGTGCCCGACCTGACCGTGCTCACCTCCTCGCTGGCCATCGCCTCCGCGCTGTATGGACGGGAGAATATCAGCCTCATCCTGCTCGGCGGCGGCGTGCGGCAACACAGTCCCGACCTTTCCGGCCCGCTCACCGAGGAGAACCTGCGCCGCTTCCGCACCCATCTCGCCGTCCTCGGCGCCGACGCGGCGGACCGCGACGGCCTCTACACCGCTGACCAGGCCATCGCCGCCGTCTCCCGCGCGATGATCGCCAGCGCGGAGGAGACGGTGCTGGTGGCCGACAGCGACAAGTTCGCGAAACGCGCCTTCGTGCATTTCGCGGATTGGGCGGAGATCACGCATCTGGTCACCGACAGCGGATTGGGGAAGGATGACCAGCGCTGGCTGGCGAAGGCGGGGGTGGATGTGCGGGTGGCGTGAAAGCTGCTCCTTCGCCCGGCCCCCCTTCCCGGCTCGACGGCATCTCGTTCGACAGAGGGCCGGGATGTGGGAGAATGGGAGAAGCCGTCGAGTGCGGGCACGGGGACGAAAAGGGGCAGCAGGGGTAACGGATGCTCATCGGCATTGATCTCGGCACCACGGTATTAAAGGCGGCGGCGTTTGACCGGACCACGGGGGCGCTGCTGGCGGCGGCGTCGCGGCGGCTGCCGGTGGCGGCGGGCGCGGACGGGAAACGCGAGCAGGCGCCGGCCGACGTGGACCGCGCGCTGGACGCGGTGCTGGCGGAGCTGCGCCGGGAGACCGGGGCGGGGTGGGGGCGCATCAGCGGCGTCGGGCTGGCGGCGCAGGGCGGCAGCACCATCATCGCCGCGCGCGACACTGGTGAGGCTCGCACGCCGATGGCGCTGTGGAACGACAGCCGCGCCTACCCGTATCTCGAACGCCTCATCGCCGCCCATCCGCCGCGCTACTGGCAGTCCTTCTCCCTCTCCGAGATGCCCGGTTTCGGCCTCGCGCGCCTGCTGGAGCTGCGCGAGACGGCCCTGCACTGGCTCGACCCAGCGCGCTACATCTACGCCGGTGCGGGGGAATACGCCTTTTTCCACCTCACCGGCGCCTGGTGCCAGGATGCCGGCAACGCGCTGCAGATCGGCTGTTACGATGCCCGCCGAAAGCGGTTGATCGATAAACCGTTGAAAGAGCTGGGGATTCCGCTGTCTTTCTTCGCCGCGCTGCGCCAGGGGCACGCGACGCGGCCGCTCTCCGCGCGGGCCGCCGCGCGCTTCGGGCTGCCGGCGGGCATCCCCGTCGCCGGGCCGTATATTGACCACGAGGCGGGGTATGCCTCTGCGGCGTACGTCTCCGCGAAACCGTTGCAGTGCTCGCTGGGCACCGCCTGGGTGGGGAATTTCCCGCTGCCCGACGACACCACCGGCCATTCCCCCTACCAACTGGTGCTGCCCGCGCCGGTGGGGGAGGGGCGGCTCATCATCCAGCCATTGCTCACCGGCAACGTGACGTGGGAGTGGGCGCTGGCCACGCTGCTCGACGCCGACGGCGGCGCGGCGCTGGCGCGGGCGGAGGCCATTTTCGCGGCGGCGCTGCTGCCGCGGCCGGGGTTGACTTTTCTCCCTTGGCTGCATCGCCCGCACCCCTTCGCCGATGCCCTAGGCGCGGGGTGCTTCGTCGGCCTGCACACGTCCACCGACCGGGCGGAGATGCTGCGCGCCGTCGCCGCGGGCATGAGTTTTGAGCTGGCGCGCATCTTCCACGCGGTGAAAGCGCGCGGCGAGATTGACGCCGTGGTCCTGTCCGGCGGCGCCAGCAAGGGCAGCTATTTCCGCGCCCTCCTCGCCGCCCTTTTCGCCCCGCTGCCCATCCACCGGATCGTCGAGGAGGACTGGATGGGCGCGCGCGGCAGCCTGCACGCCTTCGGCACCCCGGCCAGCCGGTCCGCCGTGCGCCCGGTGGCGACGGCTGCCGCCGCCGACGCGATTCGGGACGGCTACGCGCGGTATGAGGCGACGTTCGCGCGCGTATACGGGCATGTGCGGGCGGGGAAGGCGTTTGGGTTTTGACGCGTTGAGTCCGCGGGCATAAGGTGTTATCATATCAGGTGATATGTAATCACTTTGGAGGTGGTGATATGGTTCGTACGCAAATTCAATTGACCGAACGGCAAAGCCGTCGGCTGCATCAAACGGCCAAGAGTAAAGGGATTTCTATGGCGGAGTATATCAGACGGGTACTCGAACAGGCATTGGACCGAGAGGCATTGCCTGATCAGGATGAAATCCGCCAACGCGCGATTGCCGCGATAGGCGCGTTCACCAGCGGCGAGACGGATGTCGCGCGGCACCATGACCGATACCTCGCAGAGGCATATCGGTCATGACGGTATTTGTTGATACGTCGGCCTTTTATGCGTTACTCATCGCTGATGACGGGGACCATCCCGCCGCAGCATCGCGGTGGAAAGAACTGCTCACCAATCATGAGAATCGCCTTTTCACTTCTAACTATGTTGTTGTTGAGACAGTTTCACTGTTACGCAGTCGTGTAGGCGTTTCAGCAGTAAGACGTTTCGTGGATGACATCCTTCCGGCAGTGAACATGATCTGGGTGAGTGAAGAGATGCATCTTGCAGCTGTTGGACTTATGCTCGCGCATGGACGCCGTGGTCCGAGTCTCGTGGACTGCTCATCCTTCATCCTCATGCAAGAGTTCCATATTCCGCACGCATTTGCCTTTGATGCGCACTTCACGCGTCAAGGCTCCTAACCATCCATCACGTCAGGAGTTCCCATGCTATCCCCCACAATCGGCCTGCTCCCGCTCTATATCGCGCTGTACGACGACGCGCTGCCCGAATTGCGTTACGCCTTCGACGATTTTCGCACCGAGGTGGAGGCGGGGTTCGCGCGGCAGGGGATTGAGGTGGTGGCGGCGCCCATCTGCCGCGTGCGGTCGGAGTTCGCGGCGGCGCTGGAGGCGTTCCGGCGGGCGGCGGTGGACGGCATCGTGACGCTGCACCTCGCCTATTCGCCGTCGTTGGAGTCGTGCGCGCTGCTCGCGGCGATGCCGCAGCCGATCCTCATGCTCGACGTGACGCCGGACGCCGCCTTCGGGCGGGACGTGGATCCGCAACGGCTGCTGTACAACCACGGCATCCACGGCGTGCAGGACCTGGCGGCGATGCTGCGGCGGATGAAGAAGGACTATCACGTCATCGCCGGGCATCTGAGTGACCCGTCGGTGATGCGGCGCGCGGGCGAGTTCGCCCGCGGGGCGAAGGCCGCCGGCGCGCTGGCGGTGACGCGGGCGCTGCGCGTGGGGCCGTCTTTTTCCGGCATGGGCGACTTCGCGGTGGAACCGGACGTGTTGCGGCGCCGGCTGGGCATCGCCGTCGAGGAGATCGCGCTCGAGGCGCTGGAAGCGGATGTCGTCGCCGTGCCGGAGGCGGACGTCGCGGCGGAGATGGCGCGTGACCTGGCGGCATATGACGCCGACGTGCCCGCCGCCGTGCACGCCCGCTCCGCTCGCCTGGGGCTGGGGCTGCGGCGCTACCTGGAGCGGGGCGGCTACTCCGCGTTCAGCATGAATTTCCTCGCGTTCGACCGCGCCGAAGGGCCGCTCTCCACCGTGCCGTTCCTGGAATGCTGCAAGGCGATGGCGCGCGGCATCGGCTACGCGGGGGAGGGCGACGTGCTCACCGCCGCGCTGGTGGGGGCGCTGGCGGCGGGGTTCGGCGACACCTCCTTCACCGAGATGTTCTGCCCCGACTGGGCCGGCGGCACCGTCTTCCTCTCGCACATGGGCGAGTGCAATCCCGCCATCGCCGCCGGAAGGCCGCGGCTGTATGAGAAGGAATATCCCTTCACCGCCGCGCAAAATCCCGCCGCGCTGGCCTGCGCGCCGCGACCGGGGCCGGCGACGCTGGTGAATCTGTCGCCCGGACCGGACGAGACCTTCCGGCTCATCATCACGCCGGTGGAGCTGCTCGACGACGGCACCCATCCCGACCTGGTGAACGCGGTGCGCGGCTGGTTCCGCCCGCCCATGCCCACCGCCGCCTTTCTGGAAGCCTACTCGCAGCTCGGCGGCACCCACCACTGCGCCCTCACCCTCGGCCATCACGTGGAGGGGATGCTGGCCTTCGCCCGTCAGGCGGGGATGGAAGGGTGCGTGATTGAGTAATCGTCATCGTCGTCGCTGTCGTCATCGGAGGATAACGCGGTGATAATCATGCGATGTCTTTTCAATCTTCTGGCGAAGGCATCATCCCGGGGTGAACATGCGGTTCATTGGGGCGGGCGCTCTTGCTGACGGGTATTTTCATCGCAGCCAACCTCGATTGCATCGGGGAGGCAGTCACCGCTGTATTGAGCAACGTCAGAATCGAAAAACCGAGAATCGAGCGAGTATCATGACCGACATCCCCCTGTCTCACGTCTTCACCTATACCGACGTTGACCGCGCCTACTGGGCGGAGCACCTGGAAGACTGGATGCCCGCGCGGCTGGTGGATGCGCACGTGCACTTCATGGATGACCGCTACCGCATCGAGACGATCACCGAGGCGATGCGGCGGCAGTACTGGGTGAACGAGCTGGTGGCGGCGCAGCCGGCGGAGACGCTGGCGCACTGTTACCGCACCGTCTACCCCGGCCGCGCGGTGACCTGCGTGGGGATGGGCTTTGCCGGGCTGGGGTGGGAGACCGAGGGCGGCAACGCCTACGTCATCGAGCAGGCGCGGCGCTACGGCTGGCGCGCGCTGGCGGTGGTGCGCCCCACCTGGGTGGCGGAGCAGGTGGCGTGGCTGCTCGACCAGCCGGGGGTGATCGGCGTGAAACCGTATTACTCGCTCATCGGCTGGGACCGCGACACCCGCGACCGCTACCTGGAGGCGAGCATCTTCGACTTTCTGCCCCATCACCAGCTTGAGGTGCTGAACGACCGCCGCGCCTGGGTGACGCTGCACGTGCCGAAGGCCGACCGCCTGGGGCACCCGGACAATCTCCGCGAGATCAGGGAGATTCGCCGGCGCTATCCGCGCATCATCCTCGTCATCGCCCACCTGGGGCGCAGCTACACGCTGCCGCATGCCGAGGAAGGGCTGTTGCCATTGGCGGACGAGGAGGGACTCTACTTCGACAACTCCGCCGTGCTCAATCCGGCGGTGCACGCGCTGGCGCTGCGCGCGCTGGGGCCGTCGCGCATCCTCTACGGCACCGATAACCCCGTCTTTTACCTGCGCGGCCGCCGGCAGTGGCACGGGCGCACCTACGTCAACCGCACCAGCTACCCGTTTTACTTCAACAGGGAGCGCGAGGCGCCGGAGATCGAGGCGACCTATACGCTGTATATGTACGAAGCGCTGAAAGCGCTCAAAGACGCTTGCGCCGCCGTGGGCGTGGGCCGCGCCGGCGTAGAGGCCATGCTCCACGACAATGCCGCGCGCCTGCTGCGCACCGCGAATACGCAGGAATAAGTCGCCATGTCGCGAAAAGGTGACGTCAACGGGGACGGTCCCCGACGCGCTGATTTTTCTGGAGGTCATCCCATGTCCAGCCTGCAAATCGGTATTTTCGCCGACAACCTGAAGCTCCCGCTGCGCGAGGGCATCCGCACGGCGGCGGCGCTTGGCGTGGCGTCGTTTCAGATGTTCACCACGCATGGCGAGGTCTTGCCGGACAACATGGCGCCGGCCGCCCGCGCGGAGTTCCGCCAGTTTTATCAGGATTGCGGGCTGCGGCTCTCCGCCACCTGCGCGGATTTCGGGCACGGCTTCGTGGATGCCGAGCGCAACCGCGCGCTGGTGCCGATGCTCTACCAACAGGTGGAGCTGGCGGTGGACCTGGGGGCCGACATCATCACCACGCACATCGGCGTGGTGCCGGAGACGCCGGACGCCGTCTGGGAGACGCTGCGCGCGGCGCTGAACGACATCGGCCGCTACGCGGAGGAGCACGGCGTGCGCCTGGCCACCGAAACCGGCCCGGAGAGCGGCCCGGTGCTGCGCGCGCTGCTGGAGACGCTGGACACGGGCGGGGTGATGGTCAATTTTGACCCCGCCAACCTGACGATGGCCGGCTACGACCTGGACGAGGCGTTGGACGCCCTGCTGCCCTACGTGGTGCACACCCACGCCAAGGACGGCTGGCGCGACCCCGGCCAGTGGCGTGAGGCGCCGCTAGGCGAGGGGGACGTGGACTGGCCCCACTACGTCGCCCGCCTGAAAGCCGCCGGCTACGCCGGCGCCTACACCATCGAGCGCGAGGCCGGCGATGACCCCATCGGCGACGTGGCGCGCGCCATCGCCTTTTTGCGGCAGTTTTGAAAATACTGGTGGAAGGCGATCGTCCTTGGAGGCAGATCTGCGCGGTATGGCACGAAGATCGGAAGAAGGGAAGACACGAAGATTGGTTTGAAAAGGGCGGGAGTTACGCGCGGGCGGTGGGGAGAGATTCGGGAGTGGCAATGACGCGCGCGGCGCGACGGCGTCTCGCCCGCCAGGAGAGGGAGAAATAACGGGGCAGGCCGCGCGGCCTGCCCCGTTGCGCGTGATATGCGCATGCGTGATTAGTGGTCGTGATCGTGATCGTGGTGGTGGTCGTGGCCGTCGCCTTCGTGGTGTTCGTGGCCGTGGGCGTCGCTGCCGAACATCGCGGCGCTGGGGCTCATGCCGTAGGTGTCGCGGTGCTTGGCTTCGGCTTCTTGCTGCTCTTTCAGCCATTCCTTGTCATACATGTGCGCTTTCAGGTCGTTGATGTTGTTGGTCGCCGCCTCGTCGGCGGGGTCCGCGTCCAGGCAGTATTCATAGACGGCGATGGCCTTTTTGAAGAATTCGGGGTCGCTCCGGATGATGCCGAGTTTCTTATAGATGTAGGCGAGGCGATGGCCGTGGATGGAGGGCATCCACTTCCGTTCGAGTTCTTCGCTCTGGATCAGGCGCCCGGCGCGGAAATCTTTCAATTCCTGCACCGTATAGGGCTTGAACGCCTTCGGCACGTCGTAGGCCGTGCCATCCACCGTCACCTTGCCGGTATTCAGCACCACGGCTTCCAGCACGTCGCGGGCTTTCTCATACTCGCCCATGCGCTGCATGTAGAGCCAGGCCAAGTCGAAGTAGGGACGCGGCTTATCCTTGTTCTCGAAGAGCGCGCGCAGGTAGACCTGCTCGCCGTCGGTGAGATATTTGGCCTTCAGCACCACGTCATCGGTGTAGGTGTGCAGGTTCCACGCCAGGTGCCAGCCGTACACCGACCACGCTTCCAGGAAGGTGGGGTTGAGGGTGACGCAGGATTCCATCGGCTGCACCATCTCATACGGCTTGCCCTCGTGGAAGAGGGTATCGGAATACGCCCAGAGGATATTCGCCACCAGGTAGCGCTGGCCGCCGAGCATGGCGTAGATGGCCGGCGTGCCGGCGCCGCCTTTGAAGATGACGTCGGTCATCGCCTGGCCTTCGCGGACCGGCGGGCGCCACTTCCAGGTATCGGGATTGCAGGTATACTGATCCAGCGGCCAGCGGATGATGAAGACGGCCACCGCCAGCAGGATGAGGATGATGGTCGAGCGACGTCGGGCTTCCATTCGCGCGGCCCTCCTTTACAGCTCGCGATAATTGAAAATCAGCACGGCCAGCGCCAGCGCGATGATCAGGTAGAGAATGCCGACGCCCAGCGGGAGTAGCGATGCCTGGAACAGTTCCGCGGGAGTGGAGACGCCCAACTGCACGATGGCATAGCGCAGGTCCATCGCCTGGAAATTCGGGATGAGCTTCTGCACGACCTGGGTGATGGCGGCGGAGATCGGCGAATTTTCGCCGTGCGAGGCCATGTTCGCCAGGTACTGCGAGGAGTTCCCGATGAACCAGATGACCATCGAGACGATGATGGTGCCGATCCACGACATGAAGGTGGAAAAGAAGACGATCAGCCCGGACAGGATCACGAGCTGGGCGTAAATCATCACCACGCCGAAGAGCAGCCGCCAATCGAAGCTGTGCACCTTCAGGTAATAGACCAGGAAGAAGAGCACGGAGAGCATGCCCACCGTGATGCCGTTGATGCCGATGGCGCCGAAGAACTTGCCCAGCACGAATTGCCAGCGCCGCACCGGTTTCGACAGCACCGGATAGACGGTGCGCTGATCCACTTCGCTGGGGATCATGGTGAAGCCGGTGAGGATGGCGATCATGGCGCCGAGGATGGCGATAATCGCCAGGCCGGCGTCCACGATGGTGCGGCGCACCGCCCCCGGCTCCAGCGAACTGGTGGAGGTGGCGCCGATGATCATCAGCGCGGCCAGCACCAGCAGCACGTTCAAGACGACGCCGCGCAGCACGCCGTTGATGGTGGTGCCGGCGATGAGGAAGATCGGACGAACTCTGAACATACCTTATCCCTCGAATGATGAACGATGACGGGCCGCGCCGGGCGCGGCCCGCGATGACGGTTATTTCTTCTTCTTGCCGGTGGATTTCTTGAGCGTATCCACCGTGCGGCGCAGGTCTTCCTCGCCGACGGCCTTGAGGAACTGCTCTTCCAGCGTGGACTGCGGGCGGGTGATTTCCACCAGCTGCCCGCCCTGGTCGCGTACCTGGCCCAGCGCGGCGTAGATGTCATCCAGGCTGTGGGCGCGGATGATGACCACGTCGCCGTGCACGTCCGGCGCCAGCCCGGCCTCTTTCAGCGCGCCGATGGCCTCGCGGCTGAGCTCGGTGGCGACGAGCTGCCAAACCTGGCTCTCCGGCACCAGCTCGGAGACCGGGCCGGCGGCGATGAGCTGGCCGCGATGGAGGATGGCCACGCGGTCGGCGACGGCTTCCACCTCGGAGAGCAGGTGCGAGCAGAGCAGCATGGTGCGGCCCTGGCGCTTCTGCTCGAGGATGAACTGACGCACCTGCACCGTGCCGATGGGGTCGAGGCCGTTCGTCGGCTCGTCGAGGATGAGCAGCTCCGGCTCGTTAATCATCGCCTGCGCGATGCCGATGCGCTGGCGCATGCCGCGCGAATAGGCGCGGATGGGCAGGTCGGCGCCGCGCTCGTGCAGGTCCACCATCTTCAGCAGCGCTTCCGCGCGCTGCGCCAGCACGTCCTCCGGCACATCGCAGAGCTTGCCGTACAGATGCAGCAGCTCGCGGCCGTTGAGGAATTCGTAGAAGTAGGGCGCCTCCGGCAGGTAGCCGACCCGCGCCTGCACGGAGGCATCCCCCGCCGGTTTCCCGAAGAGCGACACCTCGCCGCTGGTCGGAAAGAGCAGGCCGAGGAGGATCTTCATCGTGGTGGTCTTGCCCGATCCGTTCGGCCCTACGATGGCGAAGGTCTCGCCCCGCTCAATCGTCAGGGAAAGATCGCTGACCGCGTGAAGCTCTTTCCCCATCATCAGGCGGTAGGTCTTGCTGAGGTTGCGGATCTCCACCACCGAAGCGGTCACGGGCGGGCTGACCGCCTGTTCCGTTGCCGTTGCAACCATGAGATGATGGCTCCTTTGCGCATAGACGATGTGTCACCACAGACGGCAGCGCGGCTGCCGCGTTCCCGCATTCAGTCGGCTCAAGTATAAAGATGCGCCCGGTCAGTGTCAAGGAAGGCTGTTGCCTCGCGCCTGACGGCACGACTCTCGACGCCGCGGGGCGCGCCGAGATCATCCTGCTCTTACCCCCGCGCGGAGGTCGGTAAACCGGCGAGGAAGCGGCGCCGGGCGGGGGAGGGGACGTGATGGCGTGAGCAGTGGGGGAGGAAACAGGACTTCTCGGGACTGCCGCCCACGATGGCAGCGGGGCAGGCGTCGGGACATTCCCGACACAGACTTGGCGGCGCATTGTCCTCCGCAGCCCGCCGCACCTCAATACAATCCCCACCGCCGTTCCAGGAAGCCGTCTCGCACGCTCTCCCACTCATCCAGCACGTCGCGGACGATGCGGGCGAGGGGGGCGTGTAGGACGGCATCAGGAAGGTCGCTAGCCACGCGGATGGCGACGGACTGCGGCTCGGTGATGGGGGAGCCGATGCGGGAGAGCATGGCGCAGGCGGCGGCGCGGATTTCTGGCATGTCTGCCCGCGCGCGGTCCACGATGCGCCGGGCGAAGACCTGGTAGACCTTCCCGACGTGCGAGACGGGATTTTTGCCGGCGGCGGCTTCCAGCGTCATCGGGCGCATGGGGGTGATGAGGCCGTTGGCGCGATTGCCGCGGCCGACCTCGCCGTCGTCGCCCGCTTCCGCGCTGGTGCCGGTGGCGGTGAGGTAGACGCAGCCTTCGTCCACCAGGTCGGCGGTGTTGATGGCGACGTGCACCTCGCGCCGGGTGCACTCCGCCGCCCATGCGCCGCATTGCCGTACGAGCGCGTGTTTCACCCCCAGGTAGGTCTCCATGTCCGGTGTCTTCCCGGCAACGAAGGCGACGGAAAGGGTGAGGTGGATCGCTTCGCCTTCGCGGACGCCCATCACCTTGATATCCTCGCCGACCTGGGGATAGCGGCCTTTCAGCGCCGGGCTGTTCAGCTCGTGTTCCAGCCGCAGCACGATCTGCTCCAACTCGCTCAACGGGCTGTAGGCCACCGCGAAGGAGGTGTCGTTCGCCAGCGGCGCCCCGGTGCGGCGGAAGAGCGCCACCAGGTCCGGGCTGCTCGGCTTGATGCGGTAATCGAGGATGATGTCGCCGGGCAGACGCAGGTGGGGCAGCGTCTCGCGCAGCCACGTCTCGGTGTGGCGCAGCGCCAGCGGGCCGACGGGGATATGTCGGCCGTCGGCGATGCTGGTCGCGCGGCCGGAGAGCAGCAGATACATCGGCTCCAGCACCTCGCCATACCCGAAGACGGCGTGCGCCCGCCCGCCCGCCAGCAGCACCTTGTCGGTATTGTGGTGCAGAATCGCCCCGAAATGTTCGCGGTAGTAGCGGCTGAGCGCGATGGAGACTTCTTCCGCCGCGCGGTCGCACAGCGTGTCGGGATGTCCGATGCCCTTGCGCTCCACGAGCTCAACGGGACGCAAAGCTGGATCGAGTTCCTGATCGCGGGTGATGGTCAGCATGTCCTTATCCTTTCGCGGCGGCGCAGGCCTCCTCGACCTCGGCGCAGGTGACGCCGTAGTGCGAGGCGGTCCACGCCACCGCGCCGTTGCGCAGCACCAGCACCTGCGGCGACTGGTGCGCCACGCCGGTCACCGCGGCGATCTCCAGCGACAGCGGCCGCTGCTCGATGACCAGCACCTGCCGGCAGGGCACGTCGGGATGGGCCGCGACGAACCGCGACATCTCCCGCTCCGCCGCTCCGGAGATCGGGCAGCGGGTCGAATGTTTGAAGATCACCACCGGCCCGCGGCCGCTCTCGGCGAGCAGGTCGGTCAGGGCGTCCGCATTGGGGCATGGTTCAACAGGCATGATCGTTCCTTTCATGAGCATAGTCGGCAGGATCGAGCAACGCCGCCGCTTCCGCGTCCACCAGCCAGCGCAGCGCGCCCGCCACGGGGGCCACGCGCTGGGCGGGCAGGTTGCCGTCTTCCAGCAATACCTGACGCAGGATGGCGGCCTTGTGCCGGCCGGCGACCAGCATGACCACCTCGGCGGCGTGGGTGATGACGGGCAGGGTGAGGGTGAGCCGCCAGGCATCCAGCCGCGGCACGTACGTGGCGGCGACCCAGCGTGCTGTTTCTTCCAGCGCCGCCGTGTTGGGAAAGAGGGAGGCGACGTGGCCATCCTCGCCCAGCCCCAGCAACAGCAGATCGAAACGCGGCCACGCCGCGCCGGGGAAGGCGCGGCGCAGCTCCGCGTCGTATGCGTCCGCGGCGGCCGGGGGGGCGAGCTCCCCTGGCATACGATGGATATGCTCCACGGCCAGCGGCACACGGGAGAGCAGCGCTTCCGCCGCCATGCGGAAGTTGCTCTCGGGCGAATCCGGCGGCACACAGCGCTCGTCGCCCCAGAAGACATGGACGCGCGGCCAGTCGAGCGACGCGGGGAGGGCGGCGTACAGCGCGCGCGGCGTGCCGCCGCCGGCGAGGACGAGGGTGAAGCGCCCCCGCGCGGCATGAGACTTCGCCGCGCGGTCGGCGATGAGGCTCGCCCCCGCCGCGGCCAGCGCCGCCGTATGCGGATAAACGGTCACGGTGCCGTGCATCATGGTAGCCTGCAGGTGCGTCCCAGGTGCCACAGGGTGCCCAGCCGCGCGGCGAGCGCCTCCGCGCCCGCCGGTCCCCAGCTTCCGGGCGCGTAGGTCTCCAGCGGCGGCGCGCCGGGCGCGGCCCAGGCGGGCGGCACCGGGTCCATCAACTGCCAGGTGATCTCGATCTGGTCCTCGCGCGGGAAGAGCGACTGATCGCCGAGCATCACGTCGAGGAGCAGGCGCTCATACGCTTCGGGCAGTCCGTTCTCGCCGAAATAGCTGCGGTAATAGAACTCCATGTCCACCGCCGCCATCTCCCGCGGTTGGTCCGGCGTCTTCGCCTGGACGCGCAGGTGAATGCCCTCGTTCGGCTGAATCGCCAGCGTGAGCAGGTTGGCGCCGATGGCCGCCTCGCCGAAGATGCGATGCGGCGGGCGCTGGAACTCGATGGTAATCTCGCTGGTGCGGCAGGTGAGCGCCTTCCCCGAGCGCAGCAGAAACGGCACGCCCTGCCAGCGCCAGTTGGCGATGCGCAGCGCCAGCGCGGCATAGGTGGCGGTGTGCGAGTCGGGAGCGACGCCGTTCGCGGAGCGATAGCCTGCATACTGCCCGCGCACCGTCTCGTCCGGCGCGATGGGCTGGATGGCGCTGAGCACCTTCGCTTTCTCGTTGCGGATAGCGGTCGCGTCGAAGGAGGCGGGGGGTTCCATCGCCACCAGCGTCAGCAGTTGCAGCAGGTGGTTCTGGAACATATCGCGCAGCACGCCGGACTGGTCGTAGTAGGCGCCGCGCCGGCCGACGTCAAGCTCTTCCAACACGGAAATCTGCACGCCGGCGACGTAGTTGCGGTTCCACACTGGCTCGAAGATGGTATTGGCGAAGCGGAAGAAGAGGATATTTTGCGCCGTCTCTTTGCCCAGGTAGTGATCCATACGGTAGATCTGCTCTTCGTCGAAGACGGCGTGCAGCGCGCGGGTGAGATCGCGCGCCGAGGCCAGGTCGGTGCCGAACGGCTTTTCAATGACGATGCGCCGCCAGCCTTCGCGCTGGTCCGCCAGTCCCGCGTCACCCAGGTGCCCGGCCAGCACGGGGAAGAGCTGCGGGGCGACGGCGGCGTAATAGACGCGGTTCGCCGGCCCGCCCTCGATCTCGCGCAGGAGCGCCCGCAGCGTGCCGTAATCCCCCGGCGTCTGCGTGTCGCCCGGCGCATACCAGAGGCGCGGGGCGAAGGCCCGCCAGGCTTCCGCGTCGAAGGCCGTCGGCGCCAGGGTCTCCATGCCGTCGCGCAGGTGCGCGCGGAAGGCGTCATGGCTGTAGGGCGTGCGGGAGAAGCCGACGATATTCACGCAGCACTCCGGCAGCCGCCCCTTGCGAAAGAGGCTGAAGAGCGCCGGGATGAGCTTGCGCTCGGTGAGGTCGCCGGACGCGCCGAAGATGACGACGGTGATGGTGTGCGCATCAGCGGGCATGGTCATTCCTCGCGTTTCACGGCGTGTCCGCCGAACTGCTCGCGCATCACCGCCAGCAGCTTCTCGGCGAAGGGAGAGTCCTCCTGCGAGCGGAAGCGCATCGCCAGCGCGAGCGCGATGACCGGCAGCGGCACGCCCTGCTCCACCGATTCCAGCACCGTCCAGCGGCCTTCACCGGAATCGGGCACGTAGGGAGCGATGCCCTCCAGCGACGGATTCTCCGCCAGCGCGCGGGCGGTGAGGTCGAGGAGCCAGGAGCGCACCACGCTGCCGTGGCGCCAGATTTCCGCGATCTGGCGCAGGTCCAGGTGGAACTCCGTCTTGCCGCCCATCAGCGCGAAGCCTTCGGCGAAAGCCTGCATCATGCCGTATTCGATGCCGTTGTGCACCATCTTGGTGAAGTGGCCGGCGCCATGCGGGCCGACGTGCCCCCAGCCCCGGTCCGGCGCGGGCGCCAACGTCGCGAAGATGGGGCGCAGAGACTCCACCGTCTCCGCCTCGCCGCCGATCATCAGGCTGTAGCCCTCGGTCAGCCCCCAGATGCCGCCGCTGGTGCCCACGTCCACGAAGCGAAAGCCCTGCCGCACCAGGCGATCGCCGCGGCGCACGGTGTCCTTGTAGTAGCTGTTGCCGCCGTCAATGATGATGTCGCCGGGTTCGAGGAACTCGGTGAGCGCGGTGATGAACTGCTCGGTCACGTCGCCGGCGGGCAGCATCGTCCAGCAGATGCGCGGCGGTGAGAGCTTCGCCGCCACCTCCCGCAGGGTGGGGGCCGGCTCCGCGCCTTCCGCCGCCGCGCGCTCCAGCGGTCCCGGACTGCGATTGAACGCCACCAGCGCGTGTCCGCCCCGCCGCAGGCGCGCCAGCATATTGAAGCCCATCCGCCCCAGGCCGAGAATGGCCAACCGCATGGCATGCCCCCCTTCCCGGCCTCATTGTACGCGAAGGAGCGGGGGTACGGCTAGAGGAGCGGAGGTCAATGCGCTGTGACAACCTGTTTCCGCCCACCCCTGGGGCCGCGGAGTTGCACTCCGCACGAGTAGCGGGTTGTCACGATGTCCTCTGTGTAGCAAACCAGCCCGGGGTAGTCCGCGCCCTCCGCGGCGCGTGGTGACGCATTGTTACCTCGTGCCCGATGACGGTGGTGTCGGACACCGTTGCGCATGTTGGTCACACGCGCCGCGGAGGGCGCGGACTACAAAGCAAGATGCAACATGACGACCCGCTTACAGTTCAACGACAGGGTGCGGTCACTCGTGCGGAGTACAACTCCGCGGCCCCGATGGGCGGAGTCATGTGTCAACGAGCATAAATATCCGTTATTTCGAGACCAGGCGCGCGCCGCGCTCATCCGCGATGACGATATCCGTCACCAGCCCGATGAACAGTCCGTGCTCCAGGATGCCCGCGCGGGCGTCCAGGCGCGCGGCCAGCGCGGCGGGGTCGGCGATGGGGCCGAAATCGCAATCGAGGATGAAGCTGCCCTGGTCGGAGCGGAACGGAGCGCCGCGGTCATCCCGGCGCATGGTCACCGCCGCGCCCAGCTCACCCAGGAAGCGCGCCTGCGCGCCCCAGCCGAAGGCCGCCACCTCGGCCGGCACGGGGTGGCGCGCGCCCAACGCCGGGGAGAGCTTGCTGTCATCCACCACGATGACCTCCCGCCGGCTGGCCTGGGCGACGATCTTCTCGCGCAGCAGCGCCCCGCCGCCGCCCTTGATGACGGTGAACGAGTCCAGCGCCACTTCATCCGCGCCGTCAATCGTCAGGTCAATGGCGGCGACATCCCCCAACGTGGTGAGGGGAATGCCCAGGGCGCGCGCTTCGGCTGCCACGGCGGTGGAGCAGGGGATGCCGCGGATGGCCGCCAGCGCCCCGTCGCGCAGCAGCGCGGCGATCTTCCGCACGGCGAAGATCGCGGTAGAGCCATGCCCCAGCCCCACCACCATGCCGGACTGCACCATGCCGACGGCGAACTCCGCCGCCTGCTGCTTCAGCGAAGCAATAGCCATACGTCTCCGTGCGCGCTACCGCGCCACCCGCCGCACCACGTCCTTTGCCACCTCGATAATACGCTCGGGGGTGAAGCCGAAGTGGGCCATCACCGCGTCGCCAGGGGCGCTGGCGCCGAAGTGGGGCACGCCGATCATCGCGCCGTCGGGACCGATATAGCGCTCCCAGCCCAGCGCGATGCCGGCCTCCACCGCCACGCGGGCGCGCACGGCGGGGGGCAGCACGGCGGCGCGGTAGTCGGCGGGCTGCGCGTCGAACAGCTCCCAGCAGGGCAGCGACACCACGCGCACGGCCAGCCCTTCGTCCGCCAGCCGCGTTGCCGCCTCCAGCGTGATGTGCACTTCCGAGCCGGTGGCGATGAGGAGGAGCGCGGGCGGCGCGGCGGATTCCCACAGCACGTAGCCGCCGCGCCGCAGGCCGTCGGCCGGGGCGTAGACCGTGCGGTCGAGTACCGGCAGGTTTTGCCGGGTGAGCGCCAGCGCCGTCGGGCCATGCGCGTGGCGCAGCGCGGCGAGCCAGGCTTCCGCCGTCTCCGCGGCGTCGGCGGGACGGATGACGCGCAGGCGTGGGATGGCGCGCAGCGCGGCCAGGTGCTCCACCGGCTGATGGGTGGGGCCGTCCTCGCCGAGGGCGATGCTGTCGTGGGTGAAGACGAAGACCACGCGGATGCCCATCAGCGCGGCCAGCCGGATGGGCGGGCGCATGTAGTCGGAGAAGGTGAGGAAGGTGGCGGTATACGGGATCACCCCGCCGTGGCGGGCCATGCCGTTGGCGATGGCGCCCATGGCGTGCTCGCGCACGCCAAAATGCAGGTTGCGCCCGCCGTGGTCCTCCGGGGTGAAGTCGCCGCCGCCGTCCATGCGCGTCTTCGTGCTCGGCGCCAGGTCGGCGGAGCCGCCCACCAGTATGGGCACCCGCGCCGCCAGCGCGTTGATGACCGTGCCGGAGGCGCCGCGGGTGGCGAGGGGTTTGCTGCCCGGCGGGAAGAGGCCGTCCAGGCCGGCGTCCCAGCCCGCGGGCAGGTCGCCGCGCATGGCGGCATGGAACTCCGCCGCTCGCTCCGGATGGGCGGCGGCGTAGGCGTCCATGAGTGCGTTCCAGTCGGCTTCCGCCCGCGCGCCGGCCTCGACGTGGCGGCGCATGTGCGCCAGCACGTCAGCGGGCACGTGGAAGGCGGGCTCCAGCGGCCAGCCCAGCCGCGCTTTGGCGGCCTGCGCGTGCGCCGCGCCCAGCGGCTCGCCGTGCACCGTGCCGGTGCCTTCCTCCGGGCTGCCATAGCCGATGACCGTGCGGCAGATGATGAGCGACGGGCGCGCGGTGTCGCGCTGCGCGGCGCGGATGGCCGTCTCCACCGCGGCGATGTCGTTGCCGTCAATGGGGCCGAGCACCTGCCAGCCGTAAGCGCGGAAACGGGCGCCCACGTCTTCGCGGAAGGCGATGTCGGTATCGCCCTCGATGGAGATGCCGTTGTCGTCGTAGAGGTAGATCAGCCGGCCCAGGCCCAGCGTGCCGGCCAGGCTGGCCGCTTCGGCGGAGACGCCCTCCTCCAGGTCGCCGTCGGAGACGAGGGCGTAGATGAAATGGTCCACCACGGGGTGTTCCGGCGTGTTGTACCGGCAGGCCAGCCAGTCGGCGGCGATGGCCATCCCCACGCCGTTGGCGAATCCCTGCCCGAGCGGGCCGGTAGTCACCTCCACGCCGGGGGTGCGCTCGGATTCCGGGTGGCCGGGCGTCTTGCTGCCGAGCTGGCGGAAGGATTTGATATCATCCAGCGACAGGTCGTATCCGGTCAGGTGGAGCAGCGCATACAGCAGCATGGACGCGTGGCCGGCGGAGAGGATGAAGCGGTCGCGGTCCGGCCACGCCGGGTTGCGCGGGTTGAACTTCATGACCCGATCCCACAGCGTATAGGCCATGGCCGCCGCACCCATGGGCGCGCCCGGATGCCCGGATTTCGCCCGCTCCACCGCGTCTACGGCCAGGAAGCGAATGGCATTGACGCATCGCTGATCCAACTCGCTCATCGTCGGCATGGCAACTCCTCCCTTCGGATCCGGCATCGCTTACGGCTGACCCCGCCCGATCAGCGTCAGGAACTCGTTGCGGGTGGCAATCGAGTTGCGGAAGGTGCCGATGACCGAGGAGGTGGTCATCAGCGAGTTCTGTTTCTGCACCCCGCGCATCATCATGCAGAGGTGGCGCGCTTCGATGATGACGCCCACGCCTTCCGGATCAATGGAGTCCATGATGGCGGAGGCGATCTGCTCGGTGAGGCGCTCCTGAATCTGCAGGCGGCGGGAATACATATCCACCAGCCGCGCGAGCTTGCTGACGCCGAAGATTTTCTCCTTCGGGATATAGCCGATGTGGCAGCGCCCGTAGAAGGGCAGCATATGGTGCTCGCAGAGGCTGTAGAGCTCGATATCGCGCACGATGATCATGTTGTTCGACTCGGCCTCGAAGACCGCGCCGTTGATCAAGCGCTCGGTATTCATGTGATAACCGGACGTCAGGTATTCATACGCCCCGGCGACGCGCAGCGGGGTCTTCTCCAGTCCCTCGCGCGCCGGGTCTTCCCCGATTTCCACCAGCAATTCACGAATCAGTTCTTCCACGCGCGTGATGTTCATCTTCCAGGTCCTTTCGCAGCAGGTCCGTCAGTGCGGGCAGCGGCGTCATCGGCGCGCCGCGCAGCTCGTCGGCAAGATCGCGGAGTAGAGTCCCATCCGGCAGCGCCAGCGTCGGGGCGAGCTCGGCCAGCGGAATCGCGAGAAACGGCCGATGGGGTATCTCCGGGTCCGGCAGGGGATACCGCGCATCGCTGATGTCATCATACCAGATAATATCCAGATCCAGCACCCGCGGCGCGCATTTCTCGGCGGATCGCCGGCGGCCGAGCGCCGCTTCTATCCGGCGCAGCGCCATTTTCAGCGCCCGCGGCGGCAGCGTCGTGGCGATCTCCGCCACGCCATTGACGAAGGGCGGGTCGTCCGGCCGGCCGAGCGCCGGCGTGCGATACAGCGTGGACAGGGCGCGCACCCGGACGGCCCGCGCCAGCAGCGCCAGCCCCCGGCGGAGATTCGCGTCCGCGTCAATGTTCGAGCCGATGGCGAGATAGGCGGTGGGCATCAGTCGCGCTCGCGGGTGATCTCCACCCCGACGCTGCGCGCGAAGCGCAGGGCGCCGGGCTTCTCCACGCGCACCCGCGCCCGCCGCACGCGCGGATCGTCCAGGCAGAGCGCGGCGATGCGCTCCGCCAGCGCCTCCACCAGGTGATACGCCGAGGCGTCCACCAGCGCGATGATACGTTTTTTCAGCGCGCGGTAGTCCACGCTGTCCTCGATGCGGTCGCTGGCGCCCGCCGGACGCAGGTCGGTCCACAGCGAGACGTTGATGAGCACGTCCTGCGGCTCGCGGCGCTCCTCGTCGCTGAGGCCGAGGGTGCCGCGCAGCAGCAGATCGGTGATGAAGATGCGGTCCATGATGGCGGCGACTCCGTTCAGGACGGCGGGGCGGCGCGCGCATATTCCACCAGATGGCGGCCGCCGTCCACGTAGATGACTTCCCCGGTGCAGTAGCGGCTCTTCGCCAGGAAGACGATGGCGTCGGCGATGTCTTCCGGCTCGCCGTGCGCTTGCAGCGGCACGGTGGCGATGAGTTGATCGAGGTAGCGCGCATCTTCGCCGGGCGGGGGGAGGATGAGGCCGGGGGCGACGGCGTTGACGGTGATGTTCGGCGCGAATTTCACCGCCATCATGCGCGTCATCAGCTCCAGCACCTGCTTGCTGAAAAAATAGCCCACGTGCGCCCAGTCATAGCCGCTCAGCCGGGAATCGAGCAGGTTGATGATCGTCCCGCGCTCGACGGCCCCGGCAAAGGCGCGGCCGAGGACGAAGGGCGCCCAGGCGTTCACCTCCAGGTTGTCCATCACGCTCTCGAGGGTGACGCTGTCGAGCGTGTCCCGCGGGAAGATCGAGGCGTTGTTGACGAGGATATCCAGCCCGCCCGCCATTTCCAGCGCGCGCGCGATGAGCGTCGCATATTCTTCTCGCCGGGAGAAACTCGCCCGCAGCGGCCACGCCTGCACGCCACGGGCGCGCAGTTCATCGCACAGCGCCTCCGCTTCCTCGCCGGAGCGGTGGTAATGCACGATCACGTGCGCGCCTTCCGCCGCCAGCGCCAGCGCGGCCGCGCGCCCGATGCGCACCGCGCCGCCGGTGATGAGCGCGATTTTGCCGTGGATGGATTGGGCCATAGTGCTCCTTAGAAACTGTCCGAACAGTCTCGGCGCGTGCCTGCTGGTGGCTTCCGGCCTGGCTCGGCGTTGGCCGTCCTCACCCTATCTCTCCCGATAGCGCCTCGGACGTCCGCCTTGATCCAGGCCGGCATCCTCGCAGCAGCCCCACACCGAGACTGCTCGGACAGTTTTTTATATCAGCCGGTCAATCTTCGCGGCCAGGATGAAATCGTTCTTCGACAGGCCGCCGATAGTATGGGTGGACAGTTCGATGCGCACGGTCCGGTACGATATGTGAAGGTCCGGGTGATGTCCCTGCTCCTCGGCGAGGTCGGCCACCCGGTTCACGAAGGCCATCGCCGCGCGGAAATCGGCGAATGTCACCGTGCGCGCGATGGCGGTGGGCTTGATGGTCCACTCAGGAATCTCGCATCCCAGCGCCGTCGCCTGCTCGATATCCAGCGGCTCCACGCCGCCTTCACACGCCTCACAGCGTTGATCGGCCAGTTCCATGGTTCCCTCCTTAGAAACTGTTTCAGAAGTCTGCGCCGCCGCGATCCGGCGGCGCAGACTGTGAAGACAGTTTTTTAGCTGATCGCCCCTTTCAACTCTTCGGGGCTCACCTTCTCGCGGCGCTGGATGAGCGCGCGCGCCGCGTCCAGCTTCTCCCAGACGTTGCACAGCATCACGCCGCGCACGTAGCCGTCGCGCAGGTAGTAGATGACGCCGGTCTCGCCCTCCGTCGTCCAGTCGGCGAAGGTGTCCAGCCGGGCATCCACCTCGCCCACCGCCTCGTAGCCGAACTCGAAGAGGTCGGAGAAGAAGTAGGGCATGTAGTGATAGGGCTCATCCGCGCCGGCCATGTTGCGCCCGGCCTGCTTGCCCATGTTCAGCGCGTGGTCCCAGTGTTCCACGCGCGTCTGCATGCCCAGCGCCTGATAGGGGAAGCTCGCGTTGTCGCCGGCGGCGTAGATCGCGGGATGCGACGTGTGCAGGCGGTCATTCACGACGATGCCGTTTTCCACCGCCAGCCCGGCCTGTTCGGCCAGCCCGGTGGCCGGGCGGATGCCGATGCCGGCAATCACCAGGTCCGATCCCACCACCTGCCCGTTTTTGGTGCGGGTGACGTAGGTACTGCCGCTCAGCTCGATGGCGGTGGGCGCGTCGCCGGCGAGGATGGTGATGCCGCGCTCCTGATAGCGCTCCTGCAGCCGCCGGCCCAGGCGTTCCGGGAAGACGCGCGCGACCAGCGAGGGGTCGGGGTAAATCATCGTCACGTGGACGCCGACCGTGTGCAGCGCGGCGGCGATCTCCGACCCGATGAAGCCGCCGCCGATGACGGTGGCGGTGGCGCCCGCGGTTGCCCGCGGCCGCAGCGTCACATAGTCATCCAGGGCGCGATAGTAGTAGATGCCCGCCAGGTCGCCGCCGGGGATGTCCAGCGCGCGCGGCATGCCGCCGGTGGCCAGCAGCAGTTTGTCGTAGCCGATGGTGCGGGCCTGGTCGTCGCGCACCACCTTCGCGCGCGGGTCCAGCGCGACGGCGGTGGTCTCCAGCCGCAGCTCGACGCGATTGTCGTCATAAAAGGCCGGCGTCTTGCCGACGAAGATGCCCTCGACCTCTTTCTTGCCGAACCAGAGGTCTTTCGTCAACGGCGGGCGGTTGTAGGGGCGGACGCGTTCGTGGGCGATGAGCAGGATGGACCCGTCCTGATCCACCGCGCGAATGCCGCGAACGGCCGATGCGCCGGCGAGGCCGCCGCCGACAATGACGTAGGTATAGCTTGCGTCAGGCATGGGTGCGCTCCTCTTCGTGCTGATTCACGCCATCCGCCGGCGGCATCGCCCGCCGCGGGTACACCGGCAAAGACAGCCGTCCCTCAGCTTATAGCAGAATGGCGTATTCGACAATGCGTGATGAGGCTGCGATGTCGAAAAATTTTCGCGATGACCGGGTTCCACGGAAAAACTTCGCGCCGCGCGTCGTGGACAGGCATGGGCATCTTTCGTTACAATACACCTGAGATGATCATCGCCACAGACACACAGCTTGCCGCATGGTGCTCGGCGCTTCAGCATGAGCCGGTCATCTTCCTCGATACGGAATTCGTCGGCGAAGGGCACTACTATCCGCGGCTGGGCACCATTCAGCTCGCCACCCGCGAGCAGGCGGTGCTCATTGATCCGCTGGGCCTGACCGACGTGACGCCCCTGCGTGATGTCCTCACCAACCCGGCCATCGAGAAAGTCTTGCACGCCGCCGGCCAGGACCTGCCCATTTTCTACCGGCTCATCGGCGCGCCGGCCGCGCCGGTGTTCGACACGCAGATCGCCGCCGCGCTGCTGGGATATGACGAGCAGATCTCGTTCGCCAACCTCGTGGAGCGCGCCACCGGCACCCGGCTGCAGAAAACGCACTGCTTCACCGACTGGCTGCGGCGGCCGCTGACGGATGGCCAGATTGCCTACGCGCTGGACGACGTGCGCTACCTGGTGCCCGCCTATGACCGCCTGGTCGCGGAGTTGGCCGCGCAGGGACGGCTGGACTGGGCGCACGAGGAGTTCCGCCGGCTGGAGGACCCCGCGCGCTACCAGGTGGCGGAGCCCGGCGAGCTCTATCTGCGCATCCGGGGCATCGAGCGCATGGGGAAGCGGGCGCTGTCGCTGCTGCGCGAGCTGGTCGCCTGGCGTGAAGAAACCGCGCGGGCGATGGATCTCCCGACGAGCCGCATTGCCCGCGATGAGGTGCTGTGCGAGCTGGCGCGCCATCCGCGCGGCAGCCTGCGCGAGCTGCGCGACGTGCGCGGCCTGCAGCCGCAGCAGGTCGAGCGATTCGGCGCGCTGCTATTGGAGGTCATGCAGAAGACCCCGGCGACGGCGCCGGCCCTCACGCCGCGCGCGTCCTCGCTGCCGCCCGCGCTGGAGCCGACGGTGGATTTCCTCATCCTCTGCCTGCGCTCGCTGGCCTCCGAGCGCGCGGTGTCGCCGGGGGTGGTCGCCACCCGCACCGACCTCGCCGCCGTCATCCTCGCCGGGGAGCGCGCCGACGTGCCGCTCATGCGCGGCTGGCGGAAGAAGGCTATCGGCGACGCGCTGCTCGCCACCCTGAATGGCCACGCCACCGCCCGCATCGTCCCCGACAGCCGGCAGGTGCATCTGGACTGGCACGAGGACGTGGCGGCGCCGAGCAAAAGCTGACCGCCAGACCGCATCCCCGAGTGTGCGGCCTGGCGGCGTGTCGGCGCCGTCCCTGGCGCGACGGGCGCTCCCTCACCCCAAATCTTCCGGCGCATCGTGCGCCTGACACCGCTATATACGCGGCGCCGGCGCGCTGCTGCGACGGCGGCGGCAAAAAGTCGCCGGGCTGGCAATCCAGCCCGGCGTGATCCGCTTCAGAGATTGTTTTCTCAGGTATGGATCGGGTGCGTTATCCCGACAAATTTGCCAGCCCGCCCAGCAGGCGCACCAGCAGGCCATGCACCTCGACCATGGCGTCCGTGCGCGAGAGGATCACTTCCGTGCGCTGCGTGAAGGGACCGGGCGTCATGTCGGCGGCGCAGTGTTTCAGCAGATTGTTGATGCCGGGACGGGTGATTTCCAGGTGAAACTGCATGCCGATGACGCGGTCGCTGAACAGAAACGCCTGGGTCTCACACCCCTGGCTGCGCGCGAGATGCGTCACGTCATCGGGCAGCGTCACCATCTCGCCGTGCCAGTGGAACGCGGTGAAGTAGCTGGGGAAGAGGCGAAAGAGCGGATTGCCGGCGCCCGCCGGCAGCATCTCCACCGGATACCAGCCGATTTCCTTCTCCGACGCGGACACCACTGTGCCGCCCAGCACTTCGGCGATGAGCTGGGCGCCCAGGCAGATGCCAATGACGGTCTTGCGCTGGGCGATGGCTTCGGTGATGGCGCGCTTTTCCTGTTTCAGCCACGGGTAATCCGCGTCGTCGGTCACGCTCATCGGGCCGCCCATCACCACCAGCCAGTCATACAGCTCGTAGTCCGGCGGGAATTCATGATCGTACAGCCGCGTGCGCGTGACGGGAAAGCCGTTCGCGCGCGCCCAGGCGCCGATATTGCCTTCATCTTCATACGGGACGTGCTGTAATACATGAATGCGCATGGCGTGCTCCCACGGACGCCGGCCGCGGCGGACTGCTTCGCGGCGACGGCGGCCGGCGTATCGTGGGCGTATTGTAGCACAGGTGCCTCACCCTTGTGCAAGCAGGCGCAGCACACGCGGGAATAGCACGTTGTTTTCCAGGTGGATATGCCGGTGGATATCCTGCTCCAGCGCCTGCAGGTCGCGGTAGAGCGCCTCATACGTGGCGCAGGCGTCGTCGGGCACGGTGAAATCATCGGTGAGGTGGTGCATCTCGTGCAGCAGCGCGCCGGCCGCCTCGTGCTCGTCCTCCAGCTCGTGGGCGCCGGTGACCGCGGCGTCATCGCGCTGGCCGCCGACCACGCGGGCGATGGCGGGGAATACCACCGTTTCCTCCTTCGTCAGATGCGCCTCCAGCTCGGCCTTCAGGCGGGCGAATGCCGCCGCCAGCGGTTCCAGCACCTCGCCGTGCGCGGGGCCGTGCACGCGCCCCACCAGCGCCGCGATACCCTCCAGCCGGGGCAGCTCGCGATACAGGTAGGTATGGTGGGTGGCGATGATGTGGTCAATCAGCTCCTCGATGGGCGCGTCGGACCAGTTGCGCTCCTCGTCGCTTGACCGCGACTGGGCGATGGTGGTCTCCAGCACGGCGATGACGGTCTCCACCGGCAGGCCGGCCTCCGCCGCCGCCGTCTCCAGCGGCAGCTTGCCGCCGCAGCAATAGTCAATGCCCAGCGATTCCAGCATGCGCAGCGTGGCGGGATGCGCCGCCGCGATCTCGCTGACGCGGGTGGTCGGGGTGATAGCCTGTCCGCTCATGGTTCGCTCCTTTCTCCGTGTCGGTGATAGCGTATCAGCGATAGCGAAATAAGAATATGACATTAGTAATATTTTATGACCATGTCGCGGAAACGCTAAACGTTGGACCGCCCGCGGCGCCCGCCCGGCGCACGCGGTCGCGACATCGCCTCGCAACAGTTCAGTCCTGCCAGCATGTCGCCGATTGATGTCACACCTAACCCCCCACCCCCCTTCCCTGCGCGGGAAAGGGGAGTGATAGGTGTGCAGATCCGGTGCTCCCCTCCCCGCTCAGGGGAGGGGCGGGGGGAGAGGTGGGCGGGCAGACGCCACATCACTCTGACAAGGCTGAACTGTTACATCGCCTCCGCCGCCTTGACAGGAATCGCCGCGGGTATTACTATAATGATAAAGCAACTGTTTTAATGTGACCGACGCGAAATGAGGGACGATATGCGCGCTCTGCGCAAGTGGGAAGACGATCGCTGCGCCATCTTTTCCTCGGACGAGCACAAAGTGGCGCGGCTGCGCGGCGAGGTGGGCCGGGCGGAAGGGCTCGGCAATCTGTTCAAAGCGCTGAGTGACGAGACGCGCGCGAAGATCATGTATTGCCTCAGCCGCGAGGAGCTGTGCGTGTGCGACGTGGCGAATATCCTCGGCATGTCGGTCCAGGCGGTGTCGCATCACCTGCGTCTGCTGCGCGTCATGCGCTTGGTGCGCGCGCGCCGCGCTGGCAAGCTGGTATTTTACGCGCTGGATGACGACCATGTCGCGCGGATGATCGAGCAGGGACTGGCCCACCTGGCGCACGGGAAGGAGTGACGATGTCGGAGACACGCACGGACCAGTATCGCCTGACCGGGCTGGATTGCGCGGACTGCGCGATGAAGCTGGAACGCCGCCTGCGCGCGCTGCCCGGCGTGGCCGCCGCGGCGGTCAACTTCGCGTCGGCGAAACTCACCGTGACTCACCACGCCGCGGAAGACGCCATCCTGCGCGCCATCCGCGACGCGGGGTACGCGATCGCGGTGCAGCCGCCCCCCGATGGGGCGCATCCGTGCGCGTGCGCCGCATGCGATCTCCAGCGGCCGCGGCCCTGGCGGACGCATGGGCGCGTGATCACGACGGCGCTCTCCGGCGCGCTCATCGCCGCCGCCTGGCTGCTCGATCACCGGGCGCCGCTGGGGCTGCCGGCGATCGTGCTGTATCTGTTGGCGATGGGCATCGGCGGCTACTGGACCTTCCGGCGCGGGCTCAGCGCGCTGCGGGCGCTGAGCTTTGACATGAACGCGCTGATGACCATCGCCGTCAGCGGCGCGCTCCTCATCCGCCAATGGGAGGAAGCGGGCGTCGTCGCGTTCCTTTACTCCTTGAGCAACCTGCTCGAATCCTACACCATGGAAAAGACGCGCCGGTCCATCCGCGGCCTGATGGAGCTGGCGCCGACGGAGGCGCGGGTGCTGCGTGACGGTGAAGAGCAGTGCGTGCCCGTCGCGATGGTGCGGCCCGGCGACGTGGTGGTGGTGACGCCGGCGGCGAAGATCCCGGTGGACGGCACGGTGATCGCCGGCGCATCGGCGGTGAATCAGGCGCCGATTACCGGAGAAGCGATGCCGGTGGAGAAGCGCCCGGGCGATCCGGTCTACGCCGGCACGCTGAATACGCTGGGCGCGCTGGAAGTGCGGGCGACGCGGACGGCGGATGACACCACGCTGGCGCACATCATCCACCAGGTGGAGGAGGCGCAGGCGCGCCGCGCGCCCGCGCAGGCATTCATCGAACGTTTCGCCCGCTGGTATACGCCGGCGGCGCTGGGGGCCGCCGGCGTCATCGCCATCGTGGTGCCGTTGACGCTGCCGCTCTTCGGGATTGCCGCGCCCTGGGCGGACTGGTGCTATCGCGCGCTGGCGCTGCTGGTGGTGGCGTGCCCGTGCGCGCTGGTCATCTCCACGCCGGTCGCCATCGTCACCGCGATCGGCACCGCCGCCCGCCACGGGGTGCTCATCAAAGGGGGCGTCCACCTGGAGCAGGCCGGGCGCATCGCGGTGATCGCCTTCGATAAGACCGGGACGCTCACCCGCGGGCGTCCGGACGTCACCGACGTCGTGGCGCTGGATGGCATGGCGACGGACGGGTTGCTCGGCCTGGCCGCGGCGGTGGAGCGCCGCGCGGCGCACCCGCTGGCGGACGCCATCCTGCGCGCGGCAAGCCGCGACGGGGTGGCTATCCCGCCGGCGGAGGGGTTTCGCGCGTTGCCCGGCCAGGGCGCCATGGCGGTCGTGGGCGGCACGCCGACCTACGTCGGCTCTCCCGCGCTCTTCGCTGAGCTGGGCGCGGCGACGAGCGCCGCCGAGCCGCACGTGCGCGCGCTGCGCGACGACGGCAAGACGGCGATGCTCGTCGGCACGGATGAGCGGATACTCGGCATTATCGCCGCGGCGGACGGCGTGCGCGCCGAAAGCGCCGGGGCGATCCGCGGCCTGCGCCGGGCGGGCATTCGCCAGGTGGCGATGCTCAGCGGCGACCACGCGGAGGTCGCCACGGCCCTCGCCGCGCGGCTGGACATTGACGCGGTGAAGGCGGAGCTGCTCCCCGCGGCGAAAACGGCGGCCGTGGCGGCGTTGCGCGCGGAGCACGGCGCGGTGGCGATGGTGGGCGACGGCATCAACGACGCCCCGGCGCTGGCCGCCGCCGATCTGGGTATCGCCATGGGCGTCGCCGGCACCGATACCGCGCTGGAGGCCGCCGATATCGCGCTCATGGCGGATGATCTCTCGCGGCTGCCCTATACCATCCGCCTGAGCCGCCGCACCCTCGGCATCATCAAGCAGAATATCGTGCTGGCGCTGGGCTTGAAGGCGCTGGCGCTGGCGCTGGTCTTCCCCGGCTGGCTCACCATCTGGCTGGCGGTACTGGCCGATATGGGCGCATCCATCCTCGTCACTCTCAATGCGCTGCGGCTTTTGCACGAACGCCCGCGTGCAGGAGAGCGTTGACGTACGGTGGCGCCGGTCCCCGATAGGCTGCGGAGGTGCCCCAGCGGTGCGCGCGCGGTCGTTTCCCGGGCAACGCGTGTGCTGGAGGACGGAATATGCTAGAATATGCATAACCATACTGGCGTTGTGCGTCTTGGCGTAGAAGGAGGTGTCTGATGGCATCCGATCATCTCACGCAGGCGGTGGCGTTTCTGCGCGCCCACAAAATCACCCACCTCGCCACCGCCGCGGACAACGTGCCGACGGTGCGCGTGATGTCCGTCGCGCACGTCGAAGATACCGGCGTCATCTGGTACGCCTCGCTGGTCTCGTCGGAGAAAGTGGCGCAGATACGCCGGCAGCCGCGGGTGGCGATCTCCGCCTTTGCCGACGGCACTACCGTGGAAATTCGCGGCCGTGCGGACGTCATCACCGATGCCGAGGTGAAGCGCGCCCGCTGGCACGAAAGCTGGCAGCCCTTTTTTCCGAATGGGCACGACGACCCGGATTACGTGCTGATCACCATTACCCCAGACGAGGTGACGGTCTACTGATCGCCCGCGCACGCTTTCGGTGAACGTGCTATTGCTGCGCGCATTGATGCCTGCGGTTCCCGCTCAGCGGGGAGAGGGGCGGGGTGAGTTTCCGGAGTTCGCGTCTCCTTCGTACTCGTCATCGTACTCGTACTCGAATGCGGGCTTCGATTTTTCACAGCGTGTCTGATCGCCAGGTGTAGCGGGTCGTCACCTTGTACCTGGCTCTGTCGTCCGCGCCCTCCGCGGCGCGTGTGACCAACATGCGACACCGTGTCCGACAACACCAGCGTCGGGCACCAGCCTTCGCTAAAGCTGCGGCTGACAAGCGGTGGAGCAATGCGTCACCACGCGTCGCGGAGGGCGCGGACGACACGGCAAGCAACACAGCGCGCGGCTGCAGCACAACCGTTTTACGATTTTTCGAGTACGATGACGATGACGAGTACGAGGGATACGCGCACCCTCTCGTGACGCCTATGCGGGGTGAGGGTGAAGGAGCGTGAAGATCTCAATGCGCGCATCAGTAAAATAGCGGCCAGGCGCTGTCGCCCCCGACTCCGGAGTCACGCGGGGCGCGCGGCATTGGTCGGCGGGAACGGAGGCGGTGATGTCCGCGTTAACCATCGGTGTGTTCACGTCCCTGGGCGCTGAGCCGGCGCAGACCTTCGCGTCCGTGCGCGCGATGGGGCTGGCGAGCTGTCAGCTCGGCTGCTGGCGGCCGCTGGACGCGTCGCGCGCGCTGGTGGAGGCCAACCGCGCGGCGGCGGAGGCGGCGGGGGTGACGATCACCGCCTTCTGGTGCGGCTATCGCGGACCGGCGGTCTGGAACTACGCCGAGGGACCGTCCACCATCGGGCTGGTGCCGGCCGAATACCGCGCGATGCGCGTGGACGACCTGCGGCGCGGCGCGGAGATCGCCTCCTGGCTGGGCATCCGCGATATGGCCACCCATGTCGGCTTCCTGCCGATGAACCCGCGCGACCCCGACTACCTGGGCGCGGTGGACGCCATCCGCGCCGTCGCCGAATATGCCGGCGGGCACGGCGTCTACTTCAACTTCGAAACCGGCCAGGAAACCCCCACCGTGCTGCTGCGCTGCATCCAGGACGTGGGCCTGCCCAACCTGGGCGTGAACCTGGACCCCGCGAACCTGCTCCTGTACGGCACCGGCAATCCGGTGGACGCGCTGGACGTCTTCGGCGCTTACGTGCGCGGGGTGCACGCCAAAGACGGCGAATATCCCACCGACGGCCGCGCCCTCGGCGAGGAAAAACCCCTCGGCGAGGGCCGGGTGAATTTTCCCGCCCTCGTCGCCAAACTCAAAGCCTGTGGCTACGCCGGCGCCCTCACCATCGAGCGCGAAATCAGCGGCCCGCAACAGATCGAGGATATCAAGCGGGCGATTGCCGTGTTGACGCCGCTGCTCTAATACGCAGCACTGGGCATAGCTATCTTTTCGCCTCGCCTTTAACACGGGCGAGGCTAATTCGTATATACTGGTATCGCACACCGGACCATTCACCCACCGTTACGGAGGACAACTATGCGCATCAACACCCTATTCCTCGTCGTGATAGGCTTACTCTGCTCTGCCGTATGGGCCGTAGAACCGCCGAAAGACCCCACGCCGCTCTTCGACATCCCGCGGCTGGAGGGCATCACCATTGACGGCGATCCGGCTGACTGGGGGGGGCACGGCTTCCGTGTGGGGCCATTGCTCACGCTGGATGGCAAAATCCGCCCCTCGGACAATTATGACAGCCGCTTCCGGCTGGGGTGGAACGACCAGGGCATCCTCTTCGTCGGCTTCGTGCGCGACAGCTTCATCGAGGAAGCAGAGAAGATGGCCGAGTTGGGTGGGCGTGACGCTGTTGAGCTCTTCATGGGCACTAAGCGCAACACCCCCGGCTTTTACCAGTTACAGGTGACTTCCGGCGCCGACCCGAAATATGGCAAGGCGCGCTGGTATGCCTACGATTATCGCGTGGACCGGGAGAAGCTGCCGGCGATTACCGCGACGATTGCCGGCAAACGCACGGCGGACGGCTACGTGCTGGAAGCGCTGCTGCCTTTCGCCAACCTGGGCATCACGCCCGCACTCGGCCTGGAAGTGGGCGTGCAGGTGTGGATGACCGACTCCGACACTCGCGGCGACTGGTTCCGCACGCTCTGGTATCCAGAGGGGTATCGCGGACCGAACTACACCGGCAACCTCTCCCGCGTGCGGTTGTCCACCCAGGCCAGCGCGCCCGTGCAGGCGGCGGTGTGCGGCAATTATGAGCGTTTCCGCCGCGCGCGCATCAACGTCTACGGCATTGCCGAACTCACCGGCAAGCGCGTGCAGTTGAAGGATGGGCGAAAAACCGTCGCCATCGGCACGATGGCCCGGGAGAGCGACCTGCGCGCGAATGCGGTCCTCACTTTGCCGATGCCGCCCGCCGGTAAACCCTACGGCGCCTTCGCCGTGCTGGTGGATGGTAAACAAGTCGGCATCGTGACGCTACCGGCGGATATTGATACGCTGAAGGCGAAGGAATTTTTCTTCCTCTCGCCGGTCTTCCGGCCGTGCGTCTTCGGCGGCACCGCCTTCCCGGCCTGCGACTTCCTCAACCCGCAGCAGGTAGAAGACCTGATTGGCCCCTACACCATCAAGACAACCTTCTATGACAAGGACTACAACCAGGTGACCGCCGCCACGAAGCCCGGCCGGTATGGCGCCGTCATCGAAATCATTCCGGAGGACGGCCGGCCATATCGCCGCTTCCGCACCATCTATCGCGTACCGGATGGCGTCAATCTCGAAAAGATGGACCAGTGGGTGACCGTCACCCTGCCGAAGGAGTTCGGCTTTGATGCCGCACTGCTGGCCGAGCGCAATCAAGAACTGCGCTGGCGCTTCTCCGGCCGCTTCTGGGCAACATCCGCCTTTGGCAATGGCGATGCCGTCTACTGCGCCGGTTTGGCGGAGGATAAGCCGGGCGGTTTCGCCGATGACTGGCACACGAAAGAAGGGATGAGCGCCGACAGGCGCTACTGGGTGGGCCTGAAGCGCAAACTATATGGCACCGATACGCTGTTCCCCAACGCCTTCGTCGCCCCCACCCCAAAGGAGGGCGCCCCAGCGCCGGTAGTGCATCCCGGCACGCTGCAGGAGGCGGGCATGCAGCCGGATACCGTGGAAAAGCTGGATGCGCTCTGTACGGAGTGGGTAGCCAACACCGATGAGGCATTCATCGCCTGCGTGGTGCGCCGCGGGGTCGTAGTGTTCAACAAGGCCTACGGCACGCGTGACGGCACGCCAATGACCGTCCACACACCGAGTTATATCGCGTCGCTCACCAAGATGATGTCCGGCGCCTGCATGATGATGGTGGTGGATCGGGGGATCATTGACCTCGACGACGATATCGCGAAGGTATTGCCGCCGCTGCGCGATGCGCCGGTGAAAACCCCGCTCACCCTGCGCCGTCTGTGCAATCACTACAACGGCGGCTGGGACCACTGGGGTGACTACGACATTGATACCGAAGAGATGATCGCCTGGTATTACCCCTACCTGCAGATCGGTGCTGTCGGCGCATACAACGGTCAGGGGTACGCTCTCGGCAGCCGCATCGTAGAGCAGGTCAGCGGCGAGGCGCTGGGCGACTTCTATCAGCAGCACCTTTTTGGACCACTGAGCTGCGCCGATACCTATGGTCATGCCGCCGGCTACGGCGTCTACAGCACCGCGCTCGATATGGCGAAGTTCGGACAGATGATGCTGAACAAGGGCGCCTACGGTAACATGCGCTTCTTCAGCGAGGTGGCCTGGCGGAAGATGATGCCGACGAAACTGACGATGCTCCTTGGTCCTGATACCGAAGTCACCGGTGGCATCGGCTGCGGGCAATGGGGCGGACCTGGTCTCAGCACCAACTGCATCAGCCACGGTTCCGCTTCGGCGACGACGCTCATCATTGATTATGATAACGACCTGATCATCGCCATGACCCGCAATGGTCCCGGCGCGAACTACAGCACGTATCACCCGCAATACATCAAAACCGTGACGGACTGCATGGTGAAGTAAAGGTGAGCATGAGGTGGGCGTCGCCTGGCACGGACGCCCACCCGCCTGGTGTTCACTCCTGCTTCCGCGGCACGTCCGGCGCCACCGGCGGCAGAGAGAAGCGGGTGATGCGGATATCGTTTTTCCCCTCGAAGAGCGGCAGCGCCATGCCGGTATCGTAGTAGCCCACCTGCCACTGCGTGCCGTTGAGGTAGAGGGTGGGGGCGATGCCGGTGAGGATGGGGCCGTCGTTCTGCGCGGGGATCATGTCGCGCGAGAAGGCGAGCTGCGGGCAGGTGGCGGGGGCCAGGTTTTGCGGCAGCGGCAGCTCCAGCACGCGCGCGCGGCCGTCCGACACGCCCGTCACCTCGCCGCCTTGCTCGCCGTTCGGCGGGGTGAAGACCAGATCATACGGTCCCTCGCCGCGGATGACGTAGCCCTGGTAGCCGATAGAGGCGAGCGGTCCCACGGCGTAGTCGCGTCCCATCATCACGCGGAATTGTGTGCCGGTGACGATGACCATGCCCAACTGGCCCGTGAACACCACGCCGTCCCGCGCGAAATCGAGCGGTGTCTCGCTGATGAAGCCATAGGCAAAGCCGTCGCGCAGCGTATATTTCGTCACGCCGGGTTGGATTTCGACCTTCTCGGTATAGACGATGGCGGGGTCGCGCGCCCACGGTTCGTAGTGGTAGTATTCCTGTTTGAGTTCGCCTGTTTCCAATGCTTCACGGGACAGGATTTCTTCGGTCGGCATGAAGCTGCGGAGGCGATAATTGCGGCAGCGCGCCTGACCACCGCCGGAGAGCAGCGCGATGGAGACGCCCCCGTCCAGGGTGCGATGAATGGCCCCGCTGCGCCCGCGGAACTCCACCATCTCCTCCTGGTAGGTGATGGGCTCGTCCGGGCTCAGGAAGGCCCAGTCCAGGCTGTCCTGCGCCTCCACCTTCACCACGCCGGGGGCGGGAGAGCTGACGACGGGGCGCTTCATATCCGCCTGTCGGGGGTAGATGACCACCAGGTAATCCTGCCCCGCCGGGGCGTCCAGGCGCATGAGGGTGGCGCCGCCGGGCGGGAAGCCGCAGCCCGCGCCGCCCGCCGTCGCCTTGTAGGTGAAGGTGGGCTTGATCTGCGCCAGGTTGGCGAAGACGAGTTCCAGCACGTTCCCCTGCGGCGTCTTCACCACCACCCGGTTCCCCTCGACGGCGATATCCTCCGGCTTGCCCAGCAGCCAGCAGTGCCAGTGCGTGGGGTGCAGCTCCGGCCCGCGGAAGGTGTCGCGCAGCACGACGTAGGTGGGATTCTGCGGATGCTGACTCTTCATCACGATGAACTGCCGGTACCAGTCGAACGGCGCCGTCACGAAGCCGTTGGCCGATCCCCCCGATTTATAATCGAAGCGCTGCCGCCCGCACAGGTAATCGGCGGTTTTCAGGTAGGCGTAGTCGCTGATCATGGTATCCACGCGCCCGTGGTTGTTCATCCACTCCTTGCCGTCGCCGAAGCTGATGATGCCGTGCTGGGTGGTGGCGGGCGCCGGACTGTTATAGCCCAGGCTGCTGTTCGGGATCATCTGCTCGCCGAAGGCGTAGAGTTTGAACGAGCCCTGGTCCATGTCGAAATGGCTCTGGTTATGCCCCTGGCGGAAGAGCAGAAAGGTCTCCGAGGGCTGGCCGAAATTCGCGCGCGAGGTGGCGCCGAAGCCGGGCAGGAAGGCGCCGGGCAGATCGCGCGGCGCCATCGGCGCCACGGAGGGATCATACGCGAGCCACGACGAGGGGGCGACGTGCCCGCCGGGATACCGGCCCATCGCGTCCCAGGCCCACATCAGGTTCGCCGCCAGCTCCGGGTCTTTCTCCTTGATGAGGGTGGCCATGAAGGGCATCGAATCGCCGCGCGAGCGCGTGCCGTTGCCGGTGCCTTCGCAGTAGCGCAGGTTGCGGTCGTTGCGATCCACCGGCGAGAGCACCGCCAGCATATAGCGATGAATCGCCGCCGCGTACCCCAGCATGGCGTCGCTGGCCGTGCCGGCGTGCTGCAGCGCGAGCAGCGCCTCGGTGATGTGCGGCACCGCCGCCTGCTGATAGGCCTGCTCCTCGCGCCACGCGCCGTAGGGCGAGGTGTTGTCCGCCAGCTTCCACCCGACGTAGGCGACGGCGTCCTGCATCCACGCCGCGTACATCGGGTGCGTGGGGATGAGGCTGATGTACTGCGGGAAGCCCATGTAGCGATTGATGGGCATGTTCGGGTTGCCCAGGTGGTCGCCCAGCCCGCGCGGGTTGAAGTCGGGGTCGGCCAGTAGGTAGCAGCGCGCGGCGATCTTCGCGCGCAGCGTCGCCGTCTCCTCCGCGGAGAGGCCCGGCCACGCCAGCGCGTCGTCGGCGTAGGGCACGATGCCGTTATCATTCTGCGCCTGGCGGAAGGAAGAACCCGTTTGCGTTGCGCCTTCCTTCAGCCGGGCATCCAGGCCGGCCAGCGCTTTTCGGTATGACGCGCGGCCATTGTCATCGGTGGGATTTATGACGTAGAGCTTCTGCAGGGCGTCTTTGTAGGGGTTCTGCGGCAGCGTCGCCTTGCGGAGCTGCGCGCCGGCGGCATCCAGGTAGGTCGTGGGCGGGGGGACGCGCCGGGCGCCGACCGGATCCGTCCACTCCAGCACCCAGTCTTTATAGCGGTCCAGGCCGATGAAGCCGTACTGCAGGCGCTGGGCCTGCCGGTTGCCGTCCGCCAGCGTCAGCCCCCAGACGCGGCGGCCGTAGCTGTCCGGCTGACCGGGGTCGTTCTCCGCGGAATCGAAGGGATTCCACGGTCGCAGCACGCCGTAGCAGGTGAAGGGCAGCTCCAGCACGTTCGCCTGGCCCGCCGCCGCGCGCAGGCGCGCCACCGCGTTGTGCGGGTGGCGCCAGCGCCCCGAATGGAGCACCAGCATCCCCAGCTTCAATGCCGGGTCCATCTCCAGATACATGCGCCCGCCGAACATATCCCACGGGGCGATGGGGGTGAAGGTGCCGGCCGGCGCCGCCACCTTGCCGAAGTCGCCGCTCTTCCACGGGATGACGTGCTGGTCGGGATCATCCGGCGACGGCATGCCGCTGCCGGTGGTGATGGCCAGGTAATCGCGGCCATCGGTGAAGCCCGGCGTGGCGAATTCCTCGTCAATGAAGGCCATCGGCGCGCCCTGGTCCAGCCGGATGACGATGGAGTAGACGCCTTCCGGTTCAAACGCATAGTAGTAGGCCACCTCGGCGAAGACCGGGCCGCTGGCGAGGATCTTCGCCGTGCAGGACGTGACTTTGCGCGCGGTCATCAGCTTTGAGCCGCCCACCCACGTGCCGTCCGCCGCGCGGAAACCGGCGATCGGGCCCGGCAGCTCCCCGGCGGGCACCGGCTTTTTCGCCTTCAGCGTGCCGGTGGGGCCCAGGCGCAGCGCCACCGTGTCGTTTTTGACTTCGAGGTAGCCTTTGCCCTTCGTCACCGAGACCGGGGCGGCGGGCTTCACGCCGCGCTGCCCGTCGCGCAGCAGGTAGCGGGCGGTGCCGTTGGCAGGCACGGCGGCGAGGAAGCTCACCGTCGCCTCCGTCATTCCGCCGCCCTTCGCCGTCTTCACGTCGGTGAACTGCACCGGCAGCGCGGCGCCCGCCTCATCGAAGAGCGCCAGCTCCGCCGCCTTCACCGGCGCGGGGAATTTCACCTCGTAGGACACCACCTCCGGCCCCCACTGGCGACCGGTGACATCGCGCATGACGAAGGCCTTTTCATCGGCGCGGGCGGACAAGCCGAGCAGCAGGGCGAGAAACAGCAGCGTGCGCATGGGACACCTCCGTATGCTGACGCACATGCATTTCGACCGGCTCGCCGCAATATCCTGCGCGGGCGGCGTACTGAAAAAGGGCCAACCGGCCGGCTGGCCCCGCGCCGCACGGATTGCTATGAGCTTTCCCCCGCCAGGGCCGCGCGCGCCTCCGCCAACTGCCGCCGGATGTCCAGTTTCTGCGGGCATTTCGGCTCACAGTCGCCGCATGCCACGCAGGCGTCGGCTTTCGCGCCCGGATTCCACTGGCTGGCGCCGATGCCGGCGTAGCTGGCGCGGGCGTGGTCCCACAGGCCGTAGACGCGGCCCATGTTGTAGGCGCGGAAGATATCGGGGATTTTCACCGCCTGGGGGCAGGGCAGGCAGTAGGCGCAGCCGGAGCAGTAGAGCTCGGCCAGCGTGCGCATGCGGGCAAGGTGCGCTGCAATGGCGGCCTTGTCGTCGTCAGACAGGCTGATGGCGTCGGAGCAGGTGGCCAGATTTTCCTCCACCTGCGGCATGGTGCTCATGCCGGAGAGCGCCACCGAAATATGCGGATTCGCCAGCACGAAGCGCAGCGCCAGCTCCGGCACGCGGGTGATGCCGGGGATGAGCGAGGCCAGCACGTCGCTATCCGCGCCCAGCCGCCCGCCGCCCACCGGCCCCATGGCCACGATGCCGATGCCGCGGGCATGCGCGTAGGCAATGCCCTCTTCCAGCGAGCGATCCAGCATGTTGTACTGCAGGGTGATGACCTCGGGATACCCGCTGTCCACCAGTTGCATCAGCGCCGCGTTGCTGTCGTGGAAGGAACAGCAGATATGGCGGATCAGCCCCTGGTCCCGCGCTTTCCGCATCCACCCGCTCAGCCGCGGCGCGACCTCCGTCTCATACGCCTGCCAGCGGATGCCGTGGTGGTTATAGATGTCAATGCAGTCCACCTGCAGCCGCTCCAGGCTGTCCTCCAGATTCTTCCACCACTCGGCCTCATCAGGGCCGTAGTAGGGATTCTTCGTCGAGACGACGATCTTCTCGCGCCAGCCCTTCAGCGCTTCGCCGACCACGCGCTGGCTGTCCTGGTGGCAATAGCCCACCGCGGTATCAATGTAGGTGACGCCGCCGGCAAAGGCGCGATGGATCATCGGGATCGCCAGCTCGCGGTCCACCCGCGGCTGTCCATCCACTTCCGTCATCGGCAGGCGCATGGCGCCGAAACCCAGTTGCGACACGGTGAGCCCGGTGCGGCCCAGCGTACGAACAATCATGCGAGTCTGTCCTCCGGGCACTTATGATAAACGCGCGGGCGCGGGATGGGCAAGCGGAGCGGGCACAGCGCCGGCGCCCGCGGCCATCCCCCGGCCCCCTACGGCGTCAGCACCACCTTCGTGCCGGCTTTGCGCTCCACGAGGTCGAAGGCCTGCTGGTATTGGTCCAGCGGCAGCACGTGGCTCACCCAGTCGTCCAGGCGGACGGCGCGGGATTCGATGAACTGCGCCAGCCGGCGCTGCGCCCGGCCTTCCATCGCGCCCACCCACTGGATGCCCGGTCGCTCCAGTTGCTCGGCGCCGTAGGGCGCGGAAGCGGGGGGGATGCCGTAGATGCACACCGCGCCATTGCCGCCGGCCAGCGCCAGGCAGCGGTCCAGCGCGGCGGCCGAGCCGACGGCTTCCATCACCACGTCGAAGCCGCCGCTGCTGATGATCTTCGCGACCGGGGCGGGGTAGTCGTCGCCCACCACGTAGCCGTCGGCCCGGCAGACGCCGGTGAAGCGGTCGGCGTAGACGTCTCGCCGCCCGAAGGCGTAGACCGCGCGCGCGCCCAGCAGCCGCGCAAAGAGCGTGAACGCCTGCGCCACCGGCCCGGAGCCGACGACCGCCACGCGCATGCCGTTGCCGACGCGGCAGGTCATCAGGCAGTCGAGGGTTTCCATCAGCGTGACCATCGCCGTCGCCTGCGGCGCCGGCACGTCGAGCAGCAGTTTCTGCTGGTCATGCGGCAGCGCGGTATTGCCGTAGGGGATGTCTTCCTTCGTCCAGAGGTCTTCGATCACGCCGTATTCGGCGAAGCCGCCCCAGCAGCTTCGCCCGCCCGGCACGTCGCTGTCGCGCAGCCGCTGGCGGAAGACGCGGTCGCCCGGCGTAAAACTTTTCACCTTCGCGCCCACCTCCACCACCTGGCCAATCACCTCGTGCCCCAGCGCCACCGGAAACCGCCCCGGAAAAAACTCGTTCAGGAGCAGCTTGTGATCGGTCGAGTTGCAGATGGCGCAAGCCTCCATCCGCACCAGCGCCTCATAAACCCCGTACTCCGGGACCGGCAATTCTTCCAACGCGAGAACGCCCGGCGTTTTCGCCAGTATGGCGCGCATAACAGCTCCTCTCAAATATACCGTCGCGGATCCTCGTGCAGCATGCCCAGCGCCTCGATGTCGGCGGACAGCTCCTCCGGCAGCGGGCCGGCCTCCACCGCGGCGACGTTCGCCTCGAGCTGCGCGACGTTCGCCGCGCCGGGGATCACCGCGCTGATCGTCGGGTGCTGCAGGATGAAGCGCAGCGCCAGCTCCGGCAGGCTCAGGCCGCCGCGCGCCTGGATGTCGAGCAGGCGGCGATAGCGGTCGTGCTCGGCCGCCGTCATCCACGCCGGCGGGTCGGTCACCCACTCCGGGCGCGGCGCCGCCAGCACCCCCTGGTGCATGGGCGTGCCCTGCATCACCCCCACGTGATGCCGGCGGCAGAAGGGGAAGGTCTGAAACTGCGCGTCGCGCCAGATGAGGCCGTAGCGGTTGAAGGTGAGCACCACGTCGAAGGCGCCGGTGGCGATGCAGTGCGCCTGGTAATCCAGCCACAGGCTGCCCAGCCCGATGAAGCCGATGACTTTCTGCTCGCGCAGCTTCTGCAGCGTCTCCAGCGCCATGCCCTTGCCGAAGACGGCGTGGTAGTTGCCGGGGTTCTGCCGGTCGCCGTAGCGGTCGGGGTCGTGGATGTGCAGCACGTCAATGTAGTCGCGGCGGAGTTCCGTCAGGTTGAACGCCACCTGCCGCATGATGCTGTCGTAATCGTAGGCGGCGTCGGGGGAGAGCGGGTGGGGGCCGATTTTGCTGGAGATGTAGTGCGGGATCGTCACCCCCTCCAGCGCCTCGCCCAGCACCGCCTGGCTGGATGTCGGGAAGAGGTAGCTGGGCGCAGTATCGAAGAAGTTGATGCCCAGCTCCAGCGCGCGGCGCACCACCGCCACGCCTGCCTCGTGGCTCTCGTGCCCGAGGAATAACCCGCCCAGGCTGATTTCGGACACCTGCAGGCCGGTGCGGCCGAGGGTGCGGTAGCGCATGCCGTGTCTCCATACTGATAAAAAGGTGATAGGACGCTATTTCGCCAGCAGGGGAGATACCCCTTCTCGGCGTCGCGCCGCATTGCCGGGTCGCCGGGGGCTTATTGCAGGTAGCCGAGGGAGCGTAAGCGCGCGCGTGCCTTCTCCGCATCGAAGACGGACGCGGCGCGCCGACGGAAGGCGGCGTCGCGCGCGTCGAGGAGCGCGTCGTGCCGGCGCATCCGCGCGCGCAGCGCGTCGAGCAGCGTCGGCTGCGCGGCGGCCAGGTCGCGGTAGGCGCCCGGATCGGCGCGCAGATCGAAGAGGTGGTGGGTGGACTGCCCGATGAAGAAAGTGAGGCCGCCGGCGAAGGGGTCATCCTCCGCGACGGCGCATTGCACGCCGCGATAGTACACCTGCCCGTTGAGCGTGAGGCTCCGCACGCCGTTGACGGTGGCGCCGTAGACCGGTTGCTCCGCGGGACGCAGCAGCGTTGCGGTGTCTACTCCCTCCCCGTGCAGTCCCAGGCGCGCGGAGGGCGCCCCGAGCATCGCCAGCACCGACGGATATAGATCAATGAGCGGGAACGTCCCGGCGACGACGCGGCCCGCCCGCTGGCGCGGATGCTTGATGAGCAGCGGCACCTCCGTGACTTCCCGGTGCAGCGTGTAGGTGTGCCCGTAGCGGCCATGCTCCAAAAACTCCTCCCCGTGGTCGCTACAGACGATAATCAGCGCGTCATCATACAGGCCGCGCGCGCGCAGACCGTCGAAAAGGCGGCCGATGGCGCGATCGGTATACGCGATTTCCGAATTGTACTTCGCCAGCACATCCCGGCGCTGGCGCTCCAGCGCGGGGTCCGCGCCGCGGCGGCGCGCCGCCGGCGACAGCGTCGTCGTCCAGGCCGGATTCAGCGCGTCGCGCTTCGACGGGCCGAAGACGAACTCCGGATGCTGAGTATACGGCTCGTGGGTGTCTGCGTACATCAGGAACAGGAAGAAGGGGCGATGCCGCGGGGCGCGCTCCAGCGCGCGGGCCGTCACCTCCGGCGCGCATTTCTCGGTGAAATCCTGCGCCCCGCCGAGGGTCGTGAAGGAGTGAAAATGCTGGCTGAAAGGAAAATTCACGTCGTGGTGCAGCAGCGGATGCGAAGTGACGGCGATCGTCCGATAGCCGCGATTCGCCAGCGCCGCCGGCAGACCGGGATAGACGCCCGCGTCCGCCACGTAGTCGCTCTCGCGGAAGATGCGCTCGGGGGCGCGGGCGGTGAGGACGGACGCGGTGGACCAGAGCGTCCATGAGGACGGCGCGACCGCGCGGGCAAAGCGCGTACTCTCCCGCGCGAAGCGGTCCAGGTGCGGCGAGGTGGGGAGGTCGTACCCGTAGCACCCTAGGTGGTCCGCCCGCAGCGAGCAGACCATCACCAGGATGATGTTCGGCTGCCGGCGCGCGGCGAGGGCGGTGGCGGCCCACTGCCAGCCGGCAGCCAGGTTGATGACCAGGAAGAGCAGCAGGAACAGGCCGGAGACGCCCCACAGCAGCTTCCGCATGATGCCGCTCCCGCGTGGCGCCCGCGGGGCAGGGGCCGACGCCCGCGGCGCAGCCGGCGCGGCGGGCCGGCGCGCGCGGCGCAGCCGCCACAGCACCCCGGTGCACAGGAGGAGCGCGGCCAGCAGCAGCGCCGGGCGCAGCACCTCCGGGTCGGCGAGCCGGTGGAGCAGCGCCGGCCTGATGGGCGCCGGCAGCAGCGCCCCGGCGATGCCCAGCCCGGCGAATGGCAGAAGCGCCCGCAGCGCCGTCCCGACGCGCGGCGGGCAGCGGCGCGCGAGGGCGGCGTAGAGCAGCAGCACGGCGATGCCGCCGGTCATCAGCAGCGTCCAGCGGTTCACCTGGCCGGCGAGCTGCGCCGTGAGGAGCCGGTCCAGCCGACAGTCAGCAGCGAGATGCCATTGCGGGGACAGCCAGCAGGCGGCGACGCCGGCCAGCACGCCCGGCGGCACGCCCAGGGACAGCGGCAGCCACCACCACCAGTGCGTCTTCATCACGAGGACTCCGCGGGGGATATGCGAACAATAGCACCGCCGTTCGCGCCCCGTCAAGGGAACACGCGACAGCGGCATGGAAGGCCATGCCGCTGTCGGAGCGCGTGCGCGGGTCGTGCCGGTTACCGCTCTTTGAGGACCGTGATCGCCATGTTCTTAAAGGCGCAATTGCCGTAGGAGGCGGCATTCGTTTGCCCCATCGCGGAATAGGCGCAGTAATTGCGCCCCACCAGCGTGGACGGGGTGATGGCCGGCAAGGTAATGCTGGCGACGCAAGAACTGCCTCTGTAGAAAAACTGGTTGACGTTCGCGCCATTATTGGTGATGGCGGTTCTAACCGTGTGCCAGGCGCTGAAATAGGTGTATTGGTCGGTACCGGCGATGACATGGCGGTCGGCGGTGTCCCACTGCCCAGCCGCGCCGTTGCCGATGAAGCCGAAGAAGTGGTTCTTTTTCCCGATGCCCCACCAGGAACTGAAGCCGATTCCCGCGTACACGCCGGGGGGCATGGCCGTGGTCGCGGTCGGCACATCGGAGATGTAGTACAGGGCCACGCCATACTTCGTGGTGTTGTCTTTCGTGATGTTCACTTGAATGTCGGCGGACAGCACGAGATCGGACAGGACGATCGCGCCTGTGCCGTCATCGTGCGGCAACGCGCTTTCCGGCATGGTGAAGCGTGAGCCGGCGGGGGAGATACACACGTTGTTTGCCGGTGGCACGGCGCCGGTCACTGCCACCCCTTTTTCCATCACGTACTCGCCGACCTGGTATGGATCAGCTCCACCGATCGCCAGCGCGCCGACCCGATTGGCGGCTGCCACGTTCTTCATCGCCACCACCTGCACGTGGCCGTCAACGCAGGAGGCCACGACGGAGTCCAGGTGGCGGGGATCCAGTTGCGCGTTGAAGTTGGTGAAGGCATAGGTCGGCGGCGGGTTGGTGGTGATGATGTCCGCCGTCAGCAGGCAGGAGGTGGGCGAGGTGACCGCGCCCAGCACGACGCCGAACAGATACGGGTTGATGCCGTATTCCGGCTTGTTGTTGTCGCCTCTGCCGGTGCGCGTCGGGCAGTCGTAAATGGTGGGTTCGTTGTAATTGGTCAGATAGGTGGACCAGGCTTTGCTGTCCGGATCGGCGAAGAAAGTCTGGTTGTTATCCTGCACATACATGGTGATGGCAATGGCGACCTGTCGCTGGTTATTCAGACAGGTGTTCTGCCGGGCTTTCTCCCGGGCTTTCGCGAAGACCGGGAAGAGGATGGCTGCCAGGATCGCGATGATCGCAATCACGACGAGCAGCTCAATGAGGGTAAACCCTCGGGATGATGTGGTGCCACGCATTAGAAGTCTCCTTTCGAACGTTTGCAGGCAACAGTGCTCGTGCCGCGATCATCACAGCGCACGCTGGAATTTGAGGTTCGTCACGTTCGTTCGGCATCCGCCGTTATGGTCGGTGATGTAGACGCCGACCTTGTTGTTCTGCATCATGGCGCGCATCGCGGCGGTGTCCGGCTCCGTCTTCAGCACTTTCGTGACGCCATCAGTCCGTTTGCTCGTCAGGATGACCAGCGTGCCGCCTTTCTGAATATCCAGCGTGACGTGGTACGTGCCGGTTTCCGTTGATCCGCCCATCCATGATGATTCCGTCATGCTGGTGAGGGAATCTATCATCGCCAGGTTCTGCCCGATGGGCGCCCACCGCGAACCGTTGATCTGAATCGTGCTATACGCGTGCGTCCAGGTGAGCCAACCGGCGTAAGTCTGCGGCGACAGGGTGCCATTGGTGGAACCGCCCGGATCGAAGAAGCTCACGCCGGCGACCATGCCGTTGCCGGAGTTCCTCTTGTACCAGTCAAATTCAAACGTCAGGTCTGGGATCGGCGCGGTCGGCGACGCGAGATAGGAACCGTCCGGCATGTCAAGGTAGGTGACGTAGGTTTGATAGGTGGGAGTGGCCGTTGGCGTGCCCGGATCATACGGGCCGGCGAGCACGGAACCGATGAGTTCCAGGGCCTGTGCCGTCTCGTACCCTTTCTCGCGCAGTTGCATCAGGATATCTTTGGACTTGTCAATCGGTTCATGGGCGACATGGCCGTCCAGACAGGAGAGCACGACGCCATTGTTATGGCGCGCCGCCACTTCGGTGTCGTCGAAATACTGGAAGGCGTATGAGCCGGGAGTTTTGCGGGACTTGATGTCCATGGTGAGGATCGTCACGGCAGGTCGTTCAATGTCGCCCAGCGCGCGGGTATACAGCTTGCTGTTGAAGCCGTATTCCGGGGCATGGTTGGTCCCTTTGCCGGTCTGGCTCGGACAATCGTACAGGCTGGGTTCGTTGTAATCGTGCAACGCGGCGGACCAAGCGCCGCTTGCGGGCTCGGACATGAAGGTCTCTTCATGGTCCTGGACATACATCAAGATGGCGACCGCGATCTGTCGTTGGCTGTTCAGGCAGGTCGTCTGGTTCGCTTTCTCCCGCGCCTTGGCGAACACCGGGAAGAGGATGGCGGCGAGGATCGCGATAATGGCGATGACCACCAATAACTCGATGAGGGTAAAGCCCGCGCGCCGGCGGGTTCCCCTGCGCTGGATGTGAGACATACCCGTACACTCCTTTCCAAGATGAAGTATCATGCGCGCAACTCCGGCGAGGTGGGCTACCACGTCGTCACTGCGGCGCAGAACTGATGGGCTCGGCATCGGTTGATGCCGCCTGGCCGGAGCGGAAGGTTCCGAAAATGGCCTGTTTTCGGAAACCAGCATACCCGGCACGGGCCGCCCTCGTCAAGCATTTCAAGCATTTGCCCCCCACTACTCCCTGTACCGCCGCCGGACAGCGCCCGTCGGCGGCACCGTGCGCCCCATTCGCGCTTAACGGGACGCCAGATATCCAGTTTTTGCCCGCTGGTTTCCGAAAACAGGCCATTTTCGGAACCTTCCGCGCAGGCACGACCAGGGCCAACGACACCAGCGGCTCCCCGGTTATCCATCCGTGAAAGGGCCGGGGGGCGGCCGCGGGCGCGTCCAGATTGGCCGCGAAGCGCTCCGCCGTGAGTCTCTCCCCGGCGGCAAGGCCGGAACGCACGGGCGTCGGACGCTTTTAAAGCATTAAATTATAAAACCACGTTTCCGCCGGATTGTCAAGAGGACCGGTCATTTTGTGCCGCTCACCAGAGCGGCGTCCCGTCAAAATCGCCGCCGCGCAGCGACGCGGCATCCACGCCCAGCGCGCGCAGGATGGTCGGCGCCAGATCGTAGAGGGTGGGGGCGTCCGCCGCGATGGGGCGGTTGGCGAAGAGGATGCCGGGCACGAGGGCGGGATCAACGAGGTGATCGCCGCTCCAAGCTTTCTCGTTGTCGGCGAGCGTCTCGCGCGGCGCGGCGCCGAGCGCCGTCTCCCAGGACGCGCGATACCCGCGTTGGAAACCCACCACCAGGTCCGGCGCCTCCGCGGCGCGCGGGCCGTGAAAAATGGCCGACCCGGCATACGCGCGGCGGACCACCGGGGTCTCGCCGTCACGCCACGCCGCGAGCCGCGCGATGAGCTCCGCCGTCAGCGCATCCGCTTCGGCGCCGGGGTGGACGATCCCCCGGCCTTCGCGCCCCCGCAGATTGAGGTAGATGGCGCCGAAGCCGATGGCGTAGGCGCGCGTCCGCGTCCAGTCCACGTCGCGCAGCAGATCGCCCCCGCTGTCCAGCCCATCCTGCAGCGCCAGGTAGCCGTGGTCGCGCAGCCAGGCGTTGAGGTGGGCCGCCCGCCGGAAGGGGCCGAAGCCGTGATCCGAGAGGACGAGCAGCGTGTCGTCCGGCTGCAACTGCGCCGTCACGCGGCCCAGCAGCGCGTCCATGCGCCGGTACGTATCACTGATCGCCGCGCGATGGGGATCGTCCGGCGCGTAGCGCGGGCTGGCGGGATCGGTGAAGCGCCAGCACATGTGCTGCACCACGTCGGCCGCGTCAAAATAGGCGAAGACGATGCCGCGCGTCACCCGCGCCAGCTCCAGGTCGAGCATCTTGGCGCGCGTCTCCGTCATGCGGCGCACGCGGTCGAGGAAGGGCGCGTAGCCCAGCCGCCCCTCGTTCACCGACCAGGTATCGGCGGGCATGCCCTGGGTGTAGAACAGGCCCACCCGCTCGGCCAGCGCCTTCGCGTACCCCGGCGGCGAGGCGATGGGGAAGGCGGGGTCGCGCGGGTCGAAGTTGATGGGGCTGGCATACAGCTTCAGCTCCGGCGCCGCCTCCACCAGGTAGAACTGCAGGATGCCTTTCACCTTGCGGAACAGGCCCGGTGAGAAGGTCACCGATTGCCAGTCGCTCCACTCCCCCGGGCGCAGCGTGACGCGCGGGTTGCCGTGCAGCTCGAGCTGCACGGTGTGCCGGTCGGGATCGAGCCTGATGAGCAGCGGAACGGTCGTCTGTTCGCTCCCGCCGCCCGTCGCGCGGCGCGGGCCGAAGAGCTCCGTCGTCAGGCTGGTGGCGTAGGGCACCTGGACCACGCGGCCGCCGGTGTCCACGCCGTCAATGGCCGCCGAGGTGTAGTAGGTGAAGGTGCCTTCCGTGCCGAGGATATCCGGCACGCCCATGCCGGAGAGCATGCGGCCGCGAATCGGCTCTGCCGGGAAGGTGACCGGGCAGGCGAGGATGGCCGACTCCACCCCCAGCTCGCCGGCGTAGCTCCAGAAGCGCTTGCCGGTGATGACCGGCTGGAACGTCCCCCCCACCATGGTGGCGGTGGAGAGGCTCAGCGCGTAGGTGCGCGGGTCGCGGCGGATGAAGTCATACAGCCCGTGCTTGCCGGGATTCTGCCCGGTGGCGAAGCCGGCCCAGGCGACGGGCGACTGCGGCGGGTTGGTGGTGGCCAGCCGGCGATAGCCCCCCTGGTCGCGCAGGGCGGCAAAATGCGGTAATGCGCCCGCCGCCAGCAGCGGCTCAAGGATATCGGGAGACATGCCGTCCATGCCCAGGATGACGACGCGCCCGGCGACCGGGTGTTCCAGGTGCATGAGAGCTCCACCTTTCGGCGCCACGCCCAGCAGTGCTCCGGCGCAGACGAGGGTCACCGCCCAGCGGCCCATCCGGCGCCAGACGACGATGACGGCGCGCAGGAAGGCCATCGCGCGCAGCAGCAGGAGACCGACGACCGAGGCCAGCACGGCGAGCAGCGCGCCCAGGCCGCCGACCAGCACGTACCCGCTGCCGGGATCAATATAGCCGGGTATGGGCAGGTGCATCAGCATAGCACCACGCCGCCGGCGACGATCGCGCCCTGGCGCTCCAGCACGAAGCGGCCCAGCGCCGGCGTCCGCGCGAACGATTCGACGATAACCGGGCGCTCCGTCGCGATGACCACCTGGCCGATCTCCGTCTCGTAGAGCCGTGGGGCGTCTGCTTCGCAGAAGAGCAGCGACGCGGAATCCATGCGTTGGCGGATGTGGGTGACCCGGCAGGGCGCTTCCTGCGTGGCGCAGCGGAAGGTGAGCGGTTCGCCGCGCTCCAGCGGCGCGCCGGCCAGCCAGCAGAGGGCGCCGCGCACCTCGCGCGTGGCGGCCGGCGCCGGCGCGTCCCGGGCGACGAGCACCTGCCCGCGCCGCACGGCGTCCGGGTCGCCGTCCACCGTCAGGCCGACATTCTCGCCGCACTCCGCCGCGTGGCGCTCCCGTCCAAATTCGTGCATGCCCGCCACCGTCACCTCGCCCGCGTCGGGCAGCAGGCGCAGGCGGTCGCCGTCCGCCACCCGCCCCGCCGCGAGCTGCCCGACGATCATCCGCGCGCCGCCCACCCGGTAGACGTCCTGCACCGGCAGGCGCAGCGGCGCGTCCGTCAGCGGCGCGGGCTTGGGGAGGCGGTCGAGCGCGTCCAGCAGCGTCGGGCCGGCGTACCAGCGCAGGCGGTCGGACGGCGCGGCGACATTCTCGCCCGTCGCCGCGGCGATGGGGATGGGGGGCGCCGCCGCCAGCTCCAGGGCGCGGAACACGTCGGCGATCTCCCGGTCAATCGCCGTGTAGGCGTCCTCGCGGAAATCCACCAGGTCCATTTTATTCACCACCACCACCGGCGCGCGCAGGCCGAGGAACGCCAGCAGGCAGGCGTGCCGCCGCGTCTGCTCCCGCACGCCCTCCAAGGCGTCAATCACCAGCATCGCCCCTTCCGCCTGCGAGGCGCCGGTGATCATGTGCTTGAGGAATTCGCGGTGGCCGGGGGCGTCAATGATGGCGTAGTCGCGGCGGGCGGAGCGGAAGAAGATTTGCGTCGTATCCAGGGTGATGCCTTGCAGGCGCTCCTCGCGAATCTGATCGGTGATGTAGGCGTATTCAAAGGGCTGACCGGCGTCCGCGCAGGCCTGGCGAATCGTCTCTAGCTTATCCGGCGGGATCGTCCCCGTGTCGGAGAGCAGCCGCCCGATGAGCGTGGATTTGCCGTGGTCCACGTGGCCGACGATGACGACTTTGAAAAATTCGCCGGTGGTGGTCGTCATGCGCGCCTCCGTCACATATAGCCGAGCGAACGCAGCTTCTGCATGGTGTAGGTGTCTTCCTTATCCTGCGCGCGGAAGGAGCGCTCGGAGACGGTGGTGGTCTCCAGCTCGGCGATGATCTCCTCCACCGTCCTCGCCGTTGACGCGCCCGGCGCGCAGCAGCATTCGCAGCCCAGGCTGCGGTAGCGCTGCCCCTGGCGCGCGAAGTACAGCCCGTTCACCGGGATGCCTTCGCGCTGGAGGTAGCGCCAGATGTCCACCTCCGTCATGTGCAGCATCGGATGCACGCGCACGTGGTCCGCGCCCTCGCTGGAGGACTTGAACTGGTCCCATAGCTCCGGGGGCTGGTCGTGATACTTCCAGGTGAATTGCTCGTCGCGCGGGGAGAAGTAGCGCTCCTTCGCGCGGATGCCGTGCTCATCGCGGCGAATCGCCAGCAGGATCGCCGACAGCCGCAGCTCCGCGAGGCAATCTTTCAGCGCCTGCGTCTTCAACTGGTGGCAGCAGTCCAGTTTGCTGCCGGCGTGAGGGTTCATCCCCGCCGCGATGGCCGCCGTGTTGCGGGCGATGCGCAGGTCGAGGTTCCACTCACGCGCCAGCCGGTCGCGGAAGGCATACATCTCGGCGAACTTGTAGCCGGTATCTATGTGGATGATGGGGAAGGGGATCTCGCCGAAAAACGCCTTGCGGCACATCCACAGCATCGCGGTGGAGTCCTTGCCCATGGACCACAGCATGCCGATCCGCTTGAAGCGGCTGTAGGCTTCGCGGATGATGTAGATGCTGGCGTTCTCCAGTTCGGCGAGATGATCCATCGCGTTCACCCCGAAGATGGCTCACCTGCCCGCGTGCGAGCCCATCGTCGCTATAGTATCTACCGCCGGGGGGGCTGTCAAACATCATAAGTGTCCGACAGGCTCTCTGCGCGTACTCGACTCGATACTGGGCCGGCCGGAGGCCGGCGCTCCCAGGCTCTCCGCGCGTGCGCGTACTCGACGGTTTCCCGCTGTTGGGTCGCCAGGGGTGCGGCGGCGCGCAATGGCGCCGCCGCACACCCCTGAATGCGCGGCCCCCGTCTCACGCGGGATTCGCCACGAACGTCCCCCGGCAGCGCTTCAGGTAGTTGAGGCCGTGCACCTGCCCGGTCATCTCCAGCTCGCCGCAGTAGACGGGGTCGTGCCAGCCTTCGATGTCAATGCTGCCGGTGAATCCGCCCCGGCGCAGCTCGGAGATGATGTCCGTCCAGTTGCTGTCCCCGAAACCCGGCGTGCGGTGGAAGGCGAAGGGATGGGGGCCGAAGACGCCGTGCCGGCGCACCACGTCTCCGTAGACGGTGGCGTCTTTGCCGTGCACGTGGAAGATCTTCGTCACCCACTGGCGCAGTTGCGGCATCGGGTCAATCAGCTTCACCAACTGGTGGCACGGCTCCCATTGCAGGCCGATGTTGTCCAGCGGGATCGCCGCGAACATCAGCTCCCAGGCGGCGGGGGTGTGGGCGATGTTCCAGCCGCCGGTGTTCCAGGTGCCGCCCATGTCGCAGTTCTCGAAGGCCAGCCGCACGCCGGCGCCCGCCGCCCGCTCGGCCAGCGGCGTGAAGACTTCCGTATACCGTGGAATGCACTGGTCAATCGGCGTATCAATCATCCGGCCGGTGAAGCCGGTGACGATGTCGCAGCCGAAGAGATGGGCGGCGTCAATGAGTTTCGCCCAGCTCGCGCGCGTCCGCGCGGCGGCCTCGTCGTCCAGCAGCGGGTTGCCGAAGACGCTCAGGCTGCTGATGACGGCGTCGCTGCCCGCCAGCACCGCCTGCACCTCGTCCGCCAGTTTCCCCAGATCGGCCTCCCCCACCGTCTGCCAGAAGGTGATGGAGAACGATTCGAAGCCGTGGGGCAGAATCTGCCGGAGGTAATCGGCGGTCGTCGCGCCGCCGTTCACCAGCGTGCCGATGCGAATGGTGTCGTGAAACATGGGGTGATCCTTTCGTCAGGTGTGTTCGCGAATGAGCGCGTCAAGCCGGCCGGCGCGCTGAGAGGCTTCCGCCAGGAACGCTTCCGCGCTCAATGCCGGCGTCTTATACGGCATCACTTCCAGCATCAACGGCCCCGCGTAACCGCGCGGCAGCGCCGCCGCGAACGCCGGCCAATCCACCACGCCGTCGCCGGGCAGCCAGTGCCGGTCCAGCCGGCCGTCGGTATCGGAGAGATGCACGGTGGCCAGCCGGTCGCCGTGCCGCCATAGCAGTCCGGGCGCTTCCGCCGGCCATAGCCGGTCGTGCGAGATGTCGTAGCAGAGCCCCAGCCGCGGTGACGGGAAGGCCGCCAACAGCGCCGACAGCAGATCCGGCCGCCGGGTATTCTCCAGCGCAAGGGTCACCCCCCGCGCCTCCGCTGCCCGCACGAGCTGCCGAAAGCTGTCCATCCCCGTCTCGGTCGGCGCCTCCGGCCCATGCCCGCTCACCACGTGCATCACCAGGCGCGGGATGCGATGCACCGCGCAATCCCCCAGCCAGGCGAGATACTCTTCCAGCACCGGCTGGCGGACGGCCGGGTCGGCAGCCCACAGCGCATTGCTCCGGCTGAAGGGGACGTGGGCGCTCTCCACGTATAACCCGGCATCGCGCGCCAGCGCGGGCATGCCGTGGACCGTCGCGCAACGTGTTGGGGCGGGGTCCCACCAGAGCGAGACGGAGCGGAACCCCGCCGCGCGCACCAGCCGGAAGAGCTCCGGCAACGGCATGCGATAGCCGAACCAGGCGAAGATGCCCGGCCGATGCGCGCTGGGCGGGGCGTCCGCCGCCATTACAGCGCCTTCACTTCGACGCGCTGCCCTTTCGCCGCGCTTTCAATGGCGGCGAAGACCATCGCCAGCGACTGGATGTTGTCGTGGCACTCGCCCTGCGGCATGGTGCCGTCGTTGAGGTAGGCGAGCAGCTCGCGCACGGCGCCGTGCTGCCCGCCGGCGGGCACCTCCACCGGCGCCGGCCGCACGTCTTCCAGCGGTTGATGGAAGCCCGCGTGCATCGTCTTGCCCGCCACCGCCTGGCCGAGGGGCTGCTGATCCTTCTCATACAGCAGCGTGCCCCACTGGCCGATGAAGCGCCAGTCGCCGTTCCAACTGGTGTGGCAGCCCTCGGCGCACCAACTGCCCATGTAGGTGAAGATCACGCCGTCGCTCATCTCGAAGATGCAGCTCGCCGCCACGTCGCCCTTGTACCAGGAGCCTCGCGGATTGAACTCTTTGGCGTAGACGGCCAGCGGATCTTTGTCGGTGAAGAAGCGCACCAGATCGAAGTGATGGATCGCCATGTCGAGGATGAGCGGGCTGGGCATCTCGTCGCGAAAACCGCCGAAATGCGCGCCGATGTAGAAGGCGCAGTTGGCGGTGGTGAGCTCGCCGACGGCCCCGCCGCGCAGCGCCTGCCGCACGGTAGCGTGCGTGCCGTTCCAGCGGCGGGATTGGCTCACCATGTAGAGCTTGCCCGTCTCCTCCGCCGTGCGCACCATCAGCCGCGCTTCCTCCATGCTATTGGCCATCGGCTTCTCGCCGATCACGTGGCAGCCCGCCTTCAGCGCGGTGGTGGTCACGTGGCAGTGCGCCTCCGGCACCGTGAGGTCCACCACGACATCCGGCCGCAGCCGCTGCAGCGTGCCGTCCAGATCGGTGGACGCTTCCGCGTTCGGCAGTTCGTGTTGGGCGATACGTTCTTGCGCCGCTTCCAGGCGCAAGTCCACCACGCCGACCACATCCACCCCCTCCGCCTTCAGCGGCGGAAACCACGCGCCGGAAATTCCCCCGGCGCCGACGACGACGGCTCTGTAGGCCATGATATGCTCCCGTGTGTTCAGTGATGTGTGAGGGAGTAAGTCAGGGGATTAGGGATTGGGCGCGCGCTACAGACGGTTGTCCTGATACGCAAACGACAACGTGACGGCCCCCCAACCCCTAATCCCTCACCCCTAATCCCTAACTACTTACTTCCCCCGCCTGCTACGCGTCCAGCACCCCGCGCGGCAAATCCACGGGCATGGGCGCCGGGCGCTCCACCTGGCTGGTCAACGTCTGGTACTGGCCGGCGTCGGCGGCGTCATGGATGGCGTGCATGATGTCGAGCACGTGGTAGGCGAGGGCGCCGCTGGCGCGGTGCGGGCGGCCGGTGCGGAGGGCATACGCCATGTCCGCCACCCCCAGGCTGCGGCTGCGGTCGGCGTAGCCGTGGGTATGCTCGATGGTCTGCCACTCCCGCGTCTCCGTGCGCCACACCTGCACCTCGCCGCCGGAGCCGTTCGGGTCGGGCACGCGCAGGCTGCCCTCGGTGCCGTAGATTTCAATCGGCGGATGGCTCGCCGCCCACACGTCGAAAGAGGTGGTGAGGGTGACGATGGCGCCGTTGGCGAATTCCAGCGTGCCCGCCACGTGCGTGGGCACGTCCACCGTCACCACCGTGCCCGCCTTCGGCTGGCTGGTGATGGTGCGGGTGGGGAAGGTGACGCGGGTGGAGGCGCAGGCGCGGTTGACCGGGCCCAGCAGGTTCACCAGCGCGGTGAGGTAGTAGGGACCCATGTCGAACATCGGCCCGCCGCCGACCTTGTAGTAGAACTCCGGGTCGGGATGCCAGCTCTCGTGGCCGTGGCAGAGCATGAAGGCCGCCCCCGCCACCGGCGCCCCGATGAGCCCGTCGTCAATGACCTTGCGGCAGGTCTGGTTGCCGGCGCCCATGAAGGTGTCCGGCGCGCAGCCGACGAGGGCGCCCTTCGCCGCCGCCGCGTCGAGCAGCGCGCGCCCCTCCGCGCGGGTGATGGTCAGCGGCTTTTCGTTCCACACGCTTTTGCCCGCCTGCACCGCGCGCATCGCCACGTCGAAATGCGCCCGCGGGATGGTCAGGTTGACGACGATCTCGATCTCCGGGTCGGCGAGCAGCTCCTCGACCGTGCCGGCCTTCGGAATGTCATACTCCGCCGCTTTGGCCGCCGCCCGCTCGGGCAGCAGATCCGCGCAGGCCGCCACGCGCAGCAGCGCAAACTCCGGGCACATCGAAAAGTACGCCCCGCTGATGGAGCCGCAGCCGATAATGCCAACGTTCACGGGTCTCAATGACATGGTTGGTGCCTCGACCTTTTCTCGAATGATCCGGCGCTTCCCTCTCCCCATTCAGGGGAGAGGGAAGCGCCGGGAGAGTCATCGTTGATGTTATTTACTCGCCCACAGCATCCCCCGCTCCACAATGGTGCGCGCTTCGGGGACCTGGAAATCCTTCGCCACGTGGCCGAGGGAGGTGTAGAAGACGCGGCCCGCGCCCCACCGGCGCTTCCAGACCACCGGCATCACCGTGCCCGCGATCCACGGGCAGTGCTCGCCGCTGAACGTGGTGGTGGCCAGCACCTCGTTGCCCGGATCGGTGTGCATGTAGTACTGCTCGGATTCCATCGCGAAATCCCCGAGGCCGGCGACGATGGGATCATCGGACGTGATGTTCACCGTATACGTGATGACGCCGCCGGGGTGGGCCACCCACTGTCCGCCGGTCATGAACTGATACTCGGTGTTCTGGCGGAAGGCGTCGCACATGCCGCCGTGCCAGCCGGCAATGCCCACGCCGCTCTGCACCGCGTTCAGCAGCCCGCGCTCCTGCTCGCCGGTGATCGAACCCATCGTCCACACCGGCACGATCAGGCTCAGCGAGCGCAGGTACTCCTCGTCGAGGTAGACGTCCATCGTGTCGCTCACGCGCACGGCGTACCCCTGTGCTTCGAGGAACGGGTGGAAGACATCTATGCACTGCTTCGGCTCGTGGCCGTCCCATCCGCCCCAGACCATCAACGCGTTCTTCATCGGTGCCCCCTGCAAACTGGACTTCCGGCGGGAAGTATACCAGAGTCATCGGTGATGGGAAAGGGGAACGGAGGAGAAAAGATTGAGAAAAATTCTTCGGCGATCGGTGCGGTTCTTTGGGAGCCGATGATGTCTGGCCGTCGGCTGTGAAGCGGAAGCACGCTATCTCAGAAACTGTTTCGAAAGTATTCGCCGCCGCCTCGCGGGTCTCGCTCGCGCCTGACTGCGGCGGAGGGCCTGGCATGTACTTCCCAGTACACTGTCGGTCCTCCGCCGCAGCCAGCCACGAGCGATCCTCCCCGATCCGACGACGCCGACTTTCGAAACAGTTTCTCAGTATCACTTCCGTCGGGTATGCCAATATCCTGGCCTTCGATGCAGGTGCATGATGGCGATAATCAGGATGGCGTCTTGTTCGGTAGCATAGATGATGCCGTAGGGGAAACGCTGAAGTTGACATCGGCGGATGCCGGTATCGAGTTCGGGCCAAGCGGTAGGGAAACTCAGGATATGCTGAACCGCCGCAAGGCCCGGTTCGCACTCTTCATAAATAATCAATCGCCGCGAAGAACTCAACCCTGGCGTCACGGTGAAAGGAGTAGTTCATTTCGTGAACCGGCGACGTATCTCGTCGAATACCTGCTCACCGGGGATGGCATCGCTTGCACCGGAGCGCATGGCGTGCAGGCGGCGTTTGGCTTCTGCGACCCATACGGCGTCATTGGCCGGATCCGGCACATTCAAGCTGCGCAGGAGCGTATCGGCCAGGATCGCCCGATCTTCAACCGGCAGCGAAAGCGCCTCATCGAGCAGTTCTTTCATCGTCATGTCTGTTTCTCCAACTCATGAAGCGAGCGTGGTACCACGAGACCTCACTCGTTGAATATTATACCACCATCAGCACGACGCTTGCGTAAGATATTGTTAGGACATCTGAAAAGTCCTGACGCGGAACCCGCGCACGTTTGTGGCACCGCTTCATCTCTTGCCGCGCCGCCGCCGCTCCGCTATCATCGGTATTATGACCGACAGCCCGCCCGCCCCGCTCCTCGTCACCGATTTCGACGGCACCATCGCCCGGCGCGATTTTTATGACCTGGTGCGCCAGGAGCTGATGCCGCCCGGCACGCCCGACTTCTGGGGGATGTTTTTAGCGGGGCGGTTGACGCATTTTCAGGCGCTCGCCGAGATTTTCCTCCGCATCCGCCAATCGGAGGCAGAGGTGCTGGCGCTGGCCGCGCGCATGGAGGTAGACCCGGCGTTTGGCCCGGCGGTGCGCCGGCTGCGGGCGGCGGGGTGGCAGGTAGTGGTGGCCTCCGCCGGCTGCGCGTGGTACATCGAGCGCCTGCTGGCGGACGCGGGGGTGACGGTGACGCTGCACGCCAACCCCGGCGCGTTCGTGGAGGGGCGGGGGCTCGTCATGCGCCTGCCGGAAGACTCGCCGTATGTCACGCCCTCCACCGGCATTGACAAGGCGGCGCTGATGGCGGACCTGCGCATGCGGCATCCGGTCATCGCCTTCGCCGGCGACGGGCCGCCCGACCTGCCGCCGGCGCTGATGGTCCCGCCGGCACGCCGCTTCGCCCGCGCCTGGCTGGCCGACGCCTTGCGCGAGCGCGGCGAGGGGTTTCACCCCTTTGAGCCCTGGGAGGAGATCGCCGACCGGCTGCTCGACCGTGGGGACCGTTGACCCCTGGCCGCTACCGGCGTCCGGTACCACTGGGACTGACTGCGCATGGCCAGATTGGCACGCCGTGGCCCGTGTCGGGCACAGTCCACCCGTGCCATGCGTAGTCTGTCCCTTCAGGGATGGGACCAAACTATCAAGTTTTTACCCTGGGATGGTGCCTCCGCCCGGACGGCACGGAGGCATGGGATGATTGTCCCCAAGCGGATGGGGTCTACGCCGGCTGATCGGGCAAGCCCCGTTCAGCGAGCAGCTTCGCCGCCTCCTCCAGCGTGAGCCAGACCTTCGTCTCCATGAAGTGCACCCAGCGCACGTAACCCACCGGCGACATAAAGAGGAGTTCCTTCTTGTAGGCCCGCGCCTGCGGGCCGGGGTCCGCCGCGCAGTCGCCGGCGTCCTCGCAGGGCACCCCCTGCGCCGCCGCGGGCAGCGCCGCCAGCGCCAATCCGATACAGAGCGTACACCACGTCAACAGTCCGCGCATCACGATAACCTCCGACATCAAGAGGGTGAGGGGAGATGATCTTCCCGGTTTCCACAGGTTACCCCGCCGGCACTGGCAAGGAAACCTGCCGCTGCCCGCGCAGCGGATGATCCGGTACGACAACACCGTCCCCACCCCTCACAGCACCTCCATCTTCCCCGGCGCGCTCTGGTAGCGGGTCTGCGGCTCATAATACGGATACACCGTCGAGGGCCGCACGGTGGCGGTCACCGGGAAGAGGGCGCGCAGGCGATAGCGGAACTGCGCCGGCGTGCCCGCCGGCAGCGCGCGCAGGTAGAAGATGAGCTGCGGGCCGGCCATCTCGTAGCGCTCGATCCGTCCCGCGTCCTTCATGCGCTCCAGGTCCTCGACGAAGGGCAGGAAGCCGGGCGGGATGGCGAGGTCCACCATCGCCATGTCGGCGCGCGCGGGCAGCAGCACCGTCACGTTCGCCGTCGCCACGTCGCCGCTCTTCAACAGCGTCTTGTCGTATGTCACCGTCACCGGGTTGCGCGCGGCCGCCGCCCGCCACGGGCGCTCGCTGTAGTAGCGCGCCACCACCTGGCAGGCGGGCGAGACGCCGTCGTCGGCGGTGAGGGTGACGGTATTCGCGCCGTGGCGCAGGTAGCGGCTCAGTTTCGAGGCCGCCACCACGCCGTCGCCGGCCAGCGTCACCGTGTCGGCACGCGCGCCGTTCACCGTCACCGTGACGTCACCGCGGCTGGCGGCCTGATTCACCGCCAGCAGCGCGCGCAGCGCCTGCACGGTGGACTGCGTGCCGTTCCAGCCGCCGTTGGCATCGCGGCTGGCGACGAGGAAGTCGCACCCCTTGCGCACCAGCGCGTCCTGCGCGCGGTCGGTCGCCAGCGCCTGCACCGCGAGGCCGGTGGTTTCCACGTCGTTCCAGCCGAACCAGAGCTCGCGGTGCGCCAGCCCGCCGTGATAATTTCCTTCGGCGCGCGACCAGTGGGCGCCGTCCGCATCCGTCGTCGCGCGGGCGGTCAGCTCTTCCACGAAGCGGTACGCCTCCTGGTGGGACAATTTCGCCGCCGCCTGCGCCAGCACCGCCAGCTCATAGGTGGGCAGCGTCTTCACCCGCGCCGCGCGCTCAGACAGCCACAACCCCGCGAGCGCCCCCTCACCCGCCTGCGCCAGCGGCAGCGCGGCGATGGAGCGGGCGATGGGGTCCGCTTTGCCCCAGTTCGCCTTCAGCCAGCCGGCGGTACGCGCCAGCATCGCTTCGTCCACCGCCTGCACCGTCGCCATATCCTGGAACTCCGCCAGCCCGAGCGCGGTGAGGCCGAATTCCGCCGGCGCCGCGCCGAACAGCGAGAAGCCGCCCCCCTTCACCTCGAAACTGAGCAGCCGCTGATAGCCGAGCATGACGTAGCGCTGCGCCTTCGCGATGGCCTCGACGTTTTGCGATGTGCTCTCCCGCAGGTAGCGCAGCACCATGATGTTCGGGTAGGTGGTGGCGGTGGTCTGCTCGAAGCAGCCGTAGGGCTGCTGCAGCAGGCCCTCCAGCCCACCGAGCACCTGGCTCACCGGGCCGGGATACAGGCGCAGGGCCAGGTCGCTGGTGGCGACATCCGCCTCCGCGGGCAGGTTCACCGTGAAGGTCGCCGACCCGCGCAGCACGCCGTTGCGGGTGATGGCGATGCGCTCGCCGCGCGGCACGATGGGGATGGTGCGCGTGACGGCATCACCCTGACTGGCGCCGTGCGCGCGCACCGTGACGGCGCCCGTCCCGGCGGCGTCCGCGCGGAGCGGGAAGCGCACCGTGCCCACCGCGCCGGCGTCCAGGGTGATGCCGGCGGTCTCCTCCCCGGCGGGGAGCAGGCCGTCCGCCGTCTCCAGCGTCAGCGCGATGGTCTGGCGCGTCTTCGCGTAGTTATGCACCGCCACCGGCAGCGTGAAGCGGTCGCCCACCGTCAACTGCACCGGCACGTCCAGCTCCACGAAGAACTCCTGGAAGACGGTGTAGGGGATGTCCGCGCTGCCCATGCGGCCGTCTTTGGTGTGCGCCAGCAGGCTCAGCCGCCAGGTGGTGATGCTGTCCGCCGCCGGCAGCGTCACCGCCGCCTCCCCCTTGCCGTCGGTGACGATCTCCGGCAGCCACGCCAGCGTCTCCGGAAAATATTCGCGCACGCGGATGGACGCCGGCGAGACGCCGCTCCGCGCGGCGGGCGGGTTATCCTGTTGCGCCATATCCATAGCAGCCTGCAACTGGCGCACGCTCGTTGCCGACGATTGCCGCGCTTTCTCCCGCGCTTTCGCGAAGACGGGGAAGAGGATGGCGGCGATGATGGCGAGAATCGCCATCGTCAGCGCCACGCTGATAAGATCTATGCGCATACTCACCCGACGGATGAAAATCAGCAGCAATGCCCATATCCCACCGAAGATAAGGAAGAGTGTAAATGGGCCGGGATCGTATTCTATATCTTGCGCGGTGCTGATAAGCCCTGTAAGAATGGCAAGCGATCCGATGGAGAGGAAGAGGCCAAGCGGCACCAGGCAGCCCAGCGAGGTTTCATGCTGGGGCGAGGTCGCATTGTGCAACCAGCGCCGGACGAGGTAGGTAGCCATCATCGTCACGCCGAGGACGAGTATAATGACCCAGGTGGCTACTGTGCGCTTCTCCCGTTCACTCGCGCGCGCCCACTCCGCCTCGCGCTCGCCAAAACGGTTCACCTGCAGCAGCGGGAGCATGTCGTAGGCGGCCATCGCCACCTTCGCCGCCGCGGGGTGGTCGGGGATGGTCTCGTCCACGCGGCAGCGCGCGGGGAGGCCCTCGTCATGCACCTCGATGGTGGGCGCGTTGAGCTGCTGGCGCAGCAGGAAGAAGACGCGGGCGAGGCCGGGGTGCTGGTCTTCGAGGGCGAAGACGGCCTCATCCACGCCGCTCAATCCCACCGCCGCCGGCACGCCCCTGCCGTCGGGGTCGGTCACCTTCAGCGTCACCGGCTGGTCCTCGCCGGGGCGGGCGGTCTGCAAATCGGCGATGGCGACCGTCAACTCCTCCGCGGGCTGCACGACGATGGTGCGGCTGCCTTGCGCGGCGAGTACGGGCGTCATGTAGCGCGAGCCGCCGCCGTCTTCGCCGCCGGTCATCAGCGCGCCGGGCAGGAAGGCGTGCAGCGCCAGCAGGCCCGCGCAGTCGGCGGTGATGGGCACCGACACCCGCGCCCGGCCGTCCACCAGGTCCGCCGTGCGGGTGAGCACCGGCTGCTTGTCGCGGGTCAGCTCCAGCAAGAGCGGCCCCTGCTGCCCCGGCGCGCGGATCAGGATGTCCGCGGTGTCGCCCACGCGATACACGGGCTGATCCGTGCGGATGAGGATGGTGGGCGCGGCCACCTCCAGCAGGCCCGTTTCCGCCAGGTATTCGGTCTTCCCCAGGCGCGCGCCCACCGAGGTGAGGGTGCCGGTGAAGCGGCCCGTGCGCCCGGCGGCGTCTTCGGCGGTCGCCATGACCTGTACCGCGCCATCGCGCGGGGTGTAGCGGATGACGCCGATGCCCTGCTCGTCGGTGCGCACCGTCGCCGGCAGGGGCTGCGTCGCGTGGATGGTGGCCCGCGCCGGCGAGCCGTCGGGATAGGAGGCGACCAGGTAGAACTCGTTCTCCACCCCCACCACCGGCGCGCCCGCTTCCGGCAGCGCGCTCAGCAGGATGGCCTCCTTCGACACCGGGTAGGCGCGCGAGATTTCCCGCGTGTGCCCGCCGGCGTCCGTCACCCGCGCCTTCAGCAGCACGGCGGCGTTGCCGCCGTGCTCCGGGGAGCCGTGCAGCTTCGCCGGCAGCGGGATGGCGAAGGCGAAGCGGCCCTGCGCGTCCGCCGTGCCGGCGCGGGTGGCGAACGCGTCTTCGTCAAGCCCGGTGGCGGGCAGCGCCTCCAGGCGCACCGACGCCCCCGCGCACGGCTTGCCGAAGAAGTAGTTGGCATCCACCGTGCCGCGCAGCGTCTCGCCGGGGAGATACCAGCCGCGCGAGGTGGCCAGCGCCGCGTTGAATTTTGGCAGCGTGTAGCGGGAGACGGTGATGGTGCGGGTGTAGGATTCCTCGCCCGCCGTCGCCTCGATGGTATAGTCGCCGGTCTCCACCTCGCTGTCCAGCGGCAGGTCCGCCGTGGCAACGCCCCACGCGGAGGTTGTTTCGGTCGTTTTGAAGAGCAGGGTATCGCGCCCATCACGCACGGCGATGGTCACCTCGCGCCCGGCGATGGGCGTGGTGGCGGTGCGGTGCAGGCAGAGGACGCGCATGTGCACCGTCTGCCCCGGCTGATAGAGCGGCTTGTCGGTGGAGAGATGCAGCGTCTCCGCCGGCTCCGCCATGATGGGCACCTTGAGGGTATTCGCGCCGCGCGGGGTGGTGACGGCGATGTCGAGGGTGCGGTAGGTGTTGCCGGAGTTCGATGACGCGACCGTCAGCTTCGCCGCGCACAGGCCCTCGTCATTGGTGCGGCCGCGGTAGACGACGCGCGTGGTGTTGGCGGCGCCATCGCGGGCGCGAATGACCACGCGGCTGTTCGGCGACGGCCGGCCCTGAGCGTCGGTGACGATGACCGGCAGCACGAAGGGGCCGTCCGCGTAAACGGACAGCGGCGCGGCGACGACGATGCGGTTGTTGCCCGCCTGCCCCGGCCACAGCCAGATGCCGAGGATGAGCAGCGCGGCGAGGGCGGGAATGCCCCACGCCATCACCCGGCCGACGGGCGGCCACCAGCGCGGCCAGCGGATGACGGGGCGTTTCGCCCGCGCCAGCACGGCAGCGGTGAACTCCGCGCCGGGGTCGGCGGGCAGCTCCTCGCCCAGCGTCGCCAGCGCCCGCCCCGCGTCGGTCAGCTCCGCGCGGCAGGCGGCGCAGACGCGCAGGTGTTCGCGAATAAAAACGTATTCAGCGTCGCTTAACGGCGAGTCGAAATCCGGCGCGTGGCGGGAAGGCGCCTCGCGCGACTCAGTATCCGCCGGATCGCCGACCTGCTGCATGGCGTAGAGGTGGAGGAGTTCGCGGGATGGGCAGGCGCTCATTGGGCCACCTCCTTCGTCAGGCGCAGGTAGGCGTCTTTCAGCGCGATGCGGGCGTGCGCCAGCCGGGAGCGGACGGTGCCGATGGGCACGTGGAAGTAGAGGGCGAGCTCCTCGTAACTCAACCCGGCCAGCTCGCGCAGCACGAGGATGGCGCGCTGCTGCGGTGAGAGCGTGGCGAGGAGGCCCTGCACGAAGAGGTCGCTGTCGGGATTGCCGCCGGTCGGCGCGTCCGGGCATGCTTCGACGGTCGCGCCGCCGACCCGCACCTGGTCAATGAACAGCCTGCCGAGGATGCGAAAGAGCCAGGGGCGGAAGGGGAGATCGGTGTTGTACCGGCCGATCTTCGACAGCGCGCGCAGGAAGGCGTCCTGCGCCAAGTCCTCCGCCCGGTCGCGGTTGCCGCACAGCCGCAGCGCCAGCCCGAAGGCGGCGGCGCGGTGGCGGTCCACCAGGGCGCGCAGCGCCTCGTTGTCGCCGCGCTGCCAGGCGAGCACCAGCGCGCCGTCCGACAGCGCCGTCATATCCGGACTCACGGCACGCTCCTTTCCCCGCCCGCCGATCCCGGCGGCCGTCCCGCCCGCCCTCATCCGCGGGCGCGGGTCCTGCTCCAGCGTCAATGGACAAATCATCGGCGTCCCCCCGCATGCTTTTCGACAGTACGGCGGAGGGCGCGAAAAAGTTCACCGGGGTTTCCAATGATTTCGCGCCCCAAGAGGAACTTCCTCGCGGGCAGCCAAGAATCACCGGCGGAGGTGGCGCCATGACGATCCCCGATCCCCGGCATATCGGCAACGGTTGCGAAATCCCGACCGAGCGCTATGCCGATCAGCCGTACATCGTCCGGACGGATGACGGGGCGTGGCTGTGCGTCTTGACCACCAGCGGCAGCGTGGAGGGTGCCAGCGGGCAGCACATCATCAGCATGCGCAGCACCGACCGGGGCACAACGTGGTCGGCGCCGGTGGACGTGGAGCCGGCGGACGGGCCGGAAGCCTCCTACGCGGTGCTGCTGAAGACGCCGTATGGGCGCATCTACGCCTTTTACACCCATAATACCGACCGGGTGGCGGCGGTGAAGACGGAGGACGGCGGCGTTTTCACCCGCGTGGATTCGCTGGGCCACTATGTCTTCAAGTACAGTGACGACGGCGGGCGAAGCTGGTCGGCGGAGCGCTACGACGTGCCGGTGCGCGCGTTCGCCTGCGACCGCGAGAACGTCTACGGCGGCGCGCTGCGCTTCTTCTGGAACGTCGGCCGCCCGCTCATCCTCGGCGACGCCGTCTACCTAGTGCTGCACAAGGTGGGGGCGATGGGCGCGGGCTTTTTTGCGCAGTCGGAGGGGGCGTTCATGCGCAGCGACAACCTCCTCACCGAGCGCGACCCGGCGCGGATTCGCTTTGCAACGCTCCCGGACGGCGAGATCGGCCTGCGCGCCCCCGCCGGCGGCTTCCGCGTCGCCGAGGAGCAGAGCCTCTCCGCGCTGAGCGACGGCACGCTGTTTTGCGTCTACCGCACCATCGCCGGCTGGCCCGCCTGCGCCTACAGCCGCGACGGCGGGCACACCTGGACCGAGCCGGCCTTCCTGACCTACGCGCCCGCCGGGGGCCGCGGAGATCACGATGTCGCCGCGTCACTCCGTCGCGTCAAGCATCCGCGCGCGGCAAACTTCGCCTGGCGCTGCCCGAACGGGATGTTCCTCTACTGGTTCCACAACCACGGCGGGGCGTTCATCCAGGCGAATCACGACTGGCTGCCCTACGAGGACCGCAATCCCGCCTGGCTGATGGCCGGGCGGGAGGTGGAGACGCCCGCGGGGCGGATGCTGGCGTGGTCGCAGCCGGAAATCCTCCTCTACGACGACGATCCCTACGTGCGCATGAGCTACCCCGACTTGGTGGTTGAGGACGACCGCTACTACCTCACCGAGACGCAGAAACACACCGCGCGCGTGCATGCCATTGCGCCGGCCCTGCTGGACGGCCTTTTTGGACAATGGGAAAACCGGACGGTGGCGCGGGAGGGCCTGCTGCTGGAGGTGGACGGGCCGGCGGATACGGCGCCGATGCCGGCGCTGCCGCGTTTTCTGGAGCGCGACTACGCCAGCCCCACCCACGGCGCGCGGGATGTGCGCGCCGGCTTCAGCCTCGATCTCTGGCTGGAATTGCCCGCCCTCGCGCCCGGCCAGGCGCTCCTCGACACCCGCGCGCCGTGGGGACAGGGGCTGTGCCTGCGCACGGCGGAGGCGGGCGCGGCGGAGCTTCTCCTCAATGACGGCCGGCAGGAGTGCCGGTGGGCCGGCGATCCCGGCCTGCTGACCGCGGGCGCGCGCCACCACCTCGTCGTCACCGTGGATGGCGGGCCGAAGATCATCACCGTCGTCATTGACGGCCTGCTCAACGACGGCGGCGCGGCGCGGCAGTTCGGCTGGGGGCGCTTCAGCCCCACGCTGCGCGAGGCCAACGGCGGCGACACGCTCCATCTTGCCCCGGCGGTCCGCCACCTGCGCGTCTACGGCCGCGCCCTGCGCACCAGCGAGGCGGTCGGCAACTGGCGGGCGGGCCTCTCATCCCCGGAAGATGGGGACAGGTGACGCCCGGACGCGGGCCGCACCGCCGCGCGCAAAATGGGCGGGCGATCCCGATGCCATCGGGACGACTCCGGGAGGAAGTGATGGAAGTCGTGTTCGTCAGATAGGCTCTCTCGCGAGCACGACGGATGAGACTTCCTACCGGAGTCGGCTCGCGGGGACGCTCGCCCGCCCATTTCGGGATCGCCCGCCCGGAGCATCGTCACGTCCGTGCCGCGGTCAGGGCCAGGCTGTGCGGAGTGCAACTCCGCGGCCCCGGTACGGGCATTGCCGGATGCCGACGGCCGCGCCTGGTTGCGGTGTGCCAGCACTTCCCCTGGCGTCGGCGCGCGGGCGTCCGGCCAATTACCGTGAAAAATTTCTCAACAATTCTCGTTCTTTCGTTCACGAAGTTAGCGAAAAGTGTTGCCCCGCCCCGGTGTTTGTATTAGAATAGACCGGCAATTTTGAAATCACCGCGCCGGCGGATGCGCGCGGCGGCGGGAGAGGTAGTTCCATGCTCGTGGTGGCCTGCATCAAACAGGTACCGGATACCACCCAGGTCAGCATTGACCCGGTGACCAATACCCTCATTCGCGAAGGCGTGCCGTTCATCATGAACCCGTATGACACGCACGCGCTGGAAGAGGCGTTGCGGTTGAAAGACCGCTACGGCTTCCGCGTGGCGGCCATCTCTATGGGCCCGCCCAACGCGGAGGTGACGCTGCGCAAGGCGCTGGCGGCCGGCGCCGACGAGGTGGTGCTGCTCTCCGACCGTGCCTTCGGCGGCGCGGATACCCTCGCCACCAGCCAGGTGCTCTCCGCGGCCATCACACGCCTGAACGAACGGGAAGAGGTGGCCGTCGTGCTCTGCGGCAAGCAGACCATTGACGGCGACACCGCGCAGGTGGGGCCGGGCATCGCCACCCGCCTCGGCTACACCCAGCTCACGCTGGTGGACCAGATCCAGCACCTCGACCTGGCGGCGCGCCGGGTGCGCGTGCGCCGCAAGCTCGAAGGCCGGCATGAGATCGTCGAGGCGCCGATGCCCGCCGTGCTCACCGTGGTGCGCGAAATCAATCGCCCGCGCTATCCCACCGTGCCGATGCGCCTCGCCGCCGAGCAGGCGGAGATCCCCGTCTGGAGCAATGCGGTGATGACCATTGCCCCCGAGACCATCGGGCTGAAAGGCTCCCCGACGAAGGTGAACCGCATCTTCTCGCCGGAGCGCGACAAAGGCGAGATACTCGGCGACGGCGCGCACGACCCCGACGGCGCCGCCGAGCTGTTGATCGCGCGTCTGATGAGCAAAGACCTGCTGCCCCTGTAGTGGCGCGTGAGTGAAGGACACGGCATGGAACAGAAGAAACCGAAGCGGCCGCGCGGCAAGGCCCGGCTGATCCCCAATACCTGTATCGCGTGCGGCGCGCGCTGCGAGAGCGCCTGCCCGGTGACGGCCATCGTGATGGACGATGCCGGCGCGCCGATCATTGACCTCGCGAAGTGTATCGGCTGCGTCAAGTGCGTGAAGGTCTGCCCGGCGTCCGCGCTTGAGATGTTCTTCACCCCGGAAGAGCAAAAGATCCTCGACGAGCTGGCCGCGCAGGCCGCCGGTGAGGCCGCGCCCGCCGAGGAGGTGGACCCCGAAGAGGCGCAACTCGCGGCGATGCTGAAGCAGTATCGCGGCGTGTGGGTCTTCGTCGAGCAGACCGAAGGCCAGGCCGCCGGCGTCTCCTGGGAGCTGCTGGGCAAAGGCGCCGAGCTGGCGGGGACGCTGGACGTCGAGCTGTGCGCGGTGGTCATCGGCCACGCGGTCGCGCACCTGGCGGAGGAAGCCTTCGCCTACGGCGCGGAGAAGGTCTACCTGCTCGACCATCCCGTCTATCAATGCTACCGCACCGAGCCGTACCTGCGGGCCATCTGCCACCTGACTGAGACCTACAAGCCGGAAGTGATCCTCATGGGCGCCACCGGCCTGGGGCGCGACCTGGCGGGCGCCGTCGCCACCCGGCTGGCCACCGGTCTCACCGCCGACTGCACCGGCCTCGCCATTGACGACCAGCGCAACCTGATGCAGACCCGCCCGGCCTTCGGCGGCAACATCATGGCCACTATTCTCTGCGACCGCAACCGCCCGCAGATGGCCACTGTGCGCCCGCACGTGATGCCGACGCCGCCGCGGCTGGCGGGGCGCGCGGGCGAAATCATCCGCGACGATTTCGCGCCGAACGAGGACGACCTCACCGTGAAGGTGCTGGACGTGCTGCTCGACGCGAAGCACAAGGAGTCCATTGACATCGCCGCCGCCGAGATCATCGTCGCCGGCGGGCGCGGGCTGATGAATAAGGAGAATTTCGCCATCGTCCGCGAGCTGGCGGACGAGATCGGCGGCGTGGTCGGCGCCTCGCGCAGCGCGGTGGACGCCGGCTGGATGTCGCAGGATCGCCAGGTGGGACAGACCGGCAAAACCGTGCGCCCGAAGATCTACATCGCCTGCGGCATCTCCGGCGCCATCCAGCACCTGGTGGGCATGCAGGACTCCGATATCGTCATTGCCATCAACCGCGACAAGGATGCCCCCATCTTCGAGGTGGCGACCTACGGCATCGTCGGCGACCTGTTCAAAATCGTCCCCGCGCTCACCCGCAAAATCCGGGAGATCAAGCAGCAGCGCGGCATCCCGCTGGCCAACGGCGCGGAGGGGTAGGGGAATTTCAAATTGACAATTGTGAATTGTGAATTGTCAATTTCGCTAAATGAGGGTGACATGGGCTATCCGCAGATTTTCGCCGCGGTCCTCGCGGTCAGCGTGGTGCTGTTTATCGTCAGTTGCATCCGCCGTTTCCGGCTGGTGGCGCTGGGCAAGCCGGAAGACCGGCTGAGCCACGTCTGGACGCGCGTGGGGAACATGCTGCTCTTCGCCTTCGGCCAGAAGCGCGTGGTGGCGCGTCCCTTCGGCCTCAACCACTTCGTCATCTTCTGGTGCTTTTTGGTGCTGGCCGTCGCCAACGCCGACTTCGTCATCGCCGGGCTGAATACGCAGTGGGGCATCGCCGCCTGGCTGCCGACTTCGATCTCCGGCCCCATCTTCGGACTGTTTGACCTTGTCTCGCTGCTCACGCTCGTCGTCATCGGCATCGCCATCGCCCGCCGCCTCTTCTTCCCGCCGGATTACATCGAGGCGCGCAGCAAGGACGCCTTCGTCATCCTGACAATGATCGCGCTGCTCATGGTCGCCTTCTTCGGCTCGCACGCGGCGGAGAACGCCCCACACCTTGGTTTCCAGACCGGATTTAACTACCTGCCGCCTATGCCGGTGTCAAACGCTATCGCTCACTTGTTGGTTGGCCTTCCGGAGGCGACCATCCATGTGCTGGCCACCGGCTTCTGGTGGGCACATGCCATCATCTTGCTCGCCTTCCTCAACTACCTGCCGTTCAGCAAGCACATGCACATCCTCGCCGCCATCCCGAACTGCTTTTTCAAGCGGCTCGGCAGGGCGAACACGCTGCCCACCGAGACCTTTGAAGTGGGCGCGGAGTACGGCGTGGGGCGCGTGGACCGCTTCACCTGGAAAGACCTCTTCGACTCCTACTCCTGCACCGAATGCGGGCGCTGCACCGACGTGTGCCCGGCCTTCCGCACCGGCAAGCCGCTGAACCCGCGCGAGGTGGTGCATGACATCAAGGTGAACCTGCTGGCGAACGGGGAGCGCATCGCCGCCGGCCAGCAGCCCGGCCTCGCGCTCATCGGCCCGCACGCCGAGGGCACCATCGCCGAGGACACCATCTGGTCCTGCACGAGCTGCGGCGCGTGCATGGAAGTCTGCCCGGTCTTCATCGAGCAGATGCCGAAAATCCTCCAGCTGCGCCGCACGCTGGTGGAGGAAGAGGCGCGCTTCCCCGAAGAGGTCATCACCTTCTTCGAGAACATGGAGCAGCGCGGCAACCCGTGGGGCATCGCGCCCTCCGAGCGCACGAAGTGGTGCGCGCACATCGAGGCGAAGCCCTTCTCGGACGAGACCGAATACCTCTTCTTCGTCGGCTGCGCGGGGGCGTTCGACGCGCGCAACAAGCAGGTGTCGCTGGCCGTCGCCGCCATCCTCGACGCCGCCGGCATCTCTTGGGGCATCCTCGGCAAGGACGAGATGTGCTGCGGCGACAGCCTGCGGCGGCTGGGCAACGAATATGCCTTCGACCGCATGGTGCGCCACAACATCGAGCTCTTCCGCCGGCGCGGCGTGGTGAAGATCATCACCCAGTGCCCGCACTGCTTCTCGACGCTGAAGAACGACTACCGCCAGTTCGGCATCGAGCTGGACGTGATCCACCACACCGAGCTCATCCAGCGGCTCATCGCCGAGGGGCGGCTGCCGGTGAACGCGGCGGCCATCGGCCGCGTGGTCTTCCACGACTCCTGCTACCTGGGCCGCCACAACGGCATCTACGACGCCCCGCGCGCCGTCATCCGGGCCGCGACCGGCCAGGCCCCGGCGGAGATGGCGCGCCATCGGGAAAACTCCTTCTGCTGCGGCGCCGGCGGCGGCCGCATGTGGATGGAAGAGCACCTGGGCACGCGCATCAACATCGCCCGCGTGCACGAGGCGCTGGAAACGCGGCCCGACACCATCTGCGTCTCCTGCCCCTACTGCCTGACGATGTTCGAGGACGGCCTCAAAGACGTGGACGCCGACCCGCGCGTCGGCGTGAAGGACATTGCCGAGGTGGTGGCGGCGGCGCTGCCGGCGCAGGCGGGAGAAGAGGCGAAGGCGTAAGTTGCCCACTGCACATGGTGATGGTCGCGGCGCGCGGATTCATACTCCGCGCGCCGTTTTTTCTCAAACCTTTCCCCCTTCCGCGTGTCGAAGAGGACATGCGGCGCTCACTCTGGTGCTGGTTGTCCTTTCTTCTCCTGACGATCCCCGGCGTAGGGATCGCGGTCGAGCCATTCACCGATGAGCTGGAGGCGGCGGCGTATGACTGCGCCGTCACCCTCACCCCGGCAAAGACGGGCGCGGCGCGGATTACCCTGGAAACCGACGCGGGCGGGCAACGCGGCATCCGCGTCACGCTCATCAGGCAGGCGGTGCGGATCGAAGGGAAAGGCGAGAATCGCCGGATCAACCTGCCCGTCCCCCTCACGCCCGGCGAAGCCTGCCGCCTGCAACTGCTGCGCCGCGACACCGACCTGTACCTGTTGCTGAATGAGGCGCGCGTCACCCGCGTCACCGTGCCCCGCGGCCCCGGCGGTTTCGGCGCCGTGGCCGCCGACGCGGGCTGGCGGGTGGGGGAACTCCGCGCCCAGCGGCTGGAGCCCGTGGTCTTCGCCGACAACTTCATGCGCACGGCGAACGAGAGCGGCGGCTGGACGGTGCGGAGCGGCCGCTGGGGCCTGCTCTCCGCCTGGGACCGCGACCCGAAAGGCGGCTATCTCCGCTTCAAAACGGTCGAGTATGCGCAAAACCCCTTCGCCTGGGCAGGGAGCGCGGAGCTGCACCCCGCACCTCCTGGGAGCGCCGGTGTCCCCACCGGTACCGCAATCTGCACCGCCGGCCAGCCCCACTGGGAAGATTACACTTTCACCGTCGCCGTGTGCCCGCCCGCCGGCGGCGCCGCCGGGGTGCTGGTGAATATGCCGGACCCCGACCGCGGCCTGCTGGTGCGCTGGAGCCCGGTGAATGATCGCTCCCCAACCGGCGACCGGCTGCGGCTGTACCGTGTCGCCGGTGAAAAGCGCGAGCTGCTCGCCGAAGCGCGCGGCGGCTACCTCCCCGGCCAGTGGTACAAACTCGCCGTCACCAGCACGCTGGAGGGCGTGACCGTCAGCATTGACAACCGGGAGCGCCTGGCCGCGAAAGCCGTCGCCCCCTGGCGCGGCGGCGTCGGCCTCTACGCGGAAGGCGCCGGCGACACCATGTTCGACGACGTGACCGTCTACGGCCGCGGCCTGCAGCGCGACCTGCTGGACGAGCACCACACCGTACAGCTCTCCGCGCGCTATCAGCAGGACGAGAAGGGCATGGCGGAATGGGCGGCCAGCGCCAATGACTGGCTCCCGCACCCCGCCGCGCCCGCGCTGCGCCTGCACCGCTGGGAATATTTCGGCGATCACCGGCTGTCGCTCACCCTCACCCCCGCCGGCGACGGCGCGCTGGAGCTGATCCTCAATGGCGACGGCGCGGACGCGGCCGGCGGCGTCCACGCGCGGGTGGTGCAAGCGGGCGACACGCTATCCTGCGCGCTGCGGCACGGCGGCAAGATGCTGGCAACACAGACCCTCCCCGCGCTGGAGGCGAAGACGGCCTACGGCGTGCGCCTGCGCCGTGAGGGCGGCCGCGTGACGCTGGAGCTGGACGGCGAGACCATCCTCGCCGCCAATGCCCCGGCCGATGGCCTGCGCCCCGCCTACCGCGCGGAGGGCGCGTTCGCGGTGAGCGACGTCGCCGTCGTGGGCCGTCAGGTCCTCGACGAGACCTTCGCCGACGCCCCGGCCGACTGGCTCTCCGACGGCACGTGGATGCCCACCACCCGCTGGGCGTGCAGCCCGCAGTGGTCCTTCCTGGGCGGGTGGAGCCGCGGCGACGCCGTCCTCTGGCACAAAATGCGCTTCACCGGCGACCAGTCCTTCGAGGTGTACCTGGCGCCGAAGATGGAATACCCGCGCGAGCGCGAAACCTACGAGCACCATTTTCGCGATCTCGGGGTCACCATCTGCGGCGACGGGCGGGACCCGCGCAGCGGGTATGCCGCCGTCTACGGGCAGGGCGGCACGCGCACCGTGCTGCTGCGCAACGGCGTCGAGGTGGCGGCGGCGAATGGCGTCGCCCCCTTCTGGAACCAGGGGGGCCACACGGCCTGGTACGGCCTGGCGCTGCACAAGCGCGGCGCGCGCGTCGAGCTGGCGATCAACCGCAAAACGGTGCTCACCTTCACCGATCCGCGCCCCCTTGACGGCGGCGTGCCGGCGGTCTGGACGACGGACAACGGCATCGCCGTCGCCCGCGCGCGGCTGCATTTTGCCAATCCGCCCATCCCGCGCGCGGACCCGCAGGTGGCGCTGGACAGCCCCTGGCACCCGGATTGGGCGGAGGTCGGCAGCCCGCTGACGCTGGCCTTCCCCGGCGCGATGGCGACCTCCGGCAAGCCGGTGCGGCTGGTCGTCACCCCGCGCGCGGCGCCCGCCGGTGAGGCCGCGCCCGCGGTGAACGGCATGGCCGTCACCGTCACCCCGAACGCCGCCGGCGAGCACTGGTATCGGATTCAGGCGACGGATGGCGAGACCACCTCGCCGTCGTATCACCTCTCGCTGCCCGTCTTCGACCCGGCGCTGGGGCGCGACGACTCCCGCGCGGTGGTGCTGTACCGTTTCGACGAGGGGCAGGGGCACGTCATCCACGACCGCGCCGCCGCCACGCCCGCCGCCGACCTGCGCATCCCCGCCGACGCGGCCGCACAGTGGCTCCCCGGCCGGGGGCTGGCGCTGCGCGGGGTGAATCACCTCCGCACCGCGGAGAAGGTGGACAAACTGCTGGCGCTGGCGAAGAGCCGCGCCGCCACCTTCGAGTTCTGGATCGCTGCCGACACCATCTACCCGCCGTCCGACTGGCACGGTTACCTGCTCACCTGGGAGAAGCCCGGCGACCCCGCGCGCAACCTCGCCGTCGCGCAGATCAGCTCCAAGGTGATGCTCATCCCCACCGGCGTCCCCTTCATCCCGCGCGGCCGCTTCCATCAGGACACGCTGCAGAGCGGCGCGGTCTTCTCCGGCTACCGTACCGGCCTGCAGCACATCGTCTTCACCTGGGACGGCCGCCTCACCCGCTGCTACCTGAACGGCGCCAAGGTGGGCGAGCGCGCCACCCCCTGGAAGCCCGACGCCTGGAGCCCGGACGCCGTCCTCACCCTGGGCAACCACCTCAACCCGCAACCGCGCAACTTCGATCAATACATCTACTATCTGCAGGTCGCCCCGTACATCCTGAAAGATCAAGGCACCGGCGAGCACGCCTTCCTCGGCGCCTTCTACCTGGCCGCCATTCACGACCGCTGCTTCACCGACGCGGATGTGGCGCGGCATTACGGGGCGGGGCCGGGGGCGAAGTAGTCTCCGCCAGCGCCATTGGCGCTGGTGTCGTCCCGCCTCCCCGGCCCCATATGCGTCACGCTAGGGTTCGCGTATCCTTCGTCCTCGTGCTCGTACTCGAAACGGTTATGCTGCAGCCGTGCGCTGTGGTACCGCGCGTCGGGCAGTCCGGGACGTGGCGATCCGACACGCTGCGAAGAAGCGAAGCCCGTATTCAAGTACGAGTACGAAAAGAGCACTGACGCTATGATGATGCATATGCTCCCCGGCCCTCCCCCCGTGCCAGTGGGCACAGGGGGAGGGAGGGAGCGGTAGGGCATTTGGTCGGCTTCCGTCCCCCGGATTGAAATCCGGGGCTGGAGCCACGAAGTCCACCGGCGTGGACTGGCCGGATCAGGCCGACGGACCGAATACCGGGCATCGCGGGAGGAATTTGGCAAAGAGCATTACTCCGCAGCAGGCGGGCGCTCCCGATATGGGCGGGCGAGCGTCCCCGCGAGCCGACTCCGGGAGGAAGTGATGGTCTGTCGTGTTCGATAGATTGACTCCCTCGTGAGCACGACGGATAAGACTTCCGCCCGGAGTCGGCTCACGGGGACGCTCGCCCGCCCAGGCTGTCGGCATCCTGTACATCGTACCTGCCGCCGTGCAGCCGAAAGCTGCTCACGGCGCGCCCCTACTTCACCAGTGTTTCCACCTTGACGTGCCGCGCGCGCCGCATCCCGCGGTACACTTCGGTGTAGCCGATGGTATCTGCCGTCTGCCACCAGTAGTCGCCGAGCGCCACCGCGAATCCCGGGGGGCCGGCGCCGACTTGAATGGGGCGAAAGCGCCGGTCGGCCCGCAGATCGAAGGCCGCCAGCGAGTGGCCCGGATGCAGATGCATACGCATACGCTCTCCACCCTGCAACAACCGTGTCAACAGGTAGCGGCCGTCGGGAGACAGGCGCGCGGTGAAGAGGTGGAATCCCCTGTCTATGACGCGCTCGCGCCATTGCCGGTGATGGGGGTCGAACATCCGCACGGCAGTATCATACGGTTGATGGTAAAACGCCGTATCATCCGGCGCCCACCACCAGTGGTAGAAGATTTCCCGGGGATCGCCCCCATACGCCGGCACGGGCGCGACGACGGACGCGCTATCCAGCGCCACGACCGTGCCCCAGGAACCGAACGTGTCCGCCGACAGATCATTCGCCGTGCCGAGCGGATTGAAGCGCCGCTGGTGCACGACGAAGGCATATTGACCGCTGGGGCTCACCGCGGCCACGGTCATCTCGGTACGCAGCAGCGCCGGTGCCAGCCAGCGGACGGGCAGCAGCGCGCCGGCCAGCCATAGCCCGGCATAGATCGGCAGGAAAGCGCCGACGAAGCGTTTGATGCGCTCGCCGGTGTCCAGCGTCAATCCCACACGCGCCAGCGGCGCCGCGGCCGCGATGACCGCGATCACCCCGCCGAGCGCCACCGCCACCAGCAACGCGAGCGCCCGCGCTTCGTGCGTGAACGCAGCCTGGGGATCCACCGCGGAAGAAGTCGGCGCAAACGGGTGGATATACGCAAACTGGTGGGCAGAGAGGTATAGTTGTGACAGGATGGCGGCCGCGAAGGCGACGATGAAGACCGAACTCAGCGTGAGCAGGCTGCCCAGCACCCCCGGCACCACCAGCGAGCTGGCCAGCCCCAGCAGGTAGCAGGCGCCCATCTTCCCGCCGATATCCCCCACGCCGGCGAGCACGTGCGGCAGGGTGACGAAGGGACGATAGACCGCATCGCAGGTGCCGTAGAAGATGGCCGCCGCCAGCAGCGGCACGCCGAAGGCCACCAGCGCGCCGAACAGCAGCTTGCCGCCCAAGATCTGCCAGGGCGACACCGGGCGCGCGCACAGGAATCCCGCCCGCCCGTGCGCCGTGTCGCTGGCATAGCCGCCGGCGCCCGTCAGCAATGCCAGCGTCAGCGGCAGCAGGTACCAGGGGAGCGCCATCTCCGCCCGGTCGCCCACGAACGCCTGCCCGTGCGCGAACAGCGCGACGCCGAGGATGGCCGCCGCCCAGGCCAGCCCCCACCAGCCGCGCTCCCGCAGCTCCTTCCACAGCAGCCGCCTCATGGCATCACCTCCGGGGGCGGCGGCAGCGTCTCCCGCCGCGCCCGCATCGTGCGCAAATCCACCGCCAGCATCAACTCCACGCCGGACAGCCGCACCCGCTCATCATCCGTCCAGCCGGTCTGCCAGGTGGTGCAGGGGTGGTCGAGGGATACCGAGCGAATATTCGGCATCACCAGCGTCACCGCCCGGCGTTCCAGGTCGGCGATCCACAGGTCGTGCCCGCGGCCCACTTTCGCACGCGTGGACAGCAGCAGATAGCGGCCATCCGGCCGCACGGAGGCGTATTCGATCACATTGATGGTCGCGTATGCCGCCGGCAGGCGCCCGACCTCGCGCACCGTCGCCGCGCGCACATCCCAGATGGACAGCGTGATGCGCCTCGTCGCCGGCTCGTGTTCCGCCACCACCACCCGCGTCTCTCGGAACAGCGCGAGCGGCAGCACGCCGTCCGCGAAGTCGTGGACCCGTTGGAATTTGGTGCGGATATCACGATAGGCGAGGGCGCCTCCGCGCGACCGGACAAAGCCGACGCTGACGGCGCCGTCGGATGAGCCGGAGCAGAAATACGGGTGATACGTCGGGAGCTGCGCGTCAGGGGAGATGGAGCGGAGATGCTCGACCAGCGCCTGGCCGAAGACCGCTCCCAGCAACAGCACGCCGACGGCCAGACGCCCGCTCACCAGCCGGCGCCGCCGCAGAAACGGCGCCCAGAGCAGCGATCCGGCCAGCGCGGCGCCGCTGATCCACAGGAAACGGCGCTCGGCGCCGACCATGATGAGCGGATCAAAATGCGCGTAGAGGAAGAGCGTCCCGAGCATGATGGCCGGGATGGCCGAGTAGACGAGGGTGAGCGTGGTGCAGAGGGCGAAAAGCGCGAGCATGAACAGGGCGGCCGAGGTGAGAACGGCGCCCAGCGCTCCCTGGGTCGCGTCGAAGGCATAGATTGCCGCGCCGACGCAGGCCCCGGCGAAGAGGGGCACCGGCAGCGGCAGTAGGTACAGCGCCAGCCAGCCGGTGGCCGGCGCGATGGGCAGCAGCGTGCGGGAGCGGTCGCTGCCGCGCTGGGCACGGTACGTCGCCCATAGCGTGATCAGCAGAGAGGCCAGCGCGATGCCGGTGTAGAGCAGCCACGCGTGCGCGCGGTAGATGACCGGCAGCAGCGCGCAGAGTCCCCCCGCCGCCAGCACCACGCCGCTCTCGCGAAACTCCTTCCACAGCAGCCGTCCCCACACGCGCCGGCCATCCATGTCACGCCTCCTCCGCCCGTCCGACGAGGGCGACGAAGATGTCTTCCAGGCTCAAGTCGCCGACTGCCAGCGCCGTCGGATGCAGCGCGCGGGCGGCGGCGAGGGTGGCCTCGGAGCAATCGTTGACGATCATCCCCACCCGGCGGCCGCCGCCCTCCATCGCCAGCACGGCGGGCAGGCGCGCCCGCAGGTCGGCGGGCGGGTCGTCAAAGGTGAGGGTGAGGCGTTTCACCCGCGCCTTCAGCTCCTCCAGCGGGCGGCAGCAGATGAGCCTGCCTCGGTCAATGATGCCCACCCAGTCGGCCACGCGCTCCACCTCGTGCACCAGGTGCGAGGAGAAGAACACCGTGCGCCCCTCTTCCTGGATGAGTTCGATGACGCCCTCCAGGAAATCGCGCCGCACCACCACGTCGAGGCCGGCCGTGGGCTCATCGAGGATGAGCAGCTCCGGCCGATAGGCCATCGCCAGCAGCAGCGCCAGCTTCGCCTGCTCGCCCCGGCTGAGCCCGCGCACTTTCGCCCGCCCAGGCAGCTCCAGCTTCCCTTTCATCTCGCCGGCGACGGCATCATCCCATCCGGGATAAAAGCCCTTGCAGAACCAGAGCAGCTCGTCCACCGACATCCAGTCGTACAGCACTTGCCCGTCGCCGACGAACCCCACCCGCCGCTTGATGGCCAGCGCGTCGCGCACGCTGTCCATCCCCAGCACGCGGGCGGTGCCGGCGGTCTTGTCCAGCAGGTGCAGCAGCATGCGGATGGTGGTGGTCTTCCCCGCGCCGTTGCGCCCGAGGAAGGCGAAGACGCTGCCGCGCGGCACCATCAGCGTGAGCGCATCCACCGCCGTCTGCCGGCCGAAACGCTTCGTCAGCTTCGTCGTCTCAATGACCGCCGTCGTCCCCATGAGATCACTCCCCCGGCGCGGGCGCCGGTTCCGCGCTCGCCCGCATGCGCGCCGCCAGGACGGCCCAGACCTCGTCCGGCGACGCCCCCATCTGCGCCGCCTCCGCCAGCAGGCGGTTCACCGCCGCCTCCAGCGCCTCACGGCGGAAGGCCGCGCGCTCCGCCGCCGCCCGCGGGCTGACGCAGCTTCCCCGCCCGTGCTCGGTGACGATGATCCCCCCCGCCTCCAACGCGCGATACGCGCGCGCCACCGTCAGCGGGTTCACCCGCAACTGCCCGGCCAGCTCGCGCAGCGACGGCAGGCTCTCCCCCGGCCGCAGCACCCCAGCGGCAATCGCCTCCTTCACCTGCGCCACCAACTGCGCGTACACCGGCATCGCGCTGGTTGTATCAACGGAAAAACGCATGGAACTCCGCACTGTATTATTGTATTAACACAGTAACACGCAACGGGCGGGCTGTCAAGGGGAAGATAGGGGAGAACATCCGCCCGCCGCTTCCGCCCCAACATGTCCGGCGTCATGGGGCAGCGGGGGACGCGCGGGCGCCGATGACGCCCCGCCCCCCAACAGGGGTCACTCCCACGCGCAGCCGATGAGCATCGGTTCCGGCACGAGGCTGACGCCGAAGCGGTCGTGGACGGCGTCGCGGATGGCGCGGGCGAGGGCCAGGACGTCGCGGGCGGTGGCGCCGCCGCGGTTGATGATGGCGAGGGCGTGGTTGGTGGAGAGGCCGACGGGGCCGGCGCAATGGCCGCGCGCGAAGCCGGCGCGCTCGATGAGCCAGGCGGCGGGGGCTTTGTAATTCCCCTCCGGCTGCCGGAAGCGCGGGATGCGCGCGCCGGGCAGCTCGCGGGCGATGGCCTCATCCAGCGCCTGCATCTGCGCCGCGGTGAGCTGCACGTTGGTGAAGAAGGAGCCGGCGCTGCGCGTGTTGGGGTCGCCTTCGCGCAGCACCATGGACTTGCCGCGGCGAATCTCCCACACCGCGCGGTAGACATCTTGAATCGTCGGGTCCTTGATCGCCCACGCGGCGAGCGTGCGCTCCAGCTCCACATAATTGATATACGGCGCGCCGCCGGGGATGAGGCGGTAGGTGACGGAGAGGATGAGGTAGCGGCCGGGCTCGTCGCGTCGGAAACGGCTGGTGCGATAGCCGAAACGGCACTCCGCGTTATTGAAGGTGACCGTCTGCCGGGTGTGCAGGTCGAGCGCCTCCACGCGGAGGATGGTCTCGCAGACCTCTTGCCCATACGCGCCGATATTCTGCACCGGGCCGGCGCCCACGAGGCCGGGAATGCCCGCCAGGCACTCGATGCCCGCCCAGTCGCGCGCCACGGCGTAGCGCACCAGCGCCGCCCAGGAGACGCCCGCGCCGACGGTGACCTCCACTGCGCCGCCGGTCTCCACCACCCGGGCGCCGGGAATGCCGACGCGCAGCACCAGCCCCGGAAAGCCATCATCGCCGATGAGCATATTGCTGCCGCGCCCCAGCGCCATCAGCGGCACGCCGGCGTCCGCCGCCCAGGTGACGGCGGCCCGCACGCCCGCGCGCCCGCGCACCCGCGCCAAGTAGCGCGCGGCGCCCCCCACGCCGATGGTGGTCAGCGGGGCCAGCGGCACATGTTCATCCATCACCAGGTTTGCCACGTCCATCCTTCACCATCATTCCCAGAACACCGCCGCGGGCGCCCCGCGCCAGGGTCCAACGCCGCGCAACGGGCATCGCCCTCATTCCGCCGGCACTTCTTCCATCATGATGTCATCCAGATACACCGTCGCGCCGGCGTCGCCGGCCATCCAGAAGCCGAAATTGATGGAGACGACATCCGCCGGCCAGCTATACGGCGCGCCGGAACCCGCCGGACCGATGACGCAGGAGAGCGTCTGCCAGCCCGCGGTGGGGCCGGTCGGCCCCTGACGCGGCCCGGAGGTCAGATTCCACTGCCAGACGCCGCCGGCGTCGTTCTTGCACTGCTGCCCCCCCGCGTTCCACCCGTACCCCGCGATGCTGCCGCTGAATTTCGCGGCGGTGAAAAATTTGCAATGCAGGCGATACGTTTTCGTCGGGTCCACGTAGATCGGCTCCCGCGATCCCATGATGCCGTTGGTCCCCGTCATGGTGAGCGCGGCGCAGAACGTATTCGCGTCATCCCCCGGCACCGGGCTGCCGGCGTGAAGGCGCGCCGCGGTGCCGTAATTCGGCATGTCGGCGACGAAGAAGCGCTGCGCGCCGTCCTCGAAATCCCCGCCGGGGATGAGATTGTTCGACGCCGGGGCGACCGTGCCCTCTTTCAGCTCTTTGCCGCCGGCGGCGATGTGCCCGGGCGCGCCCAGCGTCAGCGTGTATTGTCCGTCGCGCACGCGCACCATGCCGGCGGTGCCGGTGAACTGCACCCCGCCCTCATCATAGGTGAACGGCGACGATGACAGGAAGATGAGATCCGTGCCGGCGGGCGTCTCCACCCGCACCCCCTTGCCGCCGGCGAGCGGCGTCACCGTCGGCGCGGCCTCCGCTTTCAGGCGCGGATACAGCACCACCAGGTAGCCGTTCTCGCGGGCGACGGGCGCCTCCAGGCCGATCTGCGTCATATCCATGACGCCCATGCGGCCATCCGGGTGCAGCGCGCAGTTCGCCCGGCGGGTGGCGGCGCGGGTGGCCAGCGCCAGCCCGGCGGGGGCGGCGAAGATGACGTCCATATCCACGTCCTCTTTGCCCACCACCAGCGCGGCGTTCCCCCGCGTCCGTACCGTTTCGGCGTAGCACCACAGCCGCCAGGTGGCGCTGGTGGGCACGCGCAGGCTGTCGGCCAGCACGAAATAGTTCGGCCCCAGCGGGTCGGCATCCTTCACCAGCGCGATCTGCCGCGTCCAGCCGCCGCGCTCGCCCAGCGTGTAATCCATCTGCGGGCGCGTGGTGAGCCCTTTCAGCGTCATGACGCCGCCGCCGGACACCGGCGAGGTGAGCATGCTGTGATCCTCGCGCGCCGGGTTGTAGTACCCAAAATCATCCGCCAGGATGCGCCCCTTGCCGTAAATCGTGATGCTGCCGGAGTCATCGTCGTAATGCGCGTGGTTCGTGCCGCCGATCAGGTAGAGCTGCGTCTCGCGCGGGTCGGGGAAGCCGGTGCGCAGGATGACGCCGGTCTCCGGGAAGAGTTCGCTGCCCCACGCCGGCGCCCGCTCGGGGATGGCCGGGTCAATCATCAGCGCGCGATAGCCGGCGAAGGCCGGGTACCCGCCGCCGATGCCGGGGTAGGGGAAGGATTTGTGCTGCCGGTGCATCCACTGCATCTGCGCGGCGAACTCCGGGTCGCGGTCGCGGAAGAGGAAGGCGACGATGCCGAACTCGCCGGTGGGCTCCTGCAGGTAGGTGTTGCCCGCCGGCGGCAGGTGGCGGAAGCCGCCGATGCGGGAATCCGGCGGGGTGGAGATCTTGCTGAACCAGTTGATGACCGTCTTCATCTTCGGCTCGTCAAGATAGGTGTTGAAGCCGGCGTTGTGCGCCATGACGAAGGCGCCGAGAATCTGATCGTAGGAGACCATCGCGTAGTGCGGCGCTTCCAGCCAGCCGCCGTTGGCGTCCGACCAGCCGTTGATCTGCCCCTTCAGCTCCTCCATCGCGTCCCGCGCCCACTCCTTCGCCAGCGGGTGCGAGGGGATGGCGCAGGCGATGACCGCCTTGTAGCCGTAGACGGAGGTCGTCATATTCGGATTGGCGGCATACCCCCGTGCCGGCGACCAGTACTCCGGCCGGCTCACCGTGTAGCCGAGGAAGGCCAACTGCGCGAGCAGGCGCTCGCGTGTCCGGGGGTCCAGCGTCGGATGGCTCAGCACGGCGTCCGCCAGCAGCGCGGCACAGCCGATCTCCTGGAAATGATGCGGCGCGGTGCCCAGCGCTTCCCGATGCTGCACCACCAGCCGGTCCACGCAGCCCTGGAGCAACTGGGTGACGCCCTTCGCCAGATACTCAGCCAGTTTCTCATCGCCGGTGGCGAAATAGGCGGTGATCCGCTCTTCCATGTTGAACTGCCCCAGCGGATTCGGATCGGCGAGGTAGCGCGGAATCGCTTTCTCATACGGCGTCGGGTCTTTCACCGACGCCGTGAAGCGCGCGACATCCTTCCGCGTCACCAGCACCCGCGGGTAGTTCTCGTGATCGCCCGCCCAGCTCAGCACGTAGTCCTTCACCAGGTCCAGCGGGAAGTGGCCGTATTTGATGAGCGTCTGGTTCGGCAGCGGGGAGTGATACCCGTCGCGCGTATCGAGATCCTTCAGGCTGGCGGCGCGATCCAGCGCCATATACATCCACTTGCGCTGCCCGGTTTTCAACCCCATCGCCATGAAGATGCCGGCGTCGTCTTTGGTCACGAGGGCGCGATTCGGCATCTGGTCGTCCCGCTTGAGCTGCGGGTCTACCCAGGCGCCCGCCTCGCGCGCGCCCACCGCCAGCAGATCCGCGCTCTCCGGTTTGTACAGGCTGAAGGTGTTCCCCTGGTTGATCTGCTCCGACCAGCGCAGCCACGGCTCCAGCGTGAAGATGCGTCCGTGCCCGATATCCACCGTCTCGTTCTTGCCGAGTGAGCCGTTGGGAACCTGTTTGCCGTAGCGGTAGAGGATTTTCGTCGGCGCAAAACCGCGGTCCAGGTTCACGGTGAACGTCGCCGTCCCCTTCACCGCGGCGATTTCATCAATGAGCACCACCGGCTCGTTGGCGATGACCTGCGCGCGCAGCGTCCAGGTGGAGCCATCGGCGAATTCCGCGCGGGCGACCACTTCGGCGTAGACCGGGCCGCGGGCCGTCACGCGCGCCTCATAGCTGGCCACCGGCGGGTCGCTGGTGAGCGTCGAGCCGCCCGCCCAGACGCCGGAGTTCAGCTTCACGCCGGCAATGGGGCCGGCGCCGCCGTCCAGCTTCGCATTGATGGCGATGCCGGTCAGCCGGTTGCTGAGGACGATGCCTTCCGGGCGTTCCTCGACCCGCAGATCGCTCTCCACGTTCGCGACGTTCTCGGCGAACGCGTAGGTCCGCGTCTCGAACGGATCGAGATGGGCGAGAAAGACGAGCGATGACTGCTGCGTCGCGCCGTCGGTGATGACCTGGTACGGCACGGGCGCGCCGTCCGGGCCGGCCAGCGCCTGCCCCGCCCGCGCGGCCGTGAGCTGTGCCGCCGTCAGCGGGAAGGTGACGCGCTCATTGCGCCACGTGCGGTTGAGCCAGTCCCGCAGCACGAACGACTCCGCCGCCCCTGCGGGCAGGGCCGGGAGTCCCAACACGGCGCAGGCCAGCAGGCCGAACAGCCATCTTCGCATGGTGATACCTCCCACGATGATACGCGGTGCGGGCAGAATGCCTGCCCTCTCACCTTACCGCCCGGTGCAGCCGCCGAAACTCGCCCGGTGGGCGGCCGATGTAGCGCTGGAAGACTTTGGTAAAATAACTCTGCTCGCTGAAGCCGCATTCCAGGCAGATCTGGATGAGGCTCTTCTCCGTGCGGATGAGCAGCTCCCGCGCCTTCTCCACGCGCATTTTGTTCAGCAGCTCGGTGAACGATTGGCCGAAATGGCCCTTGATGACGCGGCTGAAGTGCGACGGCGAGAGACAGGCGACCGCCGCCGCGTCGTCGCGGGAGATGTCCTCGTGCAGGTGCTCCTGCATGTAGGCGATGGCGCGGCCCAGCAGCACGCTCACCGGGTAGCGCTCGTTCGCGCGGATGGCGTCCATCACCCGCTCCAGCATCGCCACCAGCCAGGTGCAGAGCTCCTCCTCGCCCGCGATCCGCGCCAGCTCGGAGAAGGCGGAGTAATTCGTGCCGAGCAGCTCGGTGGGGTCGCCGCCCGCTTCCACCGCGCTGCGCGACATCATCACGATCAGTTCGAGCAGAAAACTCTTCAGCAGCAGCGGACGGTCGCGGCCGAGGAAGTAGATGCCGACCAGGATGCGGTTGAGGATTTCGCGCGCCGCCGCCTTGTCGCCGCCTTTGATGGCCGCGATGAGCGCCGGCTCCTCCACCAGGTAGACGTCACGGATGGTGCCGTAGCTCTGCCCTTTCAGCTCGTGGATGGCCTCGGCGCGCTGCGATTCCCGCTCCGCCGCTCGCCGGCGCAGCTCCAGCAGCGCCAGATTCGTCAGGTTCGCGCGCGCGGCGGCGGCCAGCAGGTCGGCGACCGCCCGGCGGATGTCCCGCGCGGGCAGCGGCGCGGCCGCGTCGTCGCCGGCGCTGTCCACGTTCACCGACACCAGGCCGCCCAACACCCGGGCGTTCTCCATCACCGGCACCGCCCAGAGGACGTGATGCGCCGGACAGAGCAGGATGGACGGCTCGCCCCAGCGCACCGCCTCCGCGCAGGCGCGCCGGCGCGTCGCCGCGCAATCGGGCCGGGCCGCGCAGTGCGCCGTGCACGGCAGCGCGCCCGCCACCAGCGCGCCCTCCACGTCTGCCAGCGCCACCGACAATCGCCAGGTCTGGCGATATGCCGCCGCCAGCGGCGCGAAGCGCGCCGCCTGGTCCTCCAGCGATGTCAGGAGAAAAACTGCCTGATCGGGGAGCGGGGTGGGCATACATCAGTATTCCCCATGTACCGGGGGTTCTCCTCCCCGCCCCGCGGGCCACCACGATGCCATCGGGGCAGGCAGGTGGGCGAGCTGATCGGCGCTGGCCTCGTCCCCCCGGCCCCATATGCGTCACACTAGGGTTCGCGTATCCTTCGTACTCGTAGTCGTAGTCGTCATCGTAGTCGTACTCGAAATCAGCTACGGGCGGACAGGATGTCCGCGTTCCCCTGCACGGTGCGGACAGGATGTCCACGCTCCGACTCATACTCGTACTCGAAACGGTTCTGCTGCAGCCGAGCGCTGTGTTACCGCGCATCGGGCAGTCCGGGACATGGAAGTCCGACAGGCTGTGAAGAAGCGAAGCCCGTATTCGAGTACGAGTACGATTACGACTACGAGTACGAGCACGATTGGCGAGGCGGGCTACCCCTTCGCCGAATTTTTTGCTATACTACCTCGGCATCGCGGTACGCCGGGTGCTCACCTGTGTAAGGAGACGTTCACTCCATGTCCGTGCCATCACCTGTCCGTTCCCTTGACGAGCTGCGCTGCCTGGCGAAGCGGCTGCGCTGTCACGTGGTGCGCATGATCACCGCGGCGAAGTCGGGGCATCCCGGCGGATCGCTGTCGGCGGCTGAGCTCATCACCGCGCTGTATTTCGGCGGCGTGCTGCGCCACGACCCGGCGGCGCCGCGAGACCCGAACCGCGACCGCTTCATCATGAGCAAGGGGCACGCGGTGCCGATTCTCTACGCGGCGCTGGCGGAGGCCGGCTACTTCCCGGTCGAGCAGCTCCTCACCCTGCGCAAGCTGGGCAGCCCGCTGCAGGGCCACCCGTCCAAGGCGGACATGCCGATCATGGAAGCCTCCACCGGCTCGCTGGGCCAGGGCCTGTCAGTGGGCATCGGGCTGGCGCTGGCGGCGAAGCTCGACGGCGCGGATTACCGTACCTACGTGATGGTGGGCGACGGCGAAGCGGAGGAAGGCCAGGTCTGGGAGGCGGCGATGAGCGCCGCCGCGCGCAAGCTGGACAACCTGGTCTGCATCCTCGACTACAACAAGTGCCAGCTCGACGGCCCCATCTGCGAGATTCTGAACTGGGAGCCGGTGCCCGACAAGTGGGCCGCCTTCGGCTGGCACGTCATCGAAGTGGACGGCCACGATCTTGCAGCCGTGCTCGCCGCCTTCGCCGACGCGAAAACTGTCACCGGCAAGCCCGTCTGCCTCGTCGCCCATACCGTGAAGGGGGAAGGCGTCTCCTTCATGGCCGGCAACAACGAGTGGCACGGCAAGGCGCCGACGCCGGAGGAGTGCGCGGCGGCGGTGTGCGAGTTGGCGTAGGGGTGACGGGGTGAAGAGGTGAAGAGGTGAAGAGGTGAAGAGGTGAAGAGGTGACGGGGTGAAGCATCGGGGGAGATTCGATGGCTGATAAGATCACCACGCATAAGGAACTGGACGTTTATGCGCGAGCATTCGCGATCTCGATGCGTATCTTTCATCTCTCCAGGCAGTTCCCCAGGGAAGAGATGTATGCACTCACCGATCAGCTTCGGCGCTCTTCACGTTCGGTGTGCGCCAATCTTGCTGAAGCCTGGCGCAAACGTCGGTATGAAGCCGCATTTATCGCGAAGCTCAGCGATGTCGAGGCGGAAGCTGCCGAAACGCAGGTCTGGTTGGAGTTCTGCGGTGCGTGTGAGTATCTTCCGCGGGAGATCTGCGATGAGTTATCACAAGCCTACGATGGCGTGCTCCGCACCATAGTCGGTATGATCTCGCACCCGGATTCCTGGGTGCTTCGTGCAAAACAATAGTAGGGTTGACCAGGGGGAGACATCAGAAAGGGGTTGGATGCGAAGAAGGTCGGCGTGAAGATCACCTCATCACCCGTCACCTCTTCACCCCTTCACCGCTTCATCCCTCGTCACCTCATCAAGGGGTAACACACATGCAACTGGGTAAAGCAACGCGGGAAGCCTACGGGGAAGCGCTGGCGGCGCTGGGCGCGGAGATGCCGGAGCTGGTGGTGTTGGACGCCGACCTGTCCAAGTCCACCATGAGCAAGAAGTTCGCGGACAAGTTCCCCGATCGCTTCTTCAACATGGGCATCGCCGAGGCGAACATGGTGGGGGTGGCCGCGGGGCTGGCGGCGGGCGGGAAAATTCCCTTCGCCTCCTCCTTCGCCTCCTTCCTCATCTGCAAGGGGTTCGATCAACTCCGCATGGCGGTGGCCTACCAGGGCGAGAACGCGAAGTTCTGCGGCACCCACGCCGGCATCAGCATCGGCGAAGACGGCGTCTCGCAGCAGGGGATCGAAGACGTGGCGCTGGCCTGCACGCTGAACGGTTTTGTGGTGCTGGTGCCCGCCGATGAGCATGAGATGCGCGCCGCCGTGCGCGCCGCCGCCCATCATCACGGCCCGGTCTACCTCCGCGCCGGCCGCCCGAAAGCGCCCGTCGTCTATCCGGGAGGCAAAGACGTCTTCACCATCGGCAAGGCGGACACCGTGCGCGACGGCAAGGACGTGACGATCATCGCCTGCGGGCTGATGACCGGCGCCGCGCTGGAAGCGGCCGAGGCGCTGGCCGCGCAGGGCATCAGCGCCCGCGTGCTGAACATGGCCAGCGTGAAGCCGCTGGACGATGACGCCGTGCGCAACGCCGCGCGGCAGACCGGCGCGCTGGTGGTAGCGGAAGAGCACATCGCCCACGGCGGGCTGGGCAGCCTGGTCGCGATGACCGTCGCCGCCGCCGTGCCGGTGCCCGTCGAGTTCGTCAACATGGGCAACCGCTACGCCGAATCCGGCACCCCGGAGGAGCTGCTGGCGAAATACGGCCTGACGGCGGCGGATATCGCCGCGGCGGCCAAGCGGGCGATGGCGCGGAAGTAAGGATTTCGCCATGCCCGCGGCGCGCATGTCCACTTGACAGGCGTTCAGCGCGCCTCGTATACTGCTGCTGGAGAACCATTTTATGACGCGCGCGCAGCGCCAGCCGATAATTATTGGCATCACCTGGGGGCCATGAGCATCCGGGACGCGCGCGCGTGACCTGTACCCCTCCCGGATGCCGGGAGGGGTTTTCTGTGTCGCCGTAATAAGGAGTACCGTCGTGTTTCGTGCCGTTGATCCGCGGGTGTCGTTTCCGAAGCTGGAAGAGTCGTTGATCGCCTGGTGGCGGGAGAGCGACGTACTGCGGCGCGCCATTCCCGGGCGCGAGGGCGGGCCGGACTTCGTCTTTTTCGAGGGGCCGCCGACGGCGAACGGGAAGCCGGGGGTGCACCACGTCCTCTCGCGGGCGTTCAAGGACATCATCCTCCGCTACAAGCGCATGCGCGGCTACCGCATCATCGGCGCGCGCGGCGGCTGGGACACCCAGGGCCTGCCGGTGGAGCTGGAGATCGAAAAAGAGCTGGGGCTCTCCGGCAAGCGCGACATCGAGCGCTACGGCATCGCGCCGTTCAATCAACAGTGCCGCGACAGCGTCTTCCGCTACGTCAAGGATTGGGAGCGGATGACGGACCGCATCGCCTACTGGGTGGACCTCGACGACGCGTACGTCACCTATACCAACGACTACATCGAGTCGGGCTGGTGGATTCTGCGGCAATTGTGGGACCAGGGGCTGCTGTTTCGCGACTACAAAGTGACCATGCACTGCCCGCGCTGTGTGACCACGCTGGCCGACCACGAGGTGGCGCAGGGCTACGAGGACGATACGGACGACCCGTCGGTGTGGCCGAAGTTCCGGGTGCAGGACGTGGACGGCGCGCTGCCCGGCGTGCTGAACGGTCTGCCCGGTCCCGCCTATTTCCTCGCCTGGACCACCACCCCATGGACGCTGGCGGCCAATACCGCGGTGGCGGTGAAGCCGGACGGCGACTACGTGGCCGCGCGCGTCAACGACGAGACCTACATCCTCGCGGAGTCGCTGGTGGAGGCGAACCTGGGCGCGGAGGGCGTGGAAATCCTGCGCCGCTTCGCCGGCGCCGAGCTGGCGGGCATCGCCTACGAGCCGCTGTATCGCGGCATCCCCGGCGCGGGGGACGCCGTGGAGTGGGATGCGGCCTGGCACTGCATCGCCGATGAATTCGTCTCGCTGGAAGACGGCACCGGCGTGGTGCATATCGCCCCCGCCTACGGCGACTTGGAGATCGGCCGCCGCCACGGCCTGCCCACCCTTTTCTCGGTAGACTTGAACGGCCTGGTGCTGCCGGGGCTGCCCTGTGCCGGCACGTTCTTCAAGGAGGCGGACCCATCCATCATCCGCGACCTGCAGGCGCGCAACCTGCTGCTGCGCAGCGGGCGGGTGCGGCACACCTACCCCTTCTGCTGGCGCTGCAAGACGCCGCTGCTCTTCTACGCGAAGTCAAGCTGGTATATCCGCACCACCGCGCGCAAGGACGGGCTGGTGGCCGGCAACCGGCAGATTGCCTGGGTGCCCGAACATATCCAGACCGGGCGCTTCGGCAACTGGCTGGAAAACAACGTGGACTGGGCGATCAGCCGCGAGCGCTACTGGGGCACGCCGCTGCCCATCTGGGAGTGCGCCTGCGGGCACCAGCACTGCATCGGCAGCGTGGCGGAGCTGAGCGAGAAGGCGGGGCGCGACCTGCGCGACCTCGACCTGCACCGGCCCCACGTGGACGAGGTGACTTTTCCCTGCGAAAAATGCGGGGGCGAGATGCGCCGCCTGCCCGACGTGCTGGACGCCTGGTTCGACAGCGGCGCGATGCCGGTGGCGCAGTGGCACTACCCCTTCGAGCGCAAAGCGTGGACGGAGGAGAACCGCGCCCACTACGCCGACTACATCTCGGAGGCGGTGGACCAGACGCGCGGGTGGTTCTACAGCCTGCACGCGCTGGCCACGCTGCTCTTCGACCGCCCGGCCTTCCAGCACGTCATCTGCCTGGGCCACATCCTGGACGAGAAGGGCGCCAAGATGTCCAAGTCCAAGGGGAACGTGGTGGACCCGTGGGACGTGCTGGACGAGCACGGCGCCGACGCGCTGCGCTGGTACATGTATACCTGCACCACCCCCGGCAATCCCCGCCGCTTCTCCAGCCACCTGGTGGGCGAGAGCGTGCGAAAATTCCTGCTGACGCTGTGGAATACCTACAGCTTTTTCACGACGTATGCGGCGCTGGATGGCTGGACCCCATCCCCCGGCCCCCTCCCCCAAGGGGAGAGGGGGGGTGAGTTGGCGCTGATTGATCGCTGGGCGCTGTCGCGGCTGCAGGCGCTGGTGCGCACGGTGACGGATCACCTGGAGCGCTACGAGGTGACGGAGGCGGGGCGGGCCATCGAGGGGTTCGTGGACCTGCTCTCCAACTGGTATCTGCGCCGCAATCGCCGCCGCTTCTGGAAGAGCGAGGGGGACGCCGACAAGCGCGCCGCCTATTCCACGCTGCACACCTGCCTGGTGACGGTGGCGAAGCTGCTGGCGCCCTTCGCGCCCTTCGTCAGCGAGGAAATCTACCGCAACCTGGCCGCCTCGACCGACCCGGGCCTGCCGGAGAGCGTGCACCTCGCCGACTGGCCGGCGGTGGATGAGCGCCTCATCGAGCCGCAGCTCGATCGCGACATGGCGGTGCTGCTGCAGGTGGTGGAGCTGGGACGCTCGGCGCGCGCGGAAAGCGGCCTGAAGGTGCGCCAGCCGCTCGCGGAGATGCTGGTACACCTGCCCGGACCGGCGGAGAAAGACGCCCTCTCGCGCTTCCTGGACGAGCTGCGCGAGGAGCTGAACGTGAAGGCCGTGCGTCCCGATACCATCGGGAGCTCCGGCGGGCTGGTGCAGTATCGCCTGAAGCCGAACCTGCCGGTGGTGGGGCGGAAATATGGGAAATTGGTGCCGGCGCTGCGCGCCGCGCTGGAAAACCTGCCGGGGGCGGACGCCGCCGCCATCGCGGAGCGGGCGAAGGCCGGCGAGACGTTCACGCTGACCGTGGCCGACCAGACGCTGGAGATGACCGGCGCGGAGATCCTCGTCGAGTCCTTTTCACCGGAAGGCTTCGCGATGGCGGAAGCGGGCGGCTACGTGGTGGCGCTGAATACCGCGCTGACGCCGGCGCTCATCAGCGAGGGCCTGGCGCGCGACCTGGTGCGGGCCGTGCAGGACGCCCGCAAAGACGCTGGCCTGCGGATCAGCGACCACATCGCGCTGTTTTTGCGGATGCCGGACGCCCTCGCCGCGCAGCTCCAGCCCTTCCTCGACTACGTGCAGGCGGAGACGCTGGCGGACGCGGTGACCTTCGCCGACGGCGGCACCTACACGACGACGGCGGAGCTTGGCGGCGCGGAGGTTGTCGTCGGCATCACGAAGGCGTAGCGATGAAAGGCCCCAAGCCTCTTCGGGTTTGATTGCGTCCCGAAGGGGCCAAAACCGTCAGCCACGGGTGGCGCGCCAGCGGACCCCGCGGGCAGCATCCGGCCGCGACTCATCCCTATGTCCCGAAGGGACCGAAGCCGTTAGCCACGGGTGGAGCGATAGCGGAACCCGTGGTACCCGGCCCCGAAAAACACTCAAGCCCCGAAGGGGCGACAGCAGCTACAACCAGATATACCGCGGATCATACGGAATCTGATGATGATGGAGAAAATCTAAAAACTCCTCCTGGAATGTTACCGTCCGATGATGCTCCTCCTGATGCTCGATATACCGTTTCATGGAATCTAATCCGGTCACGCTGATCGAAAATGCCCCATATCCCTCCTGCCAGGCGAAGTCCCGAAGTGCCGGGAACGTTTTATGAATCCATTTTGACGAATCGGCCTTTAGATCACGGATCGCTGAGGCGAGCGCCATAGTTTTACTTATCGAACCCAAGGCATGAATATGATTGGCCGCGCCACCGACTTTGATCGAGATGCCGCCCATCCCATGAATAATTCCGCCAAGATATTCGTGGATACGCGGAGCGATTTCGGGATGAAGAAGGAGGCGGCGGTCTTTTGTGCTGAAGACGATGTGGTAGAACAACGCGGTAAATGAGCCGGACATGGTATCCTCCTGCTGTCGCCCCTTCGGGGCTTTGATTTATGTATCGGCCGGATACCACGGGTTCCGCTATCGCTCCACCCGTGGCTAACGGCTGTGATCCCTTCGGGATTGGAAGGCGCTTCACCCGTGGCTGGCGGGGTTGATCCCTACGGGATGGCGTAATATCCTCTCCTCCCGATCTCCTACCCCAACGCCTCATCCACGATCTCGCTCAGGTGGCGCACTGTCCAGGTATCTTCCGGGGTTTTGCCGGCGATGAGCTGCAGCAGGCAGCCGGGGTTGGCGGTGGCGACGGTGCGAGCACCGGTGGCGCGGATGTTGGCGAGTTTGCGCGCCAGCGCGTTGTCGCTGATCTCCGGGTAGAGCATCCAATACATGCCGGCGCTGCCGCAGCAGCGGTCGTGCTCGGGCAGCTCCACGTAGCCGGGACAGAGGCGTTTCAACAGCGCTTTCGGCGGCTTGCAGACGCCCTGGGCGTGGGCGAGGTGGCAGGGGGCGTGGTAGGTGATGGCGCCGACGTCGGCGGTGACGTCGGGTACCAGCGGCTCGACGAACTCGGCGAAATCGCGCACGCGGCGCGAAAACGTCTCCACCGACGGGTCGTCGAGCAGCGACGCGTAGTGCTTCAACTCCGCCCCGCAGGCGGCGCAGTCGGTGAGGATCACATCCAGCCCGTCGAAACAGCCGATGTTATGCCGGGCCATCTTGCGTGCCAGGTCCAATTCGCCCAGCGACACCTGTGGCGCCCCGCAGCAGATCACCTGCTTCGGCATCACCACCTCGTAGCCGAGTTTCCCCAGCGCGCTGATGGAGCGGCGGGTGACATCGGCGAAGACGGTGTTCATCGCGCAGCCGAGGAAGAAGCCGACACGGCCTTTCGTCTCGCCCCGCGCGGGGATGATTTCCGGCAGGCGCTGACGCACCGATTTCCGTGGGATGGGCGGCAGGTAGCGCTCGCCGCGCGCCACGTTAGGGGCGATCTTCAGCAGGCCGGCGGAGCGCACGAGGTGCTGCAGGCCGGTGCGCTGATAGGCCAGGCGCATCAGGCCAAAACCCGTCTCCAGCAGGCCGGGGGAGGAGAGCAGCGGGCCGAGGATGAGCCGTTTCAGCCAGCGGCCCAGCGAGGTGCCCGCGTACAGGTCGGCGCGCACGTGCGTGGCCAGCGTGCCGGGGGTGATGCCGTTCGGGCAGACCGTCTCGCACGCCCGGCAGTCCAGACAGGTCCACAGCGACTCGCGCAGCTGTTCGGAATTCGTCAGCCGGCCTTCCTCCAGCGCGCGCACGAGCTGCACCCGCCCGCGCGGCGACTGCGTCTCCCGCACGGTGGCGGCGTAGGACGGGCACGCCGGCAGGCAGGTGGCGCATTTACTGCACGTCAACAGCATATCGTACACCGGCGACTCTCCCGCCGGATGGGCATAGCTCTGTTCGGGCAACCGCATAGGGGTAGTGTACCCAAAAGGAAGGCACTCGTCCATGTCGGCATTGCGAACAGCGTCGGCGAACCTCGAATTCCCCGGCGCGTCGTGCGGATACCGGTGTCGCCATTGCGCGACAATTGCGGGCTCATGCGGCACCTGGTAGTCTAGTATCCGGGAAAACCGGCAATTTCGCCGATAAAATATGCGCTAAGTATGGAAAAAACAACTGAGGCACCGGGAGTTAGCCCTTGACAGAGCGGGGATTGAGGGGGATAATACTTTATCTGGCCAGTTTGGGGGCTGCGCGATAATGCGAGCGATCCTGATTCGGTCGATCTCCAAGACGATCCCCTGTGCGGACGCACTCCGACGGTAGTTTGTCGTTGACTTGTAATGAGAGAAAGATTGTCGTTTAAAATAGTTATCCGCAGGCAATAAGCCTGATACGGAAGGATAAGGTCCCATGTGAGAGGGGAATGGAGAAAAGGAGGCCATGAGGTTCGTCCATGAACCCCATGGCCGACAGAACGGCTATTGCCGAGCCGCCTGTCAGGTTGAGCACCTCCTTTTCCTCCGGAAGGCGCCCTGCTGAACCGATCATCGGCTAGTGTATAAACAGCACCGTCAGATCGATCAGCACTGCGATCATCGTTGAGACGATGACCCGCCGCGTCCATTTTTCCCCGCCTTTCATGGGGCCTTCTCCTTTCTACCGGGCCGCGGTTTTCCCGATGCTGCCCCGTGTTCTCGATGGCCAGTGCTCACCGGAGAAGTCGTCGTGGGGAGGGAGAAGGTATCTCCCCGCGAGTACGGGCGTTATAATTCGCTGTCAATCTCCTTTCCGCCTTATAAACTGTTTTTCACCGTCGGCGCCGCCGCCTCGCGGGTCTCGCTCGCGCCTGACCGCGATGGATGGCCGGGCATCCCGATGCTATCGGGACTCTCGGCCATCCGCCGTGCCCGCCACGAGCGATCCTCCGCGATCCGACGGCGCCGACTTCCGACACAGGCTCTAAATTCGTCATAGACGTTATCCAATGCAAACACGCGCACAAGCTATTGCTCGTGCGCGTGTCATGCGAGTGTATTCCTCACGGATTTCCCATCCTGGTCGCAGGCCGCCATGCTCATCCCATGGCGTTCGTGCCTGCAGCCGGCAGGAACTCCGGATGGAGGTCTATGGGCATCGGTCAGTTCATAGCCAGTATTCCCCATAGGAATATCCCCCCAGGCCGGCGAACCTTCGCCGGCCTTTGTGAGTGGTCACCCCAAACCTGTGTTTCGATAGTGCCATCTCGTGCCTCAACAAATGGTGGGGGTATCCCTGGCTTCAGATGCCTGCCATGCTTTGGCATTCGCCGAACCGGCATGCGTGCTGTAAAGGGCTTTCCATCAAGCCCCCCACGGATTAAATACTACTATCAGTATAAGCGCTTCTGCTGAAGATGGTATCAGACGATGTTGCCATTTTATGGTATTATCTTGCCAGTCTTTAAACGGTTAATCACGCCGGTGATGCGCTGTCTTTCGGCAATGCGCCGGCCACCTCCAGCACCAGGCGGGCGGTGTTTTCGACCGCGCCGCCGTCGCCCAGGCTGTCGCGGATGCGCGCGAAGGCGGCTAATTGCGCGTGTCGGGCGGGGGCGTCGGCCAGCAGCGGCGTCAGCGCCGCGGCCAGCGCGTCGGGGGTGGCGTCATCTTGCAGCAGCTCCGGCACCACCGGCGCGTCGGCGAGGATATTTGGTAAAGCGATATGCCCCAGCCGCCCGCGCAGCAGCAGCAGGTACTGGAGATACGCGGCGACCGAGGCGCGGTAGGCGACCACCATCGGCACGCCGGCGCAGGCGACCTCCAGCGTGGCGGTGCCGGAGGTGACGAGCGCGGCGTCGGCGGCCTGCAGGCGGTCGTAATCCATGCCGTCGAGATAGCGCACGTCGAGATCGGACGGCACGGCGGCGCGCACCGCCGCTTCGCCCAGGCTGGGCGCCACGGTGAGCAGGACGTGCGGCGCGGGCAGCCGGCGGGCCGCCGCCAGGAAGACCGGCAGCAGGTGGCGCAGCTCGGCGCGGCGGCTGCCGGGGACGATGGCGACCGTCGGCCGGCGGTCATCCAGGCCGAGCGCGCGCCGCGCCTCCTCGCGGAAGATCGTCAGCCGGCAGTAGTCGCGAATGGGGTGGCCCACCCACTCGGCGCGCATCCCCGCCGCGCGCAGCGTCGCGGCGGACCAGGGAAAAGGGGTGGCGACGGCATCCACCAGTGACGGCAGGTCGCCGGCGGGCCGCGTCCGCGACCAACAGCCGGGCGGGATGTAGTAGACGGTCTTCAGGCCCGCGCCGCGCAGGCCGCGCAGCAGGCGCACGTTGAAGGCGCCGAAGTCAACCGTCACCAGCACGTCCGGCGGGTCGGCGGTGAGCAGTCGCGTCAGCCGCGCCTTGTGCCACAGCAGCCCGGGCACCTTGCGCAGCGCTTCCGGGATGCCCATCGCCCCCCAGTGCTCGCTGCGGGCCACCAGCTCCACGCCCGCCGCCGCCATGCGCGGCCCGCCGGCGCCGCGGAGGCGGCAGTCCGGCGCCAGCGCGCGCAGCGCCGCCGCCAGGTGGGCGCCGTGCAGATCGCCGGACGGCTCGCCGGTTACCAGGAAGATATACATGGCGGATCAGTCAAGGGCGACATCGTCGTCGTTGGGTTCGGCATCATCCGCGGGCGGCGCCGGCGCCGCATCGGGGGGGGCGGATGGCCGCGTGGTGGCGGCGGACGTCGCCGGGGCGGGCGTCTCGCCGCGGGGACGGCGGCGCGGGCGTTCGGATTCCGGCCGCTCGAGTTCGGGGATATCCTCTTTCTTCACCCCTTCCGTCCAGACCGGCGAGGCTTCGTCGCGGGCGACGGCGCGCGCCTCCTCCGGGGTGAGGATGCGGATCGGCTCCGGGCGCGGCGACCGCACCTCGGAGGGTTTCAGCATCCGTTTCGCCAGCATCTCGCGGCCGAGAAAAAAGCCTCCCGCGCCCATCACCGCCATGCCCAGCAGCACCAGCAGCGCCGCCGCGAGCGGATTCGACCGCCGGCGCGGCGACGGTGGGGTCAGGATGCGGCTCCGTCGTTCGTTCATGCCTGTAGTATACCCCGGATTTTCCCGCGCGTCATCGCCGGTAGCGCGGCATGCCCGTCGCCATCAGCACCTCGCCGAAAAAGAGCCCGTGGTAGTCCTCCTGCGGATAGAGCGGCAGCAGCGCGGCATCGCGGAACTGCTCGGGCTTCAGGTCGGTATGGCAGAGGGTGCGGCACTCCAGCGTCAGCTCGCTCTGCGCGATGACGGGGGCGGTGACGCGCGCGGCGGGGGAGGGGGTGAGGCCGGTGGCGGCGAATTTGTCCAGGTCGCGGCCGGATTGCGTGCCGCAGATGCGCACGGCGTCCGCCCATTCGGCGTGCATCCAGTTCACCGAAAAATCCGGCGCGGTGCGGATGAAGTCCCACGTGTGGCGGGTGGGGCGCACCATCACCATCATCACCGGCTTGCCCCACATGATGCCGAAGGCGCCCCAACTGATGGTCATCACGTTCGCGCGCTCGTGCGTGCCCGCTACCAGCAACACGCCGTCCGGATCGAATGCCGTGAACGGCTGCAGCGCCAGCTCGTTCACCGGAAGGGAAATTTTGTCCATCTCGCGCTCCTATCGTATGCTCTCCCGTATCTTACCGCCGCAGGGATTGCTCAGTAAAGCCGGCAATGACCGACGCGGGAACATTGGCGCACGGCCGGTAGCCATATCGGTCACACGCGCGCGGCGCGACGGCGTCTCGCCCTCCAGGGGGGAGCCGCACGCGGAGGGGCCGTGGACGCCTCTTCACCGACCGGTGACCGGGTGCCCCGGTGGGGATGTGTGGTGGCGGAGCGGTGTGGCTTCACCACGAAGTCAGGAAGAATGGAAGACGCGAAGGTTGGTAGGACAGGGGTGAGGTGACGCGCGGGAGGGGTGTCGAGAGGCGGCCGCGGCCCCTACGCGCTGCCGATGACAGCGCCGGCCCCCGCCAGGGGAGGAATCCGTCACCGACATTCCTCTCCCGTTCCCCCACGCGCGCGGCGCGACGGCGTCTCGCCCGCCAGTATGCCCTGATGCTGTTGAAGCGCGGCGGTGCCCGCCGCCCTATTGACAGTTCTCCGTTCAGGCGTTATGCTCTTTGCAAAGCGCTTATATAAAGGTGGGCGACATGGGCACGGCGGCGGGAACGGCGACATATCTGGAGCAGATGCGCGCGGCGAGCGGGTGGGCGCCGCCGGCGCGCGCGCATACGCCCGCGTGGCGGGTGGTGGAGGGCGATGCCCGTTTCCGCTGGATCATGGACGGCGATCGCGCGGTGGGGCTGCTCGATGACGCTGAGGATAATTTCGAGCTGCGCGTCGGCGACCCGTGGAGCCCCTGCCCACCGGCGGTCGTCCCGAAGCATTACCATATCTACAGCTACGAGGGCCTGCGCGTCATCAACAAGTGGCGCCTGCGGGGCTGGAACGTCCCGAAAACCTCCCGCCGGCTCACCTGGGCGGTGCGCGATGGCGTCGCCGGCTTCACCCTTGAGGAGGAATGGAAGGACGGTTCGCGTGGCACCCATGCCGGCCGCCTGATTTATGACCCCGCCTGGGGCGGCTACGCGGCGGAGATGAGCGCCGATCTCACCGCGCGCAAGGTCATCACCGCGCAGGAATTCTGCAATCTCATCCCTCCGCGCATCGGCGACACCCGCCCCGGGCGCGAGAAATATCAGCAAACGATCTGGCTTGACCCCGCCGGCGTGCTGCGCGGCATGGAAAAAAACCCCCTCTGGTTCAACAGCGTCGGCGCGCAGGACATGCTGGGCCGGCGCGGCATCCCCGCCGGCGGTTTTCTCGGCTGGGTCGCCGAGCCGGATTTCAACCCGGTCATCGAGATCGTCGAGGCCGACCCCGCCGCCGGCGCCTGCACCTGCGATAATCTGATGGACGAGCACCTGATGATCGGCGCGCCGGACCTGCGCCAGTGTCCCGACGGCTGGTATCACCTGCGCGTCACGTACCGCCTTTTTTCGCTGCCGGCGCCGCTGGCCGCGGCGCTCGCCGCGCGGACCACGCCGCTGGAGACCGGCCCCATGCTGGCCTGGAAGTTCCAATACGCGCCGTGTGAAGGCGCGATTGGCGCCGACCTGCATCGCGTGGAGCTGCCCGGCATGCCGCCGTACGGCGTCGCCGATTTCAATACCCCTGTCTCCTGGGACGCCCCCTTCTTCGGGAAAATCTGGACGGCGTCGAATCAGCCGGACGCCGATTTGTACTACGACCCGCACATGGGCCACACCGGGACCCGCTCGGTGCGGATCACCGTGCGCGGGAAGGAGAAAAAATTCTCGCCCGGCTCCGGGCCCACCGTGCACACCGAGGCGGGGGCGCGCTATCGGGTGGGGGCGTGGATTCGCACCGCGGGCGCCGTGCGCGCCTGGGTGGAGGGGCATGAGATCCTCTTCAGCATCGGCAAGCCGGTCGCGGTGCATGCCACCCCCGCCGTCGGCGCGGAGACGGAGTGGACCTGGGTGGAAACCAGCTATGTCGCCCGCGGCGAGGATGCTCCCTTCATGGGCCTGTTCCTCTGCGCCGACGGCACGGGGAAGGCCTGGTTTGACGAAGTGACGTTTGTGCCGGAGGAGTAGGATCCACCTCTCCCTCCGGCCCCCTCCCCTACACGGGGAGGGGGAGTGAGTTGAGATGCGAAAACGTGTTGTTTTCTCTCCCCGTTTCTCCCCCTCCCCATGTAGGGGAGGGGGCCGGGGGGAGAGGTGAACCGGAGGTAACGCACATGCGCACTGCGCTCATCCTGCTCCTGTTCGGCCTGCTGGCCGCCGGTATCGCCGCGGAGAAACCTGCCGTGCTCTTCGTCGGCGATATCCACGCGAAGTATGTCGCAAAGCCGCTACGGGAGCTGGGCATCGAAGTGGATACCTGCGGGGTGGGGGAGCTGGCGGCGAAGCTGGCCACCAAGCGCTACAACGTGGTGGTGCCGCTGGCGAATTCGCCCGACGTGCGGCCACCGCTGGAAGCGTTTCTGGCGGCGGGCGGCGGGGTCTTCATGCCGATGCCGTTCGGGCACATCAGTCAGCAGCACAATTGGTTCCCCAACCCCGAATGGGCGGCCCAACACGGCGCGCGCCTGCGCTGGGAGCTGCTGACCGAGACGGACAAGGACAACGGTTTCACGGACTTCATGGCCGCGCCGCTCTCCTGGAGCACGCAGATCAGCGCGCCGGTGAGCCAGGGCGCCGCGCAGGTCCTCACCCTGGTGGGGCGGTTGGGCATGTGGCCGCCGGTCACCTATGACTTCAGCAAGGACTGGACGGTGGTGGTGCGTCTCGCCCCGTCGGTGAAGGGGGCGACGCCGGATATCATCCCCGAGCGCCTGCGCGCCTACGTGCCCCAGGAGGTCTCGGCGGGCTCGCCGGCGCTGCTGGCGCTGCGCCGGCTGGGCCCGGGCCGGCTGGCGCTGTCCGGCATCGGCGGAAGCTGGAGCTTCGCGCCGCCGGAGGTCTGCCCCACGGTCGAGGCGATGCTCTCCGCGGGGGCTGATGGGCGAAAGAGCGACTGGCTGCGCGTCTACGCCAATACCTTCCGCTGGCTGGCCGAACCCTCGATGAAAGCCGGCTTCGGCGGCGCCGTCACCCCGGCGCGGGTGTTGAATCCGGCGCAGCAGTGGCCGGACCACCCGCCCATCATCTGGGGCAGCGACAGGCGCGAAGGCAACCTGCTGCCGCTCAACAGCGTCATGCCGCAGTTTCGCGGCCTCATCGGCGCGCGCACCGCGCTCTCCAGCGGCACCGGCACGGTGGCCGACTACGCGAAAGCCGCCCGCGCCGCCGGGCTGGACTACCTCATCTTCCTGGAAGACGCGTTGAAGATGGATGCGGCGAAGTTCGCGACGTTGGTCGAAGCCTGCAACGCCAACTCGGATGCGACATTTGCCGCCATCCCCGGCCTGACGTATGAAGACGCCCAGGGCAATCACCTCTACTCGCTGGGCGACAACACCAAATTCCCGCGCCCGGAGATGGTGCTGCCCGACGGCCGCATCAAGACGACGACGGTGAGCCGCACCGAGGGGATGTTCAAGTATATTTTCGAGTACCAGAACTACCGCAACGCCTTCGGGTTCTGGAACCATAAAAAGAACTTCCTGCCCATCGCCGATTACAAGCTGTACAACTCCTTCCCCGTCTATACCTTTGAGGACGGCAAGCCCATTGACGACGCCTTCGCCGACTATCAATACCTGATGGGGTGGGGCGGCTGCCACGCCATCTTCGCCTTCGAGATGATGACCGCGCCGGCGCAGGTGGCGACGCGCGCCCGCGACGGCTGGCAGGTGGTGGCCACGCTGGCGTCGGAGGTGGGCGACGGCACCTACGTCTTCGCGATCCCGCCCGGCCTGGAGGGCTTCCGCAAGAAATACATCGGCTCGCTGGGCTGGTGGCCGCCGTTCCAGTACATCACCAACGGGCCGCAGATCCTCGCCTGGGACTGCCAGAATATCTGCGTCATCCCCAGCGGCGAGTGGTGGCGGCCCGACCTCTGGCAGTACCGCGCGCGGCTCAACGTCGCGTCGGAGGCGGGGTTGAAGTCGGTCACCATTTTTGACGGCGACCGCGGGGTCTTCCGCCGCTGGCTGCCGAACGGCGCGAAATCCTTCACCCACGACCTCGTGCTCGCCCACGACCGCCAGCGCGACCTGTACCTGGTGGTCGAGGACCGGGAAGGCCGGCGCGCCATCAGCATGGAAGTGTGGAACCGCAACACCATCAACAACCAGGTGATCTGCGGCGACCGCTGCAACTTCCTCGGCGACCGCCGCCTGCGCCGCGCGGACGGCTCCGCCTTCTGGCTGCCCGTCGGCATGCGCCCGAACATGGGCCTCACCCCCAGCAAAGGCTCCATGGGCGACGCCCTCTGGGTGGAGCCGGCGACCGCCCTCACGCCCGGCGCGCCCACGCTGCCCATTGACGGCAGACCGTTGAGCTGGCCCAGCCCGCGCATCGAGCTGCTGTCCGTCGTGCCGGGGGAATACCGCGAAGTCCATTCGTATCCCTCGACCTACCTGATGTCGCCGGAAATCGGCATCGGGCAGGGCAACTATACGCTGGCCTACGATCCCGCGGAGTACGGCGCGACGAAGACGCCGCTTGGGCACGACTACCAGGTGACCGAGCAGACGCTGCCGGATGGTCGCGTGAATATCGTCCCGCAGGGGCAGATCGGGAAAAACGCCTGGACGAGCTGGTACCGCCTCATCCCGACGAAAGTGCTCGGCGGCTGGAGCCGCCTCATCTCCGGCAGCGTGAAAGAGGAGGTGCGCTTCGGCGGATATCAGGCGCACCTCGTCTTCAAGCAGCACACGGCCTTTGATCCCGGCAAGGGGTTTCAGGTGATGGCGGCCGCCGGCGAATGGGAGATCTACGCGCAGGGCGTGCCGGTCGAGGTGAACGCGGCCGGAGAGGCGAGCGGCGCCTTCGGGCGCGGCGTGGTGGCGGTGCGGATGAGCCCCGGCGGCTCGGTCGCCCTCGCCGGCGAGGACGGCCGCTTGCGCTTCACCCGCACGAAGCGCGCCCTCACCCTCGCCTATCTCCCCGCGCGTGACGCGATGGCGGCCGGCGACGCCGCCGACATGACGATCTGGTGGGCGGGCTGCTCCGGCATCCTCACGAAAGCGCAGGTGCTGGGGGTGATGCGTGATTTCGGCATGCTGGTGCCCGGCACGGTCGGGTATCGGCCGAAGGTGGGCCGCGGCACATCGCGGGATACTTATTATTGTTGGGAGGCCGCCGCGCGCGACGGTGCGCTGGAAGCCCGCCTGCCGAAAGCCGATCTCCTGAACTTCATCCCGCTGCGAGTGTCCGACATGCAGAGCAACTGGTCCGCCTTTTTGGTGGACCGAAAACGCCCCGCGGGCAGGAACTTCCGCGCCATCCCGGTGCAGGACGGCGTCGCGTATGGCCAGGTGGACGTGACGGACGGCGACGTGGACTTGTTCGTCGGCCATCCGGTGGTCTGCGATCAGCCCGACGCGAAACTGCTCGTCTCCTGGATGTCGCCCGGCAAGTGGTTCGTGGAAGCCCACAATCCCACCGACAACCCGATGACCGTGAAACTGAACACCAATAAAGGCTGGTCGTTCTTCAGCCTGAAAGCGACCGTCACCCTCGCCCCCGGCGCCAGCAAGGTGTGGGAGGTGAAGGGGAAATAGGCGATACCCGCTCGGTACAGAAAAAAGGAGCACACCCATGCGTACGATCCTATTCATACTGTTGATGCTCACCATCCCCGCCCTTGCCCTTGACGGCCTGGTCGGCTACTGGCCGATGGACGAAGGTGCGGGGGGCATCGTGGATGAGTGCTCCGGCGCGAGCATGGGCGGCGAGGGCCGCGTGCTGGGGCAGGTCATCTGGGAAGAGGCCGCGCGCGGCCCGGCGCTGGCCTTCGACGGCAAATCCACCACGGTGAAAATCCCCGGCAGCCCGGATTGGGATTTCGGCGAGGGCACGCTCACCATCAGCCTCTGGGTGAAGCTGAATCCCGGCAACGGCGGCATGATTTTGGATCACTACTTCAGCGGCACTCCCGGCGTGTGGGGCATCGTCAACGAAGGCGGGCCGACCTTCGCCCTCTATGATGACGCGCGCAAACCGCACAAGCTCCGCTTCCCCGGCTTCCGCGCCGGCCAGTGGCACCAGCTGACCGTGGTCTGGAAGCGCGCGAAGGACGGCTGGCTGAAAGGCTACCTCGACGGCAAGCCGGTCAGCGAGCTTCCCACGGTCGCCTGCACCGCGAAATATCCCTTCGACCTCTACGTCGGCAGTCGCCAGGGTACGGATCAGTTCTTCGCCGGCCATCTGCGCGATCTCGCCATCGTCAACCGCGCCCTCACCGGCGAGGAAATCGGCGCGCTCTACCTCGACGGCATGGGCGTGGACACCCCCGTCGTCATCTCCTCGCTGAAGACGGATAAGCTGCTCTACGGCCCGACGGAAGCGGGCACGGCCACCGTGCGCGTGAAGAATTTGACCGACAAGCCGCAGACCGTGCAACTGACACTCGTGCTCACCTCCGGGCTGAACACGGCGCGCGACCTCGTCCGCCAGGCGCTGGACCTGCCGGCGAAGGCGACGAAGCGCGTCACGGTGCCGCTGGCCTTTGCCGGCGAAGACTATGGCTGTGACGTACAAGCGTTTGTCATGCAGGGGGAGAACGTGCTGGCGGCGAAACGCGAGTATTTCTCCGTCTCCGACAGCTTCATCAAGGTCGGCATCGGCTCCGACTGGGGGGGCGGGCTGCACACCGCCAACGGGCAGTACACCGTCATCCCCGAGATGGCGCGAAAAATCTATTCCAACTACTTCGAGCTGTTCTTCTGGTCGCCGTGCGACTGGGCGCTGCACGTGGCGCCGCAGAAACGCTGGTGGAGCGGCCAGGCGAGTTACCCGGAGGACGAGGACAATCTCACCGACCTCATTAAGAAGAGCCACGCCGAAGGCATCAGGGTGATGATGTATGCCTCCGGCAACCCCGCCGGTCCCTTCGGCTGGGAGGCGGCGCGCAAACGCCCGGAATGGTTCGGCGGCGGGGGCTTCGGCCGCCGGGGCAACTACAACGTGGAAGCGCTGGAGCAGTGGAATGACGCTGAGTGGCGTAAAGGCGTGAAGGGCAATCCCGGCTGGTTCACTGCGCCGGTGGACCTGCGTCACGAGGGCGCCCTCCACTACGGCATTGACCGCATCATTGACAGCGCGAAAACATACCGGTGGGACGGCGTGCGCTTTGACGGCCACTACACCATCGTCGGCAGCGATGCCCTCTCCACGCGCAACATGCGCCGGCTGAAGGAGCGGGTGGGGGCGGCGCTGCCCGACTTCAAGTTCGGCTACAACTACGGCCGCGCGCCGGAGTGGCTGGGCGGCGTCAGCCACGAGATGCGCGAGGCGATGGCCGGCGGCGGCCTCTACCTGCAGGAAGGCATCCGCAATTGGCGCTATACCAGTGACCAGTACCAGAGCTGGCGGCATTACGCGACCAACGAGCTGCGCATCGCCAAGCTCATCCAGGGCCTGGGCGGCTTTTACCACTGCATGTGGGAAGGCGGCCGCCTGCCCGCGCCGCAGGCGTACTATAAATTCGTCTACGGCCTCATCGCCGGCGGCCATCCGGCGGACGCGAATTCCTACGCCAACCTCCCCGGCTCCCCGAGCTGGGGCGCCTTCATGACCCGCTGGTCGGGCCTCCTCTGGCACCCCGGCATCACCGCCGCGCCGCACGAAGCGGAGGCGTTCACCGTGCAGGGCGACGGCCTGTGGTGGAAGGAGCTGCTGCAGGAGCGCGTGATCTCTCCCACGCGGAAATACGTCATCCTCCACCTGGTCCATCCCTCGCCGGCGGACGAGATCGCGAAGACCGCTTTCCCGGAGCCGCGGGCGCAGTGCGTCGTTAGCTACGCGCCGAAAGGTCAGCAGGTGGTGAGCGCCCGCCTCATCCGCCCGGACGCGCTGCCCTTCGATACGCCGCTGAAGGCCGACGGCGCGGTGACGCTGCCCTGGCCGCGGCAGTGGATGATCGTCGTCTACGAGGTGGAAGGCGCCTTCACCATGCCGAAGACCCCGCCGGCTTTCACCGAGCCGCCCGACCCGGCGAAACTCGTCTGGTCGCCGGACGACGTGGTGACGCACCGTGCCGACCCGAACCAGGAGGCGACCGAGTCCGCCGCCGGCCCGAACGACATCGTCGTCTCGCTGGCCACCGGCGGGGTGAATATCGGCCGCGTCACCACCATTGACCCCGGCTCCCCGCAGGGGTCGGTGCAGTGGCGCGCGACGGATAAAGCCGCCGAGAACATCGGCAAGTGGTGGACCGGCCCCTACGCGCCCGGACGCTATCGCGCCACGATCCGCGTGAAGTGGACCGACCCCAGCGCCGATCCGGCGCCGCAGATGCTCACCATGCGCGTGCTGCCGGAAAAGGACCAGGACCCCGTCTTGCTGCCTACCGTCACGTTCGTCACCCCCGGCTATCCGAACGCGCCGGCGGGGGCGGTGACCTTCGGCGAGCGCGGCGCCTATCGCGATTACGTCATCGGCGAGTTCGACACGAAGAAGCCGGAATATTTCACCTTCGCCGGCCAGGCGAGCACGCCGACGGCCGGCGAGCACACCCTCTACGCCGAGCGCATCGTCGTCACCCTCCTCGAACGCTACACCGACACGCAACTGGAAGCGTGGAACGCGAATACGAAGCCGGAAGGTCTGCGCGCCCCGCGGGGGCGGGCGCCGGAATCGGTGCTCGTGGTGCGCGGGCTCTTCACCGGCCTCTATGGCCTGGATGCCCTCCCCGGCGCGACACCGGCCTACGCGCTGCCGGCGAAGTACGAGGAGTTATACGCGTATGACGCGGTGGTGCTCAGCAATCTCGACTTCACCACCTCCAGCTACGCCGCGCGGCGCATGTTGAACGATTATGTCGAGGACGGCGGCCGGCTGGTGCTCCTCGGCGGCAACCGCGCCCTCGGCGAGGGCGGCCTCACAGGCACCTATCTGGAGGCGCTGTCCCCCTTCGCGCTGCGCGGCGCCGGCGAAGTGGTGCGCTGCGCGCCGCCGCTCCTCCTCGGCGGGAAGGCCAATGTCGCCTATCCGGACAAGCCAGCCATTTTCTGGCGCCATGATGTGACGCTGAAACCCGGCGCCTTCGCCGTGGCGTACGCCGGCCCGCACCCCATCGCCGCCCGCGTCGCCCGCGGCAACGGCCTGGCTGTCGCCTTCGCCGGCACCGTTCTCGGCGAGGGGGGCGCCAATGGGAAACCGTTTTGGGAGACAGGAAGCTGGGCGGCGCTGGCGAAACGATTGATACTGGAGTGACCGCGTCAAGTATAGGGGGCGGATGACGCCGGGCCGATGTCCGCGCCGCGATGACAGGCGGACGGGCGGCGGGATACCGCGGGCCGCCCTGGTCCCCATGCCGCGGCGCGCCATCGGCAGTACAAGGAGCCAATCATGCGCATCACCATCCCGTGTCTCCTGCTGTGTCTGGGCGCCGTCCTGCACGCCGCCGGGCCCTGGAAGCAGGTCTTCACCCCGGCGGACCTGCGGGGCGCGCTCTCCGGCGGCGGCACGGTCGAAGAGGGGACGTATCGGGACGAACCGGTGCTGCTCGCGACGCTCGACGGCCAGCGGGGGCAGAGCGCCTTCGGCGAGGCGACGCTCTTCACCGTCATCCCCGGCAAGTATCGCGTCACCGTGCGCTTGAGCCTCGACAGGCCGGAGCGCTGGACGGCGCAGCGCTTGCAGTGCAGCGTGGTGCAGGACGGCCTGCCCGGCGCGCAGCGCGAGCGCGCCGTCATCGCCATATCGCCGGCGCGCTTCCCGGCCGATGGCTCCCCGGTGACGCTGGCCGCCGCCTTCACCGTCCCCGAGGGGAATCTGGAGGGCGGCGGGAAGCAGGTGCGCTGCTTCGTGAGTTGGGCCGACCGCGGCACGCTGACCGTTCTCCGCCACCACGGCGTCACCGTCGAGCGCCTCACCGACAGCCTGGTCATCGAGGAGACGCGCAACGACAAGCTGCTGTATGCGCCCGGCGAGCGCGGCGTGGCCCGCGCGACGATCCGCAACCTGGCGAAGGAAGCGGTCGCCGGCACCGTTCGGTTCACGCTGGAGCGCGAGCTCGCCGACCGCATCCCCCTGCCGCCGGTGGAGGTGACCGTGGAGGCCGGCGAATCGCGCGCCGTGGAGGTGCCCTTCACCGCGCCGGAGGAGGAATACGGCTACCGCCTGGGCGCCGTCGTGCGCGCGGCGGGCGGCGAAGATGCCGGCGAGGATTTTTTTAACGTCGCCGACAACCTCTGGAAGGTCTGCATCGGCGGGCAGGACATGCTGTCGCAGAGCGCGCTGGTGAGCAAAGAGCGCATCACCGCCGACATCGAGCGCGCGCGCATGCAGTACTGCAACTGGCTGGAAAAGTTCTTCTGGGCGCCCGACGACTGGGGCGACATGACCCCCGAGCCGGGCGCCACCTGGCTGAGCGGGCAGACGGGCCGTTACGAGAATTTCGACAATTTGCGGCATTGCATTGCCGAGATGCGGAAGCGCGGCATGAAGGCCATCACCTACGGCAAGGCGATGGCCTACGGCACCGTCGCCTTCGAGCTGAACCGCCGCCGCCCCGACTGGTTCACGCTGGACGCGGTGGGCCGCCCCATCGGCATGTGGAACGACGTGAGCGCCCTCGACCGCTGGCGCGATTACGATGTCCTGGCCGACCTGCGCGACAAGACCTACCACAAAGGCTACGCCGTGCCGCGCATCTATCCGGACCACCGCCGGGATGACGTGCTGGAGTACGCCATCAACGAAGTCATCGGCTCGGCGCAGCTGCTGGGCTGGGACGGCGTGCGTTTTGACTCCAGCGGCTTCCGCGCCTATTACATTGACGGCACCAAAGATGGCCGCGACGAGGTGAATACCTATGCCATGAAGCGGCTGAAGGAGCGGCTGTGGGGGTGGAATCCCGATTTCCTCATCGGCCACAATACCCGCGTGCCCGCCTACCTGACGAAGGACGGGCGCGCGTATCCCCTGTCGCCGACCGATCCCGCCGGGCACGAGTACCGCGAGACGCTGGCCGGCGGCGTCATCTACATGAACGAATCCATCCGCGAGCAGCCGATGAAAAACGGCTCGGTGGCCTATACCAGTTGGCAGCGCTATGCCGCCGACGAGGCGCGGGCGGTGCGCACCGCCCGCGGCTTCGGCGGGCATATTTTCTACTCCTACGGCGTGGGGCCGTTCAGCGCCGGCAAGCTGGGCCGCGCGCACGACGTGTACAAATTCGTCATCGGCACCATGATCGGCGCGCATGAATACGCCGGCGCGCACCTGGCGGTGGACGGCTCCGAGCACTGGGGGAAATTCCTCACCCGCTGGTCCGGCTTCCTCTGGGATACCCGCCTGCGGCCGCTCGGCGCGGGCGAGCAGGCGCTGGCGGTGGAAGCGAAAACGCCGCTCTGGTGGCGGGACTTCGCCAATTCGCGCGTGGTCAGCCCCACGCGGCGCTTCGTCATCGTTCACCTGCTCAATCCGCCGCCGACGGATGAGATCGAAAAGACCGGCGACGCGCTGCCCCCGCCGGTGACCGATGCCCGCGTGCGCTTCATCGTGCCGCGCGGCCAGACGCTGGCGCGGGCGTATGTCATCGCCCCCGGCTACCCCGACCGCGCCGAGGAGCTGCCCATCACGCGCGGGCGGGGGGGCGCGAGCGTCGCCGTGCCCGCCTTCCCGGTGTGGGCTATGGTGGTGTGGGAGCTCACCGGCAACTACACCGTGCCCGCGGCGCCGCCGAAATTCAGCGAGCCGATGACCGCCGACGAAGAGCGAGAGCGCCAGGCGTGGATCGCCAAAACCGTGCGCATCACTGTCGCCGATGACCTGCTGAATCCGACGCCGCACGCCCCCGACGCCGCGCCGCGCGACTGGGGCACCCCGACGGTCCAGGCGCCGGCGGACCTGCGCCCGGGCGGCGAGCCGGGGATGGATATCCTGGTGATACGCGGGCTGCACCATGAAGCCTATCGCATCCCCGCGGCGCTGCCCGCGACGGCGCGCGTCACCGCCTGCACGGCGGCGCAGGTGCCCAAAACCCACGCCGATCTCTACCAATACGACATTATCGTGCTGGCGGGCATCGGCGCGGAGGCGTGGGACGTGAACGGCCTGGGGGCGCTGGCCGACTTCGTCCGCGCCGGCGGCCGCCTGGTGGTGCTGGGCGGGCAGGCGACGCTGGGCCAGGGGTTTTTCAGAGGCTCGCCGCTGGAGGCGGTGCTGCCCGTCGCGGTGCGCCCCGCCCGTGATATTTATCAGGCGCCGCACCCGCTGGCGCTCGGTGAAAAGCCGAATCACCCCTTCCCCGATACACCCGTGCTGAAATATTTCCACGCCGTGCACCCCCGTCCCGAAGCGCGGGCCACCCTCTGGGGCGGCGATCTGCCGCTGGTGCATGACTGGACAGTCGGCGCCGGCCGCGCTCGCGTCTTCGTCGGCACCCCGCTTGGGGAAGGCAAACCCGGCGAATCCGCGTTCTACCTGGAGTGGCCGGGCTGGCCGGCGCTGCTTGGCAAGATCATCCTGGGCGACTAGCATTGGCGCGGCCCACCAAGGAGCATGCCCATGCCGACACGTGTAACCCGCCGCCGATTTCTCGGCGATGTCGCGAAAGGCGCGGCGGCGCTGGCGCTGACCATGCTGCCCTCCTGGGCGCGGGCCGCCGCCGGCGCCGCCGGGGGGATGGACCGCCCGAACTTCCTCTTCATCAACACCGACCAGCAGCGCGTTGATACCCTGCGCGCGTATGGCTGCGACTTCGCCCTCACCCCCAATATTGATCAACTGGCGGCGGAAGGGGTGCGCTTCGACCGCTGCTATATCTCCCATCCCGTCTGCATGCCGTCGCGCGCGTCCTGGGTCACCGGGCAGTACCCCAGCCACCACGGCGTGTGGCACAACGGCGTGCCGCTGCATCCCCATGCCGACATGATCCACACGCACCTGCAGGCGGCGGGCTACCACACCGCCTGCATCGGCAAGCTGCACCTGGACAACATCGTCGAGCGGAAATCGCCGCACCCGCCGTATGGCTTCGATCTCCTCCTCGACGCCCAGGGCGATCCCTACTACAAGGACGCCTACTTCGAGTGGCTGGAAGCGCACGGCCTCTACGAGGAGTATCTCGCGCAGTTCCGCAAGGGCGGGCACCGCAAGGGCTACACCCGCGACATTGACGAAGACCGGCACATGAATAACTGGATGACCGGCCACGCGGAGACCTACCTGGCCGACCGCGCCCGCGACGGCCGGCCCTTCTTCCTGCATCTGGGCTTTTTCGATCCGCACCATCCCTTCGATCCCTGCGAGCCCTACGCCTCGCTCTTCGACCCGGCGGACATGCCGCTGCCGCGCTACGCGGAGGGCGAGGTGGAGCGCATGACGCCGCCGGCGAAAGCCATGGTGCGCCCGGACACCCGCGATCCCGCCTTCATACGCCACACCATCGCCGCCTATCACGCCAAGGTCGCCCATATTGATGCCATGGTGGGCCGCGTGCTGGCCGCGCTGCGCCGCTTTCACCTGGAAGACAATACCGTCATCATCTTCACCAGCGACCACGGCGAGATGCTCGGTGATCACGGCCTGCTGCTCAAAGGCCCGCTTTTTTACGATTGCGCGCTGCGCGTGCCGCTCATCTATCGCTTCCCGCGGCGCTGTAACGTGCGCGGGGTGGACGGCGGCTTCGCCTCGCACGTGGACCTGGCGCCCACCGTGGCGGCGCTGGCCGGCGTTGACGGCCCCAGCCGCGCCCAGGGCGCGCCGCTCTTCGACCGGCACTTGCGCCCGCGGCCCGTGCCCGCCCGCGACGCCGCGCTGACCGAGTGGTGCGACCGCGCGGTGAACGGCTCCGGCCGGCACCTCGTCGGCCGCTGCCTCGTCACCGATCGTTGGAAACTCGTCTACTACCCTGGACAGCCCTTCGGCGAGCTCTACGACCGGGCCAACGACCCGGACGAATACCGCAACCTGTGGGCTGACCCGGCCTACCAGGGCACGGTGGCTGAAATGCGCGACCGCCTCGCCGCCTTCCTCATGGACAACGAACCGCGCCCCCAGCGCACGAGGGATTTTTGATGCGAAAGCTGTCCCCGCTGTTACTGCTCGTCGTCGCGCTTGCCGCGCACGCCGCCCCCACCGACTTTCCCGGCCTGGCGCTCTGGCTGCGCGCGGACGCCGGGGTGACGCTGGACGAGACGGGCCATGTGTCCGCCTGGCTCGACGCCGACCGCGACAACGGTTTCATCCAGGAGGCCGCGGAGAGCCGTCCCAGCCTCGCCGAGAACGTGGTGAACGGCCACCCGGCGCTCCGCTTCGACGGACCGAACGGTTACATGCGCCTCACGCAGCCCATCAAGGCCAGCGACGGCGCCGTCTTCCTCGTCGCGCGCTGGGACCAAAAGTGCCTCGATGGCTCGGCGCGTTATCTGCTCGGGAATGACACCGGCACCAACGGGTATCTGATCAGCGATGGCCGCGGAAAGGTGATCGGCAGCGGCGGCGCGCGGCACTACCAGAACGGCGTGCGCGTCTTGCCCGGTCATGTCGGCGCCGACCCGCGCATCTTCCCGCTGGCGAACGCCCCGCTCCACGCGTGCAATATCATCACCATCATCGGCGACACTCGGCCCAACCTGCTGCTCGCGTATCTCGGGCAGAACGGTCAAAACCGCTCGCGCAGCCCTTTCCTCGGCGACGTGGCGGAGATGCTGGTCTTCACGCAGCCGCTCACCGCCGCGCAGGTGCGCGCGGTCGAGAGCTACCTGGGCGGCAAGTATTTCAACTGGCCGGCGCCGAAAACGGTGGCCATCGCCCACACCGCGGCCGAGATGCGCGCGCTCGCCATGCAGGCCCAGCCGTCGCCCGGTTGGGACGCCGTCTCGCCCGCGCGCGTCCCGCATGGCGTGCTCTGGACGGGTTCCGGCCGGCAGCCGCTGGCGCCGGGCCGCTACCGCCTGCATGTCAGCCTGACGCTGCCGCGCGGCGTGCCCCACCTGCGCGTGCTGGCGCGGGTGAACAACACCGTGCGCGTCATCTCCCCGCGCGAGCAGGGCGGCGGCGCCAGCACCGCGTTCACCCTTGACTTCACCCAGGACGCGGCCCGCGCGGCGGAGCTGCCGCTGGTGCGCCTGTCCTGGACCACCGACCCCGACCCGGACGCCCTCGATCCGGCGCAGCGCGGGGATACGCTCGCCGGCGCCGTGCGCCTGACCCCGCTGCGCGAGATCGCCGCCAATCCCGGCCTGCTCGCGGCCGGCGAACCGCGTATCGAGCGCCTCTGCCCCATCGCCATCACCGGCGTGACGGCGGACAAGGTGCGCTACGCGCCCGGCGAGAAAGGCCGGCTGAGCGTGCAGGTGCTGAACCTGGGGGCCGACGTGACGGGCGAGGTGACCGCGAAACTGCTGCGCAACGTCGCCGACGTGGAGATCATCCTTCCCGCGGCGCCGCTGGCGCTCAAGGCCGGCGCAGCGCACACGCTGGACGTGCCGTTCACCGCGCGGGGCCGCTGGGGCGCCGGCGCCCGCGTCACGGTGACCGCCGACGGCCTGCGCGAGAGCGCCGACGAAGCTTTCACCGTCTCCGACAATCCTTTCGAAGCGGGCCTGGGCGTGGACTTCGGCAGCGCGCTGCACACCGGCCTGAAGCGCTATCCCGCTGCCATCGCCCGCGCGCGCGCCCGCTACGCCACCTGGCTGGACCTTCCCGGATGGTCGCCCGGCGAGTGCGCGCAGTTGGTGCCGGACGCGCCGGCCTGGTACAGCGCCGCCAGTAGCGCTCGCCAGGATGACGCCGGTTTGCAGGAGCTGGTGACACTGGCGCACGCCCGCGGCATCGCCGTCGTCGCCGGCGTCTCGCTCAACCCCGCTGGCCCGCCCGCGCGGGCGCTGGCGACCGCCCATCCGGAGTGGTTCGTCAAAGGGCCGGATGGCGCTCCGCGTCCCCTGGGTCCGTGGGATCCCGTCGCCCTCGATGGCTGGAATGATCCCGCCTGGCGCAAGCGCAACGTCCACCCCGGCGCGATGGCGCTGGAAGCGGACTGGACGCGGCACGATCTGGTCCAGCACGCGGCGCGCCAGCTTGCGGAGAGCAGCCGGCGTTATGGCTGGGATGCCTATCGCTTCACCGACGCGCCGCCGGACCTGCGGGTGCGTGCCCTGGCGCCCGGGCAGCACGCCATCAGTGCCGGCGCCTCTCCCGCGCGGGCGCTCTCCCCGCTGGACGGCGGCGCCTACGTGCAGGAAGGCCTGCGTTTCTGGCAGAACGGCGAGGCGCTGTACCGCACCTGGGCCGACTTGCTGGCAAAAGAACGGGACGCCGCCGCGCGCGTGCGCGCCGCCGGCGGGCACTATTATGCCCGCCTCAATACCGCCTTCCTCCCCCCCGCGCAGGCGTATTACAAGCTCGTCTACGGCCTCATCGCCGGCATCCACCCCGCCGACGAGATTGATGCCCCCGGCTGCGCGAGCTGGGGCGCCTTCCTCACCCGCTGGTCGGGCATGCTCTGGGACCCGGCACTCATCTCAGCCGACCCCGACAAGCGCGTCAGCGTGGCCGGCGCGCCGCTCCAGCGCTTCCTCGCCATCCGCGAGGTGTCGCCCACGCAAACCTTCGTCATCCTCCACCTTGTCACCCCGCCGGGCAGCGACGGCATCGGCGAGACCGTCTTCCCGCCGCGCCCCGGCCCGGTCACCGTCACCTACCGTCCCGTCTCCGGCGCCCGCATCGCCCGCGCGGTCATCGTCCGCCCGGATGTCGCCCCCTTTGACACGGCGCTCCCGACTGCCTCCACCGTCACTCTCCCCCCGCTCGGTCACTGGGCGGTGGTCATCTGGGAGGTGGTGAGGTGAAGAGGTGAAGAGGTGATGGGGTGAAGAGGTGATGGGGTGAAGAAGGCCCGAAGGGCCGGGAGATGCTAGCCACGGGTGCAGCACAGCGGAACCCGTGGGTATTTGTGTCAGTATTCGTGAAGCCCTGAAAGGGCGACAGCACCTCACCACTCCATCACTCCTCCCGTGCTGGACGCTTCACCGGAAAATGCGTACAATACCACCTATCATGTGCGCCATTGCCGCGAAACCACGTGCCCGCGTCACGCTAAAAGATATCGCCGCTCACTGTGGCGTGTCCATCGGCACGGTGTCGTTCGTGCTGCGCGGCGATCCGCGCTTCAGTCCGGATACCGTCGCCCGCGTGCAGGAGGCGGCCAAGACGCTGGGGTATGATCCCGCCACCAACCACGCCGCCCGCCGGCTGGTGATGATGGGCCGCGGCGGCAAAGTGCTCAATCAACTGGCCGCCGTGCTGCTCCCCGCGCACTTCATCCGCGCCAATTACTTCGCCCAGCTCTTTCAAGGCGTCTCCGAGGCGCTCACCCGCGAGCGCTACGGCATGCTCATGCTGCCGCTGCTCGGCTGGCACGAGTCGCCGGAGGAGCTGCCCTTCCTGCCGCCCACCCTCACCCGCGGCGAGGTGGACGGCCTCATCGCTTTTGAGGCGCAGCGCGACGCGGCCATCCTGCTGGAGCGCTTGAGCGCGCATTACGATCTCGCCGCCTTCCCCATCGTCTTCCTGTTGCATGCGGTGCCCGGCGCGGCCTCAGTGCTGGCGGATGACGAGGCCGGCGGCTACGCTGCCGCCGCCCACCTGCTCGATCTCGGCCACCGCGCGCTGCTGTTCCTGCCGGAGATGACCGGGAACAGCGAGATCAGCCGCCGCCGCCGCGACGGCATGCGACGCGCCTGCCGCGACCGCGGCCTGGATCCGGCGGCGACGCTGTGCGAGCAGCCCATCGCCTTCGGACTCTCCTTCCCGCCGTATCACCTGGACCCGGCGGACGAGGACGCCGCCCGTCACCCGCTGGTCGCCTACCTGCGCGCCCACCCCGAGATCACCGGCATCCTCGCCCGCAACGACGCCGCCGCCAGCCGCATCGCCGGCCTCTTCGCCTGCGTCGGCTGGACCGTGCCCGGCGATTACAGCCTCGTCGGCTATGACGACGTGGACCCCCTCCGCGACGACGCCGGCCGCAACATCCTCACCTCCGTGCGCGTGCCCCTGGAGGAAATCGGCCAGACCGCCGTGGATCTCCTCACCCGCCTCATCGCCGCCAACACCACCAGCGCCGAACACATCATCCTCCCCACAGAACTCGTCGTCCGCGCCTCGACGGCTCCCCCGCGCGCGTAGCCCCCAGACCAGGTAATCAAACCATCCCGTTCGTAGGGCACACTGGGGACTGTCCCCCTGAACGCCGTGACCCGTTGATCCGCAGGGGCTTCACCGGGACTGTCCCCAGTGTGCCCTGATGTTGCCGGGTGCGGGGTCGGATGCGCCAAATTCGCGGGGCAGGAGAATGGGCGCGATGCCGCGAATCTACCCACCAAACCGACGAGATGGAACCTGCAACCATGCAACCTGTCACCGCCCCCCTGTCCGGCCGCGACCGCCTGACCGCGCTTTTCGCCGGGAAGCCGACCGATCGGCTGGCCTGGACCACGCTGGTAGACGGGGCCACGCTGTCGGCGCTGCCGGAGGGGCTGCGCGGGATGTCCGGGCACGACTTCTACCGGCACGTCGGCTGCGACATCTTCTCGCTGGCGGGGTGGGGCACGCCGTGGGGCTTTACCTCGCCGCGGCTGGTGATGCCCGGGGTGGAGACGGTGTGCTCTACCGACGACCGGGGCAACCACGTCACCGAGACGCGCTGCGCGCGCGGCACGCTGACCGCGCGCGTGAGCCCCCACGGGCACCCCATCGCATACCCGCTGAAAGACGCCGCCGACGTGCGCCTGTACCTGGCGCGCTGGGAGGAAGCCTCCTGGGAAGAGGCGGACGACCGGGAGGCGTATGCGCATCTCGCCGCCGACATCGGCGCGGACGGCGTGGCCACCCAGTTCTTCGGCCCATCGGTGATCCCCTGGCTGCTGGAGAACCTGGCGGGGGTGGAGACCTTCTACTACCTGCTGGCGGACGAGCCGGACCTGCTGCACGCGCTCATCACGCTGATGCAGGAGAAGGAGCGGGCGCGTTTCGCCATCGCCGCCCGCCACCCCTGCCCGTTGGCCACGCTGGTGGAGAACACCAGCACGGCCTACATCAGTCCGGCGGTGTATGCGCGGTATAATATGCCGTCCCAACGCGCCTTCGTCGAGGCGATGCATCGGGAAGGGCGCACGGCGCTCATCCACATGTGCGGCCACGTGCGCGGCCTGCTGCCGCTCATCAAGGAGACGGGCCTGGACGGCATCCACACCCTCACCCCGCCGCCGCTGGGCGATTGCCCGTGGGAGCTGGCGCTGGACGTCCTCGGCGACGACCTCATCATCCTCGGCTGCTTGCCGCCGCACTGCTGGGTGCTGCCCGACCCGGCGGAGATCGGCCCGGCCCTCGACCGCCTCATCACCCCGCGCCTGCGTGCCGCGCGCTTCGTGCTCAACCCGATGGCGGACGGCATCGCCGTGCCGCTGGACCGCTTCCTGGCGGTGGGGGCGTGGGTAGCGGGGCATTGATCCCGAGAACGGAGCTGTGCGGGGTGAACACGAAGATGGGAAGACCGGGGGGGGAATGGGGTAGGGCACTCGGCTGTAGCGATGGTCACCGTCTGGAACAGGGCGGGAGCCCGGCCGCTCCGCGGTGACCATCGCTATCCCGGTGTGCTTCCGGCGCGACGGCGTCTCGCCCGCCAATTTCCGCTCGATTCCTCACAAGCGTAACCGTTGCTTCGCAGCAACGGCCCTCGTCCCGCGTATAATACGCTGATGCTGAATGGGGACGGCGGCCGTGCTGTCAAGGGGAGAAATCGCACATTTTCAGATTTTTTCGCGTAAACGCTTGACAAACCCGGCAAGGTGTCCGTAATATCTCTTCAGTTAGCAAGGCTCTGCCTTTCCGGCGTGCGCTTGGGAAGCGAGCCGCACCTTTATACAGCGAGCACGCAGACCTATAGCACTGATCGCGGAGCCCGTCACGCCGCGCAAGCGGCGAATCTATACACCTCCCGGACGGGTGGGAGGTCATCTCATCAGGGGCATCGTGGGAAAACGCAGACACCACGGCGCCCGGAGAACAAAGGAGAAAGGTATGAAGAAACTGCTCGTGCTCGGGATGGCCGTGGCGCTCGCCAGCGTTGCGTTCGCCTTCCCCACCCAGCTCGGCCCCACCGGCGGCGTCGTGGTCCCCGACTGCGCGATCGCCGAAGGCCTGTCCGTGACCGTGTTCGATCCGCCGGCGGCCGTTGACATCCCGCAGACGCAGGTGCTGTTCGGCCTGACGGAAAACCTCGAAGTGGGCTTCGGCTTCTTCGACGCCGGCGGCATTGGCGACACCAGCTGGTCCATCAACGCGAAGTATGCGCTGCCGATTGACCTCGCCGGCCTCCAGCTCGCTGTTGGCGCCGTCTACTTCGACGCGGCCAACATCAACCCGATGGCCCTCTACCTGAGCGGCTGCTATGCGTTCTCCGATGATATCAACATCATCGGGACCGTGCTGCATTTCGATCCGGACACCGCGGCTAGCAGCGAAACCTCGCTGGCCGTGGGCATCGAGAAGCTGCTCGACAACGGCAAGATCGGCGCTGAAGTGGCCCTGGAGGACTACCTCCTGGCCGCCAACACCGCGCTGAACATCTACGCCGACCTGTCGGTCAACGATGCCATCACCGCACGCGTGGCCTATGCCGGCATCTTCACCGGGGGCGCTGACCTGACTGTCGCCCTGCAGTACGCGTTCGGTCAGTAAGCTGACCTGACCTGAATACGGTCACACGTACCGTCGTCCCCCCGGGCAACCGGGGGGACGCGCTTTTTGGTCCCCTGTGGCTTCCGGCGCCCATTTGTCGGCATCTCCCCACAACGCCCCCACCCCCTCTCGCGGTACAGTAGAAGCGCCGCATTGGCGGCGCGCCTCTGCTTGCGAGGCGCGAACCTGTCCAAGGCCGACGGCGGGCAACACGGCAACCCCGGCGGCCGCGAAAGGGGAAACCGATGAAGATGATGAGACTCCTTGGATTGGCGGTGGCGCTGGCTGGCGCCGCGTTCGCCTATCCCACGCTCACCGGGCCGACCGGCATGGCCACGCTGCCCACGGCGGAAACGCTGCCCGCCGGCCAGCTCAATCTGGCGGCCGACTACTACAACACCAGCGACGGCCCCATTGAGAACACCTATCCGGTGCGTCTGAGCTTCGGGATCACCGACAACGTGGAAATCGGCGGCGCCTTCCTCATGCAGGAAGATATGGACATGTGGGTGATCCACGCGAAGATCAGCCCGCTGCTGCCGCTGCTCGGCTTCAACTGGGGCGCGGGCGCGCAGTACGCGCAGCAGGAGTTCCCGCTGCTGGGCGACGACACCATCACCCAGGTCTACTGGGTCGGCGACATGGTGATGAACGGAGGCGGCGGAGGCCAGCCCACCTTCGATATCACCCTCGGCGTCAACTGGACCGACAGCGACCTGCTGAACAATGACGCCATCCGCTTCTTCGCCGGCGTGCGCGCGGGCTTCGTCAATGACTTCAGCGTGGGCGCCGAGTATCAGACGAAAGATGACAGCCTGGACGCCGAAGCGCTCTGGTCCGTTTACGCCCGCCTCGGCCTCACGGATACCATCGGCGTGCAGGCCGGTTGGACGAACGGCCCCTTCTTCGGCACCAATGAGCACAACCTGTTCGTCGGCATCAATTTCGGCTGGGGGATGATCGCGGAGTAGGCCATTTCCGGCCAACGCGTGACCACCGGCCCGGCATCCGTGCGATGCCGGGCCGGTACGCGTCGGCAGGAACGCAGGGATTGAGCGCGAATACCTCATAACATGCGATACCTGACACTCCTGTTTCTCCTGCTCGCCGGGCTCGCGTTCGCGCAGGCGCCGGTGATTCCGCCGATTGTCGGACTCGAATACCTGCAAAGTTGGCGGGACGGCGTGGCGGCGGCGGACGCCGGGCGCGACCCGCTGGTGGTGGCCTGTTTCGGCGATTCCAACACCGAGGCGCCCACCTACACCGTTGCGCTGCGCACGCTGCTGCAGGCGCGCTACGGCGACCACGGCATCGGCTACCTGACGTTCATGACCGGCCGCGGGGCGATCCCCGGCGCGCCCAGACTGAAGCGCGAGGGGAAGTGGACCGACTATGATACCTCGCCCGGCCGCGACACGCCGCCCCCGGCGCCGTACTGGGCGATGGACGGCTTCTGGACGGTGACCGAGGACGCCGATGCGGCCATCACCGTGACGCACGCCGCCTTCCCCGGCGACATGCACTACCGCAACCGCATCCATTATCAGACCGGGCCGGGGATGGGCGCGTTCTCCATTTTCATCGGCGGCTGGGAAGCGGCGCGGGTGGAGTGCGCGGCGGAACACGCCGGCTACGGCCTGTCCGCCCCCTTCCTCGCCGGCGGCTTCCGCATCGGGAAGATCACCGGGAAGGTGGCGCTGCTCGGTTTCGACTACGACCGGATGAAGATGGTGCGCGGCGTGAACCAACTGCCCGGCGGCACCTTCGTGCACGCGCTGGGCAACGGCTGGGGGCAGTCCACTCACCTCGCGCCCACCGATGAGGCGGCGTTCAAAGCTTTCTTCGACGCGGTGAAGCCCGACCTCATCACCATCATGCTCGGCACGAACGACATGCACAACGCCGGGGTGTCCACATGGTACGGCGACCACATGACGACGATCGTGGGGAAGATGCGGCGCGCCGCCCCCGGCGTGGGCATCCTCCTCATCGCCTGCCCGGAAGCGGGCCAGACGAAGCCCGGCGCGGCGCTGGAATACGCCACCGTGGCGAAAGAGGTGGCCGCCGCCAATCAGTGCGCCTTCTGGGACTGGCGCCCGCTGATGGGGGCGAACTCCCGCCGGGCGGAGATGCTGGGCTACTTCGGCGACGGCCTGCACTACAGCGCGCTGGGCGGCAGCGTCTTCGCCAACCTGCTGCTGGCGCAGCTCGGCTTCGATCTGAATGACCCGCGACACTGGCCGGCGCTGCGCGCGCTGCCGGAGGAGGACGCGCGCGCCGCCATCACCATCCCCCGCCTGCCCGCGCTGGCGCCCGGCGGCGTGAAGGCCGCGCTGGCGGGGGAACCGGCGCATACCATCTGGCAGGTGGATCAGCCCGTGGCCGAGCTGCGCTTCGCCGTCGCCGGCGCGGCGCTGGCGGTGCACGCCGTCGTCCGCGACGGCCGCTGCCTGCCGGCGGAAGCGACCTGGAAGGATTGCAACCTCGATCTCTACGTCTCGAAGATCGGCTCCTGGGCGGGGGACGAGAACGAAAAGCACCGCGGCTACCACGGCATCGTGCGGCAGCTCGTGCTGAAGCCCACCGGCCCGGCGACGAAAACGTTCACCGCGCATCTCAGCGGCAAGGATGACACCGTGCCCGACTTCCCCTGGCAGGTGACGCCGCTGGCGCCGGCGGGCTACGAGATGGTCGCCCTCATTCCTATGACCAGCCTGCTCCTCGACGCGAAGACGGACACTTTTCTGCTGGAAGCCGCCGCCGTCACCGCCCCCGGCCCCGGCGCGCCTCCCGGCTTCAACCGCTGCTTCCTGCGCGGCGTGGACGGCGGCGCGTTCCGCGACAACACGCGCTTCGCCGAGGTGAGGGTGAAAGAGCAATGATGCGCACGGATTGTACCCCCAGGGTGACGCCGGACATCTTCCCGATTATCGGCTGGGATCCGCTGCCCGCCGCGCTGTCGCGGCCGGAGACGATGGCGCATATCCGCGACTGCGGCATCAACGTGTTCATGACCTGCCGCGGCCCGCGGGAGGCGATTACCCGGCAGCTGGACCTGGCGGCGGCGGCCGGCATCCAGGCGCTGGTCTGCGATCCCCGCGTGCATACGTCGCGGCGCGAAGGCTGGCAGGACGCGTTTCGCGCGGCGGTGGCGGAGTACGGCGCGCATCCCGCCGTCTTTGGCTGGGATCTCTTCGATGAGCCGACCTTCAGTGAGTGGCAGAACCGGCCTACCGTGCCGGACGTGGCGGAGACCGTCGCGCTGGCCCGCGCGTTGGCGCGGGAGAAGGTGGCTTACGTGAACGCGCTGGGCTTCGGTGGCCGCGGCAAAGACGCGTTCGCCGATTATCTGGAGGGATACGCGCGTATCATCCAGCCGGCGTTCCTCAGCTTCGACTGCTACCCCATCTCGCGCATCCCGCCCGCGGGTGAGTGGGCCGCCTGGTATGCCGCCGACTGCGGCTTCGAGGTGCCGGAGTTAGGCGCCTATTATCGCGACTGCTACTGGGAATCCTGGGAGACCGCGCTGCAGGTGGGGCGCGCGACCGGCCTGCCGTTGTGGGGTTTTGTGCTGGCGGTGCCGCACGAGCACTCCATCTGGTTCTACGGGCCGGTGACCGAGGGCACGGTGCGGCTGGAGGTCTTCACCGCGCTGGCCTACGGCGCGAAGGCGATCCAGTATTTCTCCCTGCCCACGCCCGCGCAGTGCGCGCATTATGAGGACGCCATCCTTGACGCCGATGGCCGGCCGTCCGCGCGGTATGACATCTTCCGACGCGTCAACCGCCGGCTGGCGCTGCTCGGGCCGCGCATGCGCGACTTCACCGTGCGCGGGGTCTATCACACCGGCGAGCGCCTGCCCAGCGGCACCCGCCGTTTCCGCGCCGAGCGATATGGCAGCGATTCCTCGCATCGGCCGGTGGCGCGGATTGAGGGCGATCCGATCATCGCCAGCTTCCAGGCGGATGCCGCCGGCGAGCGCTATCTGCTGCTGGTGAATCGCCACCCCGCCCGCGCGGCCCGCGTGCAACTCACCCTGGATGACGGCTGGCAGGCGATCCGGATCGGCGCGCATACCGGCGAGCCCGTGCAGACGGCCGGCCCGCGCCTTGCGGTCAATTTTGAGCCCGGCGACGGCTGGCTCTTCCAGCTCCGCCCGGCCGCGGGGTGAGCTCAGAAACAGTTTCTCAGGCGCCTCCGGCGTCGCGCTCCTATCGCGCGTCCGCTTCCGGATAGCTGCCGAAGACGCGCAGGAAGAGGCAGTGCTCGCGCATGGCGTCGAGGGCGGCGGTGATCTTCGGGTCGTGGACGTGCCCCTGGAAATCCACGTAGAAGAGGTATTGCCAGGGCATCTCTTTCGTCGGGCGGCTTTCGATGAGGGTGAGGTTGATGCCGTGCTGCTCCAGCACGGAGAGGGCGTGGTTCAGCGCGCCCGCCTGGTGCTTCACCGAGAAGACGATGCTCGTCTTGTCGCGCCCGCTGGGCTGGCTCATCGCCTGGCCCACCACGCAGAAGCGCGTGCGGTTATACGGCGAATCTTCGATGCGGTCGGCGAGGAGCGTCAGGCCGTAGCGTTCGGCGGCCAGCGCCTGGCAGATGGCGGCGGCGTTCGGCGCGGCGCCGGCCAGCTCGGCGGCGCGGGCGGTGCTGGAGGTGGGCTGCGTCTGCACCCGCGGCAGCGTCCGCGCCAGCCAGTTGCGGCACTGCGCCAGCGCCTGCGGATGCGAGTAGACGGTGGTCACCGCGTCCAGCGCGCCCGCGCCGTAGAGGCTGTGGCGCACCGGCACGCCCATCTCGTCCGCGATATTCAGCGAGCAGCGGTAGAGGGCGTCCAGCGTCTCGCGCACCACGCCTTCGGTGGAGTTCTCGATGGGCACCACGCCGTAATGCGCCTTGCCGTGCTCCACCAGGTCAATCACCTCGCCCACCGAGTCGGCGGCGGTGAGGATCGCCGTTTCGCCGAAGCGCAGCAGCGCCGCCTGATGGCTGAAGGTGAATTCGGGCCCCAGGTACGCCACCGTCACCGGCTGCTCCAGGTTGCGGCAGGAAGCGATGACCTGCAGGAAGATGCCGCGGATGGCGTCGTGGGGCAGCGGGCCGCGGTTGACGGCCAGCGCGTGATTAATGACCGCGCGCTCGCGCGCCGGCACGAAGGCGATGCCCTCCGGCCCGCCTTTCAGCGCGCCGATGCTCCGCGCCAGCTCGGCGCGGCGGCTGATGAGCGCGACAAGCTCCGCATCCACCTGATCAATGGCGTCGCGCAGTTCAGCGATGCGGGCGCGGGCGTCTTCCGGCAGCGACTTCGGCGTGGACATGGCGGCAGGCCTCCCTTATCGGTTGCTGATTGTCGCACATCGCGCGGGAACGGGCAAGGGAGGATGACGAGGTGAAAAGGTGACGAGGTGACGGGGTGACATAGGCCGGAAGGGTCGAAAGATGCTGGCCACGGGTGAAGCGAAGTCGAAGCACAGCGGAGATCCCGATGCAATCGGGACGGAATCCGTGGGACAGGTTCACCCCCACCATGCATCTTTTGGGGCGAGAAATCGTGAGGGAAAGCCCGCCAACCGGATCGCAGGCTTCACCCGACGGGATGGCGGCCTGCCGTTGCCCGACAGGGCCGACTGTTGTCTTTTTCCCCCAAACCTGATAGGATGTGCCATGACTGCGCCCGCGCGACCAGCCCCGGCGGCGGCGCGGTGGAACGCACGAAAACGAGGTTTCCCGGTCATGACCGACGCCAAGCGCCCTGCGCCATCCGCGGGCGACGCCCGGCCCGCGCCCGCCCAGATGGCCGGCATCCCGAAAGGCCTGTGGCATAAGTGCCCCAAATGCCGCGCCATGCTCTATCAGAAGGAGCTGGAGCGGAATCTGCGCGTCTGCGGGAGTTGCCAGTACCATTTCCCCCTCTCTACGGCGGAGCGCATCGCCATGCTGGCGGACGAGGGCGCCTTCGCGGAAATTGACGCCAACCTGCTGCCGGTGAACCCCCTCGGCTTCCCCGATTATGCGGATAAGCTGGCGCGCGGCCGCGCGAAGGCCGGGCAGAACGAGGCGTTCGTCTACGGCGACGCGGAGATCGCCGGGGCTCCGGTCGTGCTCGGGGTGGCGAATTTCGGCTTCATGGGCGGCAGCATGGGCTCGGTGGTGGGTGAAAAGGTCGCCCGCGCGCTGGAGCGCGGCGCGGAACTGGGCCGCCCGGTGGTGTTGGTGTGCGCCTCCGGCGGCGCCCGCATGCAGGAAGGCATGGTCTCCCTCATGCAGATGGCGAAAACCGCCGCCGCCTGCGAGCGGCTGAAGGCCGCCGGCCAACTGTATATCACCATTCTCACCGACCCGACCACCGGCGGCGTGTGGGCGAGTTTTGCCTCGTTGGGCGAGATCATCATCGCCGAGCCCGCCGCGCTCATCGGCCTCACCGGCCCGCGCGTGCTGGAGCAGAACCTGAAGGTGAAGCTGCCCCCGGGCACGCACACCGCCGAGTTCCAGCTCGCGCACGGGATGGTGGATCTGGTGGTGCACCGGCGCGAGCTGCGCGGCACCGTCACCCGCCTGCTGACCATGCTCGCGCCCGCCCGCGCCGCAGCCGCGCCGGCCGTCGAGTAAGGAGAGGACAACCATGATCTCAACGAGCCGCTGGCTGCCCTTTGAAAAGCCGCTGCAGGATATTGACGAGCAGATTCGCCGCCTGGAAGAGTATACCACGACGCACGGCATTGACCGTTCCGAGAAAATTCGCGAGCTGCGAGAGGAGCACGATGCCTTGTGTGTACAGATCTTCTCCAACCTGTCCGCGTGGGATAAAACGCTGCTGGCGCGCCACCCGAACCGGCCGTATACCCTCGACTACATCCGCATGATCTTCGATGATTTCGTGGAGCTGCACGGCGACCGGCGTTTTGGCGACGACCCGGCGATGGTGGCCGGCATCGCCAGCCTGCAGGGACAGACGGTGGTGGTGATCGGGCAGCAGAAGGGGCGCGACGTGAAGGAGCGCACCTACCGCAATTTCGGCAGCGCGAAGCCGGAAGGCTATCGCAAGGCCGAGCGCATGATGGATATCGCCGAGCGCCACGGCGTGCCGCTGGTCTCCTTCATTGACACCCCGGCGGCGGAAGGCCGGCTGGACGCGGAAGAGCGCGGCATCTCCGAGGCCATCGCCTCCAGTATGGCGCACCTGTCCCGCCTGCGCGCGCCCGTCTTCGCCATCGTCACCGGCGAGGGCGGCAGCGGCGGCGCCATCGCCATCGGCGTGGCCGATCACGTGGCAATGCTGGAGCACGCCATTTACTCCATCATGCCGCCCGAAGGCTGCGCGGCCATCCTCGACACCTTCGGGCGCGACGGCAGCCGCGGCTACCAGGCGGCCGAGGCGCTGAAGCTGACCGCGCAGATGAACCTGGAGCTCGGCCTCGTTGACGAAGTGGTGCCGGAACCCTTCGGCGGCGCGCACCGCGACCCGCTGGAGACGGCGCACCGCATCACGGCGTGCCTGCGGCAGCGCCTGCCCGAGCTGCAGGCGATCCCGGTGGACGCGTTGGTGGGGCGCCGCTACGCCAAATTCCGCGCGATGGGGCAGTTTACGGCGGAAATGAGCTGATACAGGACCAGCGATGCCGGACAACACCGCACAATCCGCCCCCCGCTGTTATCGCCACCCGAAGGTGGAGACCTACGTGAGCTGCAGCCGCTGCGGCCGGCCTATCTGCCCGGACTGCATGCTGGAGGCGCCGGTGGGATTCCTGTGTGCGGAGTGCTACTACCCCACGGGACGCGGCGGCAGCGCGCAGGCTCCGCGCGCGATGGCGCGCGCCGTGCGCCTCGCCATCGTCATCGCCCTCGGCTGGTCGCTGGTGCTCGCCTTCAGCGGCATCTTCTTCTACACCGGCACCCCGAATCTCCTCATCGCCGGCATCGCCGGCGGCGTCACCGGCTGGGCGCTGTGGCGGCTGTGCGGGCGGGCGTGGAACACTCGCACCGCGCGCTGGGGGCTGCTCCTCGGCCTCGCCATGCCGCTGCTCGCCACCCTCCTCATCCTCGTTGGCCGCGCCATCTTTTTCCAGACGCTCGGCCTCGATTCCCTCATCGCCTACAGCCTCCGCGTCCTCCTCGTCATGGGCGTCAGCGGCCTCTTCGGCTTCCTGGGGGCGTCGCCGCCGGACGGCTGGTGACGGGGGATGTTGGGATTGGCGATGTTGGCGTGAGGTTAGTGATCACCATGGAGCGCGATGAGCATGGGCAGTACGTTGTGCTCATTGACATTGTTGACTACCATTAAGTAGAGGTGTGCCATGCGCATTCATCAAGAATATTCACCCGCCATCCCGATCCATCCCGGTGAGATTCTCCAGGAGGAACTTGACGCGCGGGGGTGGACGCAGAAGGGGTTTGCCGAGCAGATTGGCAGGCCGCCGCAGCTCATTAACAATATCGTGAATGGCCGGGCAGGTATCTCGGCGGAGACGGCGCTGGATTTTTCGGATGCGTTCGGCACCTCCGCGCAGTTCTGGATGAACCTGGACAGCAACTACCGGTTGGCGATGGCGCGCAAAAAACGGACGGAGCGAAAAGCGAGTTGACGCGGTACTTCACCATTCCATCAGCTTGACAACCCCTTGACAATTAACAGTTGCGGTGCTACTGTAAGCCCATTCTGAAGGGGGGTTGAGTGATGTCGAATATGTCTCGCTACTATTACTACGCGTCATCACTGTGCTTCACCTGCGGATTGAAGGTCGGGTAGTCTCTCACGTATATCGGCACGACGAACCGCAGGCGAGCATCCTGCGGTTTTTTTTTGTGCTGGGGTACCGAAGTGGCTAAACGGGGCAGACTGTAAATCTGCTGTCTACGGACTACAAAGGTTCGAATCCTTCCTCCGGCACCAGAATTATTCTGTTACATGACAGGTGGATCTCATGAGCAAACTGACGATTGCGGCACAGATGGCGGCGATGCGGCGCGGGGTGGTGGATGTGATCTCGTCCGCGGAGCTGGAGGCGAAGCTGAAGCTGGGGCGGCCGCTGCGGGTGAAGTTCGGCGCCGACCCGAGTGCGCCGGACCTGCACCTGGGGCATTGCGTGCAGTTGCGCGCCCTGCGCCAGATGCAGGAGCTGGGGCACCAGGTGGTCTTCATCGTGGGCGACTTCACCGCGATGATCGGCGACCCCAGCGGGCGCTCGGCCACGCGGCCGCAGCTCACGCGCACACAGGTGGAGGAGAACGCCGCCACCTACGTGGCGCAGGCCGACCGCATCCTCGACATCGCCAAGCTGGAGATCCGCTTCAACAGCGAATTCCTCGGCACGCTCACCTCCGAGGACATGATTCGCCTCGCCGGGAAATTCACCGTGGCGCAGATGCTGGAGCGCGAAGATTTCGCCAGGCGCTTCGCCGAGCAGTCGCCCATCGGGCTGCACGAGCTCTTCTACCCGCTGATGCAGGGGTACGATTCCTACGCCATCGCGGCGGATATCGAGTTCGGCGGCACCGATCAGACCTTCAACCTGCTGGTGGGGCGCGAGATGCAGCGGCTGCACGGCATGCCCGAGCAGGTGGTGATGACGCGCCCGCTCATCCCCGGCACCGACGGCGAGAAGAAGATGTCGAAAAGCCTGGGCAATTACATCGCCGTGCTGGACAGCCCGGAGGAGATGTTCGGCAAGCTGATGTCGCTGCCCGACCCGCTCATCCCCATGTACTTTGAGTACCTGACCGACGTGCCGATGGCGGAGATTGACGCGCTGGCCGCGGCGATGGGCGCCGGTGCGCTGAATCCGCGCGACGCCAAGGACCAACTGGCGCAGGCGATCATCACCGAGCTGCACGGCGCGGCGGCGGCGCGCGCGGCGTCCGCCAGCTTCCGCCGCACCTTCAGCGGCCGCGGGCAGACGCTGGACGATTTTCGCGCGGTGGCCGAGCCGGCGGCGCTGCCGGCGGCGGCGTTCACGGAGGAGGTGCCGCTGGCGAAGCTGATGCACGACATCGGCATGACCGCGTCCAGCGGAGAAGCGCGGCGGCTCATTGCGGGCGGCGCGGTGTTCATGGACGAGGACAAAGTGACGGATCCGCAGGCCGTCATCACCCCGCGCGAGGGGGCGGTGCTGCGCGCCGGCAAGCGGCGGGTGGCGGTGCTGGTGAAGGTGTGATGCGCGGATGCATTCGCCCCCTGTGCACCTTCCGCGACGCCGGCGAAAAAAGTTGGAAAATCCAGATAAACCCTCTTGACCCGCGGCAAAACTGAGGTATAGTGAGAGTAGGAACGCCGAGTAATCAGCGGAAGAGACCGGGACGGAGTCGTCGAGACGTGAGGCGGCCCAATCGCCGAAAGAGGCGGGAACCCGCATCAGGGGGAGGTTCTCCCCGCAGGTCCCTTTCGTCCTTCCGCCAGCGGGCGAGGCAGCCCGGCTGGACGATGGTTACCCGGCATGGAAAGGAGAGGCGGTGTGCAGGCCCCGCCTCTCCTTTTAGTTGTGCGCGCATTGAGATCGTAACCCCGCTCCCCTCTCCCCGCGGAGGCGTCACGATAGGGTTCGCGTATCCTTACGTACTCGTACTCATACTCGTGCTCGAAATCAGCTCCGGGCGGACAGGATGTCCGCGCTCCAATGGGCGCTCCGATGAGCCGCGCCCTCCAGGGGACCGGCTCGACGGCGTCTCGCCCTCCAGGGGAACGAGCACGATGGGCGACTACGATGACGATGACGATTACGATGATGACGCCTATGCCCTCTCCCCGCGGAGCGGGAACTGCAGGAATCCAGGCGCGCATCAAGAGTTGTGTACGTGCCTGACCAAACGCCGAAGGGCCGCGTGCGCGGCCCTTCGGGTGAGCTGGGAGGGTGGAAAGCTTAGCGCTCGCCACCCCCATGCGTGTGATTACTCATATCCACACCACCTCCTTTCACCACATGTAGTGTACCACAGCTCCCTGGCCCTGTAAATAGCGGGGGCTTGCCTCGCTCAGCTTTCGGCAAAGGAGGAATGCCGGCGCTATTGTCGTATTTCCCCGGTACCGACGATGCACCGGGGCGAGCGGCGGGAATGGGCGGGGCGCGCGACAGTGTGCGGCGCGGCGCCGCGGCGGCCGCCGGGGAACGGGCACACTCGCGATGGGGGCGCCGGGATGACCATGCCGCAGCGACGATATCGAATCGCGCGCCTGTGCGGGGCGGGGGCAATACTCATCGGCCTGACCGGTCTGCTCGGCTGGCTCACGGGCAATGCCGTCCTCACCAGCATCGTGCCGGGCTACAAGCCGATCGCCATCACCGTGTCGGTCCTCGTGCTGATGCTCGGCGGCCTGCTCGTGCTGGCGGCGCGTCCGCCCATGCCGCGCCCCCTCGCCGGCCTCGGGCTGGCCATCACCGCCGCCGTGGCCGTCTTCACGCTGCTGGAGATTCTCCTGCTGCTCACCGGGATCAACCCGACCATCGAAGATGCCCTCCTCCGGCTCTTCCCCGCGCTGCATCGAAATCCGGAGGTGCAGATTTCGCCGGTGGCCAGCACGTTGCTGTGCTGCATCGCCGTCGCGTTGCTGCTGTTGTGGCCGCGCGCGCCGGATACGCCGGCGTCCGCCCGGGCGGATACGGCGGGGATGCTCGGCGCGCTGGCCATCCTCGGCGCGTTCATCTTCTTTCTCAGTTTCGTATTTCGCACGCCGTTGCTGGCCGATACCCGCTACATTCCCATCGCCTGGCTGGCGACGGCGGCGATTATGGTACTGGGGGTCGGCGTCATCGCCCTGGCTGGTGAGACGGCCCTGCCGCTGCGCGTCTTCGTCGGGCCATCCACCCGCGCCCGATTGCTGCGGGCATTTTTACCATTGGTGGCGCTGCTGCTGCTGGCGGCGAATGCCGCGCTCTACTTTTTCTCGCTCTTCATGCGGGTGAATCCCGCGCTGGTCGCCGGCAGCATCACCGTGCTGTTTCTGGTGGTGACGACGCTGGTGATCCTGCGGGTGGCGGCGGTGTTGGGCGCGCTGATTGATCGGGCGGAGGCGGATCGGCGCGCGGCCACGGCGGCGCTGGCGGCCTCGGAGGAGCTCTTCCGCACGGTCTTCAACAGCGTGCATGACGCCATTATCCTGCACGACGCCGACGGCCGCATCGTGATGGTGAACGCATCCATGCTGACGCTCTATGCCGTCACCCGCGAGGAGCTCACCGCGCTGACCATCGCCGATCTGTCCGCCGCGGAGATGCCGCTGGCGACGCTGCCCGCGCGCTGGCGCGACGCGCTGGCGGGGGAGACGGCCTTCTTTCCCTGGCGGGCGCGGCGGCCGCACACCGGCGAGACGTTCGACGTGGAAGTCTTCCTGCGCAAGCTGACGCTGGAAGGCCGCGATGTCGTGATGGCGAATGTGCGCGACGTGACTGAACGCGAGCGGCTGCTGCACGCACTGCGCGAGTGGGCCGACACGCTGGAGTCGCGCGTGGCGGAGCGCACCGCCGCGCTGCAGGCGGCGAATAGGGAATTGGAGGCGTTCAGCTATTCGGTTTCGCATGATCTGCGCGCGCCGCTGCGCAGCATAGACGGCTTCAGCAAGGTGCTGCTGGAACGCTACGGCGCGCTGCTGGACGCGCGCGGGCGCGATTACCTGCGCCGGGTGCGCGCCGCCGCGCAGCGCATGGGGCAGCTCATTGATGACTTGCTCGGGCTCTCGCGCATCGGCCGGCGGGAGATGCGGCGCGAGGTGGTGGACTTGAGCGCACTGGCCGCCGAGATCCTGGCAGAGCTGCGCGAGCGCGAGCCTGCGCGGTCCGTGGAGACGGTCATTGCGCCCGACGTGACCGCGGAAGGCGACCCGGAGCTGCTGAGCATCGTCGTGACGAACCTCCTGGACAACGCGTGGAAGTTCACGCGTGAGCGCGAAATCGCCCGCATTGAATTCGGTGTGACGGTACGCGACCATCAGCGGGCCTACTTTATCCGCGATAATGGAGCGGGATTCGACATGGCCTACGTGGATAAATTGTTCAGCCCCTTCCAGCGGCTGCATACGGAGGCGGAGTTTCCCGGCACCGGCATCGGGCTGGCCATCGTGCAGCGCATCATCCACCGCCATGGCGGGGCCGTGTGGGCGGAGAGCGCCGTGGGGGAAGGGGCGACGTTCACCTTCACCCTGGGAGCATAGGAGGGCGACGGCATGGCGGCGCCGGTGATTCTGTTGGTGGAAGACAACCCGGATGACGTGGAACTGACGCGGCTGGCCTTCGCGGACGGCAACCTCGGCAATGAGCTGGTGGTGGTGGGCGATGGCCAGGCGGCGCTGGACTGGCTGTTCTGCGAAGGCGCATTCGCAGGTCGTGACCCGGTCTGCAGGGTGCCCAGCATCGTGCTGCTCGACCTGAAGCTGCCGAAAATCAGCGGCCTGGAGGTGCTGGAGCGGATGCGACACGACGCGCGGACGCGCCGCGTGCCGGTGGTGATCCTCACCTCATCACGCGAGGAACAGGATCTGCTGCGCGGGTACGATCTGGGAGCGAACAGCTACATCCGCAAGCCGGTGGATTACGCGCAATTCACCCGCGCCGTCAAAGAGCTGGGGGTCTACTGGATGGTGCTGAACGAACCCCCGCCCGATCAGTGACCCGAAGGTAACACGGTATGGCGGACGCGCTGCGCGTATTATTGATTGAAGATGTCGAAGATGACGCTCTGCTGCTGAGCGCCGCGCTGGTTGCCGGCGGTTTCGCGCCCGCTGTCACGCGCGTAGAGACCGAAGCGGCGCTGCGCGCCGCGCTGGCGGCGGGCGGCTGGGACGTGGTGATCAGCGATCTGCGCCTGCCGCGTTTTGACGGCATGCGCGCGCCCGCCATGGTGACGGAGATGGATCCCGACTTGCCGGTCATCCTCGTCTCCGGCAAAACGGGCGAGGAGACGGCGGTAGAGGCGATGCGCGCCGGCGCGGTGGACTACCTGCTGAAGGACCACCTGACACGCCTGGCGCCGGTGATCCGCCGGGAGCTGCGCGAGACGGTGATTCGCCAGGAGCGCCGGGAAGCGGAGGCGCGCCTGCGGGAAAGCGAAGCGCGGTTCCGCAGCCTCTTTGAGGACAACCGCGCCGTCATGCTGCTCATTGATCCGGAGACCGGGAGCATCGTTGACGCCAACCATGCCGCCGCCGCGTACTACGGCTACCCACTGGACACGCTCCGGCACATGAACATCGGCGACATGAACACGCTGCCGCCGGCGGCGATTACCGCGGAGATGGCGCGCGCGAAAGCGGAGGAGCGCCGGCATTTTCTCTTTCGTCACCGGCTGGCCAGCGGCGAGGTGCGCGATGTGGAATCGTATGCCGGGCCGATCGCGGTGGGCGGGAAGACGCTGCTCTACTCCATCATTTTTGACGTGACGGAGCGCCGGCGGGCGGAAGAGCAACTGCGTCTGTTTCACCGCGCGGTTGAGCAAAGCCCGGCGACGATCATCATCACCGATACGCAGTCCCGCATTATCTACGCCAATTCGAAGCTGACGGAGATCACCGGCTACACGGTGGACGAAGTGCTGGGCGCTACCCCCAGCCTGTTCAAGTCGGGCTTGACACCGCCGGAAGTCTACGATCAACTCTGGCGGACGATCCGCGCCGGCGGGGAGTGGCGCGGCATCTTCTGCAACAAGAAAAAGGACGGCGAGCTCTACTGGGAATCCGCCTCCATCTCGGCGATTCGTGATGCCGCGGGCACGATCACGCACTACCTGGCGGTGAAAGAGGACATCACCGCGCAACGGCGCGCCGCCGAAGAACGCGAGCGGCTGCTGGCCGAGCTGGAGGCGACCATCGAGGCCATCCCCGATGGCTATATCGTCTACGCGCCGGATGGCAGCGTCCGGCGCATTAACGACTTCGCCCGGCACGTGCTTGGATTTGCGGGCGATGAAGCGCACTTCCCCTACGCACAGCGCATGGCCCTGCTGCACCTGAAGACGCTCGACGGTCGGGCCTTCCCGCTGGAAGACTTGCCCTCGTATCGCGCGCTGCGCGGCGAGACGGTGCGCGGCGTGGTGATGGCGGCGCATCGTCTCGAGCAGACGTATTGGCTCTCCGTCAGCGCGTCGCCCATCCTGGCCTCCGACGGCGCGATGCTCGGCGCGGTGATGGAGTTCACCGACATCACGCGCCTGCACGAGTTGCAGGAACAGCGCGACGTCTACGTGCACACTATCTCCCATGATCTGCGCGCGCCGCTCACCATCGTGCAGGGCCACGCGCAACTGCTGCGCGAGTACGTGCTGGAGGAGCACGGCGACGGCGAGCTGCTGGAGAGCACGGAGGCGGTCTTGCGCGCGGCGCGGCGCATGAACGTGATGATTCAGGACCTGGTGGACGTGGCCCGGCTGGAAGGCGGGCAACTGCGGCTGCGCCGCGCGGCGATTGACCTGGCGGCGTACCTGGCCGAGCTGCTGCGCCGCTCGGCGGCGGTGATGGCGGTGGCGCGCGTGCGCGCGCAGCTGTCCCCGCAGCTCCCGCCGGTCTGGGCCGACGCCGACCGGCTCGAGCGCATCTTCACCAATCTCCTCTCGAACGCGCTGAAATATTCCACGCCCGATACTCCCATCACCATCACCGGTGAGCCCCGGAACGGCTTGGTCAGCATCTCCGTCACCAACCAGGGGCCAGGCATCCCCGCGGATGCGCTTCCCCGCCTCTTCGAGCGCTTCTATCGCGTTCCCGGCAGCCGCCACGCGGAAGGTCTCGGCCTTGGTCTCTACATCACCCGCATGCTGGTGGAAGCCCACGGCGGCGCCATTTTCGCCGACAGCGAGGAAGGCGGCGAGACCACCTTCACCTTCACGCTGCCGGTCGCGTCGGGGAGGTGACGGGGAGGCGCGCACAGATGGGGACTGGGGCAGGCCTCTTCTGGTTGAGTCGCGCGAGCACGCGTACGATTTGCTGACGATCCTCCAATTTGGTGACCAAACTATCCCGTTCGTAGTGAGGCACGCAGCGGCGCGGAGTGCCGTCACCAGGGGGACTGTCCCCCTGAACGACGTGACCAGATGATCCACAGGCCGTTCACTGGGACTGTCCCCATGGTGCGTGGACGCAACCGGCGGCAGACTCGGACGGCACTCCGCGCCGCTGCGTGCCTCACTACGAACGGGCTCTGATGTTACCGAGGTGCAAATGCGGACGCGCCTTGCTGAGGCTGCGGCGCTACTACGAACGAGTTCTGGTGGTGCCGGAGCAAGGGCGACGGCGCCCCACCGGCAGGAAGGTGGCGGGGGAGGGGGAATATCGGTAGGAGATCATTCCGCGACGGAGCTGGCGAAAGGAGCACGGGATGTCTTGCTATCATTCTGCGCCGGAGCGCCTGGTGTTGCTGATCGGCTGTCTCCTCTGCCTGTTGGTGGGGGCGCGGGCGGCGGAGTCGAAAGACCCGCGACTGACGGCGCTCAGCCAGCGGCTTGGCGCGATCTTGCTGGAGGGCAGGCTGACCGGCGTGGCCCTCACCCCCGCGCAGCGGGCGGCGCTGGCGCATCCGCGCTACGGCGTTCGCGCGGATTACGCGGCGTGGATCGGCTACTTGCGCCAGTACCGGCGCGATCTGGAGACCTTCCAGGCGTACCGCGACCTGCCGGTGGTGGCCGCGATGTGCGATGACCCCATCACCGTGCCGTGGCGTTTCGACGGCTGGGCCGGGGCATTGTGCGACGGCAAACCGGGCGTGGAGACGGGCCTGCGCGAAGCCGCGCGCGCCTGGGCGGCCATCGCCGGGCCGGCCGCGGCCCCCGCTCCGCCTCGCGCCCCACGTCCTACCCTGGTGCGCGTGGGCGATGCCCTCGCCGCCGCCGCGGCCCTGATTGACCGGGAGGCGCTGGGCGCGGTGACGGCGGAGCAGCGCCAACTCCTCCAGTTCGTCATCCCGTGGATATGCCGCGGCGGCGGGCAATTCGTGAACAGGTCAAAAGGCGCGCCCTATTACGGCATGGAGATGATGTTCGCGCCGAACGACCCCTTCACCGCCGGCGATACCCATACCGCGCTCACCAAGACGCCCGTGCCGGCGGCGCTCCACAGCGTGACCGGATTGAACCGGTATCTCCACGCGCTGGCAAACCAGCCGGCGCCGGAGGAGATGCTCCTCCAGCGCGAGACCGGCGCGCACCCGGCCTTCACCTGCCGGGTGGACGCGCGGGCGATGGGCAAGGCGCTGGCGCTGCTGCGGAGCACGCTGGCGGGCCCCCAGCTTGATCGGCTGCGCGCCGACCTGCTGAACCTGGACCCGCATCAGGCGGATGTAGTGCCGCCGCCCGGCGTCACCGGCGCCCTCGTCGCCGTCCATGACACCCCCTACGGGAAGATCATCGTCGGGGGCACGGGACCGAACAGCTATACCGACGTGGACGCGCTGGCGATCTTCGACCTGGGGGGCGATGACACGTACACGTACACGCGGCCCGAGGCGCACATCGGCGTCCGCGGGCTGCAGGTGCTGGTGGATTACGCCGGCGATGACCTCTATCAGACGCGGGGCGTCGGCGGACCGGGGGCGGGGCTCCTCGGCATCGGCATACTCATTGATCGCGCGGGGAACGACCGCTACTGCCAGGGGCTGTCTCCGCTGCTGCAGCCGCGCGGGCAATCGCGCGCCACCCTGGTCATCCCCGATCCGGAAGGCGTCAATACGAACCTCGTGCCGTATGCCGTCCTGTACGGCAATCCGGGGCAACCGGAGGAGCCGGGCGTGGCGCTGGACGCCGGTTTCGCCTTCGGCGCGGGGTTTTTGGGCATCGGCGTGCTGGTGGACGAAGCGGGCGATGATCTGTACCTGGGGCAAAAGTACGCCTTCGGCTGCGGTTTCTGGCATGGCGCCGGCGTGCTGCACGACGCGGCGGGGCAGGACGTCTACGCCGCCGGGCTGGCGGCCCTCGGCGCGGGCATCAACGGCGCCGTCGGTCTGCTCGACGACCGCGCGGGCGACGACCATTACCAGTGCCTGGGCACTTTTGAAAGCGCCTATAGCGCCGGGCAGGAGTGGGACAACGGCTACATGGGGGCGGGCATCGGCTTCGGCGCCAGTTGGCGCGCGGAGAAGCGCGGGGACGCGCCGAAGCGCGCGCCCACGCTGGGCGGCGGCGTCGGCCTCGTGCGCGACGGCGCGGGGAACGACAGCTACATCGGCTCGTCCTTCGGGGTGGCGGCGGCCTATGCGGGAGGCATCGGCGCGATTCTCGACGAAAGCGGCGATGACACCTACTTCGTGAAGCGCGGGCCGAACGGCGACAACCGCTCCGGCTGGTCGGGCAACCACGCGCTGGGCAACGGCTGTCACCGCGGCATCGGCTATCTCCTTGATCGCGCCGGCAACGATCGCTACAGCGCCTCCGGCCTGGGCGGCGGCACCGCCTGGGATATCGCCTCCGGCTTCCTCCTCGACCTCGGCGGCGACGACGCGATGACCGATCTGCACGGCAAGGATCTGCGCGGCAACACCGGGTGGGGCGCCGCCAAGGGGCTCGCCGTGAGCTACCACGTGGGCGGCGCCGACCGCTACGAGCGCGGCACCTTCGGCGACGCCGCCAGCATCGGCGACGGCTACCCCGGCGTCGGCGGCAATTTCTCCTTCTTCTTCGACGTAGGCCCGGATGCCGACCGCTATCCCGCGCCGCGGGCGGACAACACCGGCGTCTTGAGCGGCGTCAGCCAGTGCAAGGAGGCCGATGGGGAGGAATACCCGCAGGGCATCGGGCTGTTTTACGACGGCTTATGATCGGCGCAGCAGGGCCTCGACGTGCCGGCGCAGGCCGTCAGTGATGGGCGTCGCCGGGACGGCGAGGCCGCACGCGCGCAGCGCCCGCAGGTCGTAGATGCGGTGGCAGAGGAAGGGCGCGGCCTCCGGGTGCTCGCGGCGGTAGTCCGCCACCGGCACCTCTTCAATGGTCAACGGCACGCCGAGCGCCTCCGCGATGATCCGGTAATAGTGCCGCGATTCAATGATGTCCGGGCCGGCGACGTTGACGATGGCGCGCGCGGCGCGGGGGCTGGCGGCGACGCTGAGGATCGTCCGCGCGAGGTCGTCCGCGCAGACCGGCTGCTGCAGGAAATAGCCGCCGCCCACCAGGCGCAATGCTTCGCCGGCGCGCAGCCGCGCGATCAGTTGGGGATCGCGGCCATGCATCGGCAGGCAGCCGAGCTCGGAAGTCGGGCCGTAGATGTGGCAGGGGCGCACGATGGTCCAGGCCATCGCGCCGGCGTCGCCATCGAGCAACGCCAGCTCACAGCGGCGCTTGTCGCGGCCATACGCCTGGGCCGTCTCGTAGCCCTCCGCCGCTTCCGGCTGGGGGAAGCGGCGGAGGGCGGGATCGTAGACGAAGTCCGTCGAGATGAAGACGAAATGGGCGGCGCGATGGCGCAGCAGGCGGAGATCCTGCCGCACATCTTCGGCGTTGAAGCCGATGCAGTCCACCGCCAGGTCCCAGTGCCCGCCGGCGGCTTCCAGCGCCGCCGTCATCGCCGCGTCGTCATGGCGTTCGGCGATCAGCGGCCGCGCGCCCTCCGGCAGGGGACGCCGGCCGCGGGTGATCGCCCAGACCTCGTGGGCGGCGTCTACCGCCGCCCGCGCCACGGCTCCGCTGACGTGTCCGCTGCCGCCGATGAGCAGGATTCGCATGTACGGCTCGCTTTCTACTACTATCGTCTGGCCAACAAGGCTGGTGAGGCGTGCCTATTGTGGCAAGGAGGGGGGTGGGCGTCAATGGGGGTGCGGGATTGGGGCCGGGAAGATGTCTCCCCGTGCCCTCCTTGCCCTGCCGGCAGATCGGGGCTATACTGGCGTATATTACAGCAGCCCCTCACACGGAGTCACCGACGATGCGCTGCCTGAAATGCCCGGCGGACGGCCTCCCCGCCGACACGGTGGTCTGCCCGCGCTGCGGCGTACATTTGCCCAGCCTGCTGCGTGACACGCTGCCGATGGGCACGCTGCTGGACGGCGGGCGATATCGCATTGATTATCCCCTCGGCCAGGGGGGATTCGGCATCACCTACCGCGCCATGCACGTGGCGCTGGAGCAGCCCGTCGCCATCAAGGAATACTACCCCGACGAACTCGTCTACCGGGAGACAAAATCGCATCGGGAGACGGAATCGCACTGGGTGGGCGTGCCGCCGTCCAATCAGGAAGCTTTCCAAAAAGGGTTAGACCGCTTCACCCGCGAGGGGCAACGGCTCGCGCGGCTCAACCACCCCGGCATCGTGCGCGTGCTCAACCATTTTGAGGAGCACGGCACCGCTTACCTGGTGATGGAATTGGTGCGCGGGCGCTCGCTACGCGACGAATTGGACGAAGCGCCCGGCGGCTGCCTGCCTGAAGCCCGCGTACGCGCCATCATGGCCGGGCTGGTGGAGGCGTTGGCCGCCGTCCACGCCGCCGACCTCCTCCACCTCGACATCAAGCCGGAGAACATCCTCCTCACCCCCGACGGCCAGCCGATTTTGGTAGATTTCGGCGCCGCCCGGCGGAGCGTTCCCACCGCCAGCAGCTCGTCCGCCCGCGCCTTCACCGCGTCGTATGCGCCCATCGAGCTGATAAATGGCGAGACCCTCGGCCCCGGCAGCGACCTGTTCGAAGTCGCCATGCTGCTGCACAAATTATTAACCGGCACGCTGCCGCCGGCCTCCTGGGACCGGTTGCTCAAGCGGCTGGACCCCTGGACGCCGGACCTTCCCGCCCCGTGGCAGGGCTTGATCGCGGCGGCGCTGCCGCTGGAACTTGACAAGCGGCCGGGGGACGTGCGGCGGTGGTGGGAGGCGGCAATGGCGCCGGCCTCGCTGCGCGACCGGTTGCTGGCGAGCATGGAATGGGTGACGATTCCGGCCGGTGCGTTTCTGTATGGGGAGGAGAAAGAACGGCGATATTTGGAGACTTATCGGATAATGAAGTACCCCGTCACCGTGGCGCAGTACCGCCTCTTCTGCAAGGCTACCGGACGTGCGATGCCTGATCCTCCCGAATGGGGCTGGATAGATGATCACCCGATGGTCAATGTCAGTTGGCATGACGCGGCCGCCTTCGCGAAGTGGGCGGGCCTAGCGCTGCCCACTGAAGAGGAGTGGGAGAAAGCCGCCCGCGGCACCGATGGCCGGTTGTATCCTTGGGGGAATGACTGGGATGCGGCGAAATGCCACTGTTCGAAAAAAGACTGGGGAGACGCAAAGCAAACCGCGCCGGTAGGCAGCTACCCGGCGGGCGCCAGCCCTTACGGGGTGCTGGATATGGCGGGCAACGTGTGGGAGTGGTGCAATAGCTGGTATGATGATCGTAAAAGCGGCCGTGTGCTGCGGGGCGGCTCGTGGTACAACGACTTCTTCGAGAACAACTGCCGCGGCGCGATCCGCAACGACTTCTACCCGGACGACAACTGGTACAACGGCGGGTTCCGTTGTGTTGCTCTCTCGCCAGGACCGTAAATTTCCCCTTATACCTTGGCGCCTTTTCCCCTTTACCCAGGCGCGGGGATGCGCCTGGATGCTGCCATGGATGGCAGCGCGGATCACTGATCGCCTCAGTTCCCGCGCCCCATTCGCGCCCCCTCCCATCCTGTGGTATGATGACAGGCGGCGCGCCGCCACATGAATGCGCGATTGCCGAGGGAAGGATTGCACCCATGACGCTACGGACCAGCATCACCCCCGTGCGGTGGGAGGACGACGGCCTGCGGATTCTCGATCAGCGGCGGCTGCCGCGGGATGAGTATTATCTCGCCTGCCGGCGCCCCGACGCGGTGGCGGAGGCGATCCGCACGTTGGCGGTGCGCGGCGCCCCGCTCATCGGCATCACCGCCGCCTACGGCATGGCGCTGGCGGCGCGGGAGGCGGAGTCGCGCGAGCGCCTGCTGGCCTGCGCGGAGCTGCTGGCCGCCACGCGCCCCACGGCGGTGAACCTCTTCTGGGCGCTGGATCGCCAGCGCGCCGTGGTCGCCGCGCACCCGGATGCCGCGCCTGGGGCGCTGGCCCCGCTGCTCCTTGAGGAGGCGCGCGCCATTCACGCCGAGGATGCCGCCGCCTGCCTGGCGATGGCGGCGGCCGGCGCCGCGCTGTGCCCCGCCGGGGCGCGGGTGCTCACCCACTGCAATACCGGCGCGCTGGCCACCGGCGGCATCGGCACCGCGCTGGGCGTCATCCGCGCCGCGCGCGCCGCGGGCCGCCTCGGCATGGTGTGGGTGGATGAGACGCGGCCGCTGCTGCAGGGCGCGCGGCTCACCGCCTGGGAGTTCGCCCGCGACGACATCCCCCACCGCCTGCTGTGCGACAACATGGCCGCCGCGCTGATGGCCGCCGGCGAGGTGGACCTGGTGATGGTCGGCGCCGACCGCATCACCCGCGCCGGCGATTTCGCCAATAAAATCGGCACCTACGGGCTGGCGGTGCTGGCCCACGCGCACCAGATCCCATTTTACGTCGCCGCCCCGTGGTCCACGGTGGACCTGGCGCTGGCCGACGGCCGCGCCATTCCCGTGGAGTCTCGCGGGGAGGAGGAGGTGACGCACTGCGGCCACCAGCTCCTCGCCCCCGCCGGGACGCGCGCCTGGAACCCCGCCTTCGACGTGACCCCCGCCGCGCTGGTGACGGGCTTTATTACCGAGCGCGGGGTGGTGAAGGCGCCGGTGGGGTGACGAGGTGAAGAGGTGAAGGGGTGACGAGGTGACGGGGGAGTGAAAATTGACAATTTTCATTTGTCACTGGAGAGGCGTGTGGATGTGCGGGTGGTTACGATGACGAGTATGGGCGCCGGCGCTTGCCTCGCCGCCCGCGCTGTTGCACCATGACTATCGTTTTGCTATAATGAGCCACGCTTCGTCGGGCGTACCGCTTGCACGCGGGATGCTCGAGCCGAGGAGACATCTCGGAGGAAATCGCATATGACTTCCACTACCGCACCCCCGCGGGCGGCCGTCCGCATGTCCGGCGCCCAGGCGCTTGTCGAGGGGCTGCTCCACGAAGGCGTGGAGTTCGTCTTCGGCTATCCCGGCGGCGTCCTGCTTCCCCTGTACGATGTCCTCTACGCGGCGCCCATTCGCCACATTCTCGTGCGCCACGAGCAGGGCGCGGCCCACGCGGCCGACGGCTACGCGCGCGCCACGGGCAAGGTCGGCGTCTGCATCGCCACCTCGGGACCCGGCGCCACGAATCTCGTCACCGGCATCGCGACGGCCTACATGGATTCCATCCCGCTGGTCGCCATCACCGGGCAGGTCACCACCGGCGCCATCGGCAAGGACTCTTTCCAGGAGGCGGACATCACCGGCATCACCCTGCCCATCACCAAGCACAACTACCTGGTGAAGGACCCGGCGGAGATCCCGCACGTCGTGCAGGAAGCCTTTTACATCGCGCGCACCGGCCGGCCCGGCCCCGTGCTCATTGACTTCCCGAAGGACATGGCCACGGCGACGATCGAGGTGGACTGGGAGGACGTGCAGATTCGCCTGCGCGGCTATCGGCCCACGGTGAAGGGCAACACGAAGATGATTCGCCGCGCGCTGGAGGAGATCCTGCGCGCCCAGCGCCCGGTGCTCTACGTGGGCGGCGGCATCATCCGCGCCAACGCCGCGCCGGAGCTGACCTACCTGGCGCGGGCGCTGGGCATCCCGGTGACGGCCACGCTGATGGGCAAGGGCGCCTTCCCGGAGACGGACGCGCTCTACCTGGGCGTGCCCGGCATGCACGGCACGGCGTATGCGAACTACGCGCTGGACGCCGCCGACCTGATTATCTGCATCGGCGCGCGCTTCGATGACCGCGTGACCGGCGACGTGAGCCGCTTCGCGCCCAACGCGCGCATCGTGCACGTGGACGTGGACCCGGCGGAAGTGGGCAAGGTGATGCACGCCGACGTGCCGGTGGTGGGCGACGCCAAGCACGTGCTGGTGGAGCTGCTGGCGGAGTTGGCGGAATCCGGGGAGCGCGCGCGTGACCTGGCCGCCTGGCACGCGCAGATCGCCGGGTGGAAGGCGGCGCATCCGCTGAAGTGGTCCACCGATTCGCGCAGCGCCTGCGCCAGCCAGTGCGGCCGCGCCGAGCGCCCCGCGCGCTGCGGCGCCACCGCCTGCACCGGCGGCAAGGGCACGCTGAAGCCGCCCGCGATCATCAGCGCAATCTGGACGGCCACCGGGGGGAAGGCCATCGTCGCCACCGACGTGGGCCAGCACCAGATGTGGGCGATGCAGTACTACCTGGTGGATGACCCGCATCACTTCGTCTCCTCCTCCGGCCTCGGCACCATGGGTTTCGGGCTGCCCGCCGCCATCGGCGCGCAGTTCGGCAACCCGGAGCACGAGGTCTGGTGCATCACCGGCGACGGCAGCATCCAGATGAATATCCAGGAGCTGGCCACCGCGGTGATTCACCGGCTGCCGATCAAAATCGCGCTGATGGACAACGGCTTCCTCGGCATGGTGCGCCAGTGGCAGAAGATGTTTTACGACATGCGCTACTCGCAGGTGGGGCTGAACGTCGGCACCCCCGACTTCGTGAAGCTCGCCGAGGCCTACGGCGCGGTGGGGCTCCGCGTGCTGGACGACGCCGAGGTGCCCGCCGCCATCGCGGAGGCGCGCCGCGTCACCGACCGTCCGGTGCTCATTGACTTCGTCTGTGAGATGGAGGACGACGTGCTGCCGATGATCCCCGCCGGCCAGAGCGTGGCGGACATGATCCTGGAGTAGGAAGGAGGAGGGCATGGTCACTGAATTGCTGGAGACCCCGATGAAACACACCATCTCGGTGTTGGTGGAAAACCGCCCGGGCGTGCTCGCGCGGACCGCCGGGCTCTTCTCCCGGCGCGGGTTCAACATTGACTCGCTGACGGTGAGCACCACCGAAGATCCGCACACCTCGCGCATGACGATCGTGGTGGACGGCCCGGCGGCGATTCTCGAACAGATCGGCAAGCAGCTCTACAAGCTGGTTGACGTGATCAAGGTGATGGACCACACCGAGGACCACATCGTTTCGCGCGAGCTGGCGCTCGTCAAAGTGCATGCCGCCGACTCGGTGAAGCGCGCCGAGCTGATGCAGATCGTGGATATTTTTCGGGCGAAAATCGTGGACCTGGGGGACAAGACGATCATCATCGAAGCCACCGGCGCCAGCGACAAGATTGACGCGCTGGAGCGGCTGCTGGAAGGCTACGGCATCAAGGAGATGGTGCGCAGCGGCCGCGTGGTGCTGGTGCGCGGCAGCAGGACGACGTGACGTCTCGCGGCAACGACACGCATTCGAACCCCCGCTCCCGATGGGCGGGGGTTCGTCGTTGGCAAGGTCGGCACGGTTTCGTTGACCGGGGGCGGCGGGCATTGATGCATGGCGCCGCGCCCGCCGACGGGGTGCACGCAAAAACTGTGAGACCGCACTGCTGCTTTCCCCTGTGGCGCTCCCCTCTCCCCCCGGCCCCCTCCCCGCTCAGGGGAGGGGGGAACCGGATCGAAACGCCAGCCCGTCTTCGCATGGCCACGCACTCCCCCTCCCCATGGAGGGGAGGGGGTCGGGGGGCATATGCGCCATCATAGCGTCAGCGCTCTTCTCGTACTCCTGCTCGTACTCGTAACTCGCAAACATCGGTGGCGATGTGTGTTGACGATGACGTTCGTCGAGTACGAGTACGAGCACGAGTACGAGCGCGAGGAAAGCGTCAGGTATATCGTGGCGCGTATGGGGCCGGGGGGAGCGGGGAGCGCCGGTCGAAAGGAAGCGCACAAGCTGTGCGTTCCCCCCGCCGACGGACGCGGCAGGGGAGGGGGGACGCAAGTCGAAAGAGACGGTAGTGTGTCAAAGCACAGTGACTCGCATCGAAGCTGTGGGGAGGTCGCGTATGCGTGGCAATCTGCTGGTGATGGGCGTGGTGATGGGCCTGGTGCTGTGTCTGCCGATGCCGGGCCTGGCGGCGACGAAGGCGCAGATCGAAGAGGCGTCGGCGGGGATGCAGGACGCGGAGCCGGCGAACCGCATCAAGGCGGCGGCGCTGCTGGGCAGCTATAATGACCGGCGCTGCGCGCCGGTCCTCGTCGAGGCGCTGAAGAAAGACGAGGACGCCGGCGTGCGCGCGGAAGCGGCGAAAGGCCTGCCCGGCACGCGGGAACGCACCGCCGTGCCGCCGCTGATGGACGCGCTGGTGGGTGACGCCGACGCCGGCGTGCGCGCGGCCTGCGCGAAAGCCCTCGGCCTGTATAAAGACCCGCGCATCGTGGAGGCGCTGGCGAAGGCCATCACCGACGACGAAGACGAGACGGTGCGCCTGGAGGCGATCCGCGCGGTGGCCGTCTTCCAGGACGCCCGCTCCATTGACCCCCTGCTTGCCGCGCTGCAGGACGCCGTGGCCGCCAACCGCCGCGAGGCGATCACCCTGTTGGGCGGCATCAACGACCCCGCCGTGCTGGAGCCGCTGCGCAACGCGCTGAAAGACGAAGACCCGGAGAATCGCCAGGCCGCCGCGAAGGCGCTGGAAGGCCGCCAGGGCGCGGGCGCTGATGCGGCATCCGTCGAAGAGCTGACGGCCGCGCTGCAGGACGCCGATCCCGCCACCCGCCGCCAGGCGCTGCTCGCCTTGACGAGGATCCAAGGGGCCGACGCGCTGGCGATACTGCTGGCGGCGATGGCGGACGAAGACGCGAGCGTGCGCGCCGCGGCGGCCGCCGGGTTGAAAGGGCTGGACGCGGACGCGGTGAATCCCGCGCTGCTGACGGCGACGAAGGACGCCGATGCCGCGGTGCGCCGCGAAGCGGTGAGCGCGCTCCTCGCGCGCGGCTCCGCGGAGATCGGCGCGGTGCTGGCGGCGGCGGTGACGGATAAGGACGCCGCGCTGCGCCTGGACGTCGCGAAGGCGCTGGCGGCGGCGAAACCGGAGCTCGCGGTGGCGCCGCTGGTCGTGCTGCTGGGTGACGCGGAGGCCGGCGTGCGCCGGCAGGCGCTCACGGTCGCGCAGACGATCTACGACGCGAAAATGATCCCCCCGCTGACCGCGCTGCTGAAAGAGGAAGACGCCGGGGTGCGGGCGGATGCCGTGAAAGCGCTGGGTCTCATCAACAAGCCGGCCGTGGTGAAGCCGCTCATCGCCGTGCTGGCCGATACAGAGCCCGCCGTGCGCCGGGAAGCGCTCGCGGCGCTGCGTCGCACGAAAAGCTCCGTGGCGATTGAGCCGGTGGCGGCGCTGCTGGAAGACCCGGACGGCACCGTGCGCCTGGACGCCCTGCGCACGCTGGCGGCGATTCCCGACAGTCATACCCTGGAAGTGCTGTCGCCGATCTTCAAAGATCCGAACGCCGAGACGCGCAAGGAAGCCGTGCGCCTGCTGGAGGCGAAGGCCGGCCCGCGCGCCATCTCCGCGCTGGCGGTCGCCATCACGGACAACGATTACTGGGTGCGCTACCCGGCGGTGCAGATCTTGCGAAAAATCCTTGATCCCGCGGCCATTCCGCCGCTGGTGGAGGCGATGAAGAGCGGCAACGCGGAGATTCGCGCGGAAGCGATGCAGGGGTTGGGCGATATCGCCGACCCGAAGGCGGCGCCGGCGATGCTGGCGGCGCTGAAGGACGGGCATCCGGAGGTGCGGCGGTTGGCCTGCCTGGCGCTGGGCGCGGTGAAGAGTAAAGAAGCCGTGGCGCCGCTGCTGGAGCTGCTGGAGGACAAAGACCGCGGCGTGCGGCGCGATGCCCTGCGCGCGCTGGGGATGATCGGCGATCCCGCCGCGCTGGAGCCGCTGATGGCGCAGGTGGCGAGCGGCGACGTGGTGGTGGCCTGGGAAGCCTCCACCGCGCTGGCGGCCATCGGCGCCCCCGCCGTGCCGGCGCTGATGCGCGCGCTGCCGACGAGCGACGCCGGCGTGCAGATGAAAATCATCAGCGCGCTGGGCGCCATCCGCGACGCCCGCGCCGTGCCGGCGCTCACCTTGGCGCTGGAGAGCCAGGAGGCGGACGTGTGTCAGGAGGCGGCAGGCGCGCTGGCGAAGATCGGCAAGCCGGCGATGCCCGTGCTGTTGACGGCAGTGACGCATGCACAGGCCGGGGTGCGCGCGAAGGCGGCGGAAGGGCTGGGCGGCGTGGACGCCCACGCGGCGATTCCCGCGCTCACCGCGGCGCTGGCGGATGACAACGACGGCGTGCGCGCGGCGGCCATCTCCGCCCTCGGCGCCCATGGGAAGACGGCGTTTGACGCGCTGGTCGGCGCGCTGAAGTCCCCCGACGCCGGCGTGCGGCTGCGCGCGGTGCAGGCGCTGGGCGAGATCGGCGACGCGCGCGCCATCCCCGCGCTGGCGCCGATGATTAACGCCGACGGCGATGGCAACGTGCGCCGGGAGATCTACAAGGCGCTGGTGGCCATCAACGATCCGGCGGCGACGGACCCGCTCATCGTGGCGGCGACGAAAGACGGCGACGGCTGGCGGCGGGTGGAGGCGATCCGCGCGCTGGCGACCTTTAAAAGCGACGCGTCGGTGGAGGCGATGCTCGGCGCGATAAAGGACGGTTTTGGCCCGGCGCGCGGGCAGGCGGCGGTCACGCTGGGCGTCTACGGCGCGGCGAAAGCGGAGGAGCCCATCCTCGCCATGCTCAAGGACGGCGATGCCTACGCGCGCAACGGCGCGGCGCGCGGCGCCGGCGGCTTGAAGAGCGCGACGGCGGTGGAGCTGCTCATCGCGCAGTTGGATGACCCCACCGATTGGGCGCGTCCCAACGCCGCCTGGGCGCTGGGGCAGATCGGCGACGCGGCGGCCATCGCGCCGCTCATCGCGGCGCTGGGCAACGACTACCCGCAGCTCCGGCTGGCGGCGGCGCGGGCGCTGGGCGCCTTTGACGATCCGCGCGTCGTGGAGGCGCTGATCACCGCCGTGCTGGAAGGCGACTCGCACGTGCGCGTGGCGGCCGCCGACAACCTGGGCGCGCTGAAGACCCCCGAGGCGACGGACGCGCTGCTCACCGCGCTTGGCGAGCCGGACGCCGCGCTGCGCGCCGCCGCCGCGAAAGCGCTGGTGGGCGTTGACGATGCGCGCATCCCGGCGGCCTTCGACAACGCGCTGGAGAGAAACGACCTGGCCGTCCTCGCCGCCGCCGCGCGCTACTTCGTCGCGCGCGGCACCGCCGGCTCCGAGCCGGCGCTCATCGCGGCGCTGGGGCAATACGGCGACCGCGACACCGCCCTCCTCTTCTTCTACAGCGGCCACAAGCCGCTCGCCGACGCCGCTGTCGCCTGGGCCGCCGCGCGCAAAGACGCGGCCCCGACCCCGCCGGCGAAGCAGACGCCGAAATGGGGGGAGGAGAAGTAAGCTAGGCGGAACCAAGACAGCGGGTATGCAACGGGAGCAGGTAGCGCTGACTGAGTTCGTCGTGAGGCACGCAGCGGAGTGCCGTCACACTGGGGACAGTCCCCATTTCACGACGAACCGGATGGATTGGTCGCATGCGCAGATGCGAATGACCGTATGTGCGTGAGAGCGTATATACGCGGTCCGAGGGGCGCATGAGGCCCATCTCCGATTCGGTGACCCGCGATGGACGCTGAAGCGGTGCCCACGGCTGTAACCCAGCGGCCTCCGCGTTCCCGGGGCTCCGTGCGCTGGCTTTACGCCCCGCGGACAGCGCGGTCGAGCCCGTCGCGTCCATGATGCCGCTGCCGGATATCTCGCCGGACGGTTCGCGAGTGGTCTATGAGTGGGGCGGGGAAATTTACGTGACGACGCTGCCCGCGCGGCGGGAGATGCTGTGAAGCGGCGATGCGCATCGCGAACGCATCACGGCGCGACGGAGGTCGGTCTCCCGCCGGGGCTGCCTGCCGGGCCGATGCTTTCCCCCTTCACGCCAAAATCTCCCATCCGCCGTCCCACTTCTTCCCCGCTCTGCGGTATAATAGTCCCCGTGCCATTCCACCAGATTCTTGCCCAGGATATTGCCGTCGGGATGCTGCAGCGGTCGTTGCGGGATGAGCAGGTGGCGCACGCCTATCTGTTTTACGGTCCGGAGGGGATCGGGAAGCGGGCGACGGCGTTGGCCTATGCGAAAGCGCTGAACTGCACCGACCCCGACGCCCGCGCCCGGGGGGATTGCTGCGGCGCCTGCCGCTCCTGCCGGATGATCGCCGCCGGCACGCATCCGGACGTGCGGCTGCTGACGCCGGAGACGACGGGCGGGAAGACGGTGATCCCCATTGACGCCATCCGCACCAAAGTGGGGGAGAGCTCGCCGCACCCGCTGCCGCTGCGCGAAGACGCCTACCTGAAGCCGCTGGAAGGGCGCTACAAGGTCTATATGCTCGACCCGGCGAGCCGGCCCGGCCTGCAGGAGGACGCGGGCAACGCGCTGCTGCTGACGCTGGAGGAGCCGCCGCCGCACGTGGTCATCATCCTCATCGCCTCGCGGCCCAGCGCCGTGCTGCCTACGCTGGTCTCCCGCTGCCGGCCCATCCGGTTCTCGCTCGCCGCGCGCGAGGCGATTGTGTCGGCGCTGGCGGCGAGGGGCACGGTCTCGCCGGAGCAGGCGCGGGCCATCGCCGGCATGGCGGCCGGGCGCATCGGCTGGGCGCTGGCGGCGGCGGAGAACCCGGCGGTGCTGGAGGCGCGCCGCGCGCTGCTGGAGGAAGTGGACCGCCTGCTGCCCGCCGGACGGCCCGCCGCGCTCCGGCTGGCGGAGGCGTTGCACCGGCTGGCCGCGTCCGCCGACCTCCCCGCCGACGGCGAGGAGGAGGATGGCAAGGGACGGGGCGCCGACCGCGTCGCCCGCCAGCGGCTCCCCGAACTGCTCGACGTGGTGGCGTCCTGGTGGCGCGACCTCATCGTCGGCGAGTTGGGACAGCCGGCGATGCGCATCAACGTGGATTTCGCCGACGCGCTGAGCCGCCACGCCGGCCGCCTCAGCCTGGAGGCATTGCGCGCCGGGCTGCATACCATCATGCAGACGAAGCGCCTCATCGAGCGCAACGCGAATATTGACCTGGCGCTGGAGCGGATGTGGATCGCGGTGTTGCCGAGGTGAAGAGGTGAAGCTACGCGCGGGAGGGGGCCGGGGAGAGGGAAGGTTCTCACGCGGCTTGCTTCGCTGCGCCGCGACTAAGAACTTCATCGAGCGGCCACGGATTGCACACTCGGACGCACCTTGCTAAGGCTGCGGCGCTACTACGAACGAAGGGGATGCGATACAGGGAGGGGCAGCATGGCGCAGACGATTTTGATCGCCGATGACGAGCAGGGCATTCTCGACGTGCTCCAGTACAACCTGGAGAAGGGCGGGTACGCGGTGGTCTGCGCCTGCGACGGGCTGGAGGCGATGCGGCTGGCGCATACGCACGCGCCGGACCTGGCGGTGCTGGACATCACCATGCCGGGGATGGACGGGCTGGAGCTGTGCGGACGGCTGCGGCTGGAGCTGAATATGCCGGTGATCCTGCTCACCGCGCGGGACAGCGAGCTGGACAAGATCGTCGGGCTGGAGATCGGCGCCGATGACTACGTCACCAAACCCTTCAGCCCGCGCGAGGTGCTGGCACGGGTGAAGGCGGTGCTGCGGCGGGCGAAGACCGGCGGCGAACCGGCGCAAACCTCGCGGCTGCACAGCGGCCCGCTCTGCCTTGACACGCTGCGCCACGAGGTCTTCCTCAGCGACGCGCGGGTGGCGCTCACCGCCAAAGAGTTCAGCCTGCTGGAATACCTCATGCGCAACGCGGGCATCGCCCTCACCCGCCACGCCATCCTCGACCACGTGTGGGGCTACGACTTCTACGGCGACGCGCGCACGGTGGACGTGCACATCCGCCGCCTGCGCGAAAAAGTGGAGCCGGACCCGGCGGCGCCGTCGCTCATCCTGACGGTGCCGGGGATCGGGTACAAGTTCACGACGGGGAGTTGACCGTGTCCCAACCCAAGGGCCTCTCCCGCTCTTTCAGCGAGCGGCGCCGGCAGCACGCCCCCCATCGCTACGCGGGAGCGCGCGCATGACCTTCTCGCTGCTGCAGCTCGCGGCGCTCGCCGGCGTCGGGGGCGCCATCGGCTATTTTTCCGGCTTGCTGGGCGTGGGCGGCGGCTTCATGCTCACCCCGCTGCTCATCTTCCTGTTCCGTATTCCCGAACAGGTGGCCGTGGGCAGCGGGATGGCGCAGATGATCGCCGTGGGATTGGGCGCGACGCGGCGGCACATGGCGGCCGGCTTCGTGGATGTCCGCCTCTTCGGCATCAGCGCGCCGGGCGTGGTCGCCGGCACGTTCATGGGGAAATGGCTGCTGGCCTGGCTGGTCGGCCTGGGCGCGGTGACGTGGTGCGGTCAGACGTTTCGCGTGGCGCACCTGGTGCTGTCCGCGCTGTTTGTGCTGATGCTGGGCTGGATTGCCTGGCGTTGTTGGGGTGAAGCCGGAGGGGACGAGACCGCCTCGGCCACGGGTCGGCTGTGCTGGGAAGGCGGGCCGCTGCCGGTCGCCCTGCCCGCCAGCGGTCTCGCGCGCGTGTCGCTCGTCGCGTTGACGGCTTGCGGCCTGCTCATCGGCGTGATGGCCGGGCTGCTGGGGGTCGGCGGCGGCGTGGTGCTGATTCCGCTGCTGGTTTTCGGCTTCGGGATCCCCCTGCGGCTGGCCATCGGCACCAGTTGCGCCATCGTCATGCTCTCCGCGGTCGTCGTCACCGCCCAATATGCCGCGAGCAACGCCATCAGCCTGTCGCTGGTCATCGCGCTGATGGTCGGCTCCGCGCTGGGCGTGCAGGTCGGCGCCTGGCACAGCCACCGGCTGGCGGTGGGCCGTTTGCATCGAGTATTCGCCATCGTCGCCATCGTTGTCGCAGGCATCGTCCTGTTGCGCTTCATCGGATAACACTATGCCTTCCCGTACCACCCGTCCCTTCCATCTGATGATCAAGCCCGCCGGCCCGGCGTGCAACCTGGCCTGTGCATACTGCTTCTACCGCGAAAAGGCCGCGCTGTATCCCGAGGCGCATTTCCGCATGACGGCGGAGACGCTGGAGCGCGTCATCGCCGCCGCGCTGGCGGCGCACCCCGACGGCGAGGTGACCTTCGGCTGGCAGGGGGGGGAGCCGACGCTGATGGGGGTGGCGTTTTTTCGCACGGCGGTGGCGCTGCAGCGGCGCTACGCCCGCCCCGGCCAGCAGGTGAGCAACGCCTTCCAGACGAACGGCATCCTGCTCGACGACGCGTGGGGGGAATTCCTGGCGGCGGAGCGTTTCCTCGTCGGCATCAGCATAGACGGCCCCGCCGACGTGCATGACGCCTACCGGCGCGACCTGGGCGGCGGCCCGTGCCACGCGAAGGTGATGCGGGGGCTGGAGACGCTGCAGCGCCACGGGGTGGCGTATAACGCGCTGGCGACGGTGAACCGCGTGAGCGCCGCCCACCCGCTGCGCGTCTATCGCTTCCTCACCGACGCCGGCATCGCGCACGTGCAGTTCATCCCCATCGTCGAGCGCGCGGCGCCGGGCGCGCGCACGGTGACGCCGTTCACCGTGCGCGCGGAGCCGTACGGCGCGTTTCTCTGCGAGATTTTCGACTACTGGGCGCGGCATGACGTGGGGCGGGTGTTCGTGCAGTTGTTCGAATCGGCGCTCAACGTCTGGCTCGGCGGGCCGGCGTCGCTGTGCGTCTTCGCCGCCACCTGCGGGCTGGGGCTGGCGGTGGAGCACAACGGCGACCTGTATGCCTGCGACCACTTCGTCTATCCCGACTACTGCCGCGGCGCCGTCACCGCCGAGAACCTCGCGGCGCTGGTGGACGGCGCCGAGCAACGCGCCTTCGGCCAGGCGAAGGCCAACCTGCCCGGCGACTGCCGCCGCTGCCCGGTGCGCGCGTTCTGCGGCGGCGACTGCCCGAAACATCGCCTGCAGCCGGGTGAAGGCGGCCAGCCCATCAGCCATCTGTGCGCGGCCTACCGCCGCTTCTTCACCCACAGCGCGACGATCCTGCGCGCGATGGCGGTGGAGATCCGCGCCGGCCGTCCGGCCGCCACCGTGATGCACTATCTGCATGAGTTGGAAGGCGGGTAACGCCCCGCGGCGGATGGATCACGGCATCACGCCAGGCAGACACGGGCACGGGGAGATGGGCCGGCGCTGCCTTGACGCGGCGAAGCGAGCGTGATACAGTGAAATGACCGCGGCGCATCGCTGCCGCGAACGGTGAAGAGGAGGTGCAAGGCCATGCGAGGACGTGATTTTCTCGGTGGTGTGGTGATCGGCGCGCTCGTGGGCGCGGCCCTTGGACTGCTGTTGGCCCCCAAATCCGGCGAAGAGACCCGTGAAAGCATCCGCGAAACCGCTGAAGAGATGGGTGCGAAGGTGAAGTCCGAGATGCAGCAGCTGGCGGAGAATCTGGGGTCACTCGTGGACCAGGTGAAATCGCAGGTGGAATCCGTCGCGAAGCGCGCCGGCGACGCGGTGCGCAAAGCCCCCGACGGCGGCGCCGAGGACAGCGCCTGACCGACGCGGACGGTGGAGTGATTGACGGGGTGGTCTCGCGTAGACCACCCCGTTTCCGTTTGTGCCGTCCCGCGGGTCATCGCTGAACAGCGGCGCGGAAAGAATCTCGCCCGATGTTCCGCATATCGGACATGGTCTGCGGGGGAAAAACGGTACAATACCGCTACTGGATAACGAATCGCGGATCGCAGGAGCGATTGCGCGCAAACTGTCAGCAGGATAACCGCACAGTTTGACGTTTCGTTCGACGCACCTATCATGACGCACGTTACGCGGGAACTGGCTCACAATGACCTGCGGCGCAGGCTGGCGTCCCTGCTCTCCGCCGAGGGCGAGACGCTGGCGGAGCGCTGGGTCGCCCGGCTGGCGTTGGTCTCGGCGGATGATCAGAGCCACGCGTCCGCCTTCCTGGCGCGCCTCGCGGCGGTGCTCGCGGGGGAAGAGGCGCCGCGCGGCGCGGATGGCGCGTCCGCCGCCGCCCTCGCCGCGCTGCCGGCGCAGCTCGCGCTGGCGCAGGTGCTCCTGCCGCGCCTTGCCGGGCCGGAGGAGCACGCCGACACGGCCGCCAGACTGCTGGCGCTGCTCGGCGAGGCGCTGACCGCGCTCCCCGGCGCGCCCGGCACGCTCCCGCTGTTCACGGAACGCTTGGGCCGCTTGAGCCAGCTCTCCTGGACGCTGAACGGCCTGCGCGATCAGGATGCCATCCTGCGCCGGGCGCTCGAGGAGGCGCCGCGGCTGGTGGATGCCGCCGCCGCCGCGATCTGGCTCTGGGACGCTGATCAGCGGGCGCCGGTGATGCGCATTGATGCCGACGGCCCGCGCGCCGTGCCCAAGCTGCCGCCCTCGCTGCTCGCGCTGCTGCGTCAGACGGCGGAGACCGCCTGCGCCTACAGCCTCGACGCCGGGGAGAGCGACGCGCGCTGGCCCGCCGCGCTGCGCGGCAGGCCGGTCGCCCTGCTGCCCTTGCCGGTCCCCCACGGCTGCCTGGGCATCATGAGCGTGCAGCACCGGCCGGCGGGGCGGTTCACCCACGATGACCTCTTCCTGCTCTCCGCGCTGGGCAGTCACGTCGCCACCGCCATCACCAACGCCCAGTTGCACGATAGCGAGCGCCACCTCGTCAGCCTGCTGCAGACCTCCATCCGCCAGGTGGTGGCGGCGACCGCGCGCCGGCAGAACGGATCGGCGGAATTCGTCGAATCGCTGGTGCAGGTGGCGGAAGGCCTCACGCGCGGCGACCTGGTCTTCGCCTGGCTGGAATCCGGCGATCCGCCCCGCCCCATCTCCGCCTGCTCGGGGGCGCGCCGGTGCGCCGACGAGGTGCTCGCGCTGCTGGGCACGGCGCTGCTGGACGCCCGCCGGCGGGAGGCCGCGCCGGCGCTGGGCGCGCTGGCCTCGCTCGCCGCGCCCGCCGGCCGCCTGCCGGACGGCCTCCCCGAGACGTATACGCTGGCGGATATCCGCGTGGGCGACCGGCTCATCGGCGTGCTGGTCGTCTGCGGCGCGGGGACGCTGGACGAGGAGCAGCAGGCGTTCCTGCAGACGATGGCCGTGCAGATCGGCGCCGGGGTGGAGAGCATCGAGAAATCCGCCAATATCGAGCGCATGCTGTTTCAGTTGGCGAATATCAACTACGTCAGCGACGCCATCTCCAGCACGTTCGATCCTCGGCGCATCATGTCCGTCATCAGCATGGCGGCCAGCCAGGCATTGAACACGCCCATCGTCTTGTCCGGCTGGCACATGGAGGACGGCACCGTGTGCGTCTTCCCCGAGACGAGCGTGGGCATCAGCGCCGAGCGCCTGGCCGGCATCCAGCTCACCGATCACAACGCCGTCATCCGCAAGGTGCTCGAGGCGGGGACGCCGGTGACCAGCCGGGAACTGGGGCCGCGCGCGCCGCGCGCCTTCCCCATGCCGGCGGCGCTCCAGCTCCAGGATTGGGTGTGCGTGCCGATGATGGTGAAAGGCCGCGCGCGCGGGGTGATTCTCGTGGCGGATACCGTGCCCCGGGTGTTCAGCTCGCGCGATATCGCCCTCGTCGCCACCTACGCCAACCAGGCGGGGCTGGCGATGGAGAACTCCCTGCTGGTGGAGCAGGTCGAGCGGCAGTTGCAGCAGATGGAGCTGCTCTACCGGCTCAGTCACTCGTTCTTCGCGACGCTGGATGAGCCGGTGATTCACGGCGAGCTGCTGCATGTCGCCCGCGAGGCGCTGCAGGCGCCGGCGGCCATGCTCTGTACCGTGGACGCCCGCACCGGCGCGCAGCAGCTGGCGCAGGCGCTGGGCGTGACCCCCGCCGACCCCGGCGCGCTGCGTTGGGAATCCGCGCGCGGCATCGTCGGCGCGGTGTCGAAAGTGCATGCGCCGGTGGTCAGCACCAACCTCGCCAAAGATGGGCGCGACACCCTGCTGCGCCAGCTCGCCCGCGACCACGATTTCGTCGCCGCGCTGGCGGTGCCGATGCAACTGCACACGGAGCTGTTGGGCACGCTGCTGGTGTTCACCCGCGCGGCGCGCGAGTTCACCGGCGCCGACCAGCAATTGTTGCAGGCCATCGCCACGGAAGCGGCGGCGGCCATCCGCAACGCCCGCATCCACCGGGACGCGCGGCGCGCGAGCGATCACCTGCGCGAGGTGATGCATACCCTGTCGCACAGCGCCGGCCAACTCCTCGCCCTCATTACCGACGTGCTGGAAGCCGCCCGCGCCGAAGACGCGCCGGAGGAGGCCGCGCCGCGCGCGCGGCGGCGCCTGGCCGTGGTGACGGAGGTGCACGCGCGTCTCTCCGACGAATCTCCCGACATGGTTGATGTATGGGAATCGGTCGCCGCGCTGCTCGACGGCCGCGCCTTCACCGTGGAGCCCGACCGGGTCCTCTTCGTGGAGCTGGCCGGGGCGCGGCTGTCGCTGCCGGTCTACCCCGCCGCGCTGCTCGCGCTCTACATCATCGAGCAGCTTGCCGCGATTGCCGCCGCGCGCGCGGCGGACGCCGCCCCCCTGTCGGTGACCGTCGGCTTCCACCAATTGGGCAATCGCGAGCTGCTCGTCGAGATTGACGATCCCGGCGCGGCGGCGCGGACTCGCGCGGCGCGGGCCAATCCTGTTATAATCCAGGCGGTGCGCCAGGAGCTGCACGGCAGCTTCTCAGAGATCGGTGATGGCGGCGCCCATCGCGTCCGCTTCCGCTTCCCGCGTCCCGCGATGCGGTAGCCGGGCGCGATCACTGGAGGTGTGCATGCTGCCCGAGCGCTCGAGCGCGCGCGCGCGCTGGCGGGAATTCCTGGCCTTTTCCCGGGACGTGTTGACGCGGTTCAGCGAGGACCGCGTGCCGCTTGCCGCCGGGGCAATCACCTTCTTCACGCTGCTCTCATTGGTGCCGCTGCTCGTGCTCGCGGTCTCGCTGGCGACCTATTTCATCTTCCCCGGTCCGGAAGGCGTCGCGCGCGCGCAGGCGTACATCACCAACCTGGCGGTGACCTGGGGACCGGAGATCGCCCGCGTGCTGGGCGACCAGGTGCGCGCCCTGGTGAGCAATCGCTCGTTGAGCATCGTGCTCGCGCTGCTCGTCGGCTTCTGGACCGGCAGCCAGATCTTCCTCATCCTCGAATCGGCGATGAACCTCACCTGGCGCGCGCACCGGCGGCGGCGGTACTGGGCGCGGCGCGGGCTGGCGCTGCTGCTCGTGCTCGTCGTCGGCTCGCTGCTCGGGCTGGCCATCGGCCTCACCCAGGCCATGCGCGTCCTCGCGCAACTGCCGCTGCCCGCGTGGGTGATTTACGTCCGGGAGCTCTCGCTGCTGACGCATTTTATCATCAGCTTCCTCATCCCCACGCTGCTGGTGGCGGCGATCTTCGCGGTGATGTATAAGGTGCTGCCCACCCGCCGCGTCACCCTGCGCTCGGTGCTGCCCGGCGCGCTGGTTGCCGCCGTGCTCTGGGACATCGCGCTGCACCTCTTCGGCTGGTACGTGGTCCACGCCTTCGCCCGCTTCTCCGTCATTTACGGATCGCTCGGCGGCCTCGTGCTGCTCATGCTCTGGTTTTATTACAGCGCGCAGGTCTACCTGCTCGGCGCGGAAATCTCCGCGGTCTACCACCAGCGGTTGGCGCGTGAAGGCGACAAAGACGAGCAGGACGCCGATGCCGACGCGTGAGACTAAACGGGGGAGAGGTTGTCTAATCAGGGAAAGCGGGGGATAATGTCCCTTGTCATGCCGTTTGACCGCATACACCTCACTCGAACGGGTATACTGTACGACAACGCACCATGCTGACACCACTCACGCGCTTCCGCTATAGCGTTGACTCCTTCCTGGGCAGGCAGATGCTCTATCTGCTGGCCAGGGTCGTGCCGCATCTCACCCGCGAGACGGCGCTGGAGCTGGGGCGCGCGATGGGCTGGCTGGCGCCGCGCCTCACGCCGCACCGCCTGTACCGCGTGTATCGGGACATTACCCTGGCGTTCGGGGGCGCGCTGCCGCCGCGCGCGCGCCTGCGGGTGGCGCTGGACGTCTATCATCACCTCGGCATCAGCCTCATCGAGTTCCTGCGCCTGCCGGACATGCGCCACGAGGAGATCCGCGCGCTGGTGCGCATTGAGGGCGCCGAGCACCTGGACGCCGCCCTCGCCGCCGGCCGCGGCGCGGTGCTGCTCACCGGCCATATCGGCAACTGGGAGATGGGGGGCACCGCGCTGGCCGTGCTCGGGTATCCGATGACCGCCATTGCCCGCCCCCAGGAAAACTCGACGCTGAATGATCTCTTCCTGCGCATCCGCGAGGCGCACGGCATGACGATCGTGCCGCTGTCCGACGTGCGCGCCTGCATCACCACGCTGCGCGAGAATCGCTTCCTCGCTATTCTCGGCGATGTGAACGCGAAGAATCCCGGCGCGTTCGTGCAGTTCTTCGGGCGGCCGGCGGCCACTTACACCGGCGCCGCCTACCTGTCGCTCGCCACCGGCGCCCCGCTCATCCCCCTCTTCGATGAGCGCCTGCCCGATTACACGCATCATATCCGCGTGTATCCGCCTATCGCGGTCTCGGAGACGGGCGACCGCCGCCGCGACCTGCTGGCCACCACCATGCGCGCGCAATACGTCATCCAGGAAGAGGTGCGCCGCCGCCCGCACGAGTGGTTCTGGCAATTGCAGCGCTGGAAAACGCGCCCGGAAGACACGAAACACCCCGAGCGCATCCCCATGCAGCACCGCGACCTCACCCCGGAAGAGGCGGACGAGGTGCTATCCTGCGCGAGCTGAACGGCTCGCGGCGTCTCGCCCGTCAGGGGGGGCGGCGCTGTCATCGAAAAAATGGTAACAGTCACGCATTATGGGGGGTGGATCACCTGGTAAGGTGAGGAGAGGCGGCATAATGCGTAACGGTCACCATTTTTTACCGGGCGCTTTTTCCCCCACGCGCGCGGCGCGACGGCGTCTCGCCCGCCGGACGATCTTCTCCTACGCGCGATATCCCGCCAGGAAGCCCTCCGCCCATGCGGTGAACGTGCCGGCGCTGATCTCCGCGCGCAGGCGCGCCACCAGTTGCTGGTAGAACGAGAGGTTGTGAAAGGTGAGCGAGCGGATGGCGAGAATTTCTCCCGCCTTCAGCTGGTGGCGCAGGTAGGCGCGGCTGAAGGTACGGCAGACCGCGCACGGGCACGCCGGATCGAGCGGGCCGGCGTCGCGCTCGTACTGCGCGTTGCGCAGATTCAGCCGCCCCTCCCAGGTGAAGATGGTGCCGTTGCGCCCCATGCGCGTGGGCAGCACGCAATCGAACAGATCCACCCCCAGCGCCACCCCGCGCACCAGATCGGACGGCATGCCCACCCCCATCAGGTAGCGCGGGCGATCAACGGGCAGCGCCGGCGTGGTGACGTCGAGCATCGCCCACATCAGCTCTTTGGGCTCGCCGACGGACAACCCGCCGATGGCATAGCCGGGAAAATCCATCGCCACCAGCGTCTCCGCGCTCTCCCGGCGCAGGTCGGCTGCGAATCCGCCCTGCACGATGCCGAAGAGCGCCTGCCCGCTCTCCGGGTTCCAGGCGCGCTTGCCGCGCTCCGCCCAGCGGTGCGTGCGCGCGGTGGCGTCCATCGCCTGCGCGCGGGTGGCCCCCCAGGGCACCGGCTGGTCGAAGGACATGAGGATGTCCGCCCCCAGCCGCTGCTCCACGGCAATCGCCTTCTCTGGCGTCATGAAGTGCTCGGAGCCGTCAAGGTGCGAGCGGAACGTCAAGCCCTCTTCCGTCACCCTGTGCAGCGGGGAGAGGCTGAAGATCTGATAGCCGCCGCTGTCGGTGAGGATGCCGCCGTCCCACGCCTGGAAGCGATGCAGCCCGCCCAGCGCCTCGATCAGCTCCACCCCCGGCCGCAGGTACAGGTGGTACGCGTTGTTCAGGATAAGCTGCGCGCCCGTCTCGCGCACTTCCGCCGGCGTCAGGCTCTTCACCGTCGCCTGCGTGCCCACCGGCATGAAGGCCGGGGTATCAATCGCCCCCGCCCGCGTCTGTAAGACCCCGCGCCGCGCGCGCCCGTCCGTCGCCGTGATCGTCAATGCCAACACGAAATCTCCCTCGCCGCGTCCGTTTCGTGCATTGTACTTGCTTTCGCGCCCGCGCGTGAAGCGGGGTCTGCGGCGGCGGCGAATGCGACATCACCGAGGCGCGGGTGAAGGACGCCATCGGCTGGCACGCGACACACGCGCCGCGGCGCGGCCAGTAGCCCGGACGGCCAACCCTCGCTATAATGGAGTATCCGTGTCGAGCGTGAGGTGTGCCGATGTCCCGCTTCCCTGGCCTGTTGCTCTGCGCGCTGCTCCTCCTTCCGGCGCTGCCGTGCCGGGCGCAGGAGCCGCCGCCGGCGGCGCCCCCCGTCCTCCTCATCGGCGCGGAACACGCGGTCGCGCTGGAGCCGCTGGCCGCTTGGCTGGGCGCCGCCTGCGTCTGGACGGCGCGGCACGCCGCGGTGCGCGTCACCCTGGGGGCGCGCGCCGTCACGCTGCAGGCGCAGTCGGTGGTGGCGCAGAACGCCGCCGGGCGGCCGTTCCGGCTGCCGGCGCCGCCGGTCCGCCGGGACGGCCACCTCTTCGTCCCCACGCGCGCCGTGGTCGAGGCGCTGGGGGGCGCCTGCGCGCCGCGGGAGGATGGGGGGATGCAGGTGACCCTCCGCGACCGCGCGCTGCTGCTGCCGGCGCCGCCGCCCGGCGATCTCCCCGCCGATCCCGCCGCCCGCCTCCCCCTGCTCATCGCCGACCCGCGCCTTGCCGTGGAGACGCTCGCCAGGAGCGGGGGCGTCGCCGCGCACATTCGCCCCTACCTGGCAGGCTTCGTCAAGGTCGCGACGCCGGTGCAGCCGGCGCTCACCGGCATCGCGAACTCGAAAGCCCTGCGCCTGCTCACCCACGTGCCCGTCGTCGGCGGCCTGGTGAGCATCTGCCAGGACGCTATCGGCGCCATCACCGGCACCATCGGCATCGCGCGGCGACTGGTGGAGATGGATGCCCAGTACCTGGCGCCGATTCGCGACGGGTTCCTCGCCGCGCAGGCCGCCGCCGCGACGCCCGACGCGGCGACGATTGCGGCCGCGCGCCCGCGGTGGGCCGCCGCCCTCGCCGCCGTGGAGAAACAGCGCGCGCTGAACGAGACCGCCGACGCGCACCTGGGCGGGATGCTCGCCGCGCTCACCAGCGTCGAGGCGAAGATGGCGGAGTTCCGCACGGCGTACCCGCGCAGCGAGCACGTGCTCTCGCTCGGCCCGCTGCAGCGCGCCGCCGAGGACCTGCGGGTGATGGTCGGCGCGCATCACTGGCAGCTGACGACGATGCAGGCGTATTTCCTCGCGCTCCTCGCCGCGACGGCGCCGGCGGAGGAGGCGGGGGAATTACCAGCATGACACGCACGCGATCACGACTCCTGGGCATCGTCCTGCTGCTCATCGCGGCGGCGTCCTACCTGCACCGGAACTGCGATACCCCGCCGGCGTGGGCGGCGTTGCGCGCGCGGGTGCAGACGGCCCGGCCGGGCGAATTGCTCACCGGTTACCCCGAGTTGGCGACGCTGGATGGGCGCGCATTGCCGCCGGTACACACGCAGGATGCGGCGATCCCCTTCCTCTTCAGCGACAGCCCGGAATACCTCTACGCCGACGCGCAGGACACGGGGCTGGCCTACATGCGCGTGACGCGTGACGCGCTCTTTCGTGCGCAACCCGACCGGCGCCGCTCCTTCGGGGTCGGCCTCTACCACATCAACAAGGTGGCCGACCCGGAGACGCGCCAAGGGAAGCCGGTGGCGATCAGTCTGGTGGTGCGGGCGGTGTCGGCGGTTGAGGAGGGGGCGCACACCTTCCGCAACACCCATCCGGCCACCGTGCGCCTGCTGAAAGGCGCCGCGGGCGAATCCGACGTGATGCCGATGTTCGCCGGCAAGGCGTGCGCGCAAGCATGGTTCACCCGGCCGAATATTCCGCCAACGACCATCACCCTGCGCCCCGGCGAGGCGAAGGCCATTTACACGCGGACGCTGCCGCCGGACGTCTGCCTGAGCGCCATGCTCGACCTGGAGGCGACGAACGCGTATTTCCTCAAGGTCTACGTCGTTTTCGGGACGGTGAAGCACTACGACACCATCGCCTTCGCGCCGTACGGACTGACCATCGGCACCAACGCCGGCACCGGACCGTACTGGAAGCGCATCCTGCGTCCCGCTGACGGCACGCGCCCCTTCGACCCCGCGGACACCCGGCATCGCAATAAGGTGCATCTGCGCTTCGTGAAGATGCCGCCGGAGGTGCAGTACCTGGTGGATGAAACGTGGGAGCTGCGCCTGGAGAATGAGGGGAAGAAGCTGGTGCGCCGCAAAGGCGGCCAGCGCCGGCCCTTCAAAGGCGACTACAACGTGGACTACACCGTCGTCATCCCCATCCGCGCCTCCCGCGCCCCCGCCGACTTCGCGCTGGTGGCCGTGCAGCGTTTCGGCCTCTTCGCCGGCGCCATGCGGGCCGCGACGGGGACAATGGTGGACATCCCCGCCGGCCCGACCGCCCAGCTCCGCACCGGGCCTGAAGGCGTCCTGCTGGAGCGCGTCCGCATCACGACCACCGCCCCCACCGCGTACCGGTTCCATTGGCTCCTCCCCGGCGGCTCGTACGGCGACCAGGCCTTCCTGCTCATCCCCCTTGGCGCAGCGGAATAAATGGCAGTCCAGTCCGCGGTGCTGTCCGCTTGGCAGGAAAACTAATGTATGGTATGCTGCCGCCCATACCATGACAACAGGATAACGTGATGGGGACAGTTGGCGCCGGTGAACATGCCCATACTGGGGCCGCGGAGTTGCCCTCCGCATACACCGGGACCGCGGAGTTGCCCTCCGCAGCGACCGGGCCTGGTTGAGGCACAGCCGGCTCGATGGTCATCCCGGAATGGCGCCATCGCCGGGAGGGGGAACGGGCATGGGATGATTCTCCCCAGCGGGATGTACCCACGAACGGGCATCACCCGTATGGGGTACCATGCACTGTTGTGCGGGGTGATGCGCCGGCTGCGACGTTGCGTAAGCTGTGCCGGTGAGGACGCCGGCGCTCCCAGGCGCGCAAATTCGTGCCATATCGCGCAGGAGTTCACGCCCGCCGGGCGAAGGGTAGAGTATATTATCTCCATGGAGCAACGTATGCGTCTGGAAGTACAGGTTCACGCGCGCGCCGGGCTGCTCGGCAATCCATCGGATGGCTACTACGGCAAAACGCTCTCCTGCCTGGTGGGCAATTTCAAAGCCCGGGTGACGCTGGAGGAGCGCGCGTATCTCTCGCTGCAGCCGCACCCGCAGTTCGACCCGCTGGAATTCCAAAATATCACCGAGTTGGGAAAGACGTACGGCCAGCAGGGATATTACGGCGGCCTGCGGCTGCTGCAGGCGGCGTGCAAGAAGTTTTACGACGCGTGCACGCAGCGCGGCATCACCCTCGACGGCCCGAATTTCGCCTTGACGTATGACACCGACATCCCGCGGCAGGTGGGGCTGTCCGGTTCATCGGCGCTCGTCATCGCCACGCTGCGCGCGCTGCTCTGCTGGTACGGCGTGATGGACCGCTTCACGCAGGCGCAACTCCCCACCATCGCGCTGGAGACGGAGCAAGAGGAGCTGGGCATCACCGCCGGCATGCAGGACCGGGTGATCCAGACCTACGGCGGCCTGATGTATATGGACTTCGACCGCGCGGTGATGGCCGCGCGCGGCTACGGCCGGTATGAGCGGCTGGAGACGATCCTGCTGCCGCCGCTGTACCTCGCCTACGTCCTGCATCCCAGCGATTCGGGGAAGATTCACAGCGATGTGCGGCGGCGCTGGCACGACGGCGACCCGGAGGTGGTGCAGGCGATGCAGACCTTCGCCGGCTTCGCGGATACCGGCCGCGCGGCGCTGGAGCGCGGCGACGTGGGGGCGTTCAGCACGCTCTTTGACGAAGCCTTTGCCCTGCGGCGGACGATTTTTGGCGATCCGGTGCTGGGGCCGGATAATTTGCGCATGGTCGAGCTCGCCCGCGCGCACGGCCTGCCGGCCACCACCTGCGGCTCCGGCGGCGCCATCGTCGGCGTGATGGGCGATGAGCCGCAGAATGCCGCTTTCGCCGACGCGCTGGCCGCGGAAGGCTACCATTTCCTGCGCCTGGCAGTCGGGCCGGCGTATCCCTGGGGCGGTGAGCACTGTCGGTAAGAAATTGTCCGAGCCGTCTCGGTGTGCGGCTGCTGAGGGGATGCCGGCCTGGATCACGGCGGACGTCCGAGGCGCTATCGAGAGAGAGGGTGAGGATGGCCAACGCGGAGCCTGCGGCAAGCCACCAGTAGGCACGCGCCGAGACGGCTCGGACAGTTTCTAAAAGATGGGTATACCGCAGTTGAAAGGAGGCGCGCGATGGCGGCGGCAAAGGAGATCATGACCCGCGACGTGGTGACGGTACAGCCGGAGACGCCGGTGGCCGAGGTGGCGGAACTGCTGGCGAGGCGCTGCTTTGGCGCGGTGCCGGTGGTCGCCGGGGATGGGACGGTGCTCGGCGTCGTCTCGGAGGAGGACCTGGTGGAGCGCGCCTCGCGGGTGCACCTGCCGCACCACGTCTACTTCCTCGGCGCGGTCGTCTATTTGGAAGACCCGCGCAAATTCGCGGCGGAGGCGGAGAAGATCCTCGCCCTCACCGCCCGGGAGATCATGCACCGCGATTTCGCCCGCATCGGAGCGGATGAATCCATCGAGACGGTGGCCACCCGCCTGCTGCGCGACGATCTCCGGCGCCTGCTGGTGCTGGATGACCGGGGACGCCTGCAGGGCCTCATCACCCGCGCCGATATCGTGCGGACGTTCACCACGGAAGGTCGCCTGCCCGACGAGGCGTGAGGAGCGCCGTGGCCGAGATGCCCGCAACGCCGACGCGCGCGCCCGTGTGGGCGCCGAATCCGGGGGTGCCGCCGGTGGCGCGGGTATTGGCCTACGCCTTCGGCGCGCTGCTGGCGCTCACGGTCTTGCTCTCGCTGATCATCGAGCGCCCGCCAGACCGGCCCATTCCCCCGGCACGCTGGGCGACCTATACCGCGCCCGACGGATTGACCCTGCGCTATCCCGCCGGCTGGCGTGTGCGGACCGAGTCACAGGGGCAATCGCGCACCATTCTCTTCACCCAACAGCCGCACAGCCCGGTGATGGTGCAGGCGATGACGGTGACGCTGGCTCGTGAGATTGACGCCGCCGCCCGCGCCTTCATCGCGACAGCGGTGGAACACAGCCTGCGCGCGGACTACCCGGACTTCACCCCGACCACTTCCGACAGCGACCTCCATCGCTTCACCTGCGCCGCCCGCGGTGCGAATCCGCTCCCCCTCGCCGGCGGCTGGACCCTGCGCACCGACGGCGCCCGCGCCGTCGTCCTCCTCGCCCTCACCCCCGCGTCAGGCTGGCCCGCCATGGAGCCGATCCTCGCCACAATGCAAAAAAATCTCACTTTTCCCGCGAATCCTCCCCAGGCACCTTGACAAATCCCCCGTGACCTGCGATACTAACATGTCACTGCGGGGTGGAGCAGTCTGGCAGCTCGTCGGGCTCATAACCCGAAGGTCGTGGGTTCAAATCCCACCCCCGCTACCAATTGCAATGACACCCATAGCCGAAAACCGGCTGTGGGTGTTTTTCTTTTTGGGGCGTCGCTCAATCTTCGGCGGGATGGCGTAGGTGGAGATCGTCAGCACTTCGCTGTCGGGATCGTACTCCATGCTGTGAATGAAGTATCGGATGAACTTCCGCTTCTCTTCCTCCGTTCCCTCACGCATGACCTTGTGGAAGAGGTGCTGCATGTCCTCGATCTCCTCCTTGGTGATCGTCGGCACGGTCGCGGCGACGGCCTCACACTCTCGCAGTTCGGCTTCCAACTCCTTCTGGCGCATATCGAGCCGCTGCAATTCTGCCGCAAGCGAGTCGACCATCGGCATGCCCTTCTTAATCGCATCGAGCAGGTTGGCGGTCTCTTTCTGCACTTTCGCCAACTCACGCTTCGCAGTCTCGAAGCCCCGCGCTTTCTCTTTCTGATGTGCCGTCCACATGCTGAAGATCAATTTGGTCAATCGTGTCTGATCAGTGAGCATGAACAGGTTAAGGTCGATCTCCTCAGTGACAGCGCGTTCGACGGCTTCCTTCGGGAGTTGGGTCATATTGCCGCACCCTAACCCCTTCCGATACCGCTTCGCGCCGCAGACATAATAGTCGTACCCTCGATTGCTGAAACTCGTAATGTGCTCCTCACACCGTGCACAAGTGAACAGCCCGCCGCTTAACAGGAATCGACTGCCCCGGTTTCGGGTGTTGGCGTTGAATTGCTTCGTATGCTGGCGGTACAGGTTGGCGCGTTCCGCATTCACGGCCATCAGCGCTTCGGCCTCTTCAATGGTAATGATTGCCGGGTGCGCATTCTCGATGATCTCCCACTTGCTTGCCGGATTCATTTTCTTCCCGCGCCGACAGCGGACGTTCCATAAACCATACCCGGCATATTGTAACAGCGCCCACGGCTGGAGCATCGCGCGGACAGTGCTTGTGCCCCAATGTGACTTGCGCGCCGCCGGAATCCCCTGCGCGTTCAGAAAATTGGCGATGGCATCCAACGAGGCACCATTGAGGCGCATCTCAATCAGGACGTAACGCGTCCACTCCCACAGCGGCTGTCCTGCGACTTCCGTCTCATCTTTCGTCCACAGGGTCTTCATGCGCGGCTCATTGCGCTTCATCCCTCGCGGTACCTTGTATGCCGTCAACCCCCACGGCGGTGCGCATCCATTCTTGTAGCAAAAACCTGTTTCGGGGTCGCGTTGCCGAATGTTTTCGTGCATGCCTTTGCGGGTGTGCATCGATACATCGAGGCTGTATGCTTCGTTCTTCGCATACATCATATGGGTGATGAACGGCGCATGCGAACTCTCACGGTCGATCTGCGGATCAAGAAGGAACAGTACTTCAATATCATTCTCGCGTAATTTCTCGATGAGTTGTTCTGCTTTATACCCCTGCCGATAGAACCGTGACGACTCGTGGGTGACGAAGTGGGTCACACGGGGATCATTCAGCGCGAAGTTGATCGCCTTCCAAAAGGCGGGGCGATTGTCTTCGCTATCGAACGCGCTGCTGTGATCTTCAAACATGGGATCGTGCAGAACCGCATTGTCGCGTTCCGCTGCCTCGCGAATAGCACGTTGTTGAGCCGAGAGAGATTGCCCCGTACTCTGATCTTCGGTCGAGACACGGATGTAGCCAACCCAATACGGGGTTTTGCCTTGGACGGTCTGTGAATCGACAGACTCTTTACCTTGCAGGATGTCACTCAATCGCATACCAACCTCCAAAACACCACATGGTGGAGTTTTTTCCTCTTAATCATAGCACAGACTGGCGGTTGCAGGCGTGGATGTGCACAGGTAGTTTTTACACTTGGGGTATAGGCCGTCGCCGCTCCCATACCCCAAGTCCTGAGGAGGATCACTACACCTTCTCCCCCCGGCGGCTCACCCCGTGGCGATGTTTGCGCTCGTGGGTGATACCGGAGTGGTGTGTGTCCCCCTGTGCGCGACTGGCGTGTGTGCCCCGGAGGAGGAGGACGCCTACGTTGGTGGGGGCGTTCTCTCTCTTGTGGGCGGGCTTGGCCGTAGAGCCTTGCCCTCCACGCTGTGCCGACCCTCTCCAGTCCTTGATGTAGTGGAGATGGCGTCGCATCGGCTCATCCGTATCCGTGAGTCTGTAGGCGGCGCGGAGACCTTGGGTGTATTGCCCGAGTCTCTTATCGCGCTCTGCACGGGTGAGCGAGGCGTTCGTGTTGATGCGATCTACTCGGGTGCGCCAGTTGGCCTGCCGGTCTTTCGAGACGCGGCGCTTGATGTGCCATGCGCCCGTGTGGTCGCGTTCACGAATGATCGTCCACCCGAGAACCGAGATGCCTTGATTGATGTGCTTCGTATAGCACTTATGTTCTTTGGTCGAGAGCGACAGGCGCAGTTCGTCGTGTAGGAACTGCCCGATGTGTGTACGGATCGCTCTGCCGTCCTCTGCGGAATGGGTCAGGAACAGCAGGTCATCGGCGTATCGAACATAGAAGAAGTCGTATTCGGCCTTCAGCACTGTCATGACCATCTCGTCGAGGGCGTGCAGGTAGATGTTGCATAGCAGGGACGATAGAACGCCCCCTTGGGCAATGCCCCGCGTTGCACCGTTCCACCGACCGTGCTCATAGATCGGGCACTGTGCCTGCTCCATGATCAGGCGTTCGAATGCCGGATCATCGATACGCCGTTGTAACGCCGCGTGCAGGATGTCGTAATCGAGCGAGTCGAAGCACTTCTCGACATCGCACTTCGACAGGTACCTGAAGGCATTCGTCTCGATCTCCTGCTCGATTGCCGAGATAGCCTCAAATGTTGAGCGGTTCGGGCGATACCCGTAACTGCACTCCAATAAGCTGGTCTCGCACAGCGGATCGAGCACCCAATAGATCGCCCGTTGCATACAACGATCACGCAAGGCGGGAATACCGATGTGACGGTAATCGCCATCTGGTTTCGGCAGGCGCTCACCACGAATGGGACGGGGATGGTATCGACCATCAGATCAGGGTACTCCTTCCACATTCGCTTTGTCTCGCCATCAAGGCCGGGAGCTTTCGCACCTTTGCTCTTCAGATATTCATCTGCTGCACCGAATAGGTAGTAATAGCAGGCGACGATTTCGCTTCCGCCGGTGAAATGTTCGCGCGGGTGTCGATGTGCCCAAGCTATAAGTAGCTTCCGCAGTAACCGCTGATCTAACGACTCGATGAGCATCTCGATCTCCTACAGAACTCACGGATACGGGGTGTGGGGGTCACGGGTCAGTTGGGACACAGCAACAGCATGCGTCAACTGAGTACCGTGACTCCCCGACCTCTACCAGTGCCTACCATCCCAAGTTACGCCTTGTGGGCAACCGCTTAGGCGGGCGGCGGACAAACAGCATTCATCTCAAGGTGGAATGGTCTCCTTTTCGACCTGACATGTACTGATTGCCGTAGACACTGCCGGTGTCATCATGACTCCCGGAACACGATGGGCGGCACGAAGGCTCCTGCATCCCGACTCGACCTCCTTCTGTGCTACCGGCTGACCACACGCATCTGCATGTGCGACCTATAAAGGTCGCCACCACCTGACGACTCCATGTCGCCGCGTCCTTCGCCACGGGTTAGAGCCAGCCATTTCGCGATCCTAATGACCGCTGCATGCCGTAGCGGGCGTTGGGTCAGCGGGTAGTCCAACTTTGGGCTTCATCGGACTTCCGCCGGTCGTATCGATCAGCATGTTCTGTATCTAGGCGAAGGTATGTTGCAGCTTCACTTTTCAATACAGGAACACGCGGAACAATCCACTCGTCGGTGAAAGGCACCGGCACCAAACTCACAAACAACTAGGGTTATGCGCTTGGGCAGTCGCTGGCCCAGGCGTAGATGACATCACTCCGTGCCGCTCCTGCTCCTTCTGCAACGCCCGGACGACCCACGTAGCGAAAAGATGCTCGACCTCCTCGATCTCTTCGATGGTCATCACCTGATCGGCAGATCGAATATCAAACCGAAGATAAGTTGTCGGGCGTCCTCTGCGCATCGCAAACCCTCTCTCATTAGTGCCGTTTCGCCTACAGGTTGTTATACGACGGGCGATATGTCACTGTGCAACTTTGTCACCTCGTGGGGTTTAAGCCCCTTTTCACATCCTGTTATTCGATAAAATCGGGGCTGTGTGTCGTCCGTGGCGAAAAATTTCGCCCACTTTTTTAGTGTGGGGCGATACGAGGTCACTGAAGAGCTTGAATGCCCTACTCCTCTCCCGAGGCTGACTCGTCGCGCTGCGGGGCGTGTGGGCGGCAAGGATGGCGTCTCGCGCGGGAAGACGTGGCGGAGGGCTGGCCGGGGTTGGTCACGAGGGTGCGGTTGGGGTAAGCGGAAAGCGGAAAGCGGAGAGCGGAGAGCGGAGAGCGCTACGCCATCAGTGGTGGGGCCGGGTTGTCGGTCTACGTGCAACCTGACTGGTGGGTGTCCAAGGTTCTCGCGACGTATCGGTGCACTCGACAACGAGTGCCCGCGCGATGGAGAGAGGGCGTCTACGGTCTTTCGAGGTCGTCGGCGTCTTCGCTGGCAAGAACACGAGCGATTTGGATCAAGCGTCTTCTGTTCGCCGCTGTCATTTCGCCGTAATAGCCGACGAGTTCGGCTTGCCCCTCGACGGCATCGCGTTGGGTCGAGATTTTCCCGGCGTGTCGCAGGACTTCCTCTTCGGGAAGATGCAGCGCATGCGCAATCGCGACGAGCGCATTCGTACCCGGCGGGCGCTCACCTGAGAGAATGCGGCTGATGTGGCTGCGTGTGATGTTACTGCGTCGGGCAAGGTCGGCGTGCGACCACTCGCGCTGCGCGAGTTCACCCGACAACCATACCCTGAACGACTCGTAGGATGCGTATTTGGGCATGGCGGTATCGTGCCATAAATGGCGGCATCATATGACACCGAATAGTTGTCACACGGTGCCGATTCACGGTATACTCAAGCCACCTCTCGCAGGCCATTCATTCACAAGCAGGGGAACCGGAGGCGGCGATGATATGCACACGATGTGGGCACGAGGCAACAGCGACTGATCGCTTCTGCGCCGGGTGCGGCGAGGCGTTGCCGTCGGGTGGCGATGTCGCTCCTCCCGACCCCGCACAACTCGTCGCCGCAGACGGTCTCCGACGGCAGGCCCGACCGTGGGTCATCGTCCTCGCCGTGCTACTCAGCCTCACCTGCTTCGGTCTTCTCATCGGTGTGCCGCTACTGATCACCGAGTTGAAGCCCGTACCGGTCGGCACGCGCCCGCGTAATGTGGGGTGGTTGATCGCAGGCGGTGTGTATCTGTTGCTCGTCATCGTCTACATGGCGAACATGCCACGGTTGATTCGAGCGCTCCCGCCGGAGCCGGTGGCAACAGCGCCGTCGCCATCTACAGACACGCCGTCCCCTGCACCTTCGCACACCGCGCCGGTTTTGCCCACGCCGTCACCCACCCCGCGCACGGCAACCGCGCCGGTTGTCATCCCGAAGCCTGCGCCTCCCTCCGCAGGTGGCAAACATGCCGTGCCGTGGCTGCCGAGTGAGAAGCAATACCTGACCGAGACGACCGGCGTGACGGCGGAGATACGCAGGGTGACGTTAAAGCTCGTAGCGCACTACCGCCCGCCGGTCTACACCGAATCGAGTCTGACGGATGAGACATGGCGGAACGATCTCGCGATGATGCTGGTCATGCTCGACACCGGGGTTGCCCAAGGACTGCGGGCGACCATCGAAGTGCCGTCGACGCGCCTCGAAGACTATAACATTGCGTTCGAAGCCGCGATGCAAGAAGCAGGGCCGGTGCCCGAGATGATGACACGGGCCATCGATACCCTCGACCCTGCGCTCCAACGACAGGCGTTTGCCCGCCTTCGCGTCGCGGATACGAAACTCAAGCAGGCGACAGCGCTGCTGGAGACCGCGAAGTACCAACCCGCCGTCCTGATCGATTACGATTAACGGCATGCGCTGGTCGCTGTCCCTATCGCAGACAGAGGAGACGATTGATGATTGAGAACGAACAGACGCAGGTGCTTGATGTGCAGCCTCCCCACCGCACCACGTGGATACTGGGGTTTCGGACGGGCACACCGTGGAAGAAGGGGGTGGCAATTGTCGGATATTTTATATTCGGTATGACGTTACTGTCGTGGTGGCAGGTATACGAAGCGTGGGATGACCGTCTCTACAACTTGCTGGGCTTCCTTGTGATGGTCGTTCCGACCTTTGCCTATGCTACAAACCTTTGCGGGGTGCGTGATCGCCTCTGTCCGGTTGGGACAGGACGCATTGTAACGCTCCTTGGGTGGGGTCTGCTCATCATCTTCATCAGCATTATGGTCGGAGCCGGGATCATGTCGATAGATAACGCCAACCGGCAAGTGCGACGGGACGCAGTGCTGAAAGCACGTGAAAAGGTAGAGCAACAAGCGAGAGTCGAAAGCTTAGAGGCGGAGAAGGCGCAGCTCGAACAGGAACGATTTGTCGCCGAGAAGGAAGCGCAAATAGCCCGCGAAGCCGCACGGGTAGCCGCCGCGAAAAATACTGCCCAACAACAGCGCAATATTGTAGAGCAGCAGGAGGCGAAGCGCCGTGAGGCTGAACAGCGTAAGGCCGAAGCGCTGGAGGCGAAACGCCGTGCCGAGCGAGAACGCGTGGCAGCGCAACGGCGTGCGGAAGCCGAACGGCAGCGCCAATATCAACGCTATGCCGACCGGGTGGCGAATGCACGATGGAGCCGTGACCTATATACCCCACAGAATGGGAATTTCATGACTGCGTCGGATGTGTTCAATGCCATGCGGGACGGCGGCATTACCATCACGCCGCAGCGTATTCCCCCGGCGACCGTCAGGCAGGCTCCGTGGAAGTACTACGGCAACCTCATCACGGTGCAGGGGCAATGCTCGGTGTTACAGTGCTTTCCGGCGGGGGATAACGTGTCGGCGCAGCTTGGGGGGTAACGAATATACTGCTGTCTGCATGACCTGTGATGATGGGACGTATGTGATGGCGTATCTGTTGGGAGCGGTGACCGGGACGCGGGAGGGGGCATGGATAAACGTCACGGGCTTTCCAGCAGGATTATTCAAAAGCCGACACGGGGAACCGGCTCTTGTACTGATCGGGGATTATCGCTGAAGCCATCGATGGGGCGAAGATGTTTCACAATGAGGCGTCAAAGTTTACGATCTCCTTTACAACATGAGCATATGGCGATATAATAAGAGCGCATCCTGAACGTCCGGTAGCAGTACCGGACTGGCAACCGACCCATGAGACGGCACGGTGCCTTGAGCGACATTCGCTCGATGTGCGAGTCATCGACTCGAAACGCGTCTCGACATAGATCGCCGTCTCCAAACGCCACGGGTGCATACCCCGTGGCGTTTCCGGCTTGGTGGGTTGCATTAAATGAAAAATTACCGGAAGGGGGTAGTCGGTAATGTCAAAAATGACGCTGCTTGTTGAACTCGAACAGCAGGTGGAGCATGTCCCAATGGCCGTTACAACACTAGGGGTTCTCGAAGACCGGCTGAACGCTCGTGGTACAGACGGGTGGCGTCTCGAACAGGCGACACAAATGATCATGCGAAAAGGCGGGAGTTTGTTCAGTCTGCGCAGCGCCTACTATAACGACGATGTGTTGCTTGTGTTCGAGAGAACCAATCGGCGACAGTACTACAGGTGCCGATTATTAGAGCGAAAGGCGGAACCTGAGGATGACCTTGCACAGATCAACGCTGCGCTCGTTGAGCAGAATGACAAGGGGTTCCGGTTGATGCAGATGCTGCACTTTTCCAGCATCAGTGATCGGTTAGATCGTCCGACAGTTGGTACGGCAGCGCACCTGCTGATCTTTCTCCGTGCTGGCAAGCTGCTGCTGCGGGAGGTAGACGATGCAACAACATAAGCTCACTCCGTTCGTTGACATGCCCGAAGGCATCGAAGTTGAGCGCGCTACACCTGAGATTGTCATGGCACCAGACAATCCATCGTTTCGCATGAGGGCGTCTGTAGTGCTTCTCACCAACGACTCGTTACTTATGCACGCGGTGGAGAAAATCACCCTGCAGTATGACATGGACTTGGTGCTGATTACATCGCCGCTGACGCTGGTCGCCTTCCCGCTGGCCGTCGTGCAGGTGGTTGACCCGGCCTGCGGCACACGGGCCGACTGGCGACTATTTATTAGCGACCTGCGTGCGGTCTACCGGTACGAGGCGGAGAACTTAGCACCCCTGCTGCTGTACGGCGAATATATGAAGGTCGATGCCATGCTTCGCAGGATCATCCCGTGGAAGCTGACGAGTGCGGAGGCGTTCCATCGGGAAGTGCTCCCCGCGCTACTGCGCCGGGTCGAGACCCTGTGTCTGATTCGAAGGGCATGTAATGGATGAGGCGCCGTTTATACCAGACCTGTATGTCCTGACCGAGTATCGTCGTCCGTCTTTCATCACGGGCGCAGCGGTGATGGGCGTGCGGCAAAAGCGTGTCGCGCTGCCCGAGGGGATCGATGGTCTACCGCTGTCCGAGCGATATAGAGTAGTCGGGGAGATCATCCGACGGCACTACGCTACGTCGCACGGCGAGTGCCCGCTCTTCGGGCGGATCACCGGTTATGCGTATCGGCTGACAACTGACACGGCGACGATGTTTACCGTCGAGGGGCAAGTGCAAGCCGAGTGCATTGCGTTTCGCGAAGCAGGCGTTGCCGTGGCCCGTATCGGGCGGCACAGCATCAGGTTTGAGTAGGCCGGTCTTTAAGGCGGTGCAATATTAGGCGGGCAAAACACAATATGGGGTGACACAGGTATGACAACAACCGCATTAGTTCCGATACAATCGACAGGCATCGTGCCGGTATTCACCGGTACCGCGCACGAACTGGTGAAGGCGTTCTTCGACGGGCGCAATCCCCGCACGCTGCAAGCGTATCAGCAAGACTTGGATGCCTTCCGCACGTTCCTTGGGGTGGAGACCATGAATGACGCCGCCCATCGACTTCTCGTAGGGGGACACGGAGCGGCAAACCACCTCGCGCTGACCTACAAGGCGGCGATGCTGGAGCGCGGGCTGCAGCCGACCACGATCAACCGGCGCTTGGCTGCACTGCGGTCGCTGGTAAAAATGGCCTGCACGTTGGGATTGGTGCCGTGGGGGTTAGAGGTGGCGAATATCAGGGCGAAAGCCTACCGCGACACCCGTGGGCCAGGACGGAGCGGCTACCGCAGTCTGCTTCAAGCGGCGGAAGCGCATCGTGACCCGCGCATCCGGCTGCGGAACGTGGCGATCCTGCACCTGCTGCATGATCTCGCACTGCGCCGGGGTGAAGTAGCTACGCTCGATCTAGCCGATCTCGACCTGCAGACCGGCGTGGTGGCGGTATTGGGGAAAGGTCGCACCCAACAGGAGTTCCTCACCCTCCCCGAGCCGACCCGTGCCGCACTGCAGGCGTGGATCGAGGTGCGCGGCACGGATGACGGCCCGCTCTTCACCAACTTCGACCGGGCGGGAAAGGGAAAGCGTCTTACCGGGTCGGGCCTGTATTACATGATCCGCGACTTGGGACAGCGCGTTGGGGTAAAGACTCGCCCGCACGGACTGCGGCACACCGCGATCACAACCGCAGTCATGGCGGCGCAGGCGAACGGCTTTGGGTTGGAAGAGGTGCTGGACTTTTCCCGGCACGCGGACGTGAAGACGCTCCTGATTTACCGCGACAGGGAGCGCGACATGCAGGGGCATCTGGCCGCGCTGGTCGCCGGATCGGTGTAAGGTTGACAGAGTAAGGCGGTGATGACGGGGGTAGACCGGGTGTCTGCCCCGTCGCGTTGTTCACGCAAATCCCCATTATCGTGAACATAATAACGACGTAGCCCAAACGATCAACCCTGGTTTTATTTCGGGGCGGAATGACCGATCAGCCATCAGTATCTACTCCGGCGGGGATTTTGATGATCGTTGGGTTGGATTCACGGAGCACAACGATGGTGGCGATCTGCCAATCGACGATAGCATCGCCGACCCTCATCTTTTGACGTTTGCGTTCGCCAAACACCATATACCCTTGCTGCTCAAGTTCTTGAAGCAGAGTTCCCATTGTAAAGCCTGCCTGCACTATAGCGGCAGTTCCAAGGTCTTCGAGAATATCAAGGTCTTCGACTTCCTGAAGGAAGCCCGCGATAAGCGACGTGTCTTCCTCAGTCTCAAGTTCCTCGTGATCGTATTGAAAGGCGTGGCATCCCCGGCACATGGAGACTAGCCGCTTTCCCGATGTGATGCGCGGGAGTAAGGTTATTCCTTCGCTAGACTTCGGTGATCCGCTCGTTGTACTGCCGATCTCCAACACAGTACGAACCCATTGCTCATGAGCCTCTTTAAGCGCGATCAGTTTTTCCTCTGCGAAGCGCTCCGGTTGATCGTCTATCTGCTTGTGATGGGTTTTACAGAGCACGATCAGGTTGTCGTAGCTGTCGGGGTCGATGGAAAGGTCGTCGCGGTACCGGGCGCTGTCGGGTGTCTGTCCGACGATATGGCACTCGTCACCGACAACGGCATCTCGGTCACCCGCCGCCTCTGACGGCATCACAAGTTCACACCGGCATAATGCACATCGGTTGCCGGATCGCGCCCACAGTATTTTCCTCGTACGGTCTGTGATAGCCATCGATAAGCAGTCCGTTATACAAATCCGCGCTGTACCCAACCTTCACCTGAGACTGGTCGCGGCGCTGTCGGCCCCAACTCACGCAAGAAAGAACTCACCATTGCATCACCATACCGGTTGAACTTCGCACCCTGATACTGAAACGCACTTGGTAAATCGCGGGCCGATGAGAGCAACAATACATTACGGGTGCGAGTGATTGATACGTAGAACAGGCGTCGCTGTTCGGCCCGAAGGCGTGCTTGTTCTGCGGGTGGCTCAGTCTCATCGATAGTGGGGATGAAGCCCTCGATACATCCGCAGACGATAACGGCTTGACGGGTGAGTCCCTTCGACTTGTGCAAGCTCATAATCTGAACGTATTCGACATCTTCGGGGAGTTCGGGCTGTGTAATGAGATCGCGCAGGTCGGAAAGTAAGCTTGCAGGCGTCGATTCTCCATCAATCACGCGCAGCGCAGCTTCGGAGAGTAAGGTTGCCCATTCCTGTCCTGCCGGGAATAGGGCGGATGCCACTTCACTAATAGGCAACCCCTGCAAGCTCAACAGCTCGTCCTTTAATAGGCTGAAACGGTCGACCAATGGTTGAACACGTGGTCTGTCAATTTGTCCTGCTTGGAGTCGTTCGAGCGCATCCCAAGGCGATACACCATTCGCTTCACAATAGTCGCGCAACTTTTTATACGTGCCAGCAAGCCACGAGTCGCTCTCCGCACCAAGCCAATAGCGGAGGGCTACACGGTCGTTCGAATTCGCGAGAAGCGAGAGCTTGCAGAAGGCCAGCCGCGCCTCAGGACTCGCCAACGCTTCCTCGTGGTAGAAGCTATGGGCTGGAATCTCCATATCTCCGAGCCTCGTACGAAGCTCATATCCGATTATTCGCCGTGGGCACAAGACAAGAATCTCACCGGGCGGTATTCCTTGTACGCTCACGAGATGCTGAATGTATTGACTTACGCCGTTGATCTCATCATCGAGCGTGCGCCACTGCACGATATTGATCTCGCCCGCAGGATTATCAGGATACGGTAACAGACGAGGTGGGGTGCCAACTGCATAATTGGCGGAGATCAGCGTATTAGCCAACTCGACGATTCGCTGCGGACAGCGACGGCATTCGATAAACGAGTCGACGGCAGTTGGGGCATGGACGGTGGAGAACTCGTTAATCCCTTCGGGGTGGGCGTGCCGAAAAGAATAGATCGATTGATCGGCATCACCTACGACGACTAAAGCACCACCCTCCGCGATGGTATCGACGAGAACTTGTTCGGCCCGATTAAGGTCTTGATACTCATCGACAATCACGTGCTCGTAGCAGCATTCATCGCGAACTGCCGGATTTTCCTGAAGGAAGCGTAAAGCCTCAGGTATCAACTCGCCGATTAACATCGCCCCGTGGAACCGCAACCAATTGACGAGTTCACGCTCAAAATCCTGATCGAGCCATTGTTGCGCCCAACCGGGAATATCTTGTTGCTGTCGCGCCCATGCTGCCTCGTATGCAAGCATGCGTTTTGTACAATCGCGTCCTTGCCCGTACTGTGGCTTTTTAATATCGGCGATAAGCGGAGATGCTTCAAATTGGTATACACCGCTGCTCGTGAAGGTGACTAACGGACGTGGCACCCGTCCGGTTAAGGAGAAGGCATCCTGCCGGTTAAGCAGGCGAAAACAGAACGAATGAAGCGTCCCGGCACGGATATGCTCGCAGCCGGGAATCCCAAGATTTTCTAATTCGCGCACGAGGTCAGCCGCTGCCGTGCGCGTGAAGGTTACGACGAGGATTTGGCGGGGATCAACGCCTTCATTCAGTAACGAAGTAACGCGCTGTTTAAGCCGGTATGTCTTCCCGGTACCGGGGCCTGCCATGACACATACCGGTGAAACATCGGTGCGAAGAATGAAGGGCTGGTTGTCGCCGGGGGTAAGCGGGGCAGCCATATTTCGACGATCTCCTTCCGCAAGTGATAAGCGATAATCCCTTCTATACCATTGCCTTTCTACTGGTTGTACTGGCGAACAGTGGCATATCCCACTATATAGATGCTTACATTATACGTGGGCGATAAGGTGCAGTCTATTCACCGCCTTTAACAGGTATACGGCAGTTCGTATATCCGGCGTGTGCCTTCCCACCATCTGCAGTGTAGATCATAAGGCGATAATGGCTGTGCCCCGCCTGTAGCCACGCCAGCAGTACCAATGCCGGTTCATCATCAGACCTCACTCATGCTCCTTGCCCAAGCAGAACCATTCGTAACGTTTTTTCAGTCGCACAGCCTCTCCCCCGCGAGGCTTTTTCGTGAGCAGCATCGGCTCCGGCCAATCGTCCGGTATCGCATCCTCAGTCTCAGATAGCCACCGGCGGCATTCGGGGTCTTCGTAGTTGAGCATGCAATAGAGGGCTGTGTAAATGGCATTGCGGACGATGGGATTCAACTCACGCATCTGCGCGTCACTCAGGTACTTGCAGTGGAAATCTTCCATGGCGTTGCGGACGATCATCGCATAGATTTTCGCGCCGATGGCCAATTGATCCAATAGGTCTTTATCATGCACGAGTGTCGCGCTCTCACCGCGAATCAACAGTTCGGGCGTCTCCCAATAGTTGGGCAGAAGTCGGTATGCGAAACGAAACTGCATATCGCAATACCAATCTTTTGCACGGTGCCTGTCGCAGTAGTAGGCGGTGTAGGCTGCATTGCAGAGGATCGGCACGAACTCACACACCTGTGCATCATTCAAATGGCGATGGCGGAACCCCTCCATCGCAGTAAAGACCGCCATCGCGATGGTCATCGCCATCGATTTGGCTGTGCCATCTTTCATCCGTCGATATTGCATTGAACCCTCACTTGTTGTGGCGACAAAGTGCGACCTTTTTGGCTTCGGGGATGCCGAGGGACTGCCCGTGCACGAAGAGGGCGTAGTCAGCGGGGCCGTTGTCGGTCGGATACTCTTCAACCGCGACCCGGTGGAGCCGTGCACAATCGAGACCATCCTGATACCGGATGATCTTCCATGGTGGCGTCATGGCCGCAAGGCGAGCATCGATCCGCCGCTTGCGAGTTTGGTATTCCGACTCGTGAGGCATGGGACATCTCGATAGTTCCGAGCGAGCTATAATAACGTTCTGCGATGCGGGGGTGGAATCCTGCCGGATATTGAGTTCGCGCCGTATCTCACCTACGATGGCTATCGATTGTCGATCAGGCAATTCGCTGCGAAGCGGGCAATCTCTTCGCAGCGCCGATGCCCCGGCTCTCTCACCCGCGTATACTCCCATTGGATGGTGCCCGAATGCCCGCTGACAGCCGCATCGAGGCGTCGCCAGAGGTTCTCGTTCGTGTTCGGCGTACCATCGGCATTCAACCACCCCCTCGTCTTCATCCGTGTCATCAATCCGATAATTTCGCCAATGTAGTGCTGTTTCGAGCGAATGAGTAATTCACCGGCGGGCGCGTTCCGAATCGCTATCGTCGCCGCGCAGACCTCCAACAAGAGCAGTGCCATCTTTTCATCGGGAGAGATGACCTGCCGCGTGGCATCATTGAATTCATCGACAAGCTGTCCGTCGGAAGTCGTAATCACGATGCCGATACCGCCGGATACCCCGTTGTTTGAACGATGCTTCCGGTAGAGGATGTCGATGTAGATGATGTAGTCAGGCATGCCGATTACCCGCTCTTTTCCGAGCAGCCTTCTCTGCAAGTTCATGTGCGCGAAGGTGAGAAACGTTGGGGCTATTGCGGTCGATCCATCGCCATGTCACGTCACCGGCACGTGCCTGAACCTCTCCATCAAGCTGTAACCAGAGCTTTTTGTTGGCAACCGGCTTCTTGTTGCTGTTCCGCCAGCCGTTATCTTTCCACCCTTCGATCCATGCGGTCATGCCTTTCACGACATACTCGCTATCGGTCATCACGAGGATGCCTCCATCAGGGCAGTGCTGCAAGGCAGTGATAACCGCGCAGAGTTCCATTTGGTTGTTCGTGGTGTCATGGGCGGTACCGGAACACTCAGTATAAACCGTACCGTCCGAGTTCAGAATGACGACTCCCACCCCGCCGGGGCCGGGGTTGCCGATACATGCGCCATCGGCGTAGATGATGAAGTCGAATACGGATTGCTCCTTTCGGAAAGTTCTAGTATCCGACCTCAGATATGATTGGATACTCATGCGCATACTCCTTGCCCCTACAATCATCGATGTCGGTTCGGGGTTACCGGGTACGTGGCGGGCGAATCCGCCGACGTTTCGATGTCCAATCCCTAATACGACGAAAACAGGGGCGTGTGCACGGAAGAGAGCGGGGCAAAGGCTTTTATTTGAAAAAAGTTTCGGGATCGCTTCCGAGTCGCTGGAAACAGAGGGTGCCGTGCTTCCCACGGCAGCAGGCAAAGCGGGTCTTTGTGAGCGCGGAGGAATATTGTGACACTGCCAAGTTCAAGAAGCCCCCGCTACCACCTAAAAAGCGCAGTTCCCCGAGCCGGACGCTCTATTCGAGGGCTCGGGGAACTGTTTTTGTCACGAGTAGACTGGATACTCCCTATCCTCACCTCATCGCGCATGAGTGTGTAAATCCGGGTAGGGGGTTTTTTATGTCTGCCTCTCACCAAGCCGTGCCGGCGGGTCAGCCGACGACGGCTGTCAGCTACTTGCGCACTCGCTCCGACACCGGCGCATCAACCATCGCAGCCCAGCGTGCGGCCGTTCAAGCATACGCCGTCGCGCACGGGATTGAGATCGTCCAGGAGTATTGCGACGGCGAGGATGAGACGGATGATCCCGAACCGCGTCCCGCGTATCACCAGTTGCTGCATGACCTCGAACACTCCCCAGGCACTTTCTCCACGATTTTAGTAATAATGGGAGACCCTCTGGCTCTGCCGGGGAGGCTCATAGCGTTTGACAAATGCAGGAGCCGTCCACCAAAGTCTCCTCGTGAGCCGCTCAAAGTTCACGAAAGGAGACCGCAGTGGACGACTGGGACAGGGTATCGCCTCCCCGGTGGGAGTGTAAATATCATGTCGTGTTCATTCCCCAGTGCCGGCGGAGGGGGGTGTGCGGGCAAAGCCGGAAGGAATTGGGCCGTGTCTTTGCCGAACTCGCACGGCGCAACGAATGTGAGATCGTGAAAGGAAGCATTCAGGCGGATCACGTCCATATGGAAATGAGTATTCCGCTCAAGTATGCCGTGTCCCAGGTGGTTGGGTTCATCACAGGGAAGAGTGCCATTTGGAGTGCCCGGACTTACGGTGGGCGGCAACGGAATTTTGTCGGTGAGCCGTTTGGGGCTCGCGGATATTACGTCTCCACCGTCGGTAAGGATGAAGCCGTGATTCGCGCGTAGATTGAACGCCAAGAGCGTGAAGACCAGCGTCTCGACCAACTGCGCTTTGCGCAGGAGTAGCCTCCTTGGGAGGCTCATGAGTTCTGAATGACAAGCCGCTTTGGGCGGCTCACACTATCAAGCCTCCGGCTCTGCCGGAGGTCATGACTTTATGGAAAGCTAGCCATCGACGGGATGAGTATCGGCCTGACGGGATGAGGGCACCTCGACCTACTGTGAAGGGCTCTGTGCGAAAAACGCGCAGGCGAAACGCGGTTATTTGCGCGATAGCTGCCCCGACTGCCCACAGGTGTGCATTGCGCTGGTGGTGAGCCGGGAGGGGATGCCACTCGGGTATACGGTGTTTGCCTAGGGCGTGTTATGGGCACGGTGTGCCTTGCGCAATGGGGAGGGGGACCGTGCCCGCGCGCGGGCACGCCGAGCGGCGTAGACAAAGCTCACAGACGGTGCGTATATCACCCTGCATTGGCAGCAGGGATGCGGCAACACATGATTGAAAATATTGTATGAGACCGGAAATTGATACAGAAAAGGTGCGCCATGAGACATCTGCAACTGGCAGTTCGCCTGCCCAACTTCATCCTGGCACTCATCGTGATGCTGCAGTGCCAGGGCTCCCCGTCCCTCGCCGTGGAGAACAGCGATTTTCGGTTGAAAGAATATCTCGGGCGTACCTGGCGCAATGAGTGCGTCACCTTTCCGCTGGATGCCGCCCAGGTACGCCACGTGCAAGCCGGCCATGCGCTGCTCGGCGCTGACGGGGAACCGGTGCCATATCAGCGCTGCGCGGTGGCCACCGGCGACGGTATCGCCGTCATGACCGATCTCGATCCGTTCACCACGCGGGAATTTCGCTTCGCCGATACCCCGGCAACGGCGCGCAAGCCGCTGGTGGAAGAAACGAAGGAGCGCGTTGTCCTCGCCAACCAGTTCACCGGCATCGAACTGCGCAAAGCACTCGCTGACGGACAGGGGCCGATCGTGCGCATCCGGTTGAACTCCGGCGCCTGGGTGGGCGATTCCACGCTGACGTGCGAGAAGCCGTTGACCGCCTACACCGTTGAAGTCACCGCGCGCGGCCCGGTGTATAGCGAGGCGGTGTGCCGCGCTGCCTTCGGAGAGAACACCGGTTGGGCACTGCGCGTGCGCGTGAACGCCAACGAACCGGTGGTGCTGGTCGAAGAGACCTTCAACGTGGCGGAGAACGCCACCCGCTGGACACTCGACCTGGGGCGCAACTTCGCGCCGGATACGCTGCTCTACCGCAACGGTCGCGGCGGATACCAAAACACCACCTGGCGCATCGCCGCGGGCGAGGTCTTTGTGCTGGAGCCGTGGCTGCGCTGGTGGGAGCGCGAACGCCAGGGACATTGCTTCAGCCTCTACAAATCCGCCGGAGGCGCGGAACAGCCGCCGGCGGGCGCTGAGCCGCCGGATACGCTCTCCATCGGTGCGCGCGAGGCCGGCGTCTGGGTGGACCCCGCCATCCCCGGCAACCAGCGCGCGCCTTCGCAGCTCTTCGTTACCAAGAATGGCGAGACGCTCACCATGGCGTTGCCGCTGAAGCGCGGAGCACGCAAGTGGATGATCAGTACACTTAACACGCAAGCATGCCTGGCCGGACTCGATGGCAAGGCCTCCGCGCCCGGCGTGCTGCTGCCGAACAAATATCTCATCAAACACGGCCATTTCCCGCTGGATGCCGTCAAGAACTATGTCCTCACCTGGCCAGGCGATCAGAGCAGCTATCCGCGCCTGTTCATCCCCAAGGAGAAGCTGCCGGAGTTCCGCAAGAACCTGCCGAATCCGGAACGCTTCACCGCGCGCGTGGCGGATTACCGCCAGGGCAAATACGGGCAATACGCGCTTGATGGGATAGTGACGCCAACCGCCGCCTATTTCGTCAGCGGCGACGAGGCACTCGGGCGCAACCTCGCCGAAAATACGCTTGACCAGCTGCAATCCGGCGTCAATTTATATCTCAATCAGGAAGTGCAGCCGCTGGGCGTGGCGCCGCACGTACAGTACCAGATCGCGACCTCGATTGCCATCGCGGATGCCGGGCTGGCGTATGAAAAACTGGCGCCGGAGCTGCGCGAGCGCATCCTGGCGCAGCTTGCCTTCCTCGGCTACGTCTTCGACAGTCCCGCCTTCTGGTCGACGGCGCGCGGCTTCAACGCCAATCCGAATATGACGACGGCGGTCTACAGTTATAAATTGATGGTCGCCTGCCTGATTCCCGCGCATCCCCAGGCGAAAGCGTGGGCGAGTGACGCCATCACGGAACTGCGCAGCCAGCTCTACGGCTGGTCGGACGAGAACGGCGGATGGCTCGAGGCCCCGCACTACGCCGCGGCCGCCTTCGACCAGTTGATCGCCAGCCTGGTGATGGCGTACAACGCGGGACTGGACGATTCGCTCTACAGCCCGCGCATGAAAAAGATCGCCGAGTGGTTCGGCAAGATTTCCACGCCGCCCGATTCGCGGCTGGGCGGTTTCCGCCATCTGCCCCCCATCGGCAACTCCTACCTGCAGGAGCCGACCGGCATCTTCGGCACCATGGCGTCGCTGTGGAAGGAGCGCGATCCCGAATTCGCCGCGCAGATGCAGTGGATGTTCGAGCAGCAGCGGTCGTGGCCGAACGCCTGTATCGGCGGCGGGTATCCGGGCATGATCGGCGCCAACGGGCTGTTCCGCGGATCGAACGTGCCGCCGAA
>JAKPKV010000173.1 GCA_029553475.1 Armatimonadota bacterium
CTCGGCCAGCGCCGCTTCGCTCTCGGTGGCCGTCTCCTGCGCCGGCGGGTTGATGAGGTGGATGATGAGGCGCGTGTGCGCGGCGTCCAGCCGCTGCTCGCGCACGTAATCTTCCCACAGCACGCCGGGGTTGACGATGACGATGCCGCAGGGATTCCACAGGTTCTTCACGTTCGCGCCCCACAGCAGCTCGGCGTAGCGGGTGGCGAAGGCGTTGTAGGGGTGGTCGGTGCCGTGCGGCACGCCGTTCGGGTGCGCGCCCGCGGCGAAGGTGAAGATGTTCTGATAGCGCCCCACCGGCCCGCTGGAATGCACCATCGGGAAGTAGTGCCCGCCCAGCCGGCGCGCCTGCTCGGCGGATTTGGCGATGGCGTGGGCGTAATCGGCCCACTTGCGGAAGGGGTGCGAGGCGCCGGCGTTCTGCTTGGCGTATTCGTCCATGATGTGCCCGCCGTCGGCGCACAGCTCGATGCTCTCCCGCGGGTTATCCACCAGCCGCCCGGTGAAGTCGCACTCGCCGTAGTTGTAGCCGAAGACGTAGCGCGGATCGAGCGTCCACATCGCCTCCTTCAGCGCGCGCTGGTTGGCCGCCGTCTGCGCGTCCGCCATCTCGGGGGTGAAGTCCACGAACTGATCGCCCACCCGCTGCGTGCCGACGCGGGCGCGAAAATGGCCGTCGAAGCGCACGCCCGCCCAGCCGAACATCTTGGTGGATTCGAAAATCTCGTTGATGCCGTGCGCCACCACCGCCGGGTCGTTCATATTGTAGTGCGCCCAGCCGATGGACTGCCAGGAGGAATCCTCCAGGTCCCACTTCGCCAGCTCCTCGGTGTCCGGGCCGTAGGCCATCACGCCGCCGAAGCCGTGCACCAGCTCCGGCTTCGCGCGGATGGCGTCGCGCGCGCCGGAGCCGCTGCCGATGGATTTGCCGTAGGTGGTGGGCATGACGCCGATCTGCAGGCCGTAGGCGCACATGCGCCGCAGCCGGTCGAGCTGCTCGTGATAGCGCGCCTGACCGGAGTACCACTTCTCCTTCGTCGGCGTCATGTCGGCGAAGTCATCGGGCGCCCAGAAGAATTTCTCGAAGGTGTTGGTATAGCTCGCGCGAAACCGCTCCACCGCCGCGTCAATGCCGGCCAGGTCCTTCACGTGGTCGGCGGTGTAGGCCACCGGGTGCGCGCCGGCGATGCCCACCGCCCACACGTTGTCATGGGCGACGAAAAAGTCCTCGGCGGAGGCGATCACCGCGCCGTCCCGCACCACGTCGAAGCGCATGGCGTGACCGTAGGGGGTGATGAGCGCCGCCTCCCAGGCAAACTCGACCGTCCCGCGGGTGAACGCCGCCACCTCCAGGGGTTTCTCCTGCCTGCCGACGACGGTGTCCAGCCCGTCCACGAGCCAGGCGCGCACGGTGAGCGTTTGCGCGGCGTCGGTGTTGTTCAGCACCTCCGCCGCCCCCGTCACCGGCTGGCCGAGGAAAGTGAAGAGTTTCCCGGGCCGGGCGCGCAGCAGATAGATGTCCGTGCCCGCGGTATTCACCATCCGGGCGTCAGGCTTGATCTGCTGGGGCGGCAGCTTATGCTGCGCCACCACCGACAGCGCCGGCAGGATCAGCAGACAGAGCAGCGGGATCACGCGCATAGGGACACACCTCCGGGGAATGGATGCAAAGCGTTTAGCTTTTTGACACCGGGCGCGGCGAAAGGTTGCGGGCGCGGCGGGCGCCGGTGCCGGCGTTATGCTCTGTGACACATACCTCCCGCGTTGCGCGGTATCCGGTTGGTCGGCTCGATCCCGTCAGTCCGCGCCGGCGGATTTTGTTTCTCCCGCCCCGGATGCGCATCCGGGGAACGGAAGCCTCGCGAGGCGCAACTCACCTCTCCCCCAGCCCCTCCCCTACGTGGGGAGGGGGATATGCGGAGTGCAACGCCGCGGCCCCAGGCGCGGTGGCGCGTGTGGGGGAAGAAGCGCCCGGTCAAAAATAGTGACTGTTGCGCATGATGCCGCCTCTTCTCACCCTCCAAAATGATCCACTCCCCATCATGCGTGACGGTTACCATTTTTCTGATGACAGTGACCATCACTCTCCCGGATTGCTGCGCTTTGATACATACATCTCGCTATCGCCAGCCTCCGGTTGGTCTGTTCGATCCACCGCGTCCCTGGAGAGGGCCGCCTGGCCGCGCAGGGGGTACTTCAGTGCCCGCGTCCCCCACCATAACGACAGGCGCCGATCAACGAGCAGCAATCCGGGGGACGCACACCTGCCAATGAACAGCCCATCAGAGCGGAAACAAGTTGTCAAAGAGCCTTACGCCGGCGCCAGCTCCCGCGTCAGCTCGCGCAGCGCCTGCAGCTTTGCCAGCGCGGCGCCGCCGTCAATCGCGACCGCGGCCTGTTGCAGGCCGTCGGGAATGTCGGCGGCGGCGCCGGCGGCGACGAGGGCGGCGGCGGCGTTGAGGAGGATGATATCGCGTTGCGGGCCGCCCTGCCCGCGCAAGAGCGCCCAGATGAGTTCGGCGTTCTCCGCCGGGGTTCCGCCCAGCAGGTCCGCGGGATCCGCGTCGGCGAGCCCGACGTCGGCGGGCGTATAGACGCGCGTGGTCACCGCGCCGTCGCGCAGCTCGCTCACCTGGGTGGCGCCGGCGGTGGACCATTCGTCGAGGCCGAGCAGCCCGTGCACCACGAAGGCGCGCCGGGCGCCCAGGAGGCCGAGCACCTGTGCCAGCGGCTCGGTGAGGGCGGCGTCGTAGACGCCCACCACCTGGTGCGGGGCGCCCGCGGGGTTCGTCAGCGGGCCGAGGATGTTGAAGACCGTGCGGATGCCGATTTCGCGGCGCACCGGGGCGGCGTGCTTCATGGCCGGGTGAAAATTCGGCGCGAAGAGGAAGCCGACGCCGAGGCGATCAATGCAGGTTTCCACCGCGGCGGGCGGAATGGCCAGCGTCACGCCCAATTCCTCCAGCACGTCGGCCGAGCCGGATTTACTGGTGACCGAGCGGTTGCCGTGCTTGGCGACGCCGACGCCCGCGCCGGCGGCGACGAAGGCGGCGGCGGTGGAGATGTTGAAGGTTTTCAGTGTGTCGCCGCCGGTGCCGCAGGTATCCACCAGCGGGGCGCGGGTGGGGAGCAGGCGGACGGATTTCTCGCGCATCACCCGGGCGAACCCGGCGATCTCCTCCACCGTTTCCCCCTTCATGCGCAGCGCGGTGAGCAGCGCCGCCACCTGCGCGGGCGTGGCCTCGCCCTCCATGATGGTGGTCATCGCGGCGGCGGCGGCGTCCGTCGTCAACGCCTCGCCCCGCACCACCCGCTGCAGTGCCTCGGTCACGCTCATCATCGTCCCTCCGGTGCCCTCAGAAGCGGCACGAGCCGTCTCGGCGCGTGCCTGCTGGTGGCTTCCGGCCTGGCTCGGCGTTGGCCGTCCTCACCCTATCTCTCCCGATAGCGCCTCGGCCGTCCGCCTTGATCCAGGCCGGCATCCCCGCAGCAGCCCCACACCGAGACTGCTCATGCCGCTTCTCAGTTTATCGTGCGATAAGGAGCGTGTCCAGCCGTTCCGGGCGCGGTATCTGTTCACGTTTCTCGGCGTGCATTGCCATCCGCGCGCCCACCTCTCCCCTGAGCGGGGAGGGGAGCACCGGATCTGCACCCCATCACTCCCCCTTCCCGCTCAGGGAAGGGGGGCGGGGGGATAGGTGGCTTCGATCAGGACACAGACGCAAAAACGTGAACAGATACCGGACGCGGGCCTGCTCACCGGCGGAAGTAGCGCGCGGTGACGGTGGGCGTCTGCTGATCCAGGCGCGCGGGCGGTAGCGGGGTCTCGGGGGGCAGCGCGGGCAGGGAGTCCTCGTCCAACGGCAGCTCCGGCAGGCTGGTGACGGCGGGGGTGCCGCAGCGCGGGATGATGTCGGTATCGAACCGCACCGTCTTATACCAGGTGCGCTGCTCGCGCACGATGACATCCAGCCACAGCGAGCGCAGCACGGCGATGAGCCAGGCGTGGCAGTAGCTGAAATACATCAGCGCGGCGAGGAGCGTGTTGCCGAGGGAGGTTTCCCGATCATACGCGAGGACCAGCGTCACTTCGCAGAGGTAGAGCGCCAGCACCAGCCACCAGTAGTTGCTGACCACCGCGAGGAGGCCGGTCAGGTGCAGGCCGGAGAGCGAGAGGATGGCCACCACCTGCGAGCCGAGGACGGCGATCATGAAGATATACGGGACGAAGAGGGTGAAGAGCGCCTCGCAGAGCAGCCCTTTATACGGGGACGCTTTGAAGCCGCGGAGCAGCTTGACGATGGCGTAGTTGTTGCCGCGCGCCCAGCGGGTGCGCTGTTTGATCCACACCGCCGGCGTCTCCGGCTCCTGCTCCCAGGTGATGGAGTAGCGCACGAAGGCGATGTGATACCCATGCTGGTACAGGCGCACGCTGAGTTCGGTATCTTCGGTGAGCGCCTCTTCGTCCCAGCCGCCCACGGCGTCCAGTGCGCTGCGGCGGATGACGTAGTTCGTGCCGGTGAGGGCGGCCACGCGCAGGAAGGCCCAGCGGCCGGATTGCACGGTGCCCTGGAAGAACAGGCCCTCGATATTGATCATGCGGGTGAGCAGGTTGGCATGCTTGTTGCCGGTGCGGAAACGGCCCACCGCGGCGCCCAGCCCGGGCTCGCGCAGCATGTGCGCCACCAGGTAGGCGACGGCGTCCGGCTCCGGGCGGTTGTCGGCGTCGAAGACGGCGACGAATTCCGTCTCCACCCTCCGCATGGCGGCATTCAGCGCGGCGGCTTTGCCGCGCCCGCCGCCTTCGGCGCGGGTGCGGTGCAGCACGCGCACGCGCGGCTCCGCCGCGGCCAGACGGTCGAGGATGGCCGGCGTCGCGTCGGTGGAGGCGTCGTCAATGACCAGGATGTGCAGGCGGTCCTGCGGATAGCGCAGCGCCAACAGGCAGCAGATCGTCCGCTCGATCACCTTCTCCTCATTGTGCGCGGGCACGAGGATGGTGACGGGCGGCAGGGCGGTGCGCTCATCGAAGAGCTCCCGGCGTTCGCGCCGCGAGCGGAGATAGAGAATCAACCCCCCAATCGTGATACTCACCTGGTACAGCGCAAAGAACCAGATGAGCATGATGGAGACAAAGGAAGCGACATGCAGCAGTAGTTGCATAGTGTACCGAACTCTACCGGCCGCCGTCCAAAGCTCGAAGCCGGCCCCTTTCAGAATCCTTTCCTGTGCACGTCACGCGCCGCGCCGGCTGGCGCCGCGGGGACGCTAAAACGAAATATTCGGGGTCTCCCCCGGCAATTCCTTCCCTCCATCAAACCAATTATTCGGACGTTTGTCAAACGCGCCGTTCACAGCTCCGGTGCCGGAGTTGACAGACCGCCGTCAGGAGCGTAGACTCGCTACGGAAGCACGAGGGGAGCCCCCGCGGCTGAGAGTTATGGGCGTGTCGGTCCATAAGACCCTCCGAACCTGATCCGGATCATGCCGGCGAAGGGACGTGCGCGCCCGCTCCTCGCGACTTCCCACCGTGGCTCGACATGTCCTGGGACCGCCGGTGTCTCACCGGCATGTCTGTACTGTGCCGGTGAGACACCGGCGATCCCAGGGCCGGCGTTCAGGGTACGGGTTCGCCGCGCCGTCGAGGCCAACATCGCGAAAGGAGCGCACCGCCACATGTCACTACGCGCCGCGTGGGTGCGGGGCCGGTCCGGCGTCGTCACCCAACTGCAGTATGCCCGGCAGGGCATCATCACCGGGGAGATGGCGTTCGTCGCCGAACGCGAAGGACTCGCCCCCGAACTCATCCGCGATGAGCTGGCCGCCGGACGGCTGGTCATCCCCGCCAACATCAACCATCCGGAGCTGCATCCCGCCGCCATCGGCCAGGCCGTCACCTGCAAGATCAACGCGAATATCGGCACCTCCGCGCTCTCCAGCGGCATGGACGAGGAGCTGGAGAAGCTGCGCATCTGCCTGCGCTACGGCGCCGACGCGGTGATGGACCTGTCCACCGGCGGCGAGATCATCGCCATCCGCGAGGCGATCGTGCGCCATGCCCCCATCCCCGTCGGCACGGTGCCGATCTATGAGGCGATGGACGGCGTTGACGACGTGATCGCCCTCACCGCCGACGATTTGCTCGCCGTCATCGAAGGGCAGGCGAAGCAGGGCGTGGATTTCATGACGATCCACTGCGGCGTGCTGCGCGAGTTCCTGCCGCTCGTCGCGCCGCGGCTGACGAAGATCGTCTCGCGCGGCGGGGCGCTGATGGCGCAGTGGATGCGCCATCACGACCGGCAGAATCCGCTCTACGACCGCTTTGACGATATCCTCGAGATCTGCCGCCGCTACGACGTCACCCTGTCGCTGGGCGACGGCCTGCGGCCCGGCTGCCTGCACGACGCCAGCGATGCCGCGCAGTTCGCCGAGCTGAAGGTGCTCGGTGAGCTGACGCGGCGCGCCTGGGCGCGGGACGTGCAAGTGATGATCGAAGGCCCCGGCCACGTGCCGATGGACCAGATTCGGCAGAACGTCGCGCTGCAGCAGGAGTTCTGCCACGGGGCGCCGTTCTACGTGCTGGGCCCGCTGGTCACCGACATCGCCCCCGGGTACGACCACATCACCGCCGCCATCGGCGGGGCGCTGGCCGCGCTGTACGGCGTGGCGATGATCTGCTACGTCACGCCGAAGGAGCACCTGGGCCTGCCGAACGCGGAGGACGTGCGCCAGGGGATCATCGCCACGCGCATCGCCGCCCACGCCGCCGACCTTGCCCGCGGCAAGTCGCGCGAGCGGGATGACGCCATGGCCCGGGCGCGCTACGCCTTTGACTGGGAAGCGCAGTTCGCGCTCGCCCTCGACCCCGACCGCGCCCGCGCCTATCGCGCGGAGACACTGGGGCTCGATTGCCGCACGGAATACTGCTCCATGTGCGGCCCGAAATTCTGCTCCATGCGGCTGTCGAAGGCGCTGGAGGGCGACGGGGTGACGGGGTGAAGAGGTGAAAAGGTGAAGAGGTGAAAAGGTGACGGGGTGACACAGGCCCGAAGGGCCGGAAGATGCTAGCCGCGGGTGAAGCGACAGCGGAACCCGTGGGACAGGCCGTAATATCCGTCGGAGCCCTGAAAGGGCGGCAGCGGAGTGAAGCACGCCAATCTCGAGCGCGGATGCCTACAGCGGCACCGCAGACCGCTCCCGCCCGGCGAACCGCACGGTCGCGGTATACCCCGCCGCCTGCGCGAGGTCGCGGGCGCGCGCAAAATGGCTCGCCACCTGCGCGGGCGCGTGGGCGTCGGCGCTGATGACCAGCGGGATGCCGCGCCGGCGGGCGGCGCGCAGCAGCGCGAGCGACGGGTATTGTTCGCCGATGGGCTTGTCCCAGCCCGCGGTGTTCAGCTCGATGGCGGGCCCGCAGTCGGCGATGGCGTCCAGCAGGTCGGCGATGAGGCCGCTGAAATCGGCACGCGGCAGGAAGCCGAATTTCTTCGGCAGGTCCAGGTGACCGATGATATCGAAGGCGCGGGTTTCCACCGCCCGGCGCAGGTACGTCCAGTAGCGCCGCCACACCTCGTCGCGCTCGTCTTCATTCAGCGCTTCCCACGGCGCGGGCGCGGCGTCAAGCGGAAACCCGTCGGCGAAGTGCACCGAGCCGATGCGGTAGTCGAAGCGCTGCGCGGCCAGCGCCGCCAGCGTCTCCGCCTCCGTCTCCGGGAAATAATCCACTTCGATGCCCACGCGCACCGTCAGGTCATCCGTGGCCGCGGCGGCCTCCCACAGCGCGCGGACATACGCGCCGAGGAAATCGGGCGGCATCGCCCAGGAGACCGGCTCCCCGCCGGGCAGCAGCGCGTAGTGGTCGGACAGGCCGAATTCATCCAGCCTCGCCGCGCGCGCGCCATCCAGCATCGCCGCCAGGGAGGCCGCGCCATCGCTCCAGGCCGTGTGGTTGTGGTAACTCACCCGCATAGAGCGCACCTTCGACGCCGGAGCGGGTATCCCCTGCCTACGCCGGCACCTCGATGCCCCGCCGCAGCACGTCGGTGGCGACGTCGCCGTACGAGCGCTCGTTGATGGACAGGCCGTAGCGGCTGGCGCGGCCATCCACCACCAGGCGCAGCGGGCGCGTGCGCGGCTCAGGCAGGCGCAGGTCAATGCGGCGGTCGCCGAAGGTGGGCAGCACCAGGCCGAAATCGGTGAGCGCCAGCACCTCTTCGTAATCCGGCAGCACGCACAGGTCGCCGAAGCGCGGGTAGAGAGCGGCATACACGCGCGACGCCTGTGCGGCGGGCAGCGCGGCCAGCGCGGCGCGGCCGCGGTGCGCATACTCGGTAATGCCGCTCAGGCGAAAGGCTTCCAACAGCAGGATGGGCATCCACGGCGCGACGGTCGCCCACGCCGGCCCCGCGCCCACCGCGCCCGGGGATGGGGCGCCCGGCATGGGGCGCAGGCACTGGTGCAGGCACAGGCGGTCCAGCCAGACCAGCGCGTCGTCCAGCACCGCCCAGTCGCCCTCCGCCGCCAGCGACAGGCCGCGCAGCACGCCGGCGGCGATCTCCGCCGGCGTGCCTTCACGCAGAAAGGGCTGCCAGTCGCGCGCCGGTCCGCGGGCGGGCAGGGGGGGCAGGTCACCCGCCGCGGGCGCAAAGGCGGCCGGCGGAGCCGGCAGATCGGCGCGCGCGAGCAGCCGCGTGAGCTGCTGAAATCCGCGACCGATCAGCGCCCGCGCATCGAGCACCAGCAGGCTGGACAGGCAGCGCGCCGACGAGCCCGGCGCCAGCGTCAGCGCCTGCTCCATCCCGCCGCCATCATCGGCAAGGTGGCGCAGCTGGCCGTCCGCATGGGGGTCCGGATCGGGCAGCAGCGCGGCGAAGCAGTGCGTGTCCTGCGCGAAGGCGGCCGGAGACGTGGCCAGCGCCGCGCCGGTGATGGCCTCGGTCGGCCAGCGCAGCGTCGCTTCGGCCAGGCCGCCCGTGAGAAACCACCGCTGCGCCAGCGCGCCGCCGGGCGGCGCCGGGCCGGTCAACTCGATCCACTGCCGGCACCAAGCATGGTCGGCGCCGAGGAGCAGCGTCATCTCCAGCTCGGCGTCACCCAGCCGTCCCTGCAGCGTCACGCCCCGGGTGGCGCCCGCCTCAAGCACCGGCGCGAAGGCGTAGACCGCCGCGCCCTGCTCCGCGCCGCCGGCATCGCGCAGCAGCAGGTCCACCGCCGGCGCGCTCGCCAGCAGGGGGATCCAGTGCCCGTGGGCGTCCCGCGCGTCCAGCATCAGCGTTTGCGCCCCGGTTTCCCGGGTGATGCGCAGGCGCAGCAGGCCGTTGTCGCAGATTTCGCATTCCTGATGACCGCGACGTTCGCAGGTGGAAGCCGTCATGATGTCCCCAACCTCTCCGCCGCTGGCAGGGCGACCGCGGCGTCACACCACGGATATTCCACAGTACCCGGCCTTTTCCCCATACCCCGCGCGATTTCACCGCTGGCCTTGCTCGATGGCGATGACGGGGAGCGCGGGGCCGGCAGGTGGCAAGCGCGGGAAAACGCGGTATAATACGGGCAGACCGCCACGGAGGTTGCCCATGGGCATGAGAGTGTCGTCGCTCGTCATCTGCAGTATCGTGCTGACCGCCGCCGTCGCCTGGGGGAAGGATACCGCTGATCCCGCCGCGCTGATGGCCCGCTCCGACGCACAATACTACTACCCCACGCAGGTCGGGCTGCACGACCTGGCGGTGGATCTCGTCATTGACGAGCTGCAAAACTCGCCGGTGGGAAAACTGGCGACGATCAGCTACTACTATGTGAACGAAGATCGCCAGCGCTTCGCGGTGGCGGGCCTGGACGACCAGTATGCCAAGTTCCGCGACGATCTGCTGGGGTTAGTGGACCCTTTATCGAATTACCTGGTGCCCCGTGCGTCCACGAACGCCTTTCATGGCCTTGACCTGCGCGTGGACCGGGTGAGCCGGCAGCTTGCCGGCCGCCCCGACACCACGTATTTCCTGCTGGTGGGCACCGCGAGCGACGCCGAGGCGATGGTGAAGGAATATCGCGTGCTGCTGGATGCCGCCGGCCTGGCCTGCCAGGTGGAGAGCGTGCTGAAGGACGGGTCCCGGCTGATGGCGCGCATTGATAACACGCGGGTCGGCGAGAAGTGGTGCATTCACCGCGTCACCACGCGCATGCTCGTCAATAACGCGCCCCAGTGGCGCATTGAAGCCGTGGAATACGCGCAGATAGACGGCTTTACCATGCCCGCCACGATCACCATCCGCCAGCGCAATGCCCTCAACCAGCCGGTGAAAGGCGCGCAGGACTGGACGATTCGCCTCACCAATTACCGCATCAACCAGGGGGTGGCGGCGGCCACGATTCCCCCGCCGCCGGCGCCTCCCGCGCCGCCGGCGGATGCGCCGACGTAATGAACGCCTCCGCGAGGGGGCCATCCGCGCCGGGTGATCGCCTGCCCCCTCGTCCTCGTGTGCGTCCTCGTAGTCGTAGTCGAAATCGTCCTCGAAATCGGCTACGGGCGGACAGGATGTCCGCGCTCCGACTCGTACTCGTGCTCGAATACGGGCTTCGCTTCTTCACCGCGTGTCGGATCGCCACGTCCCGGACTGCCCGACGCGCGGTCCCACCGCGCTCGGCTTCAGCATAGCCGTTTCGAGTACGAGTCGTGCCCCGTCGGAGCGCCCATCGGAGCGCGGACATCCTGTCCGCCCGTAGCCGATTTCGAGGACGATTTCGACTACGACTACGAGGACGACTACGAGTACGAGCACGACTACGTAAGGATACGCGAACCCTATCGTGACGCATATGCCCCGTCCACGCCGGCCGCGCCCCCCGCATGTTCGCGCAGGAGGGGCATGCCAGCGCTGCCATACCGGGCACAGGCGGGCGTTTTTTCGACAGAAATACGGTATCCGCGCGGATTGGTTGCAACGAACTGCGGCGGGCGGTGTCAGTAGGCATGGAGCAACGGTCCGTTGCGGAAAGTACGAAGATGCGGTGCCCGTTCAGTGACGAGTTGCAGAGCGATGAGGTCAACGCCGAGGATCCCCGGATCGCGGCGCATCTTGCCGCGTGCCCGACGTGCCGCGAGGAGCAGGCGCTGCGCGCGCTGCTGGCGGCGCTGCCGGCCATCGAACCCCCCGCCGATCTCGCCGCGCGGGCGGCGGCGCTGCCGGCGACGGCCGCGCCCCTCACCTGCGAGGAAACCCTCGAGCGGCTGGAAACCTACCGCGAAGGCGAGTTGACCCTGGCGCAGACGTTCCTGGTAGAGGAGCACCTGCTGTGGTGCGCGGCGTGCGCGGCGGAGCTGGAGCGAGCCGATCAGGTGCGCGTGCTGCTCGCCGAGCTGCCCGAGCTCTCCGCGCCCGCCGCCATCGCCGTGCGTATCGCCGCCGCGCGCGTCCCCTGGTGGCAGCACCTGCTGCCGCGGGCGCCGGCCTGGGGCCTTGGCTTCGCCGCCGCCGCGCTGCTGGTGGTCGCGCTGGCGACCGGCCTGCTGCGCCAGCCGAATACGGACGTCGCGCGCCCGGCGCCGGCGCCGCTGCCGGTAGTGGACGCTCTCCCGGAGACGAACCCCGCCGTGAGCGACGCCCGCCCGGCGGCGCGGCCGGTCGCGCCGAATCCGGTCACGGCCCCGGCGACGCGGCCCGTCGCGAAGACGCCGCCGGCGCCCGTGATCAAGAATCCACCCGCTGCCGCCTCCGCGGCTGACGCCCCGGCGGCACATGCGCTCGCTCCGGATCTCGCCCCGGCGGCGGCCCCGCGCGTCCGCCCGACGGTGCTGGTGCGCACGCTGCCGCCGGCCGTCGCGGCCCGCCGCGTCTACGACACGCCGCGCCCCGATCCCGCCCCGCGGGCGCCGGAAGCGGCGCCGGACTACACCGCCTCGGCGCGCGACGACATGCTGCGCGTGGCGCGGGAAGAAGAGCTGGCGGCGATTGAAGAATCCCTCTCCAGCGCGCCGGGCGAGATGATCGCCGCCGTGGCGCGCCGCCGGCCGGAGGTGGCGCCCACGGCGGCCGTCGCCGCGGCCGCCGCCGCCGACAGCAGCGCCGCGCGCGCGGAAGAGCTGCGCAAAGCCATTATCGAAGACCTGCGCCGGCGAAACGCGCCGGCCAACCCCAAACCGATTGTCATCCGCAACACCGAGCGCGACGCGCGCGCCGGCGTCCTGGTGACGATCCACTGATTGGCCGCCGACCGGCGGCGATGCCCTGCTGCTGACCCCCGCGGGCAGCACCACGGGTGAGTGAAGACAGCGATGACGCTGGATGGGAGACAACCAAAGAGCGTGACGAGGGCCGCGACGCCGGGGATGCGGGCACTGATGAGCTGCCTGCTGCTCCTGCTCGCGGCCGCGCTCGTGCGGGCCGTCCAGCCTGTCGGCCCGGCGGACGCCGGCGCGCCCGCGCCCGTGCGCTCGGCGATCACCCCGTTGTACCTGGAACACGCGGCCGGCCCGCACACGCTGACGCCCGAAGACGGCTGGCAGGTGGGCGGCGTGAACACGCATGTCGCGGTGGGCGGCGCCTTGAGCCTGTCGGGCGGCTATTATTACAGCCGCGCGCTGGCGGCGCGGCAACTGCTCGATCCGCGCGAACCCGCCGCCTCGGCGTTCGATCCGCGCGCGCGCGCCGGCGAGGTGCCGCTTTTGCGCCTGTTCGACGCCGGTCCCAGTCATGGGGATGCCACCGCCGATCAACTGACCTTCCAACGCCTGAACTACACGAAAGGCGGGCTGAAGTTCAGCGGCAGCTACCTAGACGTCGGCACAGAGTTCAAGGGGCTGGACCCCCTGAAGCAGCAGTTGGCCGGCAGCGATCCGGCGGCGGCGAAGGCGCTGGCGCCGGGGATGAGCCAGCGCGATTACACGATGAGCTATACCGGCGCGCACGGGATGCGCTTCTCCTCGACATACGCGCGCGTGGCGCATACGGAGATCGGGCACCCGGCGGACGGCCTCATCCGCACCACGGCGACCCACGGCATCGGGCTGGCGCTCGGCCAGCGCCACAAGCTGGACTACACCGTCTCGTCGCTGACCGAGGCGTGGGATCCCGAAAAGCAGAGCGCGGATAGAGTGGATAGAGACGTTGATACGCAGGCGCTGCGCCTGTCCGGAGGCCTGGGGCGGAAGTCGGAATTCGCCATCGGGCAGATGCTCACCAGCACCACCGCCGGCGGCGCGCGGACGGACGTGACCCAGCGCGACGTGGCGATGAAGTGGAACGAGTGGAAATCGCTGGCGTTCAGTGCGGGCTACACCACGCAAGAGACCGAGCAGGCGCATGAGCGGGCCGATACGCTGGCGCTGGATTTCGCCGCCCCGCTCTCCGCCGCCTGCAAATTGACCGGCAAGCTCGCGCGGACGGAGGTGGAACAGCAGGGGGCCGGCCAGACGCAGGAACAAAACCTGCTCGACCTGCGGTTGACGAGCCGGCTCACGCCGCGCCTGCAGCTCACCAGCCACTATAAAGATACCGAGGCGCTGGACGCCAGCACGGAGAAGCTGCGCGATTACCAACTGGCCTACGCGTTGACCGAGCGCTGGAAAGCCACCTGTCGCCTGAGCACGCTGGACCGCTCGACGACGGGCGAGTCGGCGATGGTGGAATACGGCGTCATCGGCCAGGTGGGCGCGAAGGCGCGGCCGCGGCAGTTGACCCTGCATCACCGCGACGAGAGGCTGCCGGGCGACGCGACGCAGGGCCGCACCGTGCTGGCCTACGCGCAGCCGCTGGGAAAGGCGAAGTCGCCGATCGTGCTGCAGGTGAAGGCGGGCGACTACGCCTACACCACGCAAGGCGACCGCAAAGAGAAGGTGCTGCTTTCGGCGCAAATCCTCGCTGCCAAACCGACCCCGCGGTCCACCTTCGCCATCGGCTATTACGACGGCCCGGTGGTGGGCGCCGACGCCATCAGCTATCGCGCGTGGGGACGCAAGCTGCCGGCGAAGCAGGACGCCGCCTGGCAGACGGCGGACATGGCCGACTATGACGAGCTGGGCGGCGAGCTGACGCACGCGCTCACTGATCACACGAAGGTGATGGCCCGCCGCTACGCCGGGAATATCGCGGGCGTCGGCGATCAGGAGACGACCGAGTACGGCGCCGAGCAGCGCTTCGGCGCACTGACGCTCACCGGCGGCCAGCGCGAGACGGAGCTGCCCGACCAGGCGGAGACCCAGGAAGAAAGCTGGTGGCGCGCCGCGCTGCCGCTGGCGCAGCAACTCCCGGACTGGGCGACGGGGTCGCTGCGCGTGACGCTGTTTAGCGACGGCGCCTCCTGGGGGGGGAACGCGGCCCCCGCGTGGGCGGCGAAACCGACCCCCGGCCTGGAAGTGGGCCGGCGCAACGTGCTGATCGGCGACCAGCGCGTGGACGGCGAGGACGCCCGCTACGCGACGATGCTCGGCCGACGGTTCTTCCTGCACGGCAGCTACGAGCGCAACCCGAACAAGCCGAACACCGCGGCCGAAGTGGAGGCCGTGCGCCGCGGGCTGTGCCACCTGGCCGTTGCCGCCTCCCCGACGATGACGCTGTTTGCGCGCTACCTTGACGAAGGGACGCTGGACGGCGCCACCGCCACGCGTACCCGCAGTCTGGGCGTCATCGGCGCCTTCTCGGCGCAGGAGCGCCTGCAACTGCAGATGGACCTGGTGCGGCAGACGGCGGAGGCCTCCCCCCGCACCGGCGTCGCCTACACGCTGGAATACGCGCGCGCGATGGATGCCGACAACAGCCTGTCGCTGAAAGCCCGTCTCACCGCGAAAGCTTTCTGCCAGCCGGACGACGGCCTCCGCCTGGAGTGCAGCTATCGGAAAGCCTTTTAGGCCGCGCTTGGCCGTCAGGCTTCGCCCCGGGCGATACCCCGCCGCTGTTCGCGACCATCCGGCGGTCCCATCACGGGTTTTCGCCCTGACCAATGGCGTGTACAATGACACCAGGAGGATCCGGCATGTCACCTGATTTCAAAGAATGCGAAGCGCTGGCGATGCATCTATCCGCGCACGAACGCGCCACCCTGGCCGCACGGTTGCTGGCCAGCCTTGATGAGCGTGACGATACCGAGAGCGAGCGCCTATGGGTGGATGAAGCTGAACGCCGGTATCAGGAATACAAGCAGGGCCGGATATCAGCACGTCCGGCGAATGAGGCGCTCCACAACGCCCGGACGCGCCTCCGAGGAAAACGACGGTTTTCCTCGAACCCGCCGAGTATGAAATGATTGATGCCGCGCGGTATTACGAGCAGCAGGTTGCCGGTCTTGGTACGGTATTTTTAGATAAGCTTGAAGCAGCCATATTCGATATCGCGAAGCATCCCTACCGCTGGCCAATTCTTCGCGCGGGCATACGCCGTCGCCTGATACACCGATTTCCTTACGGCCTGTACTATCGTATCGAAAAAAATACTGTGGTCATTGTGGCCGTTGCGCATCTTCATCGTCGGCCAATGTATTGGATCAATCGCGTTTGACTCAAGTCGCTTTGCGAAAGGGCCTGCCAGCATATGATCTCCATCGTCATTCCCAGCCTGAACAAGCTCGCGTATACGCGCCGCTGCCTGGACAGCCTGCTGCTGACGGCGGGCGTCGCGTTCGAGTTCGTCATCGTGGATAATGGCTCGGCGGACGGGACGGCGGAGTATCTGCTGGACTTTCGCCGGCGGACGGCGGCGGCGGGCATTCCCACCACCGTGCTCTTCAACGACCGCAACGTGGGGGCGTGCACGGCGCGCAACCAGGCCATCGGCCTCTGCCGCGGGGCGGAGATCGCCTTCCTCGATAACGACATCGTGCTGCGCGACCGCCGCTGGCTGCAGGTGCTGCGCGACACGCTCTGCAGCGACGACCGCATCGCGCTGGTCACCCCGAAGCTCCTCTTCCCCTTCCCGCCGTATAATATCGAGCACGTGGGCATCGCCATCTCGCCCAACGGCCGCGTCGGCTACCCCGGCCGCAACGCGCCGCACGACGATCCGGCGTACACTACCCGCCGCGAGCTGCAGGGCGCGGCCAGCGCGTGCATCCTGGTGAAGCGGGGCGTGCTCGACGAGGTGGGCGGCTTCGACGACGTCTACAACCCGGTGCAGTTCGAAGACCTCGATCTGGAATACCGCATGAAGGCCCGCGGCTACACCCTCGTCTACGAGCCGGCGGTGGAGATGTACCATTTTGAAAACGTCACCACCGACAACACCCCCGGCCTCAACTTCAAATACCAGACGGTGAAGAACCTGCTCGAATTCACGCGCCGCTACCAATCCGTCTTCGCCCACGAAGGCGGCCCCGCCGATGACCAACTCGTCTGGGAAGACCTGCCCCGCCGCCGCATCGAGGAGATCGGGGAGTTGGAAGTACGGGAATAATCCGGGAGCGCCGGTGTCCTCACCGGCATATCTACAATGATGAGCCGGTCAAGCTACTGTGAAGAAGGAGTCCTCGCCTTACTCGCGAATAAAAACCACAACAAAACACACACAAACGCACAAAGGAGCACGTGATGGCAGAGCGCAAGATCCGCGTGGGCGTGGTGGGGGTGGGGCGGGGGCAGAGTTTTGCCTCCGGGGCGACGGACGTGACCGGCATGGAGCTGGTGGCACTGTGCGACACCTGGGAGGAGCGCCTGCTGGAGGTGGGGAAGCGCTACGGCGTGGCCACCTATACCGATTACGACACCTTCCTCGCGCACGATATGGACGCCGTGGTGCTGGCGAATTTCTTCCACGAGCACGCGCCCTTCGCCATCAAGGCGCTGGACGCCGGCAAGCACGTGATGAGCGAGACGGCCAGCAACGCCACGCTGGCGGAGGGGGTGGCGCTGTGCCGCGCGGTGGAGCGCACCGGCCTCACCTACATGCTGGCGGAGAATTACCCCTACACGCAGTTCAATATGGAGATGCGGCGGGTCTACCGCACCGGCGAGATCGGCGAGGTAACCTACGCCGAGGGGGAATACAACCACCCGATGGCCCCGCGCGACCGCGCCGCCATCTCGCCCGGCGCCAACCACTGGCGCAACTGGCTGCCCTCCACCTATTACTGCACCCACGCCCTCGCCCCGCTGATGTATATCACCGACACCATGCCGGTGAAGGTGAACGGCCTCTCCATCGCCTGCCGCGAAGTGGATGCCGAGGTGGCCCGCCGCGCCGACCCCGGCTCAGTGATTCTCTGCCGCATGGACAACGGCGCCGTCTTCCGCATCTTCGGGCTGGTGCTGCCCGGCCACAGCAACTGGTATCGCGTCCACGGCGTGCACGGCGCGATGGAGACCACCCGCGGCCCCGGCTATTTCGGCTCCGGGCAGGTGCGCGTGTGGCATGACGAGTGGGATCGCCCCGAAGGCGTGCCGCTGGAGCGCGTCTACACCCCGGACTGGCCGGAGCACGGCGACCTCGCCAGCCGCGCCGGCCACGGCGGCGGCGATTTCTGGACGAATTTTGCCTTCGCCACCGCCATCCGCGACGGCGTCCCGCCGTTCCTCGACGTCTACCGCGGCGTGGCGATGTCCAGCGTGGGCATCCTCGCCTGGAAGAGCGCGCTGGAGGACGGCGCCCCCTTCGCCATGCCCGATTTCCGCGACGATGCGGCACGCTCCGCGTATGAACACGACCACTGGTCCCCCTGGCCACAGCACGCCGGCCCCGGCCAGCCCCCGCCCAGCATCCTCGGTTTCATAGAGCCGACGGCGGAGGGCATGGCGGCGGCGCGGAAGGTGTGGGCGGAGATCGGGTATACGGGGGAGTAGCGACCAGGCGGGCGCGCGGGCGACGTGTTGGCGTCCGCGCCCGGTAGCGGCGCGTGGTTTCGATCCTCTACACCGGGCATATATGGCGAGACCACGCGCCGCGGAGGGCGCGGACTACAGGCAAATACAACCGCTACCGCGCGCCGGCAACCAGCGCCGCGCATGCCGCGTCCAGCGCGTCGCTGTGCTCGCGGATGACCTGTTCGGCCTTACGGCGGATGGCCGCCAGGTTGCGCGGGCTGGCGTTGTCCAGCATGGCGTCCACGTCATCCAGGGGGAACTGGATGCGGTAGTAGTGTCGGTCGCCGCCGGGCGTGAAGTGGGCGAGGCACTGGCGAATCTGGTAATCAATGGTGTCGTTATAGCCATCCGGCACCAGCGTGAGCAGCTGCTCCGCCCATTGCAGCACCCCCCAGCGCGTGACGCGCTCATAGCGGATGGGCTGCGCCACCATGCCGGTGCCCAAGGACAGCAGCACGGCCGGCTCCCCCGCGCGTCCGGTACTCAGCAGCTCGGCAAAAGCGCACATCGCCTGATTGGCGATGAAGGCGCCGGCATCGGTGAGCACCCGTGCCCGCGTGCCGTCGCGACTGACGATGCGCAGCGGCGGCGCGAACATGGGGGCGGAGCTCGCCACCTGCACCAGCTCGCGCAGCCGGAAATCCCGCGCCGGGTCGCGGCGCGCCGCGGACGATTTGAAAAAATAGACCCGGCGCGCCTCCAGATCATAGCCGGGAATGAGCAGGTCGGTGAGGGACTCACTCAGCCAGCGCTCGCCGAAAGTATCCGCCAGGAAGCGCGTCAATCGCCGGCCCGAGTAGCGCGGCGCCACCAGCCCGTTCAGCGAGCGCACCCGCTGCGGCGAGGGGGCGCGAAAGATCTCCGCGCCGACGTCCTCAAAGAGGCTCACCACATCCGCGGCGGAAAAGCGCGGGCGGCCGGCCGCCCCCGGCGCCGCCAGGCCGGCGGCCGCCAGCGCCCCGGTGGAGCTGCCGGCGATGAGGTGAAAAAGCACGCTGGCGGGCCGCGCCGCGCGCCGCTCGACTTCGGCGAGTATCATCGCCGGAATCATGCCGCGAATGCCCCCGCCATCAATCGTTAAGACGTGCACCGCCATGGTCCGCACGGTCAGTATGCCCCGCATGGCGCGGCGTCCGTGTCGCGGCGCCGCGACGCATGGCCGGATTTCATCGCACCTCGCGGCGTTGTCGCCCGCCGCGGGTGGAACGTTAAGCGGGGAGGTCTCACGGATGGCGACACTACTGCATATCCTGGCGCACCCGCATCCGGAGACATCGCTGACGGCGCGCATCTCCAGCGCATTCCTCGACGCGTACCGCGCCGCCCATCCCGGCGATACCGTGCGGGACATCAGTCTCTTCCGCGCGCCGGTGAGCTATCTGGGCGCCGCGCATCTCGCCGCCATGCGCAAGCACGAGCATCCGGACACCATGACAGCGGAAGAAGCCGATGCCTGGCGGGAGATTACAGACCATCTGGAGCCGTTCTGCGCCGCCGACAACTACCTGGTGACCGCGCCGATGTGGAACCTGGGGGTGCCCGCCGTGCTGAAGGCCTACATTGACCAGATTCTGCAGCCCAGCTACACCTTCCGCTATACCGGGCCGGGCATGGCGGAGGGCCTGTGCGCCGGGAAGCGCATGGTCATCATCAGCTCGCGCGGCGGCGTCTACAGCCTGCCGGTGATGCGCGAGCTGGAGATGTGCGTCCGCTACCTGCGCGCCATCTTCGGCTTCATCGGCATCGAGGTGGTGGCCGAGCTCGTCGCCGAGGGGCTCGCCATCGTCGGCCCGCGCCAGCAGGAGGAGATTCTCGCCCCGCTGTTGGAGCGCGCCCGCGATCTGGGGCGGACGTTCGATGGGCGGGAGCACCGCCAGGCGGCGTGAGGGGATCACGCGGTACTTCCACGGGGACTGACCCCGCATGGCCGGGTCCGTGTCCGATAGTAAACGCAAGGCAAGCGAGGCGGGGAGCACTCCGCTCCGCCATGCGGAGTCTGTCCCTCGCGTCTCTCCGGGGCTGGTGGAGGCGCGTGCAGACCCGGCCATGCGGAGTCAGTCCCGGCGGGAGCGGAACCACTCCATCACTGATTATTGATTACTTCCTCACTTCTTCCTCGTTCCACTCCCCCGGCGGCGCCGCCTGCTGCGCGCCGGACGGGCCGGCGCCGTCGCCGGTGGCGGTGATGCGCGGGCCGTCGGCGCTGAGCGGCCGCACGAACGCGAGGGGCAGCACGTCGTCCATGTGGGCGAGCGGGATGATCTCCAGGTCGCGCTTCACGAAGTCGTGCACCTCGGCCAGGTCCGCTTCGTTGTCCCGCGGGATGAGCACGCGCCGCAGGCCGGCGCGGTGGGCGGCCACCAGCTTGTCGCGCAGGCCGCCGATGGGCAGCACGTGGCCGCGCAGGGTGATTTCCCCGGTCATCCCCACGTCCTTGCGCACCGGCACGCCGGTGAGCGCGCTGATGACGGCGGTGGCGATGGTGATGCCCGCCGAGGGGCCGTCCTTCGGGGTGGCGCCCGCCGGCACGTGGATGTGCAGGTCGTATTTCTTATAAAACTCCTCTTCCAGCCCCAGCGCCTGGGCGCGCGAGCGCGCGTAGGTGAGGGCGGCGCGGGCGGATTCCTTCATCACGTCGCCCAGCGAGCCGGTGAGGATGAGCTCGCCGCGGCCGGGGATGAGCGACACCTCGATGGGCATCGTCTCGCCGCCCACCGGGGTGTAGGCCAGCGCGGTGGCCACCCCCACCTCGTCCTGCTCCTCCGCCAGTTGATGGCGGAAGCGCCGGGGGCCGAGGAAGCCGGCCAACTGCGACGGGCGCACGCGCGCGGCGATGGGCTTGCCCTCGGCGTATCGGCGCGCGACTTTGCGACAGACGGTGCCGATTTCGCGCTCCAGGTTGCGCACCCCCGCCTCGCGGGTGTAGGCGGTGATGATCGCCTTCAGCGTGTCCGGCGGGAAGTGCGGCTTGTCCTCCGGCAGGCCGTTCTCGCGGCGCTGGCGCGGCACCAGGTAGCGCTTGGCGATCTCCAGCTTCTCCACTTCCGTGTAGCCGGCCAGGCTGATGATCTCCATGCGGTCCTGCAGCGCCGGCGGGATGGGCTCCAGCATATTCGCGGTGCAGATGAAGAGCACCGTGGAGAGATCGAACGGGATCTCCAGGTAGTGATCGCTGAAGGCGAAGTTCTGCGCCGGGTCGAGCACTTCCAGCAGCGCCGCCGAGGGGTCGCCGCGAAAGTCCATCCCCAGCTTGTCCACCTCGTCCAGCATGAAGACCGGGTTATTGGTGCCCGCGCGGCGGATGCCCTGGATGATGCGGCCGGGCAGCGCCCCCACGTAGGTGCGCCGGTGGCCGCGGATCTCCGCCTCGTCGCGCACCGAGCCCAGCGAGATGCGGATGAACTGCCGCTGCATGGCGCGGGCGATGGACTGCCCCAGCGAGGTTTTTCCCACCCCCGGCGGGCCGACGAAGCAGAGGATGGGCCCTTTCATGTCCGCCTTCAGCTTGCGCACCGCCAGGTAATCGAGAATGCGGTCCTTCACCCGCTCCAGGTCGTAGTGATCCTCGTTGAGGATGCGCTGCGCCTCGAGGATATCCAGCCGGTCCTCCGAGCTTTTCTCCCAGGGCAGCTCGAGAATCCACTCCACGTAGGTGCGGGCGACGGTGTATTCCGGCGAGGCGGGGTTGATGGAGTCCAGCCGCTCCACCTCGCGCGTGGCGACCTGGCGCGCTTCCTCGGACAGCGGCGCCGCCTTCAGCTTCTCGCGCAGGTCCTGCACCTCGGGACGCAATCCGCCTTCCATCTCGCCCAGCTCGCGCTGGATGGCCTTCATCTGCTCGCGCAGCACGTATTCGCGCTGCGTTTTCTCCATCTCCGTCTTCACCGATTCCTGAATGCGGCTGCCGATTTCCAGGATTTCGATCTCGCGGTTGAGCAGCTCGGTGAGGCGGCGCAGGCGGGGGCCGACCTCATTCAGCTCCAGCAGCTCCTGCCGCTCGTTCAGCTTCAGGTTCAGCGTGGAGGCGATGATGTCCGCCAGGTGGCCGGGATTGCGCACGCTGTTGGCGAAGACCAGCAGGTCGTCCGGCAGGTACGGCGCGAGATTCACCACGCGCTCGAAAAGCGCCAGCACGTGGCGCATGGTGCCTTCCAGCTCGATATCTTCGGCGGGCACGATCTCCGGGATCACTTCGACGCGCGCGCGATAATAGGGGTCGTCCTGGACGATCTCCAGCAGGCGGATGCGCTGCAGGCCCTGCACGATGAGGCGCAGCGTGCCGTCCGGCGCGCGCAGCATCTTGGCGATGCCGGCGGCGGAGCCGATGGGGTAGATATCGTCGGGCGTCGGCTCTTCGGCGTCGGTGCTGATGGCGAACAGGCCGATGATTTTGTCGCTTTCCAGCGCGTCGTTGATGAGCTGCACCGAGCGCGGCTTGCCCACCGACAGCGGCGAGATGGTGCGCGGAAAGACCACCGTGTCGCGCACCGGCAGCAGCGGAATCTCGCGCGGGATGCTGATCTCCCCTTCGCCGGCGAGGGGGTCGCCGGTGAAATCGGGGCCGCTCCCGTCGTTCATGGCCGCCAGGTCCCAGCGCAGGCCGTTCCAGACTTCCTCCATGGCTCCTCATTTCTCGTACACCTACCGCCCGGCGGGCCGGGCGACGGCATCGGCGATGTCGTGCCGCGATTCATTCGATCGCGTCGTGCTTCTCTTCTACGGTAATCATGATCCGCCGCGGTTTCGGCAGCGGAATTTTCGGCAGCACCACGTGCAGGAAGCCGTCCTGATACCACGCCTCCGCCGCCTCGGCGTCCACCGGCACGTCCAGCGGCACGTCCAGCTCGAACTCCCCGAAGGCGATCTCCATCTGCTGGTAGTTGCATTTCGGCGGCGCGCAGGGTTCCGGGCGCTGTCCGTGCAGCACCAGCCGGTTGTCCTCGATGCGCAGGTCCAGGGCGTCCCGACTGATGCCGGCGATCTCCACCAGCACGCGAATGCTGTCCCCCGCGTCGTAGACGTTGCTCGGCGGCGACCAGCGCTCGCGGTAGATGACGAACGCCGGCCCGCGCGCCCGGCTGTAGTGCTCGAAGAAGCGGTCAAAATCTTCCTGGATCTTCTCAAACGAATCCCAGAAACGCTTTCGACTGGTACTCATCATGTGCACTCCCGCCGTCCGAACTCGGGTGGACGGCAGAGAGTATTATAGAGGAAAGCGACGGCTTTGTCAGGGGGAGGAATGCACCATGTGCGAGCAGATGCTCCCACTGGGACTGACTTCGCATGGCCAAATCTGCACACGTTCCCGAAAGAATCGCACACGCCCCGCCATCGGTGCCGCTCCGCCATGCGGGGTCTGTCCCTTGCGTCTCTCTTTCGCTCGAGAGCGGAGTGGAAGGGACAGACTCCGCCTGGCGGAACGGAGTGGTCTCTGCCTCGCTGGCCTTTCTTTTACTCTCGGACGCGGACTCGGCCATGCGGAGTCAGTCCCAGTGGGAGGGCAGCATGCTCTCGGCGCTGTGTACCATTTGCCCCGGTGCTTACCCTACTTCGACGTCCGGCCGCAGGCTCAGCATGGTCAAGCCGGTGGGAACTTTGGGATAGAAGTAGGTGGATTTCTGCGGCAGACGGATGCCGGCGCCGGCGAGGGTGAAGACGTCCGCCACCGGGGTGGGATTGAGGAAGATGGCGGCGTCCACCTCGCCGCGGTCCACGCGCGCCACGGCGTCCGCGGGATGTACGGTGTAGCGGATATTCGCCTCCACCGACGCCTGCCCGTCGGGGTCGAGGGCAAACAGCGGGTCGGTGAGGCGCTCCTGCAGCGCCTGCACGTCCAGCACGGGCAGGCCGTTGCGATAGCCGCGCGGGCTGGTGAGCAGCGTATAGCGGCCCTCGGTATACCAGAGGAAGGCGTGCTGATCGCGGTAGGTGGCGAGAAGCGCGGGCACCTGGTCGGGATGCGCCACCGCCACCTGCTCCATGCTGAAGGCGAGGCCGGCCACCCGGCAGAACGCCGCCGTCATCTCGGGGGTGAGGAGCAGCAGGCGGTGGGTGGGCAGCACCAGCAGGCCGGGGTCGTGCAAATCCACCAGCAGCAGCATCGCGTAATGGAAGCCGGCGGTCTCCGGGGCGTCGGGATACCGCGCGCACAGCTCGTCGCGCATGGCCAGCAGCGTCTCGTAGCGGTGGTGGCCGTCGGCGATGAGGAGTTGGCGCGTGGACAGCGCTGCGCTGATGGCGGCGTTGAGGCCGGGATCGCTGCTGCGCCAGAGGGTCTCATCGAAGCCGTGGCCCTGCGCGGCCGCCACCGGCGCGCCGGCGCGCGCGCGCGCCAGCAGCGCCGGCAGCTCGGTGTGCGCGCCGTCGAAGAGGCCGAACACCGGGCTGAAGCTGGCCTGGCAGGCCCGCATGAGCTGCAGGCGGTCCGCTTTCGGGCCTGTCAGCGTGCGCTCGTGGGGGAGAATCTCCCCCGCCTCGAACGGCCGCAGGCGCACGGCGGCGAAGAAGCCGCTGCGCGCGCGCGCCTCGCCGCTCCAGGTATAGCGCTGGGTATGCGGGTAGAACGCCGGCGCGTCTTCCAGCGCCAGCGTGCCGTCCGCCAGCCAGGCGTCCAGCGTCGCGTTCGCGCGGGTGTAGCGGTTGTCGGCGGGGGTATCGGCGGAACTGGTCGTGCCGTATTCGAGCCGGATGACGTTCTGCGGGTCACGGTCGTACAGCGCCGCCTGCTCCGCGGCGTTGATGACATCGTACGGCGGCGCCAGCAGCGGCGCGAGGTCGGATGATGCGGCATACCGTAGTGCGCGGAAGGGGCGGACAGTGGCCATGAACGTCTCCTTATCTCGCGCTACAGCATACCGGGAAACCGCCCGCGCTGGCAAGGCGGGAGACGCTAAAACCGCCGCTGCACCAGTATCGCGTAGACGAGGTAGCCCGCGTAGGTCGCGAGCGCGGCGATGATGATGAGCAGCAGCGCGATGACCCAGGCGGGCGTTTTCTTCTCCACCGGCGGCGTGTCGAGGATCTCCCGGCACTCCGGGCAGACGAGAATCGCCTCCGGATACAACGCTCCGCAGCGCGGGCACCGATTCGGCGTGATGAGCGGGTCGGGCATGGCGATGCTTCCTGGCGAGACGTGCCGCGCTTACGGCACCATCACGAACTGGTCGTTGCGCTTGAAGGTGTGCGTGCCCCAGAGCACGCGGCCGGTGACGGTCTTGCCGTCGTAGGCGGTCACGCGCACTTCGGCGACCGGCTCCACGACATTCTTGCTTTTTCGCACCACGAAGAGGGCGTCGTTGACGCGCAGATTCGGATTTTTGAACTTGAAGCTGACGGGGACGCTGTGGTCCACCGGGCCGTCGGCGCGCACTACCTCGGCGAAGACGCGGGCGGCGCGGCGCAGGGCGGCGGCTTCCAGCGTGCCCTCCAGGTTGGCGTGCTTTCCGTCCTCCAGCTTGCCCAGCGCGGCGGGATCGTTCAGCTCATCCTGCGCGCGCCAGGGACCGCGCGTCTTGCGCTGGGCGATGCCCGCGCAGACGCCGCCCATGCCGGTCACCGCGTCCATCCACACCAGCGAGGCTTCCACTGCGGTGCCCTGGGCCTCCGCCAGGCTGGCGGCGCCGCCGGCCGGCACTTCGGTCAGCGCCACCGACACCGTGTAGCGCGGCTGCGCGGGCGGCAGCACCACCGCCACGTCGTTCAGCGTGGCCTTCTCATCCTTCTTCGCGTTGTCGTCCGCGGGCAGGCGCACGTCTGCCGGCATCGGCGGCATCGGGTAGTCGGCGTCCGGCAGCACCACCGCGCGCCCGCCGGTGGTATGCACCAGCATGATGGACAGGAAGGGGTGCAGCCAGGCGCGGGCGTGCAACGCGCTGGGGTCCAGCGCCAGCGTCACCCCGCGGGGATCGGCCAGCGCGGGCGCCGGCTTTTCTTTCAACTGATCCCCCAGCTTCATCAGGCGGTCTTTGCGGCTCTGGGAGTCTGGGTGCGAGGCGAACCAGCCGAGGATGGGCGTCTTCGCGTCGCCGCGCCCGTATTTGTCAATGAGGCGCTGCATGGCGTCGGCCGCTTTCAGCGGGTCGTAGCCGATCTGCGACATCAGGCGCACCCCGCCCTCGTCGGCGCGGTGTTCGTCCTTGCGGCTGTAGTGGCCGTAAGTCAACCCGCCGGCGATGTCGGCGCCGGTGCGGATATCCCCCGCGTCGCCGCCCAGCGCCGCCACAATAATCGCCCCCAGCAGCGCCCCGCCGGTCGCCTTGGATATCTGATTGCGCGCGTGCCCTTCCTTGATGTGCGTCAGCTCGTGGCCGAGCACGAAGGCCAGCTCGTCATCGGTCACCAGCGTCGCCATCATGCTGGTGAGGTAGATGCGCCCGTCTGGGAAGGCCATCGCATTGAGCTCGCGGTTGTTGAAGATCTGAAAACTCGCCTGCGGCAGGCCCGCCGCCAGCGCCAGCCGGTGGCCGATCACCTGCACGCGCAGCGTCGCCTTAAAGTCGGGATAGAGGCCGAATTTCTGCTGCAGCTCCTGCGCGTAATCGCCCGCGTGGGCCAATCCCGCCACCGCCAGCAGCGTCGCCAGCAGCAGCACACCGCGCATGCGCATCATCGCACTGATCATCACCTGCCTCCCGTCACACGCGTCTGCCTCACGCGCAAGGGTCATCTGGCGACGGAGCATTCCCCCGCGATTCCCCCTGCGCTATTACGGGATATCCTCCACCGTAATCATGCCGTCCGGGCCGCTGCCGCGCAGCGCCGCCAGGTCCACCCCGCGCTCGCGGGCCAGCCGGCGGGCGGCGGGGGTGGCGCGCACCGGGCCGCCGGGGGCCGCCGGCGCGGCGGGGGCCGGCGCGGCGGCGGTGGCCTCGTGCAGGGCGGCCAGGCTGGCCTCCCGCTCGGCGGCCAGCCGGCGATTCTCCGCCGCCAGCTCCGCTAAGTTCTCTACCCGTTCTCCGGCGGAACCGATCACGCACAGCGTGGAATTGACGGGCACCACGCTTTTTTCCGCCGGCAGCCGCGCCAAGAGGACGCCGGCGGCCGGGCTCGCGAACTCGTAGGCCACCTTGTCGGTGATCAGCTCCGCCAGCGGCTGCCCCGCCGCCACGCCGTCGCCCTCGGCGACCAGCCAGCGGCCGAGGGTGGCCTCTTCCATCTCAGGATACAACGGGTCCAACGTCACGCTCTGCGCCATGCGCGCCCATCCCTTCCGATTTCTCGCCGCGTGTGCCGGGTTTTCCACGCGCCGCCGCAATTAATTCCACCTCAGCCGGCCGCGTCCCTGTTTTCTCAGACGCGAAAAGATGGGGAAAGGTTGCGCGAGGATTTCCCGCCGCCGGTGTCAAATTAGCTATGGTGATCGCGGAATACTTGCGAGGGGGGTATGTGATGACACACGCACGCGTACTGATGCTTTGTCTGTCGGTGCTGCTGGCGGCGCTGCTGCCGGCGCAGGAGCCGGTGACATTGACGTTCGACCGGCCGGAGGCCGCCGGCATCAGCGGATTCCGCGCGATGTGGGACACGCCGGTGGTCTGCGGCCCCGATGGCCTCACCAGGATCGTGGATAAGGGCCAGTTCGGCAAGGCGCCGTCGGCATACTGGTCGCCCGCGCAGCGCAAGGACGGCGAGCCGGGCGCCTACGTCTTCGACGCCATCCACCGCGGCCTGCTGGTGCGTTTCCCCGGCGCGGCGGCGGCGATCGCCGCCCAGCTTGGCAAGGGCTATGCCGTCAGCAAAGTCGAGCTGATCCTCCCCTTCAAGGACACCGAGTTCTGGCCGGACGGGTATGCCGACCCGTCCGGCATGTCCTTCATGGGCGACCGCTGGGTGAAGAATCCGCCGCAATGGCACGCGCTGGTCTGGGCGCTGCGCAAGCCCTGGGTGGCCGACCCCGAGCTCGGCCCCACCTTCAACGCCTACCTCAACGGCGCCGGCTACTGGGCGAAATTCGGCGCGCAGGACGAAAAGGCGGACCGTTTTCCGCAGCGCTTCGGCCCGGCGGAAGTGTCGCACAAGAACGTCGAGGGCCGGGTGGACGTCACCGCCATGCTGACGAGCGCCGATTTCGCCCCCACCCTCGCGGCGCGCCTGCGCCAGCTGGAGTACAGCGGCTTTTTGGTGCGCAAGTGGGAGACCTACGACACCCGCTACAAGGACGGGTGGAACGGCTACGAATATGGCCCGGCCATCGGCGGGCGCGGCATCCTCATCCACGCGCCGAAGCTCGCGGTCACCTTCACCCCGGCGAAGGCGGAGAAACTGGACGCGAAAGCCCTGGCGTTCGACACCCGCGCCTACGCCGCCGGGCTGCGCGCGAAGGGCGGCGACGGCAAGCCGACGGCGGTGCTGCCCTCCCCCGAGGAGATCACGCGGCTGGCGGCGAAATACGGCCTGGCGCGCCCCGCGACGATGCCGGACTGGCAGTGGCAGCGCGTGCAGGAGCTGGCCGCCGCCGACCCGAAGCATCCGGCCTTCCAGTATCCCACGGCCCCGGACGCCTACCATAAATGGCTGGATGGGATCCTCAGCCAGCCCTACCGCAACTTCATCGGCCACCTCACCCCTTTCAGCGCCATCGAGGCGCTGCAATACGGCGAAAGCTGGCCGGCGCCGGTGCGCGAGCACATGGTGCGCTACTGGGACGCCTGGCTGATGCCCGGCCGCCCCGCCAGCGAGCTGGTGCACCCGCAGGGCATTCACGGCGACGATAACCAGAAATACCTGGCGCGCACCGGCGACTGGCGCGGCAACACCAGCTTCTACCGCGCCGGCTACACCCGCGAGATGTCCACCATGAACTTCAACCACGTGGCGGTGACGGGCGCGCTGCTGGGCGGGCGGCTCACCGGCATCACGGAAGCCATCGCTGACGGCCGCTTCGGTCTGGAAAACCTGCCGCTGCGCCTGTGGAGCTGGTACGACGGCTCCACCCAGGAATCCATTGACCACTACTATCTCACCCTCACCATGCTGGCGCAGAAGGAGTTCGCCAACTGGGGGCCGGACGTCATTGACCGCATGATGGGCCGCAGCATGCTCACCAAGACGGTGGACGAGCTGACCGGCGCCTATCACCCCGGCCTGCGCCGCTTCATCGCCACCAGCGGGCGCACCGGCATCGGCTACGTGCTGGCGATTCAGGACGGCACCAAGCACATCGTGCACACCCTCTCGCACAGCGGCGCTCTCACCGACCTCGGCAAGGCGACGACGGTGGGCGGCATGCCGGTGCTCGGCCACGACGGCCCGCCGGCGATGATCGCCGCGCAGGCGCTGGTCTCGCCCTTCGGCGATGACTGGACCGCCTACATGGTGGATGAGAAGCCGCTGCCCTTCTACATCACCAACAGTTATAAACAGTGGGGCGGCTACGCCGCCACGCCGCTGCAGCGCCGCGCCTACATGGGCGTCAATTACGGCGTGGCCAGCCAGGACGTGGTGCGCAACGAGACGGTGCCCTTCATGGCGCAGTGGCGGCGCGAGGCGAAGCAGGTGACCACCGCCGGCGAGCTGGGCACGCTCATCGGCCGCTACGGCATCAATAAGACGAACCTGCTGGACAGCCTCTATCACGGCACCACGCAGTCCAACGCCAACGGCAGCGTGCATACCTACGGCAGCTACACCTACGCCATGCAGCACCAGAACAAGCTGCTCGTCTTCACCAGCCCGAACAAGGGGCTGAAGGCGGACGAATACCCCGGCACCTTCCCGGCGGAGGTGAAGAGCCTGCAGACCACGCTGGGGCTGATGAATTTCCAGGACAAGCCGACGTGGGAGATCCGCGTGGACGGCCAGCCGGTGACGGCCTACCCGGTGCGCGTGCGCGCCGGCCAGCAGATCGCCATCCGCGACGGGGTGACCTACCTCGGCATCACCCCGCTGCCCTCCACCGACCTGGGGCGCGCGGAGGAAGTGCTCATCACCAATGAGACCGGCCCGGAGGTGCTGATGCAGGGCGGCGGCAAGGCGAAGCCGGCGCTGCTCATCGAGCAGTATAACTTCAAGTCGGACGCCCCGATGCCGAAGGCACGGCAGGATTCCGACGAGGTGGCGCTGGCCTACGGCGGCTTCGCCATCGAGCTGGGCGACGAGAAGGAATACGGCTCCTTCGACCGCTTCCTCGCCCACCTGCGCGCCGCGAAGCTGGACGCGCAATGGGACGCGAACGCGAAGGTGCTGGGCGTCACCTGGCGCACCGGCGACGACACCATCGAGTGCGGCTTCAAGCCGGAGTACCAAGGCGGGCGGACGGACGCCTGCTTCCCCTACCGCCGCGTGAACGGCGCCTACGCCTACCTGCCGCCGGGGGTGGAGCGCGACAGCACCCTCACCGCCATGAGCCGCCTGGGGCGCATCGAGAAAAACGGCGCCGTCCTCACCAATGAGCCGGGCCGCATGGGCTACCTGCAGACGGAGCCGAACACCGGCACCTACGCCGGCCACAACCCGCTGCCGGATGCCACGCTCTGGTCGCTGGAAGCGCCCGGCGGGGTGAAGGTGGGCGCCGACGGGCGCCTGGGGCTGGCGCGGGTGGTGGTGCGCCCGCGGGAGAATCGGCTCTGGGTGGACTACGCGGCGAAGGCCGAGCAGAACAGCACAGACATGGCTACCGCGCTGGTGGTCTTCGGCCTGAAAGGGCAGCCGGGGGTGACGCGCAACGGCTTCCGCGTCACCGACGCCGTGCCCATGACGGTGGACGGCACGCCGGCCTGGGTGATCCCGCTGACGGAGGGGATGCCGAAGGCGGCGCTGCACCAGGTGCCCGCGCGCTACGCCCGCGCCCAGCAGGTCTTCACCATGACGGACCGGCCGGATACCACCGCCCACATGATCCAGGACTGGCTGCTCGTCGGCCCCTTCGACAACGCGAAGGGGGCGGGCTTCGCGACCGCCTTCGGCCCGGAGCAGGACCAGACGAAAGCGGCCTATCCCGGGCTGGGCGGGAAAGAGGTGGCGTGGGCGCGCGCGATCCGGCCGGGGCAGCCGGCGCTGGGCAAGGGCGCCGTCAACCTGCGCGGCCGCTTCGCCGGCGTGAATGACGACGCGACCGCCTACGCGCTGACGAAGATCACCGCGGACCGCGACCGCACCGTCACCCTCTTCACCGGCAGCGACGACACCATCACCGCCTGGGTGAACGGGGAGCAGGTGCTGGCGAAGAACGTCTACCGCGGCGCCGCCCCCGATCAGGACCGCGCCGACATCCAGCTCAAGAAGGGCGAGAACGCGCTGCTGCTGAAGATCTGCCAGGGCACCGGCGGCTGGGAATTCTACGCCCGGCTGGGCGACGAATTCGGCCTGCCCGTCACCGACGGCATCACCTACGGCTTCGGACCGTAGGCACGAGCCGTACCACGGCATGGACGGTCGCGCGTGCAGCCGTCGGAGGGTATGATGCGACACCTGCGCTCGTGTGCACTACTGCTGCTGCCGCTGCTGGCGCTGTACGGCGCGGAGCCCGTCGTCCTCACGCTGCCGGCGGTGGAGACGGCCGGCATCAATGGTTTTCGCGCGCACTGGGACCGCCCGCAGCCGGACGCGCTGGTCTTTGACGCCGTGCATCGCGGCCTGCTCGTGCGCTTCCCCGGCGCCGCCGAGCAGATTGCCGCGCAGTTGGCGAAAGGCTATCGCCTCGAAAAAGCGGAGCTCATCCTGCCGTTCAAAGACACCGAATTGCTCATCGGCAACGCTGGCTACCACCAGCGGCTCAGTTTCGGCGCGCATGAGCTCTACCAGCGGTTGCTCCCCCAGTGGCATGCCGTCGGCTGGGCGCTGCGCAAACCATGGACGGCGCACAAGGAGAGCGGACCGACGTATAACGCCTACCTCAATAGCGCCGGCTACTGGGCCACCTACGGCGCGCAGGATCCGCACACGGACCGTTTTCCCCGGCAGTTCGGACCGGTAGAGGTGTCGGCGGGCGCCGCGCCGCCACCGCGCGCGATACCTGACCCGAATGATCCTGAAAATAAGGGGGTCATGGATGCCGCGCGCCCGAAACGCGAGCCGGTGCATGGCCGCATGGATATCACCGCCACCCTGACGGAGCCTCTCTACGGCGCCACGCCGGGCGCGCGCCTGCGGCGGCTGGAAGAATGCGGCTTCCTGCTGCGCAAGTGGGAGGTGTATGACTGGCGGTTCCGCGAGTCCGGTCAGGGCGCGTATGAGTGGGCGGTGGCCACCGGCGGGCGCGGCATCATCATCAACCCCCCGCAGCTGGAAGTCACGTTCGTCCCCGCTAGGCCGGAGACGGTCACGCTGCCCCCGTCCACCGACCTGGCGGCCCTCGCGAAGACGCTGGCCGACACCGGCGCCGGCGGCGCCCCCACCGCGGTAGTGCCCGATGCCGACGGCCTGCGTGCCATCCTCGAGGGGCTGACCCAGCGCCAGCCCGCCTGGATGCCGGACTGGCAGTGGGCGCGGGTGCGGGAGCTGCAGGCGCACGGCGGCTTCGGGGTGCCCGATACCCCGGAGGCGTACGGGCGATGGCTTGACGAGATGCTGGCCGACCCCCCGCGCTACTGGAACGGCTGGGACGTGCCCGACCGTCTGCTGCTCTGGTATATGTATGGCGATGCCATGCCTGAGCCGGTGCGCCAGCACTGGCGCAGCTACTGGGACGCCTGGCTGCTGCCCGACCGCAAGACCAGCGAGTTCGTGCATCCGCAGGCCGTCGAACTCTGGTACAAAGGCCGTAATAAGTATTATGAAGATACCGGCGACTGGCGCGGCAATGCCAGTTTCTATCGCGATGGCTATTGCTATGCCATGTCTACGATGAACTTCAATCATACCGCGGCGATGGGCGCGCTGCTCGGCGGGAACATCATCGGCGCGGAATACGCCATGGCGGACGGACGCCACGGGCTGGAACATTTCCCCCTGCGCCTGTGGGCCTGGTATGACGGCTCCACCCAGGAGTCTATTGACCACTACTATTTCGCGATCACGGTCAGCGACCAGAAGGTCTTCGCCGACTTCGGCCCCACCCATTTTGACCGCATGCTGGGTCGCAGCATGCTGGCGAAATCCATGGAGGAGCTGACCACCGCCTACCACCCCGGCCTGCGCCGCTTCCTCAGCACCTCCAGCCGCACCACCCTCGGCCACGTCTTCCTCACCCAGGAAGGTTTGCAGCACGTGATGCACACCCTCTCGCGCCAGGGCGCGCTGCACGATGCCGACCGCGGCACCGTGCAGGGCATGGAGGTCTTCGGGCATAACGTGCCGCCCGCGCGCGTGGCCCAGCAAACGATGACCGGGCCGTGGGCGCCGGAATGGGTCTCCCATATCGTGGACGACAAGCCGCTGCCTTTCCAGATGACCGCGGCCTACAAGCAGTGGGGGGCATATGCGAAAAATCCGCTGTGGAAGCGCACCTACCTGGGCCGCCATTACGGCATCGGCACCCAGGACATCTGCGGCAGCCCCACGCCGGTGATGGCCTACTGGCGCCGTCAGGATACTCCGGTGGAGCGCCTGGAGGACTGCGTCACGCTGCTGGCACGGCCGGGCATCAACACCACCAACCTCATCACCACCGACGGCGGCGGGCTGGATCCGCAGGGCGGCCTCGGGACGCTGCACCACCGGAATACCGTGCTGATGGTCACCAGTCCGTACCGGCAAAACAGCCATGAGAAGATCACCAGCCTGCAGACGACGCTCGGGCTCTTCAATTTTCAGCCGACACCGACCTGGGAGATCTATCTCGACGGCGCGCGGGTGACGCAATTCCCCGCCGCCGCGCAGCACAGTCAGCGCATCATCATCCGGGATGGGGTGAGCTACCTGGCCGTCATCCCCATCCCCGCGACCGACCTGGGTCGCATTGACGAGGTGCGCCTGACCACCGACAATCCGAAGGCGAAGCTGGACGTGAAGCACGACGCCGCGGTCGCGCCCGCGCTGCTGATCGAATCCTTCAACCTTCGCCGGCCGCCGGTGACGAACGAGAAACCCGGCGACGACCCGGAAGAAGGGATGATGGGCGACATTGCCCCGCTGCCCGAGGGATATTATGAGATCAAGGAGCGGGTGGAGAAGTTCTGGGCCGGGCACGACCAGGCATACGGCGGCTTCGCGCTGGAGTTCGGCGATGTGAGCGAGTTTCCGACCCTGGCCGACTTCCAGCGGCATATCGCGGCGGCGAAGCTGGATGTCCGCTTCGAGAAGACGACGAATGTGGTGACGGTGACCTACGCCAGCGGCGGCGACACGCTGGTCGCCGGCTTTGACACCGTGCGCCACCAGTTCACGACACGGACCGTCAACGGCGCCTGGCCCTACTTGCCGGAGGGATTGGAGCGCGACAGCACCCTCACCCAGCAGGGCCGCACCGGCCGGCTGGAGAAAAACGGCGCCGTGCTCACCCATGAGCCGGGCCGCGTGGCCTACCTGCAGACGGAGCCCATCACCGGCACCTACGCCGGCTTCAATCCGCTGCCGGACGCGCAGCGCTGGGCGCTGGAGGCGCCGGGCGGCGTGACAGTCAGCGCCGACGGCCGGCTGGGGTTGGCGCGCGTCATGCTGCGGCCGAAGGCGAACAGGGTCTGGGTGGATTACGCGGCCAAAGACGATCAGCACGGCGCCGAGATGGCCACCGCGCTGGTGGTGTTCGGGCTGCAAGGACAGCCGACGATTGAGCGCAACGGCGCCCGCGTGGCCGATGCCGTCGCGATGACGGTGGACGGCAAGCCGGCGTGGGTGATTCCGCTGCGCGAGGGGATGACGCAGGAGGCGCTGGCCGCCGTGCCCGCGCGTTACCGCCGTGCCCAGTAGTCGTCCAGCCGCCGGTGCAGCGCCGTGATGCGTGCGGTATCCGCTGTCTTCCAGTACATGCCGGTGTAGGCAAACAGCAGGCGGGGATTCGTGTTCGCGCGGTCGAGATCGCGGCGGACGATCGCCTCGGCGGCGTCGAAATCCTCCGGCAGCTCCTGGCCGATGGCGAGGATGATGGGGCGGTCGCCGATCTCCGCCAGCGCGTCGTCCACGCTGATGGCCCCCGCCGCCGTCTTCTCGATGAAGCCCGCCTCCTGATACACCACGTTCGGCAGGTTGCGCATGGTGGCGTAGAAGACATGCGGGCCGCTGCAGGGGTGGATGGCGACCTGCCCGAACCGCTCCGCGATGCGGCGGTCGTGCGGCAGCACGTGCTCCAGATACATCGCCGGCGACAGCATATTCACCGAGCACTCGGCGATGCGGGCGCTGACGCCGGGGAAGCGCGGGAAGCGCTCCGGGCCGATCCAGCGCTCCAACTGCTCGCGCACGGCGATGAAGAAGTCGGTGATGATGGTCATCAGCGCGGCGAATTGCTCCGGCTCTTCATACGGGGCGAGGAAGGCGTCCGCGCCGAGGATCATGTGGGCGATGTTGAACGGCCCCTGCATGTCGGGGAGATTGATCTCGATCCACTCCGGGGTGAGCGCCTTCGCCGCCTCGATCGTCGCCCGCATCTCCGGGATGATGCCGCTCGTCTCCGGGTCGGGCATGCCCTCCGCCAGCACCGCCGCCAGCGGGCGGCTGCCCTTCGGCGTGTAGCCCAGTCCCGCGTCCAGCGCGATGCCGAAGGAGGCGGGCAGCGTGCCGGTGCCCTTGCCCAGGTTCAGCCGCGGGCGGATGGGGTTGTGCATCGGCAGCCCCCCGGTCATGCCGCGAATGGCGTCGAGCAGGCTGGCGTCCGCCGGTTTGGGCGCCGTCGGCTCCGTGCGCTCCATCACCTCGCCGGCGCCGATGTCCGGCCCGCGTCCCAGGTAGATGACCGGGTATGGGCGCGGCTCTCCACGCAGCACGTACGCCTCCGCGAGATCCATCCGCCGCTCCGGATGGGCCGCCAGCGTCTCCGCCAGCTCCGCCACCGCGCGGGCGATGTCGTCGGTCATGCTCATCATGCTCCCCCTGCCGGGGGAGGATTCGCGCCCGGCGGACGGGTCTCCTGCTCGCGGAGAAAAGCGGGAGCGCAATCTGGTGCATCGCCCGGCTGACGCCGCCCCCGCCGCCGGCTCACCCCGCCGCGTTCATGATGGCGTACAGGATGCCGAAGGCGGTCAGGCCGCCCAGCGCGACGCCCACCAGGCTGGTCACCAGCGCCGCGAGGCCGATGAGGGTGTAGCGCTGGCGCAGGCTCACGCCCGCGAGCACCGCGCCCACGATGCCGAGCAGCAGGCCGATGAACGGCACCCAGAAGAAGACGACGCTGGCGATGCCCAGCACCAGCGCCGCGATGCGCTGCCCGTCCGCGGGGCGCGCCGCGTATTCCGGCTGTGACGTGGCCATGATACTCCTCCCGCGCGGCCGGATGCCGCGCAGGGGAAGCATTCCCCGCGCCGGCGCGCGTCATCGGCGCGGATGTGCGCTTCTCACGCCGCTTTCGGCAATCGCGCGCGCGCCGGCAGCGCCACCTCCAGCACGGCGTCAATGACGCGCTCCACGTCGTCGTCGCGCAGGCGCGGGTGCAGCGGCAGGCTGAGCAGGCGCGTGAAGGCGTCGTAGGCGATGGGAAAATCCTCCGGCGCGTAGCCGTATTTGTCCCGGTAATACGGGTGCAGGTGGATGGGGATGAAATGCACCGAGGCGCCGATGTTGCGCGCCGCCAGCCCGGCGAGGAGGTCGTCGCGGGTGACGTCCGTCGCCTCCGGGCGCAGCCGCGGCACGTAGAGGTGCCAGGCATGCTCCACGTGCGGGCGCTCGACGGGAAGCTGGAACGCGTCGTAGACGCCGAAGGCCGCCTGATAGCGCGCCACCACCGCGCGGCGCCGCCGCTGGAACTCCGCCAGCCGGCGCAGCTGCCACAGGCCGAGGGCGGCCTGCACGTCGGTCATGTTGTATTTGAAGCCGGGGTAGACGATCTCGTAGCGCCAGCTCCCGCCTTGATCGTAGCGCTTCCAGGCGTCGCGGCTCATGCCGTGCAGACTGATCATCCGCGCGCGGTCGAGGAAATCCGGGTCGCCGGTGAGCATCCCCCCCTCGGCGGTGGTCATGTTCTTCGTGGCGTAGAAGCTGAAAGCGGCCGGATTATCGCCGCTGCCGATGTAGCGCCCCCGGTAGCGCGCGGGGATGGCGTGGGCGGCGTCCTCGATGAGCGCGAGGCCGTGCCGGTCGGCGGTGGCGCGCAGCGCGTCCAGTTCGGCGGGGTGGCCGGCGTAATGGACGGCGATGAGGGCGCGGGTGCGCGGCGTCACCGCCGCCTCCACGCGGGCGGGATCCATATTCAGCGTGTCCGGCTCCACGTCCGCCAGCACCGGCCGCGCCCCCACCTGCTCGATGACGTTCACCGTGGCGGCGAACGTCATCGGGGTGGTGATCACCTCGTCGCCGGGGCCGATGCCCAGCGTCGCCAGCGCGGTGTGCAGCCCGGCGGTGCAGGAATTCAGCGCCAGCGCCCCCGGCGCGTTTAGATAATCGGCGAACTCGCGCTCGAACTGCTTCGTCTTCGGCCCGGTGGTAATCCAGTCCGTCCGCAGCGTCGCCGCCACCTCGGCGATCTCGTCCTCGCCGATACACGGCGGCGAAAAGGGCAAAAACTCCCCCGTGGGCATGCGCGTCTCCTCCTGTGCGTCCCGACGATACAGCGGCAACCCGGCCCGCGCGTCGCCGAAGTTCGGACAATCTCGCGGGGATGGCGCGGGGGATGCACAGGGGCGGTACCACGGGGACTGACTCCGCATGGCCAGGTCTGCACACGTTCCCGAAAGAATCGCACACGCCACGTCATCGGTGCCGTTCTGCCAGGCGGAGCGGAGTGCTCCCCGCCTCGCTTGCCTTGCTTTTACTATCGTGCGCGGACTCGGCCATGCGGGGTCAGTCCCTCCGGTCCTTCCACGCCCACCTACCGAAAGCTCATCGAGAATTACTGCTCCGCGATCGCCCACGGTTCGAAATACGACGGAGTAGTAATATGATATTCATCATATCCATCCTCGCCGCCCCCGGCTATACTGGAGAGACACGATCAAAGGGGTGAACGACGATGGAAACCTGCGCGACACGCGACTTGAATGCCCGTATGGGGCAGAACATCAAGGACCTGCTGGACGAATTTCCCGTCATGGGTGATATTCTGAAGAGCTACGGCATCGGCTGCGTCACCTGCGCGGTGGGCACCTGCGCGCTGAAGGATATTTTGGAGTACCATGCGCTGCCCGACGCGCAAGCCCGCACGCTGATGGCCCGCCTGGCGGCGGCGATGGGATTGGGGCTCGCGCCGACGGAGGAGCCCGCGGGCCCGGAGCCGGCGGCGCCCCGGGCCATCACCTACTCCGCGCCCATGCAGTGCCTGGTGGACGAGCACGCGCTGATCAAGCGCTGGCTGGCGGCCATCCCGGCTTTTGCGCGCGGCCTCGACCTCGAATCGGAAGCCGACCGCCGGCGCGCCCTCGGCGGCGTCGCGTTCATTCGCGCCTATGCCGACCGTTTCCATCACGCGAAGGAGGAGGATATCCTCTTCACGCGCTTTGCCGGGGGACACGAGATTATCCGCGTGATGCTGGACGACCACGCCACCGGCCGCCGGCACGTGCAGGGCATGCAGGACGCCGTCGCCGCGCGCGCCCGCGAAGCGCTGGCCGCGCACCTGCTCGGCTATCGCGACCTGCTCACCGAGCATATCCGCAAGGAAGACGAGATCCTCTACCCCTGGATGGACCGCCAGCTGACGCCCGCGGAGGTGGATGACCTGGCGGAAGCCTTCCGGCAGGCCGACCGCCGCGCCGCCCCCGGCCTGGCCGACCGCTTCGCGCAATTTATCGAGGGCATCGAGCCGTCGCCGGCCGCGCGTCATCCGGCATGACCGGGTGGGGGAGGGGAACACGGGCGCAGGCGCCCTCCAGCTACTGCCGGCCAGGCGCCTGTCCACGGTATTGTCCCTCGATGTGGGACGTAATTATATCCCGTAGTATGCCGGCGGGGATTCAGAGCTCCAACCGGACACTTTACCGTCTTCTCCGAGCGCGCGCACCCGGTAGTAGTAGGTGACGTCCGGCTCGATGGTCGTGTCAATCCACGAAGTGGCGTGGTAATTGATGTCCCCGGTCGAGTTGAAGACGGATGTCCAGGTCGCTTCACCATCACGACGGCGCTGCAGCTCCATCCCGATGACGCCGTCCCACCCCGATTCCGGCCCTGACCATTCGACGTAGAATGAATACGGAGCATTGGCAAAGACATTGATATAGGCCGGCGCTGAGATCGCCGACTCCACGGTGATCGTGGCGGTCGCCGATTTGCCCGGGTTGGCGATGCTCACCGCTTTCACATGATAGGTGCCGGGAGTCTCGGGGGCGGTGTAGACGCCTTGCTGGGTCACCGATCCGCCGCCGGCTTCCACCACCGACCAGACCACCGCGGTATTTTGCGCGTTGGCGACCGTCGCGGAGAAGCTGGCGGTGCCGTTCGGTTCCACCGTGGCGTTCGCCGGGGTGATGGCGACCGTCACGGCGGGGTTGTTGATGTTCACAGCGATCGCGCCGGTGGGCTGGACGACGGTGAGCGTCAGGCTCCCGCTTTTGCCGGATTCCCGCTCCATCGCGGTAATCGTCACCGTGCCTTCCGCCTTGCCGGTCACCAGGCCGGCGTCGTCCACGCTGGCAATGGTCGGGTTGCTGGACGTCCAATGGAAGCCGCTCGCGGCATTGACGAGTACCATGGCGTTTGCGGCGTTTTGCGCTGTCGCGATCAGGGCGTTGGTCTCGCCAATCAAGACGGTCGCGTCGCCGGCTTCCGGCGTGACGCTCACGCTCGCGATAGACGACTGCATCGTGACGCTCAACGTCGTCGTCTGGTTGTAGTACACCGTGCCGCTGACCTGGCCGACGGCCAATGCCGTGCCCGCCGCGTTCGCGAACGGATAGGCGGTGGCGGTGAGCGTGACATCCCCGACCGGGATATCCTCGAACGTCACCGTTGACGTGCCGCCCGCTTCCGGGCGTTCCGCGGTTCGCGTCAGCGTGCCTGCTACCGCATGATTCAGCGCCAGCTGGATGCTTTCCGTCAACACCGGAACCAGGCGCGAACGTTCGGGCCAGGTGATGGCGATGGCGAGCCGCCCGGTGTCGCCGCGGGGCGCGGGCGTCACCCCGCCCCCGCCGCAACCGGCCAGGAGCAAGGAAAGCGCGCCCAGCAACAACAGCACGAATACGTGACACTGTCTTTGCATCAGGATCTCCTTTACGTGATCGTTTCCGCTCCAGGGAACCACTTGATTGTACACTTAACTTATCAGAAGAATAAAGATATGTCAACGGTGCGGCACGCTGCGGAAGTATGGTGATGGGACGCACGGGTCGTGGCGTCGTCCAAGACCACCCACCCGCGCCCCGATGCATGCATCGGGGCGCGGGTGGGTGGAGTGGGCGAATGTGCGCCGCGTACGCGTAGGTGTACGGGGTTGTCACGTCGGCGTGTGCGTATCAGCGCACCCGTCCGTCGCGCGCGACCGTTTGCAGGGCAAGCGACAGCGTGACGACCCGCTACGCGTAGGCCATGCAGCAGGATTCCACGATGTCGCAGATTTCGTCCACGGTGTCGAGGGTCATGTGCGAATACATCGGGAGGGCGAGGGCGGTGTCGGCGATGCGCGCGGCGACGGGCAGGCGCGCGGCGCAGCCGGGCTCCACGTCGCGGAAGAGCGTCTGGTTATGCAGCGCGGGGTAGAAGTAGCGCTTCGTCTGCACGCCTTCGTCCTTCAGTTTCCGGTACAGTTCGTCGCGGGTGATGGGGGCGCGGTCGGGATCGAGCAGGATGACGATGTAGTTGCGCGACGAGGTGCGGTCGGCGGGAATCTGCTGGGTGCTGAGGCCGGGCATCTCGCCCAGCCGCGCCAGGTAGCGCTCCATGATGGCGGTGCGGTTGGCGATCCAGGTATCCAGCCGGGCGAAGGACCAGCGGGCGACGGCCGCGTTGATCTCGGACATGCGGGCGGAGAGGCCCAACCACCGCATATCCTCGCCGTCCTCAGCCTTACCGTAGTCGCGCATGTAGCGCAGCTGGTAGGCCAGCTCGTCGTCATTGGTGGTAATCAGGCCGCCTTCCAGCGCGGTCACCACCTTGGTGGGGCTCATGCTGAAGGCTTCGCCGGCGCCGAAGGTGCCCACCGCGCGGCCCTTGTAGGTGCTGCCGATGCCCTGCGCGCTGTCGAAGAGCAGCGGCAGGCCGTGACGGTCGGCGAGCGCCTGGTAGGCATCAAGGTCGCCCGCCACGCCGAAGATATTCACCGGGTAGATGGCGACAGTCTTTTCGGTGATGAGCGCGTCCGCCGCCGCCGCGTCCATGGTGAAGGTATCGGGATCGCTGTCGCAAAAGACCGGCGTCAGCCCGTGCCAGAGCAGCGCCTGCGCGGTGGCCGCGAAAGTGAAGGTGGGGGTGATCACCTCGCCGCCGGCGGGCAGGTTCAGCGCGCGCAGCAGCAGCAGCAGGGCGTTGGTGCCGCAGGAGACGCCGATGACGTGGCGCACGCCCAGCCGCGCGCCCACTTCCTCTTCAAGCGCCGCCACCTGCGGGCCGACGGTGACGCGGCCGGAGGCAAAAACCGACACGATGACGTCGTGCAGCTCCGCGGGGTCGGGAAGGGTGGGGGCGAACACGGGAAAATGAACCGGTGCAACGGCGACAGCCATGGGACGTGCTCCAGAGTTAGGTAAGTGTTACGATAGAATGATAACAGGAATGGGCATATTTGCCTATGGAGGGCGATTGGGGGGCGAGGGCGCGCTTCCCAACCGCGTGCCTCACCATCCCAATTCGACGTGCGTCCGCGCCACCAGCCGGTCGCATTTCGCGGCGATGATGCCAGATGTCACGCGCAGCCAGGCGGGATCGGGCGTCTCGCCGGCGTGCCAAGCCAGCAGCGCCGCGGGCAGGTTGGCGCCGGCGATATGCGAGAAGGGATAGCCCCCGCCGAAGCGCGCGTTCATCTCCAGTACCACCGGGCCGTCCGGGGTGAGGAACACGTCGCAGTCTAGGTTGCCCACATGGCGCAGGTGGGCGGCGATGCGCGCGCCGAGGACGCGCAGCGCCGGCGCGTCCACCGTCTCCGCCTTGTCCGTCTCCCCGGCGCGCATCGCCAGCTTCTGCTTCACGAAGGTAGTCACGTGGTTGCCGTCCAGGTCGTTGACGATATCCAGCCCGTATTCCTGCCCCGGCAGGCGCTCCTGGATGAGCACGTTGCGCGCCGGGTCGGCGGCGCTCACGTCGGCGATGATGGTGCGCGACAGCCGCAGCGACACCAGCGCGTGCGCCAGCTCCAGCTCGCGCGCGTCTTGCGGGAACTCCAACCCGATGGAGCCGGTGCCCCAGCGCGGCTTCACCACCAGCGGGTAGCTGAGCTCGCCGGCGGCCAGCGCGGCCCGCGCCTCCGCCAGCGTCAGGTACGTCTTCGGCGCGGCCAGCCCGATCTCCGCCAGCGTCCGCGCGGTGCGGTACTTGTCGAAGCAGGTGTCAATGACCCACGGCTCGGAGACGACGGGCAGGATGCCCAGCGCCCGCAGGCGCGCCTTCTCGCGGGCGAGGTACGGCAGCTCCAGGTCGTTCAGCGAGATGAGCAGGCGTGCGTCATGCTCCACCGCCAGCGCGGTGATCACGTCAAAATACGTCGGATCATCCACCCGCGGCACCACGAAGGCGCGGTCCGCCTCCATCATCGCCGGCGCGGTGGGCGAGGCGTCGGCGGCGAACACCTGCCCGCGCCCAGCAAGCGCCTCGCGGAAGAACTGCAAGAGATAATTGCGCCGCCCAGCGCAGGTGAAGAGGATGTTCATCGCGTGAGGTCCCTATTTCGCTTCCGCCGCCCGCCGCGCTGCCCACTCGCCGCGCAGCACGCTCTGCTGCGTCAGATCCTGGTAGGCGCCCACGCAGTAGTAGTGCTGGCGCAGCACCCCCTCGGTGACGAAGCCGTTGCGCGCGTACACCTTGCGGCCGCGCTCGTTGGCGGGCAGGGTGAAAAGATAGATCTTGTTCAGGTTCAGCTCGACGAAGCCGTATTCCAGCACGAGCTGGATGATCTCGTCGGCCAGCCGGCGGCCCCAGTACTTTTTCTCCCCGATGGTGATGTAGAGCTGCGCGCGCCGATGCGTGATGCTGATCTCGATGAGCCCGGTCATGCCGATGACGGCGCCCGTCTCCTTCTCCACGATGGAGAAGTTCACCTTCGTGTCGTCCATCAGCGTCTTCTGGAACCAGGCGCGCGTCTTCGCCAGCGACAGTGGGTAGTCGAACATCAGCATCGGGCGGATTTCCGGGTCATTCACCCACTTCACGCGCAACGGCAGGTCCTGCTCCTCCAGCGGGCGCAGATACACGCGGGACGATTCAAGCATCGGGTGCTCCCTCCCGGGCCGGGGATGCCTCCCCGCCCTCCGTATACCAGTCGGGCACTGGCCGGGTCCATCCTTTCACGGTGCCGTCGGCCGTGTAAATGCCCTGTTTCACGAAAATCTGCCGCACGGTCTGCGCCAGAATCCACAGGTACATCCCGATGTGGCGATGGCGCACGTAATAGACGTCAATGAGGATGCGCTGGTCCCAGTTCAGCGCGTTGCCGCCGGACACCTGCGAGAGGCCGGTCATCCCCGGCGGCACCGCCAGCCGCGGCCGCTCCCACGCCTCGTAGTACTCCTGCTGGAAGAGCAGCGCCGGGCGCGGCCCCACCAGCGACATCTGCCCCAGCAGCACGTTGAAGAGCTGCGGCAGCTCGTCCAGGTGGAACTCGCGCAGGATCTTCCCCACGCGGGTGACGCGGCGGTCGTCCTTCGTCATCCGCCACTTCGCGCCGGACTGCTCGGCGTTCACCACCATCGAGCGAAACTTGAAAATGCGGAACCCCTTCCCGCCCTTGCCCATGCGCTCCTGGCGGAAGAAGACCGGCCCGCCGTCGCCCAGCCTGATGGCCAGCGCCAGCACCAGCATGAGCGGGCCGAAGACGAGCAGCGCCGTCACGGCGGCGAGGATGTCAATCAGCCGGACCAGCGCGTCATATCCGCCTTTGCGCGGCAAGGGCGGGTTGGCTTTCAGCGCTTCGACAATCTCGGGTGCGAAGTAATCAACCATCGTGTCAGAAACCGGCGTGCACGTCCACCTGGTTGATGAGCGGCTCGCCCGCCGCCAGGCGGTTCAGATTGGTAATCACGTCCTGCAGGTGCGGCAGCATCCCGTCGGCGAAGCCGGCGCGGTGCGGCGAGAGCACTAGGTTGTCCAGCTCATGGAAGGGGAAACGCGCCGAGGGCAGCGTCCGCGGCTCGCCGGACTTCGGATACTGGTACCAGGTGTCAATGGCCGCGCCGGCGATGCGGCGCGCGCTCAGCGCGGCATACAGCGCCGCTTCGTCCACCACCTCGCCGCGCGACGTGTTGATGAGGTAGGCGCCCGGCTTCATCGCCGCGAAAACGTCGGCGTTCACCAGCCCGCGGGTAGCGGGGGTCAACGGCAGGGTGACGAAGAGCAGGTCGCTCGCCGTTGCCACCTCCAGCAGGCCTCCCGGCGGGTAGACCGCGGCCAGCGGCGCCGGGGGCGCCTCGCCGGCGCGGGCGTCGGTGGCGATGAAGCGCATGTTGAACCCGGAGAGGAGCTGCGCGATCTGCCGGGCGATGGCGCCAAAACCCAGGAAGCCGGCGGTGCAGCCGCTCACCAGCGTCGGCGGCACGTGCGACTCCGGCTCGCCGCGCGTCGGGCGCATCCAGTTCCCCTGGCGCAGGCGGGCGTCGTGCAGCGGCACCTTCTTCGCGATGGCGAGCATCAGGCTCACCGCCATCTCCGCCACCGGCACGGCGTTGCTGTGCGAGTTGCACACCGTCACCGGGAAGTCGCGGAGCAGCGCGAAATCCAGCCGGTCCACCCCCGTCCACGGCACCTGGATGAGCCGCAGGCGCGCCCCCCGCTCCAGCAGCGACCGGGTGAGCGTATCGCCGAGCAGCGCGTCCACATCACCCACCGCCGCCAGCAGCGCCTCGGGCGTGAACGCCGGCGGCGTCACCAGCTCCACGTCAGGCCGCAGCCCGGCCCACAGGTAGGCGAGATCGTCGTCAAAAAATGCGCGCGTTAACAAGACACGAATCATACAACCTGCACTTTCGAAAAACAGTTTCACCACCAGGCGGGCATGCACCCGCTCGTTGCTCGTGCGCCACGCGGCGGAGCGGCGCCGCTCAGGCCGTAGCCATCGTTACCCTGTAGACTCCTCCGCGCGCTCTGCGCACTTCGCGGTGCAATCCCCTCTTCCTCTTTACGCTGCCGCGTGCCGCGCCATAAATCCCCCGATGCGCCGCAGCCCTTCCGCCAGCTCTCCCGTCGCGGCGGCCAGCGAGATGCGCACCCAGGCGTCGAAATCCTCCCCGAAGGAGATGCCGGGGATCACCGCCACGCCGGTGTCCTCCAGCAGCGCGGTGGCGCAGGCGTCCGAGCCCAATCCCGTCGCGCCGATGTGCAGGAAGCCGAAGAAGCCGCCCTCCACCGGCGCCGAGCGCACCGTCGGGGTGGCGGCGACGAAGTCGCGATACAGCGCGGCGCGCGCGCGCAGATCGCCGATGAACTGCCGCAGGCGGTCCTGCGGTCCGGCCAATGCGGCGACGGCGGCTTTTTGAATGAAGGCCGCGGTATTCGTGTTGAGCTGCTGGTGCACCTTCAGCATCACCGCGGTGAGCGCCGGCGCGGCGTGCGTGTAGCCGATGCGCCAGCCGGTCATCGCGTACGACTTGCTGAAGCCGTTGACGGTGATCACCCGTTCGGCGATCTCCGGGAAGGCCGCCGGCGAAATGTGCGCCAGGTCGGCGATGGCCAGCCGCTCGTAGATTTCGTCGGAGAGCAGATAGCAGTCGCGCTCGGCCACCACCGCGCGCAGGAAGGCGGCGTCATCCGCGTCCAGCATCTTGCCGCTGGGGTTATTCGGGTAGTTGATGACGATGAGCCGGGTGCGCGGCGACAGCGCCGCGAGGATGCGCGCGCGGTCCAGCCGGAAGGTATCGGCCAGCAGCGGCACAGTGTGCATGACGCACCCCGGCTCCGCCAGCTTGAGGATAGGCACGTTGCTCACGTAGCACGGGGTGAGGTTGATCACCTCGTCGCCGGGCCGCAGCACGGCGGCGCAGGCGAGGAAGAGGGCGTTCTTCGCCCCCGGCACGATGAGCACCTCGTCCGCCTTGGCGGGGATGCCGTTGTCCTGCCGCAGCTTCTGCGCCACCAGCTCCCGCAATTCGGGCAGCCCCGACGCCGCGCTGTAGCGGGTCATCCCCGCCCGCAGCGCCTCCGCGGCGGCCGCTTTGATATGGTCGGGGGTGTCGTAATCCGGCTCCCCCAGTCCCAGCGAGATGATGTCGCGCCCCTGCGTCTTCAATTTCTGCGCTGTTAAGCTGAACTGCAGCGTCGGCGACTGCTGCACGACGGCGTCAATGATCACGAGGCTACCTCCGCGGCGCGCCGGCCGCGATGCCGTTCCAGAATGCGTTCGTAGGCATTGTAGACGTTTCGGGCTCGCATGACAACCGGAAGAGCTACCGCATATCGGGCACGCATGCCGTGATCCCCCGAGCTGCCAGCAGCGCCCGGTACTCCCCATAGATCGCTTCCCAGATCGCCTGCGGGCGGAAATCGCGCCGCACGCGGGCATAGCCGGCCAGGCCGTGCGCCTGCCGCAGCGCCGGGTCGGCGAGATAGCGGCCCAGCGCCTCCGCGAGCGCCTCGGCATCATACGGCGGCACCAGCAGGCCGGTGTCGCCCTCGGCGACCGCATCAACGCAGCCAGGGATGCGCGTCGCCACCACCGGCAGACGCATGGCCGCCGCTTCCAGCGGCACGTTGGGGAAGCCTTCGCGATAGGTGGGCAGGCAGAGGATATCCATCGCCATAAGATATCCCGGCACATCGGTCACTTCGCCGATGAGATGCACCCGCGGATCGTCCTGCAGCATCGCCAGCACCGCCGGCGGCAGCGGATCCTGGGGCTCGATACGGCCGCAGATCAACAGGCGCAGCGCCGGAAACTGTTCGCGCAGCGTCGTCCACGCGCCCGCCAGCTCGATGAGGCCTTTGTCGCGCACCACGCGCCCGACGAAGCCGATCGCCGTGGCATCGAGCGGAATGCCATGGCGCTCGCGTAGCGTCGCGCGCGTGGCGGGGTCCAGTGCGTCAGGGTTGAAGCGCCCCTCGGCATCCACGCCGTTGCCGCTGCCGCCGTGGAAGGTGACGATCTGCTCCGCCGGGCAAAGTCCGGCGTCAATGGCGTACTGGCGTATGGAGTGGCTGACGCAGATGACGCGGTGGGCAAGACGGCAGGAGACCCGTTCCGTCAGCGAGAGCAGCGTGCGTTTCCAGCCGGTGGCGGTCATCATTGGCAGGCCGCGCATGTGGTAGATGCGCACGGGCACGCCGGCCAGCCGCGCGGCGATCATGCCGAGCAGGCCGCCCTTCGGCGTATGCGCGTGGACGATCGTCGGCTTGATGCGCTTGAGCAGGGCGACGAGCCGGCGCAGCGCCATCAGGTCGGCGAGCGGGGTGATGCTGCGCGGCATCGGCACCGCGTGTACCGGCACCCCTTCACGCTCGGCAAACTGCGCCAGGCGCTCCCCCGGCGAGGAGATGGCCTCGATGGCCAGCCCCCGCGCCTTCATGAAGCCGATTTGCCCGCGCAGGAAGCCCAGCGAGCCAGGGACGGTGGTGATATGCACGAGAGTGATCGGTGTGTCGGTCATACGGTCTGCTGGACGCCATCGCGGGGTATCGCCCCGCAAATGACCTGCTCCCACTGTGAAATAACTTGCTCCACGCGATAATGGTCGTAGATGTGTTGATACCCCGCCTGGCCCATCGCCATACGCGTCTCCGCCGGCAGGTGCATCAGGCGCTGCATGGCGGCGGCCAGCGCGTCGGCATCGCGCGGGGGCACGATGAAGCCGCTGCCCCCCTCCAGCACGAGTTCGCGCACCCCGCCCACCTCGGTGGTGACGACGGGCCGGGCGGCCGCCAGCGCTTCCATCACCGCGTTCGGCATCCCTTCCCAGGCGGAAGAGAGCACCAGCGCGTCCGCCGCGTTGAGCAGCGCCGGAATGTCGCGGCGCAGCCCCAGGAAGCGCACGCGCTCCGCCACGCCCAGCTCGGCGGCGCGCCCGGCCAGTTCGGCGTGCAGCGCGCCCTGCCCGGCGACGGCGACGAGCAAGGGCGGCGCATCCGGTGCCAGGCGGCCGACGGCCTCCAGCAAGGTGTGATAATCCTTCGCCGGCTGCAGGCGGCCGACGGCGACCCAGAGAAAGGTCTCCGGCGCAAGCCCCAGTTCGGCGCGCCGCGCCGCCCGCACCTCCGGTGCCACCTGAAAACGCTCGATATCGAGCCCATTCGGAATGACGGCCGCCCGCGCGGCCGACACCACGCCGGCGCGCACCAGCTTCTCCGCCACGATGCGCGAGTTCGTCGCCGTCACCGTGCTCCAGCCATCGGTGAGCCGCAGCGCCAGCCGGCGCCCCCGCCCGATGGACTCGGTGCGGATTGACGTGATCACCGCCGGGATGCCCGCCAGCTTGCCGAGGAGGCGCCCGAGGATATTCGCCGGCAGGTTGAAGCTGACCAGCGCATCCGGCCGCAGCCGCTTGAGCAGGCCGATGGCCGCCGGGAACGCCCGCAGGCTGGCCGGGCGCGCGCGCAGATTGAGGGTATACACCGGGATCTCCCGCGCGCCGAGTTCCTCGGTGAACGCCTGCGGCGGCAGTATGCAGAGGACGGACACCGTCCACCCGCGCGCTTGCAGGCCCATCGCCAGGCGCACGAGCTGGGTTTCCGCGCCGCCGAAGGCGAGGCCGGTCGTCAGAATGGCGACATGTCGCACGGTGGTGCCTCCTCCCTGCCCTGCGGCTCAGTGCGCGCGCGCACGGCCGGCGGCCAACAGGCGCCGTGCCGCGCGCAGCATCTGCTTGCCGCCCCGGAACCAGGCATCGCCCTGGTAGGCGGAAATGCTGATCTTCGCGAGCCAATACGCCGCGAGCGACGCTGGCAGCGCCTGCGGATAGTCGTGGGTGAAACTCAGCCGGCGCAGGCCGACGAGCGGCGGCAGCGGGGCCGCGCTGAGTGCGGGCACGTTCATGCCGCTGCGATCGCGGCTGGCGCGCATATAATACCGGTAGCCTGCCTCCTCCGCCTGCGCCAGCACCAGGGGATTGTAGCATCCGCCCGGGAAGCAGACGGTGTCGATCGTGGTGCCGAGCGTGGACGCGAGGACCGCGCGCGATCCCGCAAGCTGCTCGCGCACGCGGCCTTCGTACGCCTCCTGGCTCTCATAATCGCCGGCCGGCATGTCGCGCAGTGCCTCCAGCGGCCGCGAGTGCGCACGCTGGGCATTCTCAAGGCAGCGCGCCACAAATGCGGGATCCGGGATGAACTGGCGCCCAGCCAGGCACCGATCATAGGTGAAAATCGGATACCCGGTGGGGATGCGCGAGGCAAAGCGGCGGACATCGCCGTGCCATTCCCGGGCGCACGGCGGGTGCAGCATCCAGCAGAGCCAGTGATACTGGTCAAATTTATCGGGGGTGTAGAGGTCGACGATCGTATCGTCGGTGAAGATGAAATCGTGCGTCATGGTGTGCGACTGCACATCGAAGACCCCGCTCTGCTGCAGCGCGCGCAGTTCCGCGACGTTCAGATACCCCCAGGCGTTGGGCACATCGGCCAGCGTGCGCGCCGGCCCGGCGCCGGCATAGCCGGGATTGGCGAAGATCGTCGCCTTCATCCCGAACTCCTGCAGGATGGGCAGTGCGATCAGCGCATTGTCGAGAAAGCCGTCGTCAAAGGTCAGCAGCACGAGCTTCTCGCGGCCCAGCGCCCCCGCCGCGATGAGGGCCGGCAGTTCGGAGAAGAAGATCGTCCGGTAGCCATCCCGCTGAAAGAAGCGGAGGAAGGCGCGAAACTGCCGGGAGGAGAACGTCAGGAATCCCAGCGGATGCTCCTGCGGGGCATCGTTGACAGTATGCAGCATCACGATCGGGAGGTCGTAGCGGGCCATGATGATGTCCTTTACGGCGTGCGGCGCATGATGAACTTCCGCTTGCCCATCGCGGTTTCTTCCAGCGCGGTGCAGAGCTGTACGGTCAATGCCACCTCATCGCCGAACTCCTCGTGCAGGTGCGCGTGCAGATGCGGCTCCTGCGCGGCGTCATAGGTGGCATCGGGGATGATGCGCATCTCAATGCGCCGGTCGTCGAGTTGCACGATCTGGAACGCCTGAATCCCCGGGACGGACCGGCTCAGCAGCGTCCAGAATTGCCCGGGGATGAGCCGGCCGGACGGGGTCGTCAGCAGGTCATGCACGCGGCCGGCCAGTTCGATGATGCATTGCCCCGGGCGGCCGAGATGCGTGCGCGCGTCGCCCACCGCGCCGCAATCACCGATGCGATAGCGGATGAAAGGCGTGGCGTAGTTATCGAGATCGGTGATGAGCAGTTCACCGTGGGCGTCCGTCTCGACCAGGAAGCGCGTGGGCGGGATGTACAGCGCGCCGTGCGTGGCGTCTTCGTGGGCGATCTGGCTGAATTCCCGCGAGCCGTACCGATTGAACAGACGCGTCTGGAAATAGCGCTCGATGACCTCGCGTTGGGTCTCCAGCAGTTGCTCGCCGCTGGTGATGACGGCCGCGGGGGTCTGCGGGGCCACCCCGTGCCGCAGCCCGGCTTGCGCGAGCAGGGTCAGGTAGCAGGGATACCCCACCAGGATGCGGGGGCGGGCGGCCGCGAGCTGCCGCAGGTAGTCCAGCGCGCGCGCCTCGTCAAGGCCGTAGCCGTTGAGCAGGCGCGTGTTGGTGACGAACCGGACGGCACCTTCCAGCAGGCGCTGCTTCCGCGACGTGGATGGGGACAGACCCCAGATGCTGATCGTCGCGTCGCGCCAGGCGTCCACGCCGGCCAGCGAAAAGCCGAAGCGCGTGGCCGCATGGCGGGCGATGCGCGCGCGCTGGTCGCCCCAGAAGACCGTATTGACACCGCTGGACCCGCTGGTGCTGATCTGTTGCACGGCCAGCGGGCTGGCGCCGATGGCGTCCAGGTGCGCGCGCAGGAACTCTTTGGTCACCGGCGGAAGCTGGGCCAGGTCGGCGAGATCGCGCAGGTCGGTGCTCGCGACCCCCGCCTCCGCCAGGTGCGCGCGGTAGTAGGGCATCTCGGCGAAGTGGGCCACCAGCGCGCGCAGCTTGGCCAGTTGGAGTGCGCGCACGGCCTCATCGGACTGCCCGGCCACCTGCTGCAGGGTGCGATAGTAGCGCACCTCGCGCGCTTTCACCAGCGACATGATCATGGTGCGGATGGAACTCATGCAAGCACTCTCCTGGCAGGGGGAGCAATGGCGCCGAACGGCTGGGTGTATTGCCAAAGCAGCAGCCCGATGCAGGCCCAGAACGGCATGAGCACATGGGGCAACAGCATAGGCGAGGAGGTGAACGAACTGCCGAGCAGGCCGCCGGTCCACCCGATCAGCATGAGGGGGATGACCTGCTCGGTGGCTGCCGTACACCGGCGCAGCGTGACCCGCGCGAGTGTCCCCACGTGCCAGAGCATGACGAGAAAAAGCACGGTATAGAGCGGCGTGCCCATGACGGCGCTGAAGACGAGGTAGCCATCAATGGGGCTCTCCAGCGCGTAGCTGGGCGGCACCAGCGTGCCCAGCGGATAGCGCGCCTCGGCGGCCTGCCAGGCGTCGGTCCACAGGTGTACTCGGCCGGACATACTGCTGTCCTGGGCGATATCCTGGGTTGAGAGCAGGTGGCTGAAGCGCGCGAACCGCTGCTGGAGCGCGACGGGCGCGAACGGCCAGAGCATGGCGAGGGCCAGGCCAATCGCCACCGCCGACACGACCACCTGCCGGAGGATGCGGTGCGATTTCGGCAGGGAGAACAGGACCAGCAGGACGCCGACGGCGACCCCGACGAGGCCGGAGCGGGAGCCGGACAGCAGCAGCAGGATGAGCGCGAACGTCGCGCAGAGCAGACTGGCCAGCGAACGGCCGGCGGCCAGAAAGCGGGCGAGAAAGAAAAAGACGAGCATCACCGTCAGGTGGCCGAACACGTTGGGGTTGAGCATCAGCCCGGTGGAGCGCGTCGGCGTGAACCAGTTCGCCTTGCCGGCTCCGACAATCAGATTGTCAAAATAGAGCCATTGGGCTGGCAGCATCCCCAGCCGGGCGCCCATCTGGACGACGGCGTAGGCGCCGTGGATGAGCAGCACCGCGGTCAGCAGCCAGGTGAGCGCGGTGCGCAGGCGCTGCTCCCCGTAGCGTGCCGCGAGGTCATACGCGATGAACGCGAAACTGACCCACTCCAGCAGGCGCAGGCCGGGGATCGCGAAGGACAGCGGATGCAGGTAGAGCGCCACCCCGAGTATCGGCAACAGGAACGACAGCAGGGTATACGGCAGCAGGGGCGTGATGACGGCAAACGGCACGCGGGGCACGCGTGTGGGCGCGGTGATGCCCGCGCGCAGCAGCCAACTGCCGAAAAACACGGCCCAGAGCAGGTCCACAATCGCCAAGCCGCCATCATCGCCGGAGAGCATGAGCCGATAATACAGGAGGAGGGCCGTGCCCAGCAGGATGAGAAACGCGGGGAGCGGGTGCGCGTAACTCAGATACACCCAGCAGAGCCCCGCCAGCGCCGCGGGCAGCAGCAGGTGCAGCGGCGCGGGCAGCAGGAAGAACGCCGCGAGGGCGATGGCCGCGCCCCCCCCCAGGACGACACCGGATGCGTAGTGCGCGCGCGGCGCGATGCGATATGCCGGCGCAGGGCTCATCGCGCGGCCTCCGGCACTGCCGTCTCCGCGGGAAAGAGCACGGCGCGATACTGGCGGGCGACGGTCTCTGCCGTATAGGTCGCCGCCGGGAAGTCGGGGGCGGTTTTCTCCGGCTGGCGCAGTTCGGCCAGCATTGCCTGCGCCAGGCGGTCGGGATCGCCCACCGGGCACAGGACGCCGTACGCGCCATCGCGCAGGATCTCCCGGGGGCCGCTCGGACAGTCGGTGGCGATCACCGGGGTGCCCAGCGCCAGCGCTTCCACCAGCACATTGCCAAAGCCTTCCCAGGCCGAGGACAGCACGAGCAGGCGGGCGCGCGCGAGGGCGGCATACGGATTCTCGGCATAACCGGGCAGCTGCACCACGGCCTCCAGGCCGAGTTCGCGCACCTGGGCTTCCAGCGCGGCGCGCTCGCGGCCTTCCCCCAGGATGAGCAGGCGGCTGTCATGCTGTGGCTGCACCAGCGCGAAGGCGCGCAGCAGCGTCGCGTAGTCTTTCGCCTTCACCAGGCGGCCCACACTCGCGATCACCGGCGGCTGCCCCGGCGCGAACCAGGGGTGGTCCACCGGCTGTGCGGCGCGCGCGTAAAAGTCCGGCCCGATCACCGGGTTGTAGATCGTCTGCACATGCGCGGGGGAGAGGCCGAGATAGCTGACCAGGTCGCGCGCCGCCCCCTGCGAGACGGCGACCACCGCGTCGGCCAATGGGTACAGCCAGCGCATCAGCCGGGGCACGACGGTGCGCAGGAGGCGGTGCTTTTTCCGCGGGTACGACTGCGAGTACGTTGTGTGCACGCTGAGCACCAGCCGCGTTGGGCTGCCGGCGAGCCGGTGGGCCGCCACGCTCGCGAGATTGGCCAGCGCCAGCGCCGCAAGGAACGCGGCGGGCCGTTCCCGCCGGAGATACCGCGCCAGCGGCGGAATGGCGGCGAGGAGATTGCGGGCGCCCAATTCGACAACGGTCGCTTCGCGGGGCAGTAATGCCGCAAAGGCGCCGCGCTTGCGCAGGAGGATCATCTCCACCGGGATGCCCTCGGCCAGCAAGCCATGCGCGATGTTGAGCATCACGCGTTCCGCCCCACCACAGCGCAGGGAGGGGATGAATAACGCCGCTTTCCGGGTTGTTGCAGTACGACGAGACATCGTAGCCTTTCAGGAGGCGCGCGTGCGCCCGGGGAGCCAGGCAGCAAGAGCATCAAGCCGAGTATGGCGATAGGCATATTCTAACATATCATCTCTATGCGCGGCAATGCGTCGCCGTGGCCTGGACAGCGCCGTCCGCCCCCACCGCCATCAGCCGCGCCGCAGCCGCCGCAGCAGGCGATAGCCGGGGAGCGCGGTGGGAAACCGATACAACTGGCGACCGAGCCACTCCAGGAGACGCGGATGGCGCCGCAGCCAGGCGAGCCGGCCGGGGTGGCGCCACCACATGGCCAGCAGATACTTGAGCAGGCCGGGCGTCTGTCCGGGGATTTTCGCCCGGCACATAACCGCTGGCGCGTAGTCGAACTCGGGCGCGGGGAGCCCTTTGCGCTGGTGCCAGGCGATGCGCTCCAGGCCGGCCCGCAGCTTGGAGCGGGTGATGCCGGTCACCACGGTGGCGCGTTTTTCGGCGTCGGTCATCGCCGTGTAGGTCAGCACGCCCGCGTCCCGCGCCGCTGCCAGCACCTGCTGTCCGTGCGCGGTGCGGGCGATGACGACGGTCTCGTCCGTGCCGCCGGCGTGAATATCCCCCAGGGTCAGATCCGAGAGCCAGTTCCCTCCGTCGGGACACAGGAAGCAGCGCTGCGGGGTGAAGAACGGCACCGCGATATCGAGCCAGGGGTAGAGCGGCTTCTCGCGCACCTCGCCCTCCGGCGTGACAAAGCGGGCACAGCCCGGATACGGCCCGCAGCGCCACCCCACGAAGGTCGCAGCGTCCGGGTAGCGCACGTTGATCGTGGAGCCGATCGCCGTCAGGGAATCCGTGGTTTGCACGTGGCCGCAAAACAGGCCGATGGCCAGCACCAGGTACTCGCGCAGCCGGGGCAGCAGCGTGGTGGCGCGATACCAGCCGGCCAGCTGGCACGGCGTAGCGGTGAGGGCGATGCGCCGCGGACGCTCGCGCAGCGCGGGCAGCACCGTCTGCAGCAGCGGCACCGGCGCGTACTTGCTGCCCACGGCGGCCGTCACCACCGCGGGATCGTCGGTGAAGCGCACCACCGGCTGCCCGGCTTCGAGCGTCACCACCACCACCTCATCCACCAGCCCGGCGGCGAGACAGTAGCAGAGCAGGGCGGTCGCGATGCCGCCGGAGGCGGCCGCCGCGCGAATCTCCGCGTCACACGCGTAGCCGCGCCAGATGCCGTGCACCGGCCCCCAGGTCGGATCGGCGTCGGCCGGCGCGCCGCGCGCGGCCGTCCACGCCGTCACCGGATACCCTTGCCCCGGACAGGACGGCAGGCAGCGGCCGCAGTGCGTGCACAGGGACGCGTCCACGACGGGCAGGCTGTCGCAACTGGCGATGGTGATGGCCCCGTGCGGGCAGATGCCGGCGCACGCGCCGCAGCGGGTGCAGAGCCCGGGGGCGATCACCGTGGCGTGGAGTTGTGTGAAATCACCGCGCTCAAAAGCCTCGGTCATGGTGGTGTCTCCTTTGCCGTGTGAACCCCGGCCTCGCGGCGTGATGCTCGCGCCGGGCACCCGGCTATTCCTCACCCGCGGGGACCGCGACAGGCCGGTTTGCCGTGCGCTTGAGCACCAGCGACAGCAACTGCCGGAATTCCGCGAGACTAAGTTTCCCGAAAAACCAGAACGCAATCAGCGCAAGGCCCGCGAGGCCGGCGGAATGCGCCAGCGGCGATGGGCCGAGCAGGATGCGGATGCCCACTAAGACAATGGTGACCCCGACCGCCGCCCAGTAGATGGGGGGAATGCCAAACCCGCGGCGGACAAACAGGGTGATGAAGGTGAGCGTGCTGATCTGCGCGAGAATCGCTCCTCCGATCTTGCTGCCGACGATGCCATAGATGCCGAACGGGGCGATGAGCAAGAAGGTGCCGACCAATTGGATGGTGATCTGAAGGGAACTGATGCTCAACCGGTAGGCATTCTTCTCCAGGCTCGTCAGAATCGCCCAGTTCGGTGTCGCCAGACAGCGGATCACCGAGCTCGCGGAGAACAGACAGAGCAGGGCAGAGTAATCAGCGTACCCGGGGCCGAAGAGCGCGAGAATATGGTGCGAGAAGGCCACCATGAAGATCGCGAGGATGGTGAAGAGGATGGTGAACAGGCGCTGCAGGTTCGCATACATGGACAGCAGCGCGTGATGCTCGCCGCTCGCCAGCAACGTTGAAAAAATCGGTACCAGTGAGGGGCTGATGATCTCCGGGGCGAAGGTGACGATGTGCTGCAGGCTCAGCACCGCCTGATACGCGCCGAGACCGGCTAGATCGGCGATCTTTAAGACGAAGATGCGGTCGACTTGGCCATAGACAAACGTGAAAATTGTGGCGAGCTGCGTGGTGAGCATGAACGACCAGAACCCCGGCGGGAGATGCCAGCCCGGCGTCAGGGAGAAGCGCCCCTCACGGCGGATATTGCGCAGGCAGAAGATGCTGCCGAGGATATAGGCCAGGCTGAAAGCGCCGACGAGAATCTCCAGCGTGTGGGTGCGGAGGAAGTCGCGGGCGAACACGAAGCAGACCAGCACCACCGGCAGCGGCACCAGAAACTGGGCCATGCGCGCGACGGCCGCGCCCTTCAGGTCAATGAGCCCGGAGGTCACTCCTTGCAACACTTCATAATGAATCAGCAGGAGCGCAAAGAGCGTCAGCGCCAGCGCCAGCGGCAGGGTCATCTCGCGCTCGAAGAGCAGGCGGCTGACGGCTGGAAAGCAGAGGGCGGCCGCCAGGCAGAGGAGGAACGCCGTCAGCAGCATCACGAGATAGGTGCTGATGAATTTGCCGCGCTCGGTGGCATCCAGGAGCTTCGCCGTGAAATGCCGAATGACGGTCGTGCCTCCGAGGAAGACGAACGTCATGATGATGCTGACCCAGATCTGCGTCAGCGCGTAGACGCCCAGCGTCTCTTTCCCGGTGCGCGCGAGCAGGAACGTCGTCAGGTAAATCGCCGGCACGCTGATGACATTCGTGCTGAAGAGCCACTTGTAGCCGCTGAGACTGCGTTGCTTGACTTCGGCGGTGGTAAGCGTCTGTGTCATGCCTGAGTCCCGCCTCGCCCGCGCCGGAGCACCCGCCGTGCGACCTGCGAGAGCGCGTAGCGCGGATAGCAGGCGAGCGCGGCCCGGCGCGCCCGCTTGCGCATCCAGTAGCACCCCGCGCTGGGGAAAGGAGCCCAGGAGGCGATGAGCACGCTGGCGGGCGTTTCCACGTAGAGAAAGCGCGAGGTGGCGACGCGCACCGGCTGCACGGACGGCACGCTGGCGACCGCCCGCGGCTCGGGAACGCGCCGGGTAAGATATTCGAACAGCTGGGCGTTCCAGTTGACGCCGGCGACGACGTCTTCCCACACAACGCCCTGTCCGCCTCGCCCCCCCGTGCGATTCTTGCCGATGAAGCTGGGGAAGGCGCCGTTCGCGTACTGCTGCGCGAGGAGTGCCGTCAGGGTGTCGTCAGCGAGGGCGTCGGGCCCGGCCAGCTCCGCCGCCTCCAGCAGGCCGAGCAGCGTCATGCCGGCGCCGGCCACGAACTGCGGATACGGCTGGATCGCGCCCCCGCGCGTGGTGTGATAAAAGAGCCGGGTCTCCGGATCGCGCATCCGCAGCAGGAACGCCGCCGTGTCGCGGATGACGGTCGCGGCCTCCGGGTCGCCCGTGTCGCGGTAGAGGGCCACCAGGCCGCGCAACGCCAGGCCGGCGTAAAGGGTGACGCAGTTCTCCGGCTGCTGCTGGGTGGGGGTGAACTGGTACGGCAGGCCGCCCGGCGGCATGGGCTGGCCGCCTGCCGGCGCCGGCAGGCGGGCAAAGACGTCGCGGGTGTGGCGGCATTTCGCCAGCAGCCAGTCGCCGATGCGCCGCGCACGGGCGCGGTAGGCGGCGGTGCCGGTGCGATCGGCGAGGGCCAGCAGGCACTCGAGGGCCATCGTGTTGAAGTTGAGGACGAAGCGATGCTCGTGAGGGCTGATGAAGTCCGTCTCGCTGAAGCGGAAGGCCCCCTCGTCCTCCACCCAGAGCCGGGGCAGCCAGTAGCGTTCCACGTTTTCCTGCGCGACCTGGCGGTAGTGCCGCTGGCGCGCGGCGTCCACCAGGTCGGACGCCGCCAGCAGCGCGCAATTGGCGAGGGCACAGTGCACCAGCGAGCAGAACCGGTCGTCCTCATGTCCGGCAAAGCGGAACTGCCCGCTGGCGGGCTCGAACCGGCTCGCCTGCACATCCGCGGCCTGCCGCATCGCCTCCAGCCACCGCGCCTCGCCGCTGGCGCGCGCGAGATTGGCATAGCCGCGGATGATCGCCGCCTGGGTCCAGGCCGTATCGTGGATGGCAGACATCCGCTTTGTCTCGACGCGGTGGATCACGTACCCGTGGTACGCCCCCGCGCCGGTGCGCCAGGTATCGAGCCAGCCGATGAGGCGGCCCAGTGCGGATGTCAGGGTGTCGCGGGTGCTCATACTGCGTGCCTGTCCCGGTATGCCGACGCCACCGCCGTCACCACCTCCATCACCGTCGCCGCCTCCTCCCCGCCGACGGCCGGCGTCCCGCCCTCGGTGAGGCAGGCCGCAAATGCCAGGAATTGCGCCACGTCGCCGCGCGGGCCGGTCACCGGCAACTTCTGGCAGCGGCGCGCATCGCGGCCCCACAGCGTGCGGAAGTCATCGGTCCACAGCATGCCCCCGGTACACGTCACGCAGAAGTGACTGCGGGCCGGCGCGGTGAAGCTGCTTGCGATGACGCCCAGCACGTCGCCGGGGAAGGCGAGGGTGGCATGCCCCCATTCCGGACCCTCCGCGGTGTACGGGATATTCCGCCGCCAGGTATCCACCACTGCCGGCGCGCCGAAGAGCGCGACCATCGCGTCGATCATGTGCAGGCCAAGCTGCTCCATCGAGCCCCCCGGGCAGGCGGCCGGATCGGCTCGCCACCCCTGCGGCGGGCGGCGCAGGGTGCGGATGCCATAGACTGAGAGCGGGACGCCCCACTGGCCGGACGCCAATTGCGCCGCCAGCGCGCACAGGGCCGGCTCACGGCGGACCTGGTGCCCCACCTGCAGGATCACCCCCTGCACGCGGCAGAGCGCGGCCAGCTCGCGGCACAGGGCAGGGGTGGAGGCCAGCGGCTTCTCCACGAACACGTGCTTGCCGGCGCGCGCCGCCTGCTCGACCATCTCCGCGTGCAGCGGATTGGGCACCGTCAGCACGACGGCCTGCACGCGCGCGTCCGCGAGGACCGCGGCGTAACTGGCGTAGGCCTGCACGCCGTAGCGCGCCGCAAACTGCGCGGCGGCGGGAGCGGAAATATCATAGGCGCCATGCAGCCGAAACCGGCGGCTACGCAGCAGGGCGCGCGCATTGGCAGCGCCCCAGCCCCCAATCCCTACCAGGGCCACGCCCGGACCGTCATGGTCGGCCTTGAGCAGACAGCGGCGTTCCAGCGCGGCGGCCAGTTTACCGAGCATGCGCGACCTCCTGTTCGGCCGCGGCGGCGCGCGTCCATCCTTCGACATACCCGCAGGCGGGCTGCCACCCGGTCGCCTGCCGCAGCGCCGTCGTGCTGTAGGTGTTCTGCCGGCAGTGGTGGGCGAGTTCGGCCGCCAGCAGCGCCGGGTCGGGCCAGCGCCGCTGGCGCAGTCGTCGCAGCGCCCACAGCACGCGGTAGCCGGCGGGGCCGATGCGCCGGGGCAGCGCGGGGATCAACCCCAGCGCGAGCTTGAGCGCCAGCAACTCATCCAGACGCGGCTGCTCCGCATCGACCACCTGAAACGTGCCGGCGAGCGTAGGATGGTCACCCATTCGCCAAAGGGCGTCGCACACGCTGTCCAGGTGAACGAGCGGCACGCGCTGCGCCGGGTCCACCAGCAGGCCGCGCTGGCGCGGCCGGGATTGCGGCGCGCGCCCGCCATAGATGAGCCCGGGGCGCAGGATGAGCAGGCGCAGCGGCAGGCCGGCCGCCTGTCGGACCAGGGCCTGCTCGGCCGCCAGCTTGCTGCGGCCGTACAGTTCGCCGGGCAGAAGCTGCGGGGGGGTCTGTTCATCCAGCACGGCGGGGGCGGGACGGTTCGCGTACCCCAGCGCGGCGATGCTGCTGATCTGCACGAAGACCGCGGCGCGCGCGGCCGCCTGGGCGAACAGTTCGATGGTCCAACTGACATTCACGCGCTCGAACGCCTCCCAGGCCGTCCCATGCGTCAGCGCCGCGCAGTGGACGACGATATCGCCCCCGGCAATCTGCGCCGGCAGCGCGGCATAGTCCATGACCGGGATGCCGTGGGCGGCGAGGGTGGGGGCCGTGCGCTGCGCGCGCATGATGCCGAACACCGCCTCGCCGCGCGCGGCGAGCGCCAGGCAGAACGCGGTGCCCAGATATCCGTTGCAGCCGGTGATGAGCCAGCGTCTCATGGCACCACCTTTGCAGCACTGGCGGCGGTGACCGCCAGCAGTGTCTCGACGAATGCCCGCCATGAGAAGCGCGCGCGCACATCCGCGACGGCGCGGGCCGCCATCGCCGCGTAGTCGCCGGCCGCCATGGCCATGAGGGTGTCGATCGCGCCAGCCAGCGCCTCCGGGGTCACCGTGTCGACCACCAGTCCCGTCTCGCCGTGGCGGACAATTTCCTGGGTGGCGGTGAGCACGCGCCGGTCGTCGGCCGCAAACCCGATGACCGGCGTGCCGCAGGCCAGCGACTCCAGGTAGACCTGCCCGAATGACTCATGCGTGGTGGGCAGCACGGTGGCGCGAGCCATCGCGTAAAAGCCGGGCAACACTTCGTGCTGCCGGCCGACAAAGCGCACCCGTTTCTGCATCCCCAGCGCGGTGGCCTGGCGCGTCAGCCGCGCGCGCTCCTTGCCATCGCCAACGAGGACCAGTCGGGTGTCCGGGGTCAGCCGCAGCGCCTGCAGCAGCAGGGGCACGTTTTTCGCGACGGATAGGCGTCCCACATACAGCACCCAGGGCTCGTCCGCGGTGAGGCCGTACTGCGCGGTGATCTGCGGCGCCAGCGCCTGCCCGTGCGCGGGGGAAAAGATGTCGCTGTCCACGCCCGGGGGGATGACGCGCACGCGCTCGGCGACCGCTCCGAAGGCCCGGCGCAGTTGCCGCTGCATCAGCGCGCTGAAGACGATCGGCGTGCAGTGCCGCAGCACGGCACGCTCCATCGCCGCTTCCGCGTGGAGCATGAACAGCCCGGTGAGCCACAGGAACGCCCGACGCAGCGGGGGGTTGCCCGTGGTATTGAAGTAGAGCCCGTGGCAGTTCATGTGGACGACGGTCGGCAGGATGGCGGCGACGGGTCCGGGAAAACTGCTCTGCGCGATGCCGAGCGCCATGGAAGCCGAGCGCGCCCACACCGCATCGGCCGGAAAGCGCGCCCGCACCTGGGCGATGCCCTGGCGGGCCGCCAGAATGCGCAACTGCTGGCCCCGCGGCCCCCAGCGGGCGCGCTGCAGCGGCGTGCGGAGGATGGGAATCCCCTGGTACGCCGTCTCGGCAGGGTCAGCGGGGCTGGTCTGCAGGCAGAAGATCGCCACCTCGTGCCCGAGCCGCTGCAGCTCGTGGCCGAGGTAGAGCAGCGAGTTTTCCACGCCGCCGATATGTGGATATGCGGTTGTGTTCGCCAATAAAATGCGCATCGGTCTGCCTGTGGTCTCACGCCGCGGCGCGGGGCGCTACAGGCTCCAGTACTGGAGCCGCGCCGGCACCGCCGCCGGGTCGAGCATCGCCTTCACATCCACCAGCACGCCGCGCCCGTTCAGCATGCGCCCCAGCGCCGCCGGCGTCAGCGTGTCCTGATACACCTGGTGCGGCACGGCGAGGATGAGGCCGTCGAGATCGTGCAGATCGTCCAGCCCGCACAGCGTGATGCCGTAGGCGTGCTGGGCTTCCGCCGGGTCGGCCAGCGGGTCGTGCACCAGCGGCTCGATGCCGTACTGCCGCAGCTCCTCCACGATGTCGGGGATGCGGCTGTTGCGGATGTCCGGCACGTTCTCTTTGAACGTCAGGCCGAGGATGGCGACGCGGGCGCGCTTCACCGGCACGTCGTCGCGCACCAGCAGCTTCACCAGCTTGGCGGCGATGAAGCCGCCCATGCCGTCGTTGATGCGCCGCCCGGCGAGGATCACCTGCGGGTGATAGCCCAACTGCTCGGCCAGCGTGGTAAGGTAGTACGGGTCCACGCCGATGCAGTGCCCGCCCACCAGCCCGGGGGTGAAGGGCAGAAAATTCCACTTCGTGCGCGCGGCGGCCAGCACGTCGCGGGTGGCGATGCCCAGCCGGTCGAAGATGCACGCCAACTCGTTCATCAGCGCGATGTTCAGGTCGCGCTGGGTGTTTTCGATGACTTTGGCCGCCTCCGCCACCTTGATAGAGGGGGCGCGGTGCACGCCGGCGGTGATGATGGCGCCATAGGCGGCGGCCACCCGCTCCAGCGTGGCGGCGTCCTCGCCGGAGACCACTTTCGTAATGGCGGTGAGCGCGTGCTGCTTGTCGCCGGGGTTGATGCGCTCCGGCGAATAGCCCAGCGTGAAGTCCACCCCCTGCCGCAGGCCGGAGGCGCGGGCGATGATCGGCCCGCAGATCTCCTCGGTGACGCCGGGGTAGACGGTAGACTCGAACACCACCACAGCGCCCGGGCGGATCACCCGCCCCACCGTCTCGGCGGCGCGCACCAGCGGGGTGAGGTCCGGGCGCTTGGCGGCATCCACCGGGGTGGGCACCGCCACCACGAAGAAGGTGGCGTCGCGCAGGTCATCGGGGTTCGCGGTCCAGGTGATGGCGCTGGCGCCCAGCTCTTCGGGGCCGCACTCCCCCGTCTGATCCTCCCCCCGCGCCAGCGCCGCGACGCGCGCGGGGTTGATGTCAAAGCCGATGGTGCCGGGGAACGTGGCCGCGAAGGCGACCGCGACGGGCAAGCCGACGTACCCGAGGCCGATGACGGCAATGCGTTCCGTGTGTTGAGGTTGCATCATGGTCGGTGTTCTTTCCTGTGACGAGAATCGATGTGATCGCTGTGGCCGTTCGTGCCGGCGGCCTGCACCCGCGTACCGGGCAAGCAGCCGCCTCGCGTGCTCTCGCGTGTGCCGCGGCCGCGGGGCTCGCGGTCACGGCACGGGGTCGGCCGGTTTGTCCTCCGCTTCAGGCGATGTGGGCATACCCAGCGCCTGCTGCCATTTGTAATACGGCACCGCCGCGACGGCCAGCGCGCCCAGCAGCGCCAGCACCAGTGCGGTGAACAGGAGCCGCCGCGGTTGCGGCACGTCCGGCACGCGCGCGGGTTCGACGACGACGAAAGCCGGGCCGCGGTCCTGTGCGGCGATCTGCGCGCGCTCCAGCTCCGCGCGCAGCAGCTTCACCCGCGCCACCTGGGTCTCCACTTCCAGGGTCAACTGCATGTACGTGCTTTTCATGCGCGGATAGCGGGCGATTTGCGTGCTCACCGCCGCCAGCGCTTCGGTCAAACGTGCCAGCCGCGCGTTTTTCAGCGCGGCCTCGATGATCACCGCACTCACCGCCGGCGCGGAGCCGCTGTCCACCAGGGTGAGTTGGCGCGCGATTTCCGCGGAAAGCTGCCGCTTGGCCTCCTGCAGGTTCAGCGTGGCCTCGGTGTGTTCCGGACTCTCCGGCGTAAACTTTTCACTCAGCAGCGCCAGTTCCGACTCCAACTGTTCTACCCGCTGATAGCGCGCATTCAACGTGCTGCCCACGCCGGGGTCCACGCACGCTTTGATCAGGCGCTGGGCGTTCGCCGCCAACAGCGAGGCCTGCCGGGAGACCAGCGTGGATTCGATGCGCGTCCGCTCGACATCATCCTGGAGCGTCGTATACTGCCGGGCCAGCGCGGACTGCTGATCCGTCAGCGACACCACGCCGTGCTGGCGCTCAAACTGCTGCAGCTGTTGCTGCGCCGCTGCCAGGCTCGTATTCGCGTCGGTCAACTGCTGCGTCAGGAAGCCAACGGACCGCTCGGCGGGGTCGATCCCCAGCGCTTTGGTGCGCTGCTCCAACTCGCGCACCAGCGCCACGGTGACCGCGTGCGCGACCGCCGGCGAGACATCCGTGAAGGTGATGCGGAGTTCACCGGAATCGCCGTCTTTCATCGTCAGCGCCTTCTGGAGCGCTTTGCGAACGCTGGGGCGTTTGGTGGCCTGCCAGGCCGCGCTGCGCTCGCACTCCCACGCGACGGCATCCTGCACCGGCCAACTGCGCAGCAGGAGCATCGCCGTCTTCGGGGTGGCGCCGGGACGCGGCACCGTCAGCATGCCGCCCAGGAGCGACACGCTGCTCGGCGACTCGCCGCCGCCCCCCAGCCCTCCCAGGCGCAGCCTGCCGACATCCGCGGTGGGAAAGAGCAGCGTGGTGCTGGCGGTGTATACCTTGGGCCGCGCGAGGGCAATCGCCGCGCCGATCAGCAAGCCGATCAGGGCGCCGGTGAGGATCTTCCATCGGTACGGCCAGAGGAGACGCCAGAGCCCCGGGGGTAACTGGCGCTGGCCATGGTCCGTCATCAATGCAGTTGACACGACTGTGCTTCCTTTATCAGGCATGGTATCGGAAGCCGTGCTCCCGATGACCGCGACAGGTAATCTGCGTGTGCTAGCGCGTGAACGGCAGCGCGATCAGCGCCACCTCGGCGAGCGTCTGAATGATACGCTCGTACGGGCCTTTCGTCTTGATGACCTGGGCGATGTGCTTCGTCGGGACGATGATCACGTCCCCCGGCTCCACCGCCCGCGCGACGCGGGCGGGCAGCATGCGCCCGTTCGCGCGCAGCACCACGATGCTGCGCCGCTCGCCGTCCTCCGCGATGCCGCCGACGGCATCCAGATAGTAGTTGAGGGATTTCTTCGGCTGGTAGCGCACGGTGCCGTTGTTGATGACGCCGCCCAGCACGGTCACCGTCTCCGGCGCCTTCGGCACCAGGATCACGTCGCCGGGCGCCAGCGCGATATTCCCCTGGCGGCCTTTCGTGCGCAGCACCAGCGCCGCGTCAATGGCCAGCGACAGCCCGAAGACCTGCTGGGACATCTGGCGCGGGGGGATGATCAGCGTCACGGCATCACCGCTGTCGGAGGAGATCACCCGCGCCAGCGCGTTGGACATGTTGCGCACGGACTGGCTCTTCACCGCGTCCTCGACGGCCTCCTCCGGCGCCGCGGCGTTCGGGCTCGCCACCCCCGCGCGCTGGTCCAGCTCCAGCATGAAGCGCGCCAGCTCGGGTTGCTGCGGCCCGCCAATGAGCAGCTCCTGGCTACGGTACAGGGTGATGCCCGCCGGATACGCTTCCGGCAGCAGCTCGAGCTGGCTGAGCGCGTCGTAGAGCGTCTTCGGCTTGGTGCCGGTTTCCGTGTAGAGCGGGTAGCTGCCGGGGCGCGACACGGCGCCTTTGATGAGGAAGGCGGTCCGGGTATCGCGATAGTGGGGGTTCTCCATCACGGTGACGAGGTCGCCGGCGCGCAGGAACGGATCCGTCTTGAGCGTGATGATCTCGCCGTCAACCGCCACCGGGAAGGGCGACGCGGCCAGCTTGCCGTTCGCCTCGCGGTGCAGCTCGACGACCATGTCGGCTTCCGGCTGCAAGCCGCCCGCCCGGTGCAGCAGGTCGGAGAGCTTCATGCCGGTGGTGAGACGGTAGGTGCCCGGTTTGCGCACCGGTCCGTCAATCTGCACGGTCGGCAGCACCGTCACCTCTTCCCGCTTCGCCACCACCAGCCGGTCGCGCGGCCGCAGCAGCGGGTTGGCATCGGTGAGCGCGCCCGACCGCGCGTCATCCAGGTTCACCGCGATCACTTCCACGGTGTTGTCGGCGCGAATGCGATACAGGTCGGCGCGCGGCATGTAGGCGGTCAACTGGACGCCTTTCGCCAGGAAGAGCAGGTGGCTCACCCGCATCTCGCCGCGGTAGGGGTAGGCGCCCGGCGCGCTGATGGCGCCCTCGACGGAGACGAACTGCGCTTCGCCGGTCTGCGCGATGGGATAGATGACGAGCTGGTCGCCTTCCTGCAGGAGGAGATCATGCCGCGGATCCTTCGCCAGCGCCTCGCGCAGCCGCACCTCGATGAGCTCTTCCGCATAGGTATCTGTCTTCACTCGCGTCAGCAGCGCGCGATCCAGCGTCACGTTCTCCTTCACCCCGCCCGCCAGGAAGATGGCGTCGGACACGCGCATGCCGCGGAAGAACGACAGCGTGCCGGGTTTTTCCACCTCGCCCTGCACCCGCACCACGAAATTGAGCACGTCCGACCGCGAAATCACCATCAGCCGGTCGCGCGCCTGCAGCATCAGGTTGGCCGCGGCGTCGCCGGCCAGCGCCTTCTCCAGGTTGACCGGCACCATCATGGCGTCCGCCGCCACCGGGTAGCGGTAGAGATACGTCTGCGTGAGGTAGGCGTTCGTGGTCGGCCCAAAGGCCAGCTCCACCAGGTCCGCCACGCGCATCCCCGGCCGGTACGGATACGGGCCCGGCTTCACCACTTCCCCGGTGATGGTGACGATGTCGCGCAGCTCGGGCAGTTGCGCGCGGGTGAAGATCGTCAGCGTGTCGCCGGCGCGCAGCGGCTGCTCCGCTCCCGGCTCCTGCGCGAGGATGCTGCGCGGCGAGACCGGCAGCTTGATCAGCGCGCCGTCCGCCTGCTGCCGCTCGATGATCGCCTGCTCCAGATAGGCGTCGGCGGTGAAGCCGCCCGCCAGCTCGATCAGCACCGGGATGGATGACGCCTTTTCGATGGAATACTGCCCGGGGCGATGCACGGCGCCCTGGATGGTCACCGCGTTCATCAGCGGCGACGGCACCGCCTTCACGGTGATGAGGTCGCCGTTGCGCAGCGCGAAGGCGGCGTCCTTCGGCAGCGCGCAATCAATCGTCCGCCGTTCGCGGTCGGCGTTCACCCGCACGATGCTCACCAGGTCGGCGCTGTTGGGGGTGGGGCCGCCGGCCAGCGCCAGCGCCGCGCCCAGGGTGAGGTCGGTCTCGCGCAGCTCGTAGATCGCCGGGCGGCGCACCTCGCCGTCCAGCGTCACCAGCGTGCGCGTGAAGGGCACGAAGATGGTGTCGCCGGGCTCCAGCGGCACCGCGACGTCAATGCCGTGCAGCAGGTACTGGTACACGTCTATGTCTTTGCCCACCTGCTGCCCGTGCCGCATCAGCCGGATGGCGCGCAGCGAGCCGAGATCGGTGGGGCCGCCCGCCGCGTAAAGCGCGGTGAAGACCGTCGCCATGCTGGAGAGCAGGAATTTCCCCGGCTTCGTCACCTCGCCCATCACCCACACGGGGATGGTGCGCCGCCCCGTCACCTGCACGGTCAGCTCGAACTTCGTGAAATGCTTCGCGTAGCGCTGGCGCAATTCCTGGGTGAGCTGCGCGATCGTGCGCGCGGACGCGGGCACGGCGCCCAGCCGCTTGAGGTAGAGCGTGCCGGCCGGGTCAATCGCCACCGTGGCGCGCTCGTATTCCGTGGTGCCGTACCAGCAGATGACCGACAGGCTGTCGCCGGCGCCCAGCAGGTAATCCGGCGGCACCGGCGCCTCCGGATTCGGCTCGAACGTGATATCCGCCGCCTGGAAAAACCCCTGGCCGAACACCCGCAGCCGGGGCGCGGCCGGCTCCGGCCGTGGGGGCGTCACCTCCGGCCGTGGGGGCGTCACCTCCGGCACGGCGGGCGTCGCCTCCGGCGCGGCGGGCGGCGCCGGCGCGGCGTCAACGGCCGCGGCCGGGGCGGCGGGCGCCGTGGGAGCGGGAGCGGGAGCGTCCTGCTGGGCGAAGAGCGGGAACAGGCCGGCGATGACGAGCAGGAAGCACGCGGCGGCAACAACACGGGTCAGTCGAGCCATACGATAAAGTCTCCTGTGCATGCGGCGGGACAATAGCCTACCAATCGCCGGTATTATACACCGGGTTGAGCGATAAGGAAAATCCGCGAGGGGGAAAGGGAAACGGATGTGCACGCTCCTGCGCTCGGTTGGTGGGACGGCATCACATGCGATGCTGCCCCGCCGAGGATACCCGTTCCGCGCAATTTTACACCCGCCGGGAAAAACCGCGCGGAGTGGCGTTTCTCGTTCCTCGTTCGTTGTCCTCCGCACAGGAGGCACAGCCGCGACGATGCGCTGGGCGGGCGAGCGTCCCCGCGAGCCGACTCCGGATGGAAGTGATGGTCTGTCGTGTTCGATAGCAAGACTCTCTCGTGCGCACGACGGATAAGACTTCCTCCCGGAGTCGGCTCGCGGGGACGCTCGTCCGCCCGGAGCATCGGCATCCCGGGCGCCGTATCTGTCACCGTGCAGCCGAAAGCCGAGGGCCGGCAGCGGTGTCCGGCCCAGCGCCCGCGGGCCGGGACGCGTAGCGCATCACAACAGCCGCATCAGGTATGACGACGGCATCACCCGCATGTACGGCAACACCGACGACCCGCACTTCAGCCACGTGGAAGGCTCCGAAGATCACAGCGTGAACGTGCTGGCCACCTGGGACGCCAAGCGGACCCTCACCGGCCACATCGCCTGAATCGCCGCCACGCTCCACTCCACCAGTTCCCGCCCGCCGTCCGGCCCCACCAGCGTGCTGGCGGGCATCGCGCCGTAGCTCTGGCCGGCGATGGCCCGCTGCGTCGGCACATACGTGCCGCGGCCGACATGCTGCACCAGGAAGGTCTGCGTCGCCGCGCTGCGCGCCGTGATCTGCAGGCCGAAATCCAGGTAATACTCGAAGGGATTCGTCGCGAACGCCACCTCGCCCAGCCGCACGACGTGGATTTCCACCGGCAGAGTCGGCTCGTGCTGGCGGGCGGCGCGCTCCGCCACCGCCGCGTTCCAGCGCATCCGGCGATAGGCGCCGGTGACCGGCACGTACCAGCGCGGTGCGTCCTTCAGCTCCGGGTGGGCCGCCAGCTCCGCGCGCAGGCGCGCGTATTCCGCGCGCGCCGCCGCCGCCTCGGCGTCCGCCGCCGCCACGTCCGCCGCCGTCAGGGGCCGCCGGGACAGCGGAACCGTCTCGACGCGATGCGCCAGCGCCGGGCTCCAGTCAATCTCCGCCGCGAGAGACGGCAGGATGCCCGTCACGGCGTCGGCGATGCGCGCGCCGATCTCCTCGCGCTGGGTGCGGCCCAGCAGCCGCCACATGCGCGCTTCCGCGCGCCGGCCGAGCTGAAGATGCGGCGACTGATCGCCCGCCGCGCTGTTCTGCGGCAGGATGAAGAGGGCATCGCCCAGGCGGCGGCGCAGCTCGACCCGCGTCTCGTGCCAGTAGTCGGCGCTGATCTGGAAGGCGTGCTCGCTCACCTGCGAGGGGCAGGCGAGATTGACGATGAGGCCGGTGAGGGTCCGCTCGGCGTCCCAGGTGGCCAGCACGTTCACGCTGTGATCTTCGGAGCCTTCCACGTGGCTGAAGTGCGGGTCGTCGGTGTTGCCGTACATGCGGGTGATGCC
>JAKPKV010000183.1 GCA_029553475.1 Armatimonadota bacterium
TTGGATCACGGCGGACCGTCCGAGGCGCTATCGGGAGAGAGAGGGTGAGGACGGCCAACATCGAGCCAGGCCGGCAGCCACCAGCAGGCACGCGCCCAGACTGTTCGGACAGTTTCTAAAGCCGGCTTGCGGAGGGCAACTCCGCGAGTTCCGGTTGACGCGCGGTTGACGGTCGCTCGTGGAGCCGATATAGTAGCCGGGAAGCATCCGATTCCGTGCCAGGGAGGGGGACGCGTTGACTGCCCGTACTACCGCAACGAAAGACGCCGCGGCGTATGTCAATGATCTTACCAAGCGGCTCATTCAGAACATCGAGCTGGTGATTATCGGCAAACGCCAGGTGATTACCAGTGCGCTCATCGCCTTGCTCTGCGAGGGACACGTGCTGCTGGAAGACGTGCCGGGCACGGCGAAGACGGTACTCGCCAAATCCATTGCGCGCTCCATCGGCTGCGCCTTTCAGCGCGTGCAATGTACCCCTGACCTGCTGCCGTCGGACGTGACCGGCGTCTCCGTCTTCAACCAGAAGTGCGGCGAATTCGAGTTCCGCCCGGGCCCGGTCTTCGCCAACATCCTGCTGGCCGACGAGTTGAACCGCGCCACCCCGCGCACGCAATCGGCGCTGCTGGAAGCGATGGCGGAGGGGCAGATCACCACCGATACCTGCACGCGCCGCCTGGCGCGACCGTTCATGGTCTTCGCCACGCAGAACCCCATCGAATACGAGGGCACGTTCCCGCTGCCGGAGGCGCAGCTGGACCGCTTCTGCATGCGGCTGAAAATGGGGTATCCCGACGAGAACACCGAGGTGAGCATGCTGGAGCGTCTGCGCGTGGCGCATCCGGTGGACTCGCTGCAGCCCATCGCCAGCGTGGACGATATCATGCGCGCCCAGGAATGCGTGAAACAGATCTACGTGCACGAGGAGGTGCGCACCTACATCGTGAAGCTGGTGCGCGCGACGCGCGGGCACGCGGAGATCGCCGTGGGCGCCAGCCCGCGTGCCTCTCTGGCGCTGTTTCGCGCGGCGCAGGCTGCGGCGGCGGTGCGCGGGTGGGATTACGTGCTGCCGGATTTCGTGAAGCTGCTCGTCCACCCCATTCTGGAGCACCGCATGCTGCTGAAGCCGGAGACGCGGTTGAACAAGCGCACGGCGATGGATATCCTCTGGGAAATACAGGCACAGGTGCCGGCGCCGAATGTGAAGGATAAAGCATGCCCTACCTGATCTGGGGTATCGCGGTGCTGATCCTGCTCTTCATCGTCGGCAACACCGCATCCTGGTTGTTAAGCTGGCTGGTCTATTTCATCGCGCTGCTGGCGCTGGCGGCCATCACCGTGGTGCGGCGGCGGGCGAAGGTGGTCTCGGTCGCGCGGCATGTCTCGCCGACCCAGGCGGAGATCGGACAGCCGGTGTCGGTGGAGGTGACGCTACGCTGGCAGGGTCCGACCGGCCCGGGCTGGGTACTGGCACGGGACGACATCCCGGACAGTTTTCGCGCGCTCGGTCCCTGCGGGGAGCTCTTCATCGCCGGCGATGGCGCGGACAGCCATTACGCGTACCGCCTGACCGGGCAGCAGCGAGGCTACTTTCCCATCGGCCCGTTGCGCCTGTCGGTCGGTGATCTCTTTGGCATGGCGCAGACCAATGTCACCGGTGACGACCACACCTTCCTCACCATCTATCCGAAAATCGTCCCCATCCCGCCGCTGCGCATTCCCTCCAACCGCCCCATCGGCGATGCCCGCTCGACGAAGCGCATTTATGAAGACACTACGCGCATCGTCGGGGTGCGCGACTACATGCCCGGCGACACGTTTTCCAGGATCCATTGGAAAACGACGGCGCGGCTGGGCACGTTGGCGACGAAGATGTGCGAGCCGTCTACCTCGATTGAGGTCAACATCGTGCTGAACCTGCACTATGGCGATTATCCGCCCATTGATACGGTGGCGGAGCTGGCCTGCACGGCGGCGGCGTCGGTGGCGGTCAGCCTGCTGGAGCAGAAGCACCTGGTGGGCATGCAGACGAACGGCTATGATGCCATCTGGCAGCACCAGCCGACGCAGGCACCGCTGCCCATCCAGATTCGCCCGGATAAAGGTCCGGCGCAACTCGCCGCCATTCTCAATGCCCTGGGCCGCATGCAGCTCTCCGCGACGCCGGCGCTGTCCACCTACCTGACGCAGCTCCACTCCACGCTGCCGTGGACGGCCTCCACGCTCATCATCTCACATCACCTGAGCGAGGAAAGCCTGCTGGAGCTGGACGCGCTGAAGAAATCGGGATTTGAAATCGTGGCGATTATCGTCGGGTCAGGGTCTTACGCGGAGACGGCGCGGATGCGCGCGGCGGCGCTGGGTATTCCGGTGGCGTGGATTCGCACGGAAAAGGAGTTGGGAACCCTTGAGTTCTGGCAGCCGGGACGATACGCATAGCCTGGTGACCGTCACCATCCCGGTGTTGGCGGCGGCGGCGACGGCGCTGCCGGTGCTCTTCGTCATCACGCGCATGACGCGGCACGGCGGGACGAATCTCTTTCCCGATGTTCTCCTGTTTCTCGCGTACATGTGGGTGCTGTTGTGGGGGACGCTGGCGCATGCGCGCCGCTGGCTGATGGCACTGGGGATTGCGGTGAACCTCGCCATCCCCCTGCTGCTCCTGCTGATCTCGCGCAAGGCGGGCGAGGTGGCCGGCGCGCACGCTGTCGCGCTGCTGCTGCTTTTTGCCATCGCCTGGTATCCGACGGTCATCGTGCAGGAATGCGCGGGGGTGGCGTTGCGGCGGCTGAGCGGCGCGGATGCGGAGCGACCGATGCCGGCCACCTCTTCGCGGGCGTCCATCATCATCCTCTTCATCATCGGCGCGCTCATCTTCATCGGCGGGGGCGTCCCGACGGACGGCGGGGACCATACCACCGTCGCCATCGTCTTCGCGCTGCCGTTCACGCTCTGCGTGTTTGGCCTACTCTCACTGGCGCGGTTGATCCGCAAAGCGCACGAGACGCCACAGCAGCCCATCATGATCTCACCGAACTTCCTGCGGCGGTGGATCGCGTTGATGATCGGCGTCTTGCTGATGGCGGCGGTGCTGGCGACGATCATGCCGAAAAACCCGCTGCAATCGCTGGTCGCACGCCTGAATCAGTCCGCGCAGGAGCGACAGCGGGAGCGGCCGTCGCAGGAGATCTTTCGCGGCACCTCGCGCGTGGGACAGACGACGCGCCGGGACGGCGATGGCGGGCCGCAACCGGATACACGAACAGGCAATCCGGGCAACAGCCCGGATAGGCACCCCGGCAGCGGCACGGATCACCAACCCGCTCAGCGGAAACCCGGGCAGGGAGGGGAAGAGCGCAAACCGGGAACCGTGCCCGAGACTACCGGCACCCACTCCCCGCGCGGGAAACCGGTCACCGTCAAGCCCGACTCCGGCGCGGGGAAGGGGGACGGCAAAACAACGGCCCCCGATGCCAAACCGGGGAAGGGAGAGGAAACAGTCACGCCGCCGGGCAACGAGCAGGGGAAGGGCGGAGACGGCAAGCCTGGCGCTGCCAAGACCGGAAAAGACACGACACCGCGGACGGGCGACGGCAAGGCGGGCGGACAAGCGGAGAAAGATGCGCGGGCGCCTTCACCACCCGCCGCTGCAGGGCCCAAACCACCGAACGCCTTCCTGTCGCGGGTGAAGGATGCCGTACTCAGCCTGCTCCTTTACCTGGCATACCTGGGAGAGCAAGACCCGCCGCCAATTCCGATGGGCAACCCGGTGACGCCGGAGTTGGTCGCCGCCAAGGCGCAGATGCTGCGGGATGCCGTGCGGGAGAATCCGCTGCGGCTGGTGAAGCTCATCATCATCGGACTGCTGGTGCTCATCGGTTTTGGACGCTTCCTCTGGTACCTGTGGGAATGGGCGCGGCGGCGCTTTTTCCATCGTCCGGAGCCGGAGGTGCGGGAGGTGATGGCGCAGTTCGACCCCTTCGCCGATCCCTTCGCGCGCGAGCATCCCTCACCGGAGGCGCTCATCCACGCGGTGTACGTCACCTTCCTCGCGCACCTGTGGCTGCGGGGCTACGAACGCCAGCCCGCGCAGACGGAGTTCGACTTCGCCAGCTGGCTGGAGCAGAATACCCCGCTGAACGCGCGTCCCATCTGGACGATCACCCGCGCCTGCACCTACGCCGAATACGCCGAACAGCCCTTGTCGCCGGAGGAGATGCCGGAGCTGCGCGGCGCTTTGCAGGCGCTGACACAGGATATCCGGGCGCCGTTCACTGACGCGGTGCTGCGCGAGCGCATGCAAACCTACCGCGCCATATGGGCCGAGCGGGCGGTGGCACAGCGGCATACGGAAGCGCCGGCGCCGGCGGAATAAGCCTCACGCGCGATACCAGCGATCTTCCAGCTCCTCCGGCGTGCGCCCGATGGGATCGGGCGTGAGGCCGGGGAGGTAGCGGGTGGCTTCCTGCAGGATGTGGGCGACGGTGCCATGCACGCCGGCGACGTGATGGATGTAGGGGCCGCGGATGAACGTGCGCTCCCAGGTCATCCAGTCGTCCACTTCCAGCCAGACGTAGGTGCCCACCGTCTTCGGGCCGGGCACGCCGCGGCCTTCGCCGAAGCCCAGGTAATATTGCCCGCGCTCCACGTCGAAGCGGGCGATGGTGAGGTCGCCGCCGCGGATGCGCCAGTGGCAGACGCCGGCGTCGGCGCCGGGCATGATGAAGTGGTCGCCGACCTTGCGGTCAATGCCGTCGTCGGCCAGCGAGGCCGGGAAAGAGCCGCAGTGCCAGAGCAGCTCCGCCTGGTCGTTGCCGGGGTGGCGGATGGTGAGGTCGGCGAAGAAGGGCGGATTCTCGCCCAGCGTCGCCGCCTGCAGCAGCACCGCCGAGACCGCGCCGTGCACGTCCACCTCGCAGATGACCGGGATGCCGCACTCGGTGAGCAGGCTGTTGGCATAGCAGGGGTAGATGCCGAACTCCTGCTGGATGGCCGGGAAGCACTGGATGGCGATGGCGGAGAGGTCGTATCGCGCGATGTACTCTTCCATCACCAGCTTCAGCGCGCCGATGGCGCGAATCTGCTGCTCGTCCAGCGACTCAAAACGCATGCCGGCGCGCATCTCTTCCACCAGCGCCGCCAGCGCCGGCGTGGGCGCGTCCACCAGCGCGCGCATCTTCGCAAAGACATCCGTGAGGTAAATCTGCCAGACCTGCAGGTTGAAGCGTTCCAGCAGCTCCGCCTCGTTCACCATCACCGTCCAGAAAAAATCAATGCGCTGGCCGATCTGTCCGATGCGCAGCGTCCTGAAAGCTTTGACGACGGCGGCGACTTTGATGAAGTCGAGGATGCCCTTGTCCAGCACCGGGTCGTCCAGGCGGCAGTTGGGGAGGTAGGTGAAGGGGACGCCCAGCCGGTTGAGGATGCGGCTGGTGGCGAAAAGGCCGCACTGGGTGTCGCGCAGGCGGCTGCCGTCCGGCAGCGGCTCCTCGTCGCGCGGCCCCCACAGCAGGTAGGGCAGTCCCATCTCCCGGCCGAGCAGCGCCGCCACGTCTTCGGTGCCGAAGTTGCAGTGCGGGCAGAAGAGAGCGTTCACCTTCGCGTGCTTCAGGTGGCTGATCACCTTCGGCAGGTCGTCGTGCGTATGGAGCATGCCGTCGCCGGTGAGTCCTTCGATGTTCACATAGCGCACGCCCAACGCCTTCAGCCGCGCTTCCACCAGCCCTTTGTAGCGCAGGGCGTCCGCGTGGCTGAAGACGAATTTGCTGATCGGCACCAGGCCGAGGGTGATGCTGTCCAGACCGGTGCGGGGGGGCGTTGTGCGCGTCATAGTGATACCTCGTAAGAAACTGTTTTCGCTGATCGCTGAGGCGCGTCCCGTTCCCGACGCGCATACCGGTCGTGCCTGCGCGGCGCCGTACGTCCCGGCTCCTGCCGCGGTCACACGCGCAGCACGCCCAGCGCCTGGCTGGCTCAACGGAAATATCGTATATTGGTTCGCTAATCTCGCGAGATTCCCTGCCGGCGAAAGCATTGCAAGAGTCAGCATTTGCCATCAGTTGTTCGACGAGGGGGATGTTGACTGTTTTCAGCTTTGCTGCGCTTGGCCGGCCAGCGCTTCCAGGCGATCAATGACGGTCTGGATGAGCCAGGCGGGGGTGGAGGCGCCGGCGGCGATGCCGAGCTTTTCGACGCCGGACAAATCGGCGAGAGTGATCTCCTCGGCGGTTTCGATGAGGACGGTGCGGGGGCAGGCCCGGCGGCAGATTTCGGCGAGGCGGTTCGTATTGGAGCTATGGCGGCCGCCGACGATATAAATGGCGTCCACCTGCGCGGCGAGGCGGCGGGCGGCTTCCTGGCGCTCGCGGGTGGCGGAACAGACCGTGTCGCAGGCGGCAAAACGCGGGTAGCGGGCGGCGATGGCATCCACCACCGCCTGAAAGGTCTCCTCCGGCATGGTGGTCTGCGCGATGATGCCGGGGGTGATGCCGCCCGGCAGCGCCGCCACCTCGTCGGGGGAGGCCACGACATGGGCCGGGCCGGGGAAGTAGCCGAGGATGCTCTGTACCTCCGGATGGTTTTCATGGCCGACGATCACCAGCGTCATGCCCTGTTTGTTGAAGCGCCGGGCGATCCGCTGTGATTTCTGCACGAAGGGACAGGTCGCATCAATAATGCGCAGGCGGCGGGCGCGCAGGGCGTCAAAAGTCTCCGGGCGGGCGCCGTGGGCGCGAATGACGACGGCATCGCCGTCCACCGCTTCCGGCGTTTCCACCTGGCGGACGCCGGCGGCGGCCAGCCGCGCGGTTTCCTGCGGATTATGCACCAGCGAGCCGAGGGTGCACACCGCGCAGCCGCCGGCGAGCGCTTCCTCCGCCAGCGCGATGGCGCGGCTGACGCCGAAACAGAATCCGAGGACGTCGGAGAGGATGATCTGCATGACACTCTCATCTGCGCGCGGGCGCGGCCATGATGTTCCGTGACACATTGTTCTCCGCTCTGGTGGGCTGTGCAGCGATAGTCCCCCGGATTGAAATCCGGGGCTGGAGAAACGAAGTCCACCTCCGTGGGCCATCCGATCGGGCCGACCAACCGGATACCGAGCAACGCGGGCGCCATTTGTCACGGCGCATCATGGCCGCGCGACCAAACGATGCCCCCGGAGGGGGCTCTACGCTACCCACCGTGCAGCGCTTCCCAGTCATGAAGGGCTTCCGCGTAATATCTTACACGCGCCTTTTTGTATTCCTGCGTGGAAAACAGCGCCACTGGGGTGGGGAGGCTCACCGCGGCGGCCAGGCGGGCGAGGATCGCGAGGCACTCCTCGCGCGAGCGGGCATGCACCATGGTGAACAGATTGTACGGCCAGCCGTCGGCGCGAGGGCGCTCGTAGCAATGGCTCACCTCTTTCGCGGTCGCCAACTGGGCGCCCACCGCGGCGACGCGGTCATCGGGCACGTCCCAGATGCCCATGCCGTTGGCGGTGAAGCCGACTTTGCGATGGCGCAAGACGGCGGCCAGCCGCCGCAGGTAGCCGCGGCCGTACAGGCGCTGGACGCCGGCGAAACAGGCGTCCGCGGTCATCCCCGCGCGCGCCGCCATTACCGCATACGGCTCCGCGGCGATGGGGAAGGGTTCCTGCAGCAGGCGGATGAGGGCGATATCCGCATGATCGGGCGGCGTCGTGGCCCCTACAACGGCCTGGGCGGGCGCCGGGGCGCTGTCGCCGCCCACATCGAGCTGTACCGCGAGCTTGAACGTGCGCAGCGCGGGCAGCGGCGCCATGCGGCGGGCGCCGGTGAGCCGCGCGAGGATCGCCAGCGTCTCGCGCATGCCCAAGCGGCTGTCCGGCGGCAGTGCGAGGGTGAACCACAGGTTGAAGGCGTGCCCCTCGCGGGCATAGTTGTGGCTGACGCCGGGGTGCGCGCTGATGACGGCGGCGGCGTCGTCCAGCCGTTCGGGCGGGTATATCGCCGCCGCCAGCACGGAATCGTAGCCCAGCGCGCGGGTATCGAAGAGGCCGGAGAGCTCGCGGATGAATCCGCCGTCGAGCAGGGATTGCGTCGTCGCCAGCACGTCCGTCTCCGGCAGACCGATTTCGGCGCCCACTTCGGCGAAGGGGCGCGGCGCGCGCGGCAGGTCGCGCTGCAGCCTGGTGAGCAGTTGCGTCTCGTGAACGGTGAAGTTCGTCATAAGAATATATAAGCGATAAACGCTCTCGTAATATCTTACGCGACTTCAACGATCATGTCAACTTCAATGCAGGCGTCCTTGGGGAGCACGGCCACGCCGACGGCCACGCGGGCGTGCGTGCCGGCATCCCCGAAAACGCCGGCGAGGAGTTCCGATGCGCCATTCAGCGCGACGGGTTGATCGGTGAACGTCGCGGCGGAGCTGACATAGCCGGTGACGCGGACGATCTGCTTCACCCGCGACAGGCCCACGGCGTCATGCACGATGGAGAGGCAATTCAGCGCGGCCTGGCGGGCGGCGAGCTGCGCGCGTTCCAATGAGACGCTGGCGCCGACTTTTCCGGTATATTCCGCGGGCAGCGTGCCCGCGACCAGCGGCAGCTGCCCGCAGAGGTACAGCAGGTTGCCGGTGCGCACCACGGGCAGATAAATGCCGAGCGGTTCGGGAGGGGCGGGCAGGGCCAGGCCCATTTCGGCAAGGCGTTGCAGCGGCATCGGGTGACCTCCTTCGACGGGCGCCGCGGCGGGCGCGGGGCCGGCGTGAGCGGATGACGGGTTCAGTGTGCGCGTACCAATCCCGGCGCCGGGCCGCGCCGGCGCGGCTGATGGGGTGGGGAGGGCGCCCAGCCGCGCCCGCACCAGCTCCCGCGCGGCGCGGTAGGCGGCGTGATCGCGCCATTCGTGCAGATTTTTGATGCGCGTCGCGGCATCATTGCGGATGAAGAGCAGATCGTTATAGGCCTGATTGAATCCGACTTCCTCGCCGGGGTCCACCTGGCCTTCCGCCGCGATGAAGCGGGTGATGCGCGCGCGAATCTCCCCCATGGGGAAGGTGATGACGACCTGCAGCAATACGCCCATGGTGGCGAGATTGAGGTCGGGATTGATGACCAGCGTGAGACGGTCGGCCGTGACATCCGCCCAGTGCGCCCATTCCTCCAGCGCCAGCACCAGCGGCAGGATCGGCAGGATGAGGATGCGGAGCGCGCCCTCGATCTCCGTAGTGGCCACGCCGGCGGCCAGCGGCGCCAGCGGGAGATGACCGGCGAAGACATGCCCGACCTCGTGCATGAGCAGCCAGTGCAACTGGCGGTCGTTCGTCTGCGCATAGAGCGCCTCGGTCAGGTAGATGGCGTTCCCGGCGCTCATGAGTGCCGGGTCGCCGCCGGGGGTGATGACCACGGTGGGGATGGTCGCGAGGGGCACGTGCCGGCAGATATCATTCACCATCATCTGCGGGTGTTGGCGCGATTCCGGTACGCTCACGGAACCGCTGGCCGCCAACTGCTTCCAACTGCTGATGAGCCGGTTCATGCGCGCGAGCAGCCAGCAGTACGGGGCGAAGACCCAGAGCATGGCGGCGCCGAAGAGCACCCAGCCCACGGTGGCGGTTTTCGGATTCAGCGCGAAGGGGAGGGTGGCGCCGAGCGCGAGGATGAGGATGACGGCATTCCCGATCAGGCCTTTCAGCAGCGGCTCTGTTTCCTGGGGCACGCGCACGTGCGCCGCCTGAAGGCTGACTTCAGGAGCGGCATCGCGTTTCGCGCCGTAGGGTGTGTTGTCCGCCACTTGACACTCCGCTCGTTACGACAAGGCGTATATAGTAATAAGATACCATATTCCCACCCTGATCCCTGCCGGGAAGCGCCGCCGCGCCGATTTCGGTATGATCGCGCTACGCGGGCAGCTCAATCGGCTCGCGCACCGTGGGATTTTTCCGGTAGAGCAGGAATGTATGGCCGACCGTTCCCGCCAGCTCGCTGCCGGTTGTTTTCGCGAGGGCGGCGGCGAGGGCGGCGGTATCGTCCGGCGCGGTATTCAGCACCCGCACCTTGATGAGCTCACGGCGGCGAAACACCTCTTCAGTGGAGGCCACGGTTGCCGCGGAGATGCCCTCTTTCCCGATGAACACGACGGGATCGAGGAGCTGCCCGAGGCTCCGCAGCACGCGTTTCTGTTTGCCCTTCAACGTCATGGTGTTCTCCCGCGCCCATCATACCGCAAATGCCCCCCGCGCGGCCACTAGCGGGCAGGCGCTGCCATCACGCCCCCCTCCGCCCTCCGCCGTATGTGCCGTTCAGCGCGCAGGGTTGGCGCGTGGCAGCCGCGGTGGGGCTACTCCAGATTTCGCTTATCGAGCACGCGTTTGGCTTTGCCCTGGCTGCGTTCGAGGGTTTGCGGCTCGACCAGCTTGACCTTCACCGAGAGGCCGAGCACGGAATGGATCTTCTTGGTGAGCAGGTCGCGCAGCACGGTCATCCGGCTGAACGATTCGGAGAACATCCGCTCGGACACTTCTACCCACACTTCCAGCGTATCCAGCGCCCCCTCGCGGGTGACGACCAGCAGGTAGTGCGGCGAGGTGCCTTCCGTCTCCATCAGCACGTGCTCGATCTGGGTGGGGAAGACGTTGACGCCGCGGATGATGAGCATGTCGTCCGTCCGCCCCCTGACGCGGGCCATGCGCGCGGAGGTGCGGCCGCAGGCGCAGGGCGCGGTGGTGACCGCGGTGAGATCGCGGGTGCGGTAGCGGATGATGGGCAGCGCTTCTTTCCAGAGCGGGGTGACGATCAGCTCGCCGATCTCCCCTTCCGCCACCGGCTCCTCGGTGAGCGGGTCAATCACTTCCCAGAGGAAGAGGTCTTCGGCGAGATGCATGCCGTCTTTGGCGATGACGCATTCGCCGGAGACGCCCGGCCCGCAGAGCTCGCTCATCCCGTAATTATCCGTGGCGGAGACGCCCAATTCCGCTTCGATGCGCGTGCGCATGCCTTCCGTCCACGGCTCGGCGCCGAACAGGCCCAGGCGCAGATGAAGCTGCTTGCCGAGCTCCAGGCCGCGCAAACGGGCCTGCTCGCCGATGTAGGCGGCATAGGACGGCGTGGAAATGAAGACAGTCGTCCGGAAATCTTCCATGAACATGAACTGGCGGTCGGTGTTGCCGGAGGAGACGGGCACCACAGTCGCGCCCGCGCGCTCCAGGCCGTAATGCAGGCCGAAACCGCCGGTGAACATGCCGTACCCGAAGGAGATTTGCGCGATATCGGACGCCACCACGCCGGCGAGCGACACCATCCGCGCCACCAGCTCCACCCAGGTCTCCAGATCGTTTTTGGTATACCCCACCACGGTGGGTTTGCCGGTGGTGCCGCTGGAGGAGTGGATGCGCGTCAGCTCCGCCGGCGGCACGGCAAAGAGGCCGAAGGGGTAGGTTTGGTGAAAATCCGTCTTCGTCGTATAGGGCAGCAGGCGGATATCGTCAAGACAGCGGATATCCGACGGTTTTAGCCCCACAGCGTCCATCTTCGCCCGGTAGTGCGGCACCGCGCGGTAGGTGTAGGCCACCGTCTCCCGCAGGCGCGCCAACTGCTGCGCGCGGATGTCCCCCCGGTCGGCGCATTCCCATGCCGGGGCCCAGATTTTATGCGTCAGGTTGGTGGTCATATCGTGGCTTTCTCGGGTTCGACGCGTTCCGGCTCGGCGTCGGTGAACGCTTTTGCCACCAGCGCGGCCGGCGGCGGCGGGGTGAGGAGGCTGACAACGGGGACGACGATGAGCGGCAAGAACATGGTGATGGCGCCGGCCAGCGGCACGCCCGGCTCACCCCAGAGGAGAAAGAGCGTGAGCGCGCTGGCCAGTCCCACGATGATGCCGGCGAAGACGCCCGCCCGGGTGGTGCGTTTCCAGAAGAGCCCGTAGAGGAACGGCGCCAGGAAGACGCCCGCCAGCGTGCCCCAGGAGATAATCATCAGGTTGACAATGTAGACCGGACGCAGCAGCGCGATGACCAGCGACGCCGCCACGAAGACGATGCACATGGCGCGCATCAGCCCCATCATCCTCTTCTGGTTGGCATCGCGGTTCACGAAGGCGCCGTAGATATCCACCGCAATGGCCGAGCTGGAGACGAGCACCAGCGACGACAGGCTGGACATTGAGGCGGAGAAGACCATCAGCACAATCACCAGCACCAGGATCATATTGATGCCGGAATGCGTGATGAAGTGCGGGATGATGACATCCCAATTGGGATTGCCGTTCTTCGCCGCGGCGATGATGCCCCCGTCGAAGAGGATATTTTTCCCGGCATCAATGGTGAAGGGCGCAAAATGCGTGAGCGCGCCGCTGTAATAGGCGCCGAAGGACATGAACAGGGCGAAGACGCCGGCGATGATCAGCGCGCGGTTCACGTCCGCCGTGCTGCGGATCGAGTAGAATTTCTGCACCATCTGCGGCAGCGCCCACGGGCCGAAACTGGTGATGAGCACCAACGCCACCAGGGTGATCGCCCCCGGCACCATGAACTGCAGCCCCTGCGGGCCGAGCGGCGCGATCTGTCCCAGGGCCGGCGCGTAGTCGGGGGTGTTCAGCATCGTCCGCGTGGCCGCCGCAAAGCCGCCGCCCCAGTGCTGGGCCAGCACGTACACGAGGATGAGTACGCCGACGAATTCGACGATGCCGCGAATGAAGTCGCTGATCGCCACCGCGAAGTAGCCCCCCATCACCAGGTAGACGCCGGTGAGCACGGCGAGAAAGATGAGCGCTTCGTTATACTGGAGGCCGACCGTGACCTGGAAGAGGTAGCTCAGCCCCATGTAGACCGACGCGGAGTAGGGCACCAAGAAGATGAAGACGACCAGCGCGGCGACCACCTGCAGCGCCGTGCTGCCATACCGCGCGCGCAGGAATTCCGGCATGGTGATGGCATTCAGGCGGGCGGTCATCTCGCGCGTGCGGCCCGCGAGCAGCTTCCACGCCAGGATGGTGCCGATGAGGGTGTTGCCCAGCACGATCCACAGGGTGTGGATGCCAAACCCCCAGCCCAGCTTGCCGGCATAGCCGATGAAGAGCACGGCGGAGAAGTAGGTGGTGCCGAAGGCGAAGGCGCTCATCCAGGGGCCGAGGGTGCGGCCGCCGAGGAAGAAGTCGCCAACCGTCTTCGTGCGTTTCATGCACCAGTACCCCACGCCGAGCATCACGAGCACGTAGATGACGACGATGACGCCATACAGCATTGGGGACATAGCGTTACAGCTCCTTCAGCTCGTCGGCGGAGACCAGGGCGATGCCTTCATCGCGCAGGATCGCTTCACCGGCATCCAGGTCTTCCATGCCGAAGGCGATGATGGACTGCACGATGGCGTAGGCGTATTCCACGTTGATGCCGCGGTCGGCCAGGCCGGCCAGCGCGCGGGCGAGGCCGCCCGGCACGTCCGGCACGCGGGCCAGCGCTATCGGGCCTTCATGCACGGTGAAATGCGCCGCACGCAACGCGTCAACCGCCCGCGCTTCGTCGTTGACGACGAGTCGCAGGATGCCGAAATCCGCGGTGTCGGCGATGCTGAAGCCGCGGATGTTGACATCGCGCTCGCCGAGGATGCGGGTGACTTCCGCGAGCCGGCCGGCGGTATTGTCCAGGAACACCGAGAGCTGGGTCACAGGCATGGGGCACCTCCTCGCTTGACTTACTTGATATTTACTTAATGCTATTCAACACCGTGGGGAGGATTCCTCCCCGCGGAGAAAAAATCCGGCGATCTCCGCGCGGAGGTCAGGCGTGCAGGCGCGCGATCCGCGGCCAGAGATGCGGGGCGATGCCCGGCGCATCGGTGGGGCCGTCCGGGGTGATGAGCGCACAGCGCGCCATGCCTGACGGGCGAGGATTGGCTTCCAACAGGAGGGGAAGAAGGCGGCCGTCATCCGCCGCATCGAGCAAGAGGTCGAGCCCGATGAGCGCGGGCATGGCAGCGCCGAGCTCCTGCGCCAGCGCGTCAGCGCCGCGCGCGGCGGCCATGAGGAGGCGCGTCCAGTCATCGTGGGCGGGGGTGAACGGGCGGCCGTCCGCGCGGCAGAGGCGGCGCCAGAGGTCGCCCAGGGCGATGACGCGGCCGCCGCGCCCGGCGGAGGCGATGCCGTGCGGGCCGGCCAGTTGGGCGTAGCCTGACTCCGGCCAGGCGCGGGCGCCGTCCCAGCAGACGTTGACGCGGAGCACACACCGCGCCGGACCCGTGTCGGTGCGCGCGTGCACGGTGCCGCGCTCTTCCGTCAGCAGGGCGGCGTCGCCGAGGTGGGCGAGGTGGCGGAGGGCCGCCGCGCGCCGCGCGGGCTGCCGCAGGTCAAAGCAACCGACCCCGCGGCCCTCGGTGCCGTCCACGGGTTTGATGACGAGGCGGGGGCCGTGCGCGGCGATGAACGCCGCCAGCGCATCGCGCGCGTCGTCGCCGGCCGGCATGGCCCAGGCCGGGGTCGCCAGGCCGGCGCGCTGCCAGCAGGCGGCGGTCCGGGCTTTGTCGTCGAGGAATGCGGCGCCGTCGGGCGGATTCAGCAGCGGCACGCCCGGAAGCAGCGCGGCAGCGCGGCGATGGTCGGCATGCTCCCGGCGGAGATCGAGGCCGAGGGCCTGCGCGCTGGCCGGCGCGAGCGGGGCGGCCAGCGGCGCTTCGTAGAGCAGGTCGCGGTCCACCGCGAAGGTGATGGCGCGCGTCATACGGCCGGCGCGGAACCAGTCGAGATGTACGCCGACGACGCGCAGCGCCGGCGCGGCAACGCCGGCGTCGAGCAGCAGCGGGTAGAGTTCGTGCGTGATGTGCGGGAACGCGGAAAAGACGAGGGCATGCGCCGGTCCCGTCAACGGTTGCGGCGCGGGCAGGAGCAGCAGCGGGGGCGCCAGCGGCTCCCCGGCACAGGCGTCACGCGCCAGGTCTATGACGCGGGAGGCGGTCGGCGGCTCGTAGAGCCATGACGCGGCGAGGGGGTGATCCGCGTTTTCGGCGGCGGCCCGCAGTGAGCGCAACGCGGTTTCCGCCTGCGCGCGGGAAAATTCCCCTTCGCGCAGGCGTTCCGCCAGGGCATAGGAAAGGGCGACGCCGAACACCTCCGGGGGGAGATGCTCGGCGCTGACACCCAGCTCGGCGCCGGCGCGCGCGGCGCCGGCGTGCAGTGCGTCGTTCAGGGAGCGCATCAGCGTCGGGTAATGGCCTCCAGATAGTCTTCCCCGGCTTTCGCCATGTCATGCAGCACGATGCGCGCCTGGGCGCCGACGGCGGCCCAGTCGGGGGTCTCCGCCGCGCGGACGGCGTAGAACTCCTCGCGGATGGCCAGGCGGTCCCAGAGGCCGATGCCGATGTTCGGCTCGATGAGCACCACGCGCCAGTCGCGGACGTGGCCTTCGCAGCGCTCCTCGCCGTGCTGCAGGATGAAGCGCGCGCCGGCGCGCTCGCCCGCCGCGTCAAAGCGCGGCTCCACGTCCACCAGGATGCCCTCTTCGGCGAAGATCGGCTGCACGATGAAGTCCAGCATCATATAGCGCGGCACCGAGTACGGCAGGCCGGTGGCGTCGCGGCCGACGGCGCGGCCGGTTTCCGCCGTGTACTGGTCGGCGGCCACCTCGCCGTAGCGGGCCAGCGCCGCCATCGCCTTCTCGCCGGCCTCGACCAGCCGCCGCATGAGCAGCTCGCGATGCGCGGGCTGGATGAACTCCGGCTTGAAGATCTCCAGCGTGCCGCCGCGGCCCACGTTCGTGATGAGCTGGCGGCTGTTCAGCGTGATGGGATGCGACACGTGCCAGGCCTGGGCGGCCGGATCCGCGCTGGAGAAGACCAGGCGGTGCGAGCCGTAAATGGCGGTGCGCGGGCGGCGGGTGCGGTTCACCACCGCGCCCCACTCCTGGATCTGCCGATCCGTGAACGAGCGCAGGAACTCCTCCGTCGCCCAGTATTCGGGCGAGGAGATGATGACTTCCTGGATGGCGATGTTGTGCTTCAGGGTGATTTGGTAGGCGAAGTCCACCGCCTCGGCCAGCGCCGCGTCGTCCGGGGCGCCGTCCTCGCCGCGCAGGGCGAACACCTTCTGGCCGCGCCCGCCGGACTCCGCCGCGTCTTTGAGCATCACCAGCCGGAAGCGCTCGGCGAATGCGCGCAGGCCGGGGAAGCCGCGGTCGGCGTCGCCGAACTCCAGCGCCGCGCGGGTGGCCGCTTCGCCCAGCTCCGCCGTCCAGGCCGCCAGCCAGTCAATCTCACCCGGCAGCTGCACGCCCGTCTCGGCGCGGAAGATGTCGGGGTACTTCGCCTTGTCGTAGGTGGTCCAGGTGTGGAAAAGGCTCTGACTGGAATAGGGCAGGCCGAGCGCTTCCAGGCGCCCGCTGTCGTAGAGCGGATGCCCGTGCATCGGGAAGATCAGGCCGGCGGTCACCGGTTTGGTGAAGTACGCCGCGACGCACACGCCTTTCGGGCCGACGTGCTCGTCCGCCAGCGCCTCCGCCTGGGCCGGGGTGAGGCCATTGTGCTGCTGCAGGGCGGCGATATATTCCTCGCGGCTGATGTAGAGATGCGCGTGGCGCACCTGCAGCACCGGGCGGCGCATGGCGTCCAGCGTCACCTCTTCCGCGTGGCGGGAGATGAGGAGGTTGGCGCCGGGGCGCCCCTGCGCCCGCAGCTCGTTGGCCAGCGCCGGGCCTTCCATCAGCGCCCGCGAGACGTGGGTGCGGCCCACCGGGTAGAGCAGCAGCATGTTGACCCGCGCGTCGGCGTTGATGATCGCCGGGTCGAAGGCGGAAAAGAGCCGCGGGAGGGCGAAGCCGTCGTTGCGCATGAAGGCGATTTCCCGCAGTTTGGTGAAGGCGCGCCAGCGGCGCTCGGCCGGCGAGTCGCCGTTCTCGCCGATGGGCACCGTGCTCCCGTCGCCGTCCATGTCGCCGATGAGCGCCGCCAACTGCTCCGGCGTATACTCCCGCAGCTCGGTGAAGGTGAGCGCCAGCGTGCGCAGGTAACGGTATATCGGCGTATAGTGCTCCACTGCCAGTTCGTACAGCGCCTCGCCCTGCACGTGCGTGAAGCCGTCGCCGCGCGTATACGCCCACGGCCGATACTGGTAGAAGTGGTCGTTGACGAATTCGGCGAAGAAGTCGGCCATCGCCCGCCAGACGATGGTCGGATTGTCCGGCGTCACCACGTAGAAATCAATGGTGAGCAGGATGCCGCGGCAAGTGTCGAACAGCTCGGCGAGGTCGGCCACCTGCGCCAGCAGGCGGTCGCGCTCGGCCTCATCAATCGTCCCGTCGCGCAGCATGGCCGCCACCGTGCCGCCCAGCCGGGCGATATCGCCCGGATCCTCGTAGCCGCCGCTGATGGCGCGGATGGCCATCATGTCCACGTCGCGCCCGGTCAACAGCGTCTCCGCGTGGGACCGGATGCGCCCCAGGTACTCCGGCTCCTCGCCGCGGGTGAAGATGTCGCCGCCCAACTCGGCGAGGGAGAGGCGCAGCAGCGCGAGCATGGTGCCGATACGGCTGGTGATCGGCGTGGTGTCATCAGCGCCGGCCGCGCGCGCCGCGTCCATCATCGCCGCGAACGGTTTCCCGCTGTAGGCCTCCAGCGCCGCGAGGAAGGCTTTCTCGCGGTCACTCATCCCCCGGGCGCGGGCGGCGCGCTCCCGCAGGCGCTTGCGGGTGTCAATGGCGACCACCGCCACCTCTTCCGTCGCTTTGTTCGAGCTCTCCACGCCTTTCTCTTCGCGGAAGGTTTCCGCCGCCGGCACGCAGGCCGGGCAGTAGAGGGCGTCAATGGCCGCCGGGTCGGCGGCGGGGGCGGCGCCGCCCAGCGCGGCGATGCCCGCTTGGAAAGCGCGGCGCGCCTCCTCCAGCTTCGTGGGCGCGGCGCCCATCAACAGGAATTGCCCGCCCAGCGCCAGCCAACTGGCGAAATCCAATTGCGCCAGCGGCAGGCCGGCGGCGATGCTCGCCAGCGCGCGCGCGGTGGCCTGTTCCTGCGCCGTCTGCTTGCCGAAGCGCAGCATGCGCTCCTCGGTTTCGAGGAAGAGCGCCGATTCCTGGTCGGCCTGCAGATCCTGGACGATGGCGGCATAGCGCTCGCGGGCGCCGGCCGCGTCGCCGCCGGCCAGCGCGGCGAGGAGCGCCTGCGCGCGGTTGCGCTGGTGGCGCATCTCCTCGCGCCAGCTTTCGATGGTGTCCGCGCCCACGCCCACGCAGCGGTAGAGGGCGTTGCGGCCCACCGCTTCGCCGGCGGCGAACCAGCGCATCACCGCCAGGCGGTTCAGCGCGCGATGGCGGGAGCCGGACGCGCCGTCCATGATGATGAGCGCGCTGTGCGGATTGCCTTCCAGCATCATGTCGCGCACGCGCACCGGGTTGTCGAGCAGCGCCAGCAGCTCGTCGTGCGGGATGCCGGTGTCGAGCACGTCGCCGCCCTGCACCGCCATCTCAAAATTCCCCGCCGGGCCGATGATGCTCAACGCCAGCGCGTGGATATCGCCGCCGATGCGGCTGATGAGCGCCTCCTTGGCCTCCGAGGGCAGCTCGCGCACCTTCGTCCAGCGCGCCAGCCGCGGCCCGTACACCAGCATATTGGCGGTGATCTCGTTCTCGGTCAGGCCGATCTCCATCAGCCGCCGCTGTACGCCCATCGCCAGCGGCTCAAGCTGGGTGTCGCTGGTGTAATGCAGCAGGTCGGCGGTGGTGAGCATCATCGGGGAGACCATGCGAATCTCGCCCGCCGCCTTGCAGCCGGGGAAGAGCGCGCGCAGCCGGGCGAGGCTCTCCTCGTCGTCCTCGCGCACCTGCAGCTCCGCCAGCAGGCGGCTGAGGCGGGCGCGCAGGCGCGGATCATCGCGATGCTGCCAGAGGCTGTCGAAGCCGTGGAACATCAGGTGCGCCAGGTCCTGCCCGGCGGTGTCCAGGGAATAGGCCAGATGCTCGCCGGTGCCGGCGAAAAGCTCGTACTTGCGCATCCCCACCGAATAGCGGCCGTCCTGGGTGTTCGGCTTGTACTCCGCCTGCAGCACCACGGAGAAATCGTCCTCGCGGATCGCCACCTCGGGATTGAGGCGCTTCGCGTCGGCCAGCGCCTGGTAGGTGAGCCAGACTTTGAAGAAAGTCATGAAACGGTTCACCTGCTCGCCGCCGACGATGACTTTATGGATGCCCCAGCGCGCCGCCAGGTTGGCGAGCACGTCGAAGGACTCGCGCAGCTCGGGACGGCCGAGCTGGGTCAGCGCCCGCGCGATGCGCGTCACCTGGAAGACGGGGACGGGCTCGCCGTCGCCCTCGCGCAGCGTGAAGAAGGCGTTCAGCTCGCGCCGCTCGTGCACCAGCGTCATCGCCCACGCCTCCCACTCGATCTCCGTGGCGAAGGTCCCCCGCCGCGCCAGCAGGTACTCGGAGAAGGCGACGATGCCCTGGTGCAGGTGGTCGGGCACGCCGAGCTGCCGCAGTTTGGTGGCGCGGGTGAGGATGAGCACGAACTCCAGGAAGAGGCCGTCCTTCGGCACGCAGTAGCCGCCGTACCCCTCGCCGCCGGGGCGGATGAGGCGGTCCTTGCGGAGGCTCATCTGGTCGCCCAGGTCTTCGATGTCGCCGCGGCCCACCGCGTTGACGAGCAGGCTCATGGCGTTCGAGTAGGCGAAGAGGGCGACCATGGAGGCGTTCTCCCCGGTCTTGATGACTTCGGGCTCGGTGAGGCTGTCGAACATCTTCACGTTCTTGTTGATGAGGCCGTAGACGCGGCGGCCGACGCGCGAGCCTTCCCGGTCGGCGCCGCCCACCCACTGCGACCATTTTTCCACCGACTCGCGCTCGTGGGTGCCCAGGTCCACGCGGCTCGGCGTGTAGAGCTGATTGAAGCGCTTGTTGCCGCCGGCGGCGCGGTAGTAATACAGCGGGTGGAGCGTCAGGTGATGCAGCCCGTGCGCCAGCAGCGTCTCGCGGCGGGCGGTGGTGAGGGCCAGCCGGGTGTGGTTGCGCAGCCACTCGACGGCGCGGGCGGCAAGCTGCAACGACGGGTCGGCGGCGTCCATCTCGCGCAGCGCCATCTCGCGGGCGGCGAAGTGGGTGAAGGCCGCCAGATCGTCCGCGTAGTCCGGATTGGCGAGGACCAGCGCCCGAATGGCCGCCGCCTCATCGGCCTCCGGGTGGGCGGCCAGGTAGGCATCCACCTGCGGCAGCAGCTCCAGGTCGTTGCGTTCGTAGACGGCGTGAATCGCCCGCGCCTGCGCGTCCGCGGCGCGGGACGCGAGCAGTGCATCCACCAGCGGGGCATCCGTCCCCGTCTCCAGCCCGACGTGCTCGCCCAGCACGGCCATCAGGCTGAGCTGGCGCGCGATGATCGCGTTGCCGGCGATGATGCGGCCGATGGCGGCCCCTTCCGGCAGGCGCTCCAGCGCCATCAGCTCTTCCACTTCCGCCCACATGCCCAGCTCGCGGATGAAGAGCGCGCCGAGTTTGGTGATCGTTTCGCGATACGCGGCCATGCGGTCGCGCACTTCGCCGTCGAGGTCGTGGGCGCGAATGACGTTGCCCAGCGCCATGGACTCTTCCAGCCAGGTGCGCACGTAGCTGTCGCTCATGCGCGCGGACTGCGTGGTGAGCACGTGCAGGGTGGGGAGGGCGCGGCGCGGCAGGTGGGCGATGGCCGCCAGCCGTTTCGCCTCCGCGCGCACCGCGTCATCCAGCGCCGGCGCCGATTGCAGCACCGCCAGCGCCTCCGCATATTCGGTGGTGCCGTTCGCCCGCGCCTGCTTCGCGATGGCGACCACCAGGCAGTGCGGGTGATCGTTCTGCAGGTTCTCCAGGATGATCGCGCGCAGCGTGTCGTAGCGGGAGAGGCCCTCTCGTTCGGCGCGCAGGTGGATGGCCTCGGCGAAGGTGCGATAGGCGAAGGCGATCATCGCCGCCAGCGCGCCGACGCCCTCCGCCAGGCCGTGCGCGGCCACCGCCGCGGCGCGGGCGGCGTCCGGGCCGGCCAGCCGCGGGTCGGTCCGCGCCAGCCATTCGCGAGCCAGCGCCACGTGCTCGCTGTCCATCACGTTCTCGATGCCCTTCGCCCAGTGGTCGGCGAACTGCTCGCGGAAGGTCTCTTCGAGAATCTGCTGGTCAATCACCGTCTCGGTGACTTCCACGCCGTCCACCACCAGCACGCGCTCCTTGATGAAGAGCGGGATGGCTTCCACCCAGTGGTCGGCGTATTGCAGCCAGGCGTAGTCGGGGCTGGCATACATGCGGTGCCCGCCCTCGCGCGCCAACTGCTTCAGGTTTTCCGGCTTGCCGAGATAGGGTTCCTGCAGCTCGTTGATGCGCACCATCAGGTGCGATTCCAGCGGGGCGAGGCGCTGGCTGAGCAGCACGAAGGCGGCGGGGCGGCGGGCGGCGGCGAGCAGCGCCTCGCGCAGGTCGCCGCAGCGGCCCAGCAGCTTTTCCGTCTCCGCCATGATGGCGCTAGGGGTGGCCGCCGGCGTGTGGCCCTCGCGCTCGGCCTTCAAGGCGGCATCAATGCGCGCGCGCTGCTCATCGAGGATGGCGTCTTCCAACAGCTCCAGCGCGCCGATCACCGCGGTCTTCGGCGCCTCGTGCGCGCCCTGCAGCATGGTGCGCAGGCGATCGGCGGGCGGGGCGAGGCGCGGCGTCCCCACGCAGGCGGCCACCAGCGCGCCAACCTTGCCGCGAATGTCATCGCTCAACTGCACGTAGCCGGCGTTGGCAAACAGCAGCGACTGATTGTGGAACGCGCGGCTCATGCGGCCGAAAATCAGCTCCTGCCCGCGGGCGCGCACGTCCGCCACGATGCGCTCGCGGTTCTCGCGCTCCGTCGCGTAATCGTACTGGGTGACGATGTCGTGCAGCAGGACGCGCTTCTCGTCGGGGTCAATATCCGCCGCGAAGATGTCAATCACCGCCTTGCGGTCGTAGGGCAGATCCACCCGGCGCTGGCCGAGGAACCAGCTTTCCCAGCGCACTAGCTCTTCGGCGTCATGCTCCGCCGCGGCGCGGCGCAGGTAGAGCCCGGCGAGGCCGCCCGCGTCAACGTCGGCGGTCAGCGCCGCCTGCACCGCCCGCCGCGTATCAGCCGGGAGCGCGCGATAGCGCTCGTGCACCGCGCGCAGCGCGGCGCGTACCGATCCGGTCTTCACCGCGGTCAGCGCGGCGACCCAGGCCAGCGCCAGCGCCGCGACGGAGGCGATGCCCGGCGCGGCATCCGCCGCCAGGCCGGCCGCGTCCACCTCGATCGGGGCGCGATGCCCGGCGTAGAGGGCGAGGGGATAGGCGCCGTCGCCCGCGCCGTCCAGCCAGGCGGCGGCCAGCGCCAGCGCCTCCAGGTGGGCGGCGTCCAGCGCCAGATCGCTGCTGACCCGGTCACCGGTCAGGGTCAGCGTGCCCGCGCCGGCGGGCGCGCCGGCACGCCGGCAGGCACGGCTGACGCCGCCGTCACCGGGCAGCGCGCGGGTGAGCAGCGCGAAGGGGAGAAATTCATCAAGCCGAGCGGCGGGGGGGACGGCGATCTGGGTCAAACTCATCGGTTCTGGCAGGACCGGGCAGGCGGTCCAGCTCCTCTCGTGCGATGTGTGCCGAAATCGGCACCGTGAACAGTATAGACGCGGCGGCGGAACCGGTCATTAGATATTATTGCCAATCTATGGTATGATCTTGCCAACTTACCGACGGAGGATGCGCGCATGCCAGACCGGTCCCCGCTCTTTTCCCCGCTGCCCGAGCTGCGGCGGCGGTGCCGGAGACTCGCGCGCGCGGCGAAAGACTATACGCTGGACGGCCATCGCCTGACGATCCATGATATTCGCATCCATCAAAAGCGCGAGGGGAAGGCGACGCTGGAGCACGTGCATTCTTTCTACGAAGGGCACGTGCTGTTAAGCGGCGTGGGCCGCTACGCGATGGGGGAGCCGCAAACGCTGAGGCCGGGCGGCGCGCTGCTGCACGGGCCACATACGCCGCATGCCTGGGCGGCGTCGGATGTCTCCTGCGTGCGCCTGCTCGTCTGGTTCGGCCTGGAGCCGACGATTCCCGCGCCCCGCCCCGCCGCCTGGCCGGAATGGCCCGATCTGCTGTGGGATCTGTCGCTGCTCTTCGCGGACGCGGCGGCGACAGCGCCCGGCTGGCAGACCCGCGTCACCGCTCGCCTTTCCGTGGTATTTTCCCGCCTGCTGACGATCATCAATTGGCCTTCCACGCCACAGCCGGTACGGGAACCGCAGCCGCACCTGGTGACGATGGTGGACCAATTTCTCCAGGATAATCTGGCGCGCCCGTTGACGCTGGACGACATCGCCGATCACGTGAGCATCAGCCAGCGCACGCTGTGCCGGCAGTTTCAGCACCGCACCGGCGCCACGGTGATGGAGCGGCTGGAGACCCTGCGCATGGATCGCGCGGCCGCGCTGCTGGCGGAGACGGAGGCCACGCTGAAAGAGATCGCCGAGGCCATCGGCATGACGGACGCCTCCTACTTCTGCCGGCGCTTCCGCCAGCATTATCACGTGACGCCGAATACCTACCGGCAGGATGTCGGGGCGCGCGCGCGTCGCGAGGAACGCACGACGACGGTGTAGTCGGCTCAATCATATGTCGGCGTCCCCAGGCTGCCGAACCACCAGCCGAGCATGCCGGCGATGACCGGCAGGTTGCCGCCGAAGACGACGGTGTTCTCCCAGGGGAGATGGAAGGCGGCGAGCAGGCCGGCGAGGGCGACGGTGGCGCCGATGCAGGCGCCGATGAGCAGGCTGGGGGCGCCGGGCCATTCTTCATCCAGCGCAGCGATGATGCCCAGCGCGATGACGGTGAGCCACATGCTGGCCACCGCGGTGACCAGGATGATGAGCGCGTACGGGTAACTGCGCGGACTGCCGCGGTCGCTGGCGCTGACGCTCGACCAGATCATCACGCGCTCGAAGGGCTGGATGATGCGCCCGTAGCCCAGGGCGAAGAAGGCGAGCAGGATGCCCGCCGCGGTGAGGAAGACGCGCAGCCAGGGGAGGGCGAGCAGGCCGAGCTCGCTCTCGGCGGGGCGCACCAGCAGCGGCCCCACCAGCACCAGCCCGCCGGCGATGAGCAGCGGCAGCGTCAGCCGCCAGCGCGTCGCGCGCTCCTCGCGCAGCATCTCCTCTTCCGGCGACGGCTCGATCTGCAGCTCCACCTCGCCAGCCAGTGCCGCGCGCGCCTGCGCCAGCCGTGCCGCGGCGTGCTCGTGCGCCGGGGCGGCGGCGACGGCGTGCTCCAGCGCCTGAATCCCTTCCTCCAACCGGCCGACGGTGAGGTAAAACTCGCCCATCAGCGCCCAGGCGGGCGCGCAGCGCGGGTCGCGGCCGGTGATCTGCCGCAGGATATGCAGCACGTCGGCCATCTCCCGCCGCCAGTAGGCCATGCGCGCGGTGAGCAGCTCGCGTTCCTGCGGGGGCAGCTCGGCATACGGCTCCGGCATCGGCAGCGTAACGCCGGCTTTCCAGGTGGCGACGGCGTAGGCGTAGGCTTTCCGATCGGGTCCGCTCACGGTCAAGTAGGCGTTGAGGAGGCGGAGGAAACGCCGGTCGGTGAGCAGCTGCAGCACCGGCACGGTGGGGCGATAGCGCGCGACCGCCCGGCGAAACGCCGCGTCTACCATCGTGGCGGACGCGTCGCGGCGGATATTGAGCAGCGTGTAATAATTCGCGGGTGGGTGCGTCGCCGTGCGCGCCATGCTGCTTCCTCGCTACTCGCGTTCCAGCGGCTCCAGGCGGATGTCGCCATCGGCCAACTCGACCAGCCGCTCCAGCGCGCCGGCCGCGTCCGTCAACCGCGCGCGGCAGTACCGCTTCAGGTGCGCGGCTTCCGTCACCAGCGCCAGCGCGTCGTCCAGCGGCACGTCGGTGCGCTCCAGCGCGGCGGCGATCTCCTCCAGCCGGGCGAGCGCCTCCTCAAAACTCCGCGGTTCCGGGTCCACGCGTTCCTCCACGAAAAGCTCCTTTTCAGTACTTGGCGAAATTTGGTCGTATGGTATAATATGCTGACAATGCGGGGTCGCGACGGCGGATTCGCGCCGGACGCGCCCCGTTTGACCCATGCGCTCATACCTTTCGCCCCTCACCGGGCGATTCCTGCTCACCGCGAGGATGCACGGAGCCCATGCTGAATATTGCCCTCTTTTCCGAGTGTTATCACCCGATGCGCAATGGCGTGGTGGTGTCGGTCGCCTCCTTCGCGCGCGTGCTCACCGAACTCGGCCATCACGTGACGATCTTCACCGTCCGCCATCCCGACCAGGTTGGGGCGGAGGACGGGGTGATCCGCTTCCCGTCCATCACCTTCCCGATGCGCGTGCGCTACCCGCTGGCCATTCCCATCGCGACCGGCGCGGCGCGGCGCCTGCTGGCGGAGGTGCCCTTCGACGTGGTGCACTCGCACTCGCCGATGCTCATGGGCCACGCGGCGATTTCCTACGCCCGCCGCAAGCGCCTGCCGCTGGTCTTCACCTATCACACGCTGATTGAAGAATACTCGCATTACGTGCCACTGCCGCAGCACTGGGTGAAGCGCCGCGCCGTGCACCTGAGCCGCTATTACTGCAACACCGCCGACCACGTCATCGCCCCCACGCGCCACGTCGCCGAGCGCCTGCGCCGGTACCAGGTCACGAAACCCATCTCCATCATTCCAACGGGCATTGACATTGATCTCTTCGACCTGGTGCCGGACCGCGACCTGCGCGCGCTCTACCAGATCCCGGCGGACGTGCCGCTGCTGGCCTACGCCGGCCGCATCGCGAAGGAAAAGAATATCCCCCGCGTGCTGACGATGTTCCGCGACGTCCTGCGCCGAGAGCCGGATACGCATCTCTTGCTGCTGGGCGGCGGCCCGTACGAGCAGCCCATCCGCGAGCTGATTGACCAGCTCGGCATCGGGCACCGCACCCGCATGACCGGCTTCGTCACCCGCGAGCAGATCGTCCAGGGCCTGCGCGGCGCCGACCTGTTCGTCTTCGCGTCCCATACCGAAACTCAGGGGCTAGTGCTCGGCGAGGCGATGGCCTGCGCGACCCCGGTGGTGGCGGTCTCCGCCGATGCCCCGCGCGAGTTACTCGACGACGGCGTGGAAGGCTACCTGGTGCCGGACGAGGACGGCCCGTTCGCCGAGGCGGTGCTCACCCTCGTGCGCGACCGCGCGCTCTGCCAGTCGCTGGGCCGCAACGCCCGCGCGCGGGCCGATGCGGTCTCCGCCCATCGCTGCACCGCGGAGTTGGTGAAGGTCTACGAGCAGGAGATCAGTTATCGCCACCCCCCGCGCAGGCCACTGCTGCCGCTGTAGCGGTGCGCCGCCGCCTGCCCCATCACCATTGACATTCCGCGCGCGCCTGCCTATAATGATGCCCGCGAGGGCTATCTGCTCGCGCGCCGCACAGCAGTACACTGGGCCGCGGAGAACGCCGTACGGGGAAGGAGTTGAGAATTCGATGGTGCATGTCGAGTTGAAAGATGGCGAATCGCTCGATAGCGCGATCCGCCGCCTGAAGCGGCTGGTGCAGAACGCGGGCGTGATGGAAGAAGCCCGCCGGCATGAGCGCTACGAAAAGCCGAGTGAGCGCCGTCGCCGCGTGGCCGCGGCCGCCGCCCGCCGCAAACGCCCCTCCTCCGGCGACTGACGCGCGTCCGATGAGGCCGCACCCGCGGCCTCATCCGGTGCTCTTTTCCGCCGACGCACCGCTGCCGCGCGATCCCCCTCTCCACCGCCGCCGCACTTGCGCGCATCCTCCCGCGATCGCGTATAATAAAGAACGGCGCATCCCGCACACCCGCGCCGGTGAAAGGAGCCTGCATTCTTGCCAGACGTGGATCGGTCATTCTCGCCGTCGGAGACCGCGGCGGCATCCCGCGTGATCCGCACCGTCCCCTTTGCCAGTCACGAAGAAGCGATGGCGGTCCTCGGACCGCGCGACGGGCATCTCCGCTTGATGGAGCGCGCCTTTGATGCCGCGCTGATCCTGCGTGACACCACGCTGGAAATTCACGGCCACGTGGAGACCGTCCAGCAGATCGTCTCCCTCATCGAGGAGTTCATCCACCTCGTTCGCCGCGGGCATCACCCCACCAACGACGAGGTGCGCTACGCCATCACCGCGCTGCGGGAACAGCGCGCCGCGCCCGACACGGCCGTCTTTGCCGAAGTCATTCTCACCTCGCATCGCGGCAAGCAGATTCGCCCCAAGACGGCGCACCAGCGCGAGTTCACGCAGGCCGTGCGCGCACATGATCTGGTCTTCGCCATCGGGCCGGCAGGCACCGGCAAAACCTACCTCGCCGTGGCCCTGGCGGTCGCCGCCCTCAACAGCAAGCGCGTGCAGCGCATCATCCTCACCCGCCCGGCGGTGGAAGCCGGCGAGCGGCTGGGCTTTCTGCCCGGCGACCTGCAGGAGAAAATCAACCCGTATTTGCGCCCGCTGTATGATGCCCTGTATGATATGATGGAGATCGAGAAAGTCGAGCGTCTGCTGGAGAAGAAGATCATCGAAATCGCGCCGCTCGCGTTCATGCGCGGGCGCACGCTCAACGACGCGTTCATCATCATGGATGAAGGGCAGAATACCTCGCCGGAACAGATGAAGATGTTCCTCACCCGCATGGGGTTCGGCTCGCAGATGGTCGTCACCGGCGACATCACGCAGATTGACTTGCCGGACGGCCAGCGCTCCGGCCTGGTCGAGGTGCGCCGCATCCTGGAAGCCGTGGATGACTTGCGTTTCGTCCTCTTCGATGAACGCGACGTGGTGCGCCATCCGCTGGTGCAGCGCATTGTGAAAGCCTACGATGCCGCGCCGCGAGGAAAGAAGGCATGAAGACACGACCGGCATGGCACGCGCTCGCGCGACAGGGCACGGCATTCGCCCGGCGCACGGGCTGGCGCGCCGCGGTGAAACCGCTGCTCGGGCTGGTGATGGTCGCCGCGCTGACCACGCTGATCTACGCCCACCTGGACTATTACCAGGTCGGCGCGGTGCTGGAGCAGTTCCGCCCCGGCCTTCCCGCCCCGCATGAGATCCGCGCCCACCGCGACGTCACCATCGTGGACCTGGACGAGACCGCCCGCCTGAAAGCCAAGCGCGCGGGGGAAGTGCCCCCGGTCTACGAATACGACCGGACGGCGCTGGAAGAGGCCAAGAGCGACCTGACCCTGCTGTATGACGCCTTGTTCATCGCGACGGAGGAACATGACGCGCTGCTGCGCGACAAGCATTTTTCCGCCGCCACCATCGCGCGCGCGCGACACCTCCCCCCCCGCGCGCAGGCCGGCCTGCGCGCCGTCACCCATCACGTGCTGGAGGCGGTCATGGCGGCGGAGTCGCGCCTGGAATATGAAGCGATGGAACAGCGCGCCGTCAACCTGCTGCGCGCCCGCCTGCCGGAGCCCGATGTCGTGACCCTCGCTGTGCAGGTGGTGCGCGGCGTGCTGCGTCCCACGTGGATGGTGAACGAAACGCTCACGGAAAAGGCGCGCGAAGCCGCCCGCGCGACGGTGGAGCCGGTGACGCAGTCGTATCGGCGCGGCCAAGTGGTGGTGCGGAAGGACGCCATCCTCACCGGCACGCTGCTGCAGCAGTTGAAGCAAACCGGCCTGCTCACCCCCGCGCCCATCACCCGCGTCGCGCCGATCGCCGCCCTCATGCTCCTCGGCGTGCTGGCGCTCGGGCTCTATCTCCGCAACCACTGCCCGGCCGTCTACGCCCGGCACCGCACGTTGCTGCTGCTCGCGATGCTCATCATCGCCTCCGTCGGCGCGCAGATGCTCTTCGGCGCGAACCAATCGCTGGAGACGCCGGTCAGCCTGATCGCGCTGCCCGCCGGCGCCATGGCCATTGCCGGATTACTCGGCGTGCAGGCCGCGATCGTCTCCACGCTGTTCATGGTCGTCATCGCCGGGCTCACCGCGCACCACCAGTATGCCGTCGTGCTGCTGGCCGCCGGCGCCTCGCTGGCGGGCATCATGGCCATCGGCGCCATCTGGCCGGCCAGCCGCCTGGTGCCCGCGGTCATCACCCTTATCGTGACGGACTTCCTGCTGCTCATCATCGCCACCGGCCTGCTCCCCGGCGTCGCCGCGGCGACGCTGCTCGTCCACCTCGGCCCGCTGGCCCTCACCGCGGCCGCCGGCGGACTGGGCGCGACGATTGTCGCCGCCGGCGCGATCTACATCCTGGCGCGGCCCTTCAGCATCACCACCGCCTACCGGCTGATGGAGCTGGCCAATCCCAACGAGCCGCTGCTGCGTCGCATGATGGCGGAAGCCCCCGGCTCCTATCATTCCAGCGTGATGGTGGCGAATCTCGCCGAGGCCGCCGCCGACGCCATCGGCGGCGACATGCTGCTCGCGCGCGCCGCCGCGCTCTATCACGACATCGGAAAATTGAAGCGTCCGGCGTTTTTCGTCGAGAATCAGGCGCCGCTGGGCGTGGAGAACGTCCACCTGCGGCTGTCGCCGAAACTCTCCTATCTCATCCTCATCAGCCACGTGCGCGATGGGGAAGAGCTGGGCAAGAAAGCCCACTTGCCCGAGGAAATTCTCACCATCATCCGCGAGCATCACGGCACGTCGCTGGCCGCCTATTTCTATCATCGCGCGCTCAGCGAAGCCGGCGACCAGCCCGTCTCGGAGTTTGAATTCCGCTATCCCGGTCCCCGTCCCAGTACCCGCGAATCGGCGGTGGTGATGCTGTCCGACTCGGTGCAGGCCTCGGTGAAAGCGCTGAAGGAGCCGACGCCCACGCGCATCGCGCACATGGTGCGCGACATCATCGAGAGCCGGCTGGCGGACGGCCAGCTCGATGACTGCGGCCTCACCCTGCGCGATCTGCGCGTCATCGGCGAGGTCTTTACCAGTATTTTAAGTGGCCTGTATACTTATACGCGCATCGAATATCCGGTGTTGAACGCGGAAGGGGCGCGCGAGCGTGGCTATTCTCATACAGAATCAACTCCGGCGCCGGGTGGCGCGGACGCTGCTGCGCCGCGCCGTTGACGAGACGCTGCGCGCGGAGGGACGCGCGCCGCGCACCGTCGAAGTGAGCATCGCGCTGGTAGACGATGCGGCGATTACGGCGTTGAATAGCCAGTATCGCGGTCAACCCGGTCCGACTGACGTGCTCGCATTTGCACAGGATGATACGCCGGCCGCTCCCGGGGTGCCCGTGTTGCTGGGCGATATCGTCATTGCATTGGATACCGCCGCCGCGCAGGCGGCCAGTCACCGGCGCACACTTGACGAGGAGGTGTGCTGGCTGGCCATTCATGGAACATTACACTTACTGGGGTATGATGATGCCACTGCCGAGGGTTTTGCGGAGATGGTCCGAAAGGGGACGCGCATCTGGGAACGGCTCTTCCCCGACGCCGCCCCCCCCACACACGGCGCCTAGAGGCACGCTGTCGAGTTTTGGCCGCGCCTTCGAGGGATTGTCGCACGTGATGTGGACGCAGCGCCACGTGCGCGTGCAGCTCATCATGGTCGTGCTGGTGCTCATGCTCGCCTATTACTACAAGCTTGACGCCAGCAAAGTGCTCTTCGTGGTCTCCGCCATCTGCCTCGTGCTCCTCGCCGAGTTCTTCAACACCGCCATCGAGGTGGTGGTCAATATGGTGACCGAGGCCTATCATCCGCTGGCGAAAATCGCCAAAGACGTCGCCGCCGCCGGCGTGCTCATCGCCAGCACGTATGCCCTCATCGTGGGCGGCACGATCTTCCTCAACAGCGAAAACCTGCTGCGCCTCTTCGCTGGCGTGTCGCCGCTGACGCAGCTCGTCGAGCCGCACCCGGTGGTCGTGCTGCTCATGGGCATCCTGGTGCTGAGCATTATCGTCGCGCTGTCGAAAATCCGCGTCGGGCACGGCACCATCCTGCGCGGCGGGGCGGTGAGCGGCCATACCGCGGTCGCCTTCCTGCTCTTCGCCTTCATCGTGATCAACAGCAAATATAACCTGCTCATCTCCACCTTCGCGTTCTTGCTCGCCTTCCTCGTCGCGCAGAGCCGGGTCGAGGGAAAGATTCACACCCTGCGCGAGGTGCTCTGGGGCGCCACCGTCGCGATCCTGTTCGCCCTGCTGCTGGTCTTTTTCGCCGGGCGCACGCCCTGACCGGCGCGCGGCGTGCGCCACCGGTCCGACACACAACGACGGGCATCCGCGCCGGACCTGTTGCGCCGGGCGGGCAACCTGGTATACTGAACGTATCGGCTGGCGCCGACGGTAATGACGATATTTGATTGGCTATTGCTGGGCGTGGTCGTGCTGCTGATAGGGATCAGCGGCATCTTCGCGGCCGCGGAAATCGGCATCCTGTCCGTGAACCGCTTTCGCACGGTGCAGCTAGCGGAGAGCGGCGCGCCTCGCGCGCGCCTGCTGCAGCGCCTCCTCCAGCAGCCCGCGCATCTGCTCACCGCGATTCTCGTCGTCATCACCGGGCTCAATTTCGCCAACGCGGTGCTGGTGACCTACTGGCTGCACCTCAGGCTCGGGCTGCCGGCCTGGGTCCCCTTTGCCGGCCTGCTGCTGCTGGTGCTCATCTTCGCCGAGCTGCTGCCCATGGCCTACGCCGCCGCCAACCCGGAGTTGGTCGCCACCCGCCTGGCGCCGGTCATGCACCTGGCGACGCTGGTCCTGCGCCCGTTCATCACCGCCGTCACCGCGTTCGCCCACCTCCTCATCCGCCTGCTGGGCGGCATCCCCCGGACGCGGCCGCTGGTCACAGAAGAGGAGGTGCTGACCATCGTGGAGATGGAAACGGAGCGCGGCACGCTGGAAGAGGAAGAAAAAGAGCTCATCAAGAGCATCTTCGAGTTCAGCGATACCATCGTGCGCGAAATCATGGTGCCGCGCATTGATATCGTCGCCGCCGCCGACACCCTGCGCATCGGCGCCGCCATCGCGATGACCGTTGAGCACAAATACAGCCGGCTCCCGGTGTATCAAGGCAGCCTCGATCATATCATCGGCACGGTCCACGCGAAGGATATGCTGCCGTTCCTTTTCCGCGATGAACTGACGGTTTCCGTACGCGATGCCATGCGCCCGGTAGCTTTCGTGCCGGAGACGAAGCGCGTCAGTGAGCTGCTGCGCGAGTTCCGCGAGACGAAGCAGACGCTGGCCATCGTGCTGGACGAGTACGGCGGCACCGCCGGGCTGGTGACGGTGGAAGATCTGCTGGAAGAGATCGTCGGGGAAATCTACGACGAATATGACGTGGATGAGCCGCCGCCGATCGAGTGGCTGGACGCGCGCACCGTGTGCGTGGATGGCAAGCTGCCCATTGACGATCTCGGCGATCTCCTCGGTCGGGCGATGCCGGAAGGCGAGTATGACACGGTGGGCGGCTTGCTCTACAGCCGTTTTGGCGATGTCCCCACGCGCGGCGAGGCCGTGGAGATTGACGGCTTCCACTTCATCGTCGAACGGCTGGACGGTCACCGCATCACCCGCGTGCGCATTGTGCTGCCCCCGGACATCGAGCGCCGCGATGGGGAGGCGCCCTGATGGAGCCCGGCTGGCAGCAGGTGGTGACGATTGGCGCGGCCATCCTCGTGCTGGCGATTTTCACGCTGGTGCAGGCGGCGCTGGTCAGCATGGATCCCGTGCGGCTTCGCCAGCTCGTTGACGGCGGCAACCGCACCGCCATGCTCATCGAGCGCATGGTCGCGCGCCCAGAAGAGCTACTGACCGGGCTGGTGGTGGTGATCAGCACGCTGGTGCTCCTCGTCGCGAATCTCGCCACGCGGATCGCGGCGGCCGCTCTTCCCCCGCCGGGGGCGATCGTCGCGGTCCTCGGCGTGCTGTTACTGTTGCTCATCGTCGGCGAAATCATCCCCCGCACCATCAGCATCCACTTCGTCGAGGGTATCGCGCTGCGCACCGCGCGCGTTGCCTACGTGCTCAACTTCTTCTTGCGCCCCGTGGTGGCGGTGCTCACCTGGATCAGCCGCGGCTTGCTGCGGTTGCTCACCGCCGTGCGCCTGCTGCCCGGGCGCGTATACGCCGTGCCCACCGCGTTCAGCCCCGAAGATATCAAGCAGTTGCTCACCATCGGGGAGCTGGGCGGCGAGGTGGCGGCCAGCGAGCGCGAGATGATCTCCGGAGTGATCGAGTTCGCCGAAACCGCCGCCGGGGAGATCATGGTGCCCCGCACGGCACTGGTGGCGCTGCCGGTCGAAACGGGGCTGGAAGCGGCCATCGGCGTCTTTCTCGAATCTGGGCATTCGCGCATCCCGGTCTACGAGGACAGCGCGGACAATATCCTCGGCATCCTCTATATCAAAGATTTGCTGATACATTTAAAAACCTCCCGCGACGCCGGCGCGGCGCTGCCGGTCATCCGCGAGTTGCTGCGTCCGGCGTCGTTCGTGCCGGCGAGCAAGAAGAGCGACGCGCTGCTGCGCGAGATGCAGCGCCAGCGCGTGCACCTGGCCATCGTCGTGGACGAATACGGCGGCACTGCCGGCCTCATCACCATCGAGGACCTGCTGGAAGAGATCGTCGGGGACATCATTGACGAATACGACACCGAACGGCAGGACATCGTCACCACCCCCGACGGCGCCGCGCTGATCTTCGGCGGCACCAGCCTGGACAAAGTGCATGACACGCTGGATATGCCGTTGCCGGCCACGGCGGCCGACACCATCAGCGGCCTGGTGATGGAATCACTCGGCCACATTCCCCAGGTGGGCGACCGCGTCGTCATCAATGGCGTGGAATTCGTCGTCCTGGAAGCCCGCCAGCACCGCGCGGAGTTGCTGCGCGCCACCGTGCTGCGCGATGATGAGCACACGCCCCCCGCGTGACGACCCGGTACAATTAGGGATTAGGGATTGGGCGCGCGCTACAGGCGGTTATCCTGATACGCACACGACAACGTAACGACCCCCTAACCCCTAACTGTAGCGGGTCGTCACGATGTATCTTGCTCTGCGAACCGACCGCTGGTAGGGAACGCCCTCCGTGGCGTTCCGGGGCGCACGTTGGCACACCGGGTGGAGCTACGGGAACCGGAACGCCACGGAGGGCGTTCCCTACGATGGACGAGACAAGGTGCAACGTGACAACCCGCTACACCTAACCCCTAACCCCGACCAGCGGTCGGTGCGCAGAGCACGAGACAGCGTGACGACCCGCTACATGACGTCACTTCCCCCGCGTACCGGCGGCGCCGCGGCTCACCACCACCCGTAGCGCGGCGCGACGTATGCCAGATACCAAAACACCGTCACGATGGCGATGAAGATGCCCAGGAGGCGGATGGGGCGCAGCTCCGCGGGGGGCGCCGCGGGATCAACCCGCCGGCCGCGGAAGACGGCGAGGAAGGTGCGGGGCGAATAGACGGCCCACCCCGCGAGCAGCAGTTGCAGCGCCAGCGTGAGTTTCAGTAGGAGTGGCATACGTACGTGGTCTCCTCAAGGGCCCGCACGGGCAGGAGCAGGGTGACGGCGAGTCCGCCGTCGGGGGGGCAGTGGGCGTGGAGTTCGCCGCCGTGGGCTTTGACGAACTGGTAGG
>JAKPKV010000033.1 GCA_029553475.1 Armatimonadota bacterium
GCGCGTATCCCTCCTGCCAGCACGACGCCCCTCCCCATCTACTCCTATCCTGCGGGCTTTCCCCTCTAACGATGCAGGCGGTGAGCCTGCTGGCGATCATGTCGACTTTCGGCCATCCTTCACCAGCAGGTATCCTCAGAGCCTGTTGTCACGCGGATGCCGCTCCTCCGCGGGGGGATTCACCGGAGGGCGATCGAGCGCTGATAGATGCGCGGGCACACCCCCATGATGGCGGTGAATTGTCGGGTGAAATAATTGCTGTCGGTGAACCCGACTTGCTCGGCGGCGCACGCCACACTGACGGCGTCATCGCGCAAGAGCTCGGCGGCCTTGTGGATGCGCAGGCGCAGCAGGTAGCTGATGGGCGAAAAACCCGTGGCCCGTTTGAACGCGCGCGAAAAGGTGCTGACCGACATGCACGCGGCGTTGGCCAGCTCCTCCAGCCGCAACGGCGTCATGTATTGGCGTTCGAGCAGGCTCAGCGCCGCGCCGAGCTGCAGCAACTGCTGCGACGACGGGGTGCTCATCCGCGCGTAACAGCGCGCCAGATAGACCAGCAGCTGGGCGAAATGCGCGGTCAGGACGGCCTCGTACCCCGCTTCTCGATGGCTTAATTCCACCTCCATCGCCGAGACGAGGGTGTGCAGATAGCGCAGATCCGCGGCGGTGACATGCAGGCGGCTCTGAAATTCATGACGCCGGCGGAGGGCCGGTTCCAGCGTGAGCAGGGCCTGATAGCCGGGGAGGACGCGGAGAGCGCTCCATGGCAGTTCGAGCAGCGCCGGCCGAAACAGGAGGTTGACGTAGGAGAAACCCCACTGCTCGCGAAAGCTATGCGTTTGCCTCCCCTGCAGCAGGAAGATATCGCCCGCCTTGAGGGTGTAGGTCTCTTCGTCCGTGGTATGGGTGGCGGCGCCGCGGAGCACGAGGACGAGCTCGTCGAAATCATGGCTGTGGCTGGGGCAGAGCGTCGGACGCTTATCCGTGATGCGCATGATGGCTATCGGCTGCGTTGATTCGCGAAAATAATCGGCGGCATGATAGGTGACGGTCATCTCGGCCTGCCCGCGTTGGCGAGGTGTCTGCCAAATAATGCTACTTCGATTGATATCATACGTAATATTGCCGAGATAGTCAAGGAAAGTATTCGCCGTGCACACCATAATTAGTATGGAATTGTGGTGAGGCATTGACATATTTATGAAGGAGGAGAAGCCCATGGGACGAGCCATACGAGGGTTTACCCTCATCGAGCTGCTGGTCGTCATCGCTATCATTGGCGTGCTGGCCGCCATCCTGTTCCCGGTCTTCGCCGCGGCGCGCGAAAAGGCGCGGCAAAGCAGTTGTATGAACAACCAGCGCCAAATCGCGATGGCGATCCAGATCTATGCCCAGGACCATGACGAGATGTTCCCCACCGCCGGCATCGTCTGGGGCGCGTTGAAGCTGGATGCTGGGGTGATGCGATGCCCGACCGACGCCGGGAAAGCCAACGGGTATGTGTACAACAATGCGCTGTCGGGCCAGGCCCTCGGCGAGATCGCCGATCCGGTCGGGATCTTCGTGACCGGGGATGGCCGGCACGCCGCCACTCCTGCCACGGTCGCCTACTATGCGACCTATGACAATGTGGCCTATCTCGGGCGCGACATCGTGCGCCGGCACGGGAATAAAGTCATCCTCTCCTATGCTGACGGGCATGTGGCGATCTCGGCGGAGACCCCGCCCACCAGCGGCATGCCGCGCCCGCCGATGCCGGAGCCGCAGCCGGTAGTTTGGAAGTACCCCTCGGGCAGTATCACCGCCACCACTCCCGGCCAAATAGACTGCACGTTGCCGGAGACCCCTTCTGGCCAGGTCAACGAAGGCGCGGTGAGCACGAAGGCGCTGCTCGGTGACGGATATTTTTCCTTCAAGCTCAGCCGGTCATTATTTAATGTAAATCTGGTGGCTAATGGGCCCAGGGTCGGGTTCTCCTCCGGGGACTACCTCTCCGGGCCGGGGCCATATTCGCATAAAGATTCGTCGGTTGCCTATCGGTATTGGTTCGCCGCCGTCGAATATTTCCCGTACTCCGGCATCTCCTGCACCATCGGGGGAGGCGACAATTATGCGCCGCTGTATGGCGCGTATGAGTGGGATGCGGATACCGTCTTCAAGCTCGAACGCATCGGCACCACGCTGAGTTGGATCGGCATCCGCGGCACTACTAATACCGTGCTGCGTACCTGCGAGGTCGATGACCTGGAGCCGTTATTTGTCAATGTCTGGTTCAATTCGGGCGTTGGCCTGCGGGAGTGTCTGCTGCGCGGATATGAATTCGTCGATGTCCCGTGAGGACGCACGTTACTCCCCCGGCATCGGCCAGGTTGTCTCAGGTGGGCTTCACAGGGAGCCTGGGGCAAGGCAACTGGACTACCGCCGGGTGATATTAATTGAGGAGGTCTGTGATGCTACGCAGGCAAGGATTTACCTTGATCGAATTGCTGGTCGTCATCGCCATCATAGCTGTGCTGGCCGCCATCTTGTTCCCGGTGTTCGGGCGGGTGCGCGAAAAGGGGCGACAGACGAGATGCGTGAACAACTTACGCCAGCAGGCGCTGGCGCTCACCATGTACGCCCAGGATAACGGCGAGCTATTCTTCCCCAGGCCGGCCAGCGGCACCTGGCCAGCCTATCTGGCCCCCTATCATGAGGACGGCATCTATGACTGTCCCACCGTGACCGGCCGGGGCTCCGCCTCGGCCCCGGAATATGGATTCAACAGTCACTTGCTCGGCCGCTCGCTGGGGACCATCAACCTGGCGGCCGCGCAGCTGCTGATCGCCGACCGCGAGCCTACCGTGGATGGCGCGCTGCTCGACACGCCGAACGACGTGGTTTTCCGCCACCTCAAAGGCGTCAACGTGGCCTGCGTGGACGGGCACGTGGAGTTCGTCCGCCTGACGGCATCGAACGATGCCGGCGAGGCCATCGATGTCGCGCGCCTCGTCTTCGAACCGTACCCTGAGCCCGAAGACGTGGCCTGGAAAAATATCAAATCGACCAGCGATAACACCTCCGCCAACCTGGCCGTCAGCGCCCGCCTCAGCATGGTCTACGGCAGTTGCCTCTCCGCCGCGGTCCCGACGGGATGGAACTCGGGCGCCATGTCCACCAAAGCCTTCCCGAGGAATGGCTACTGCACCTTCGAGGTGAGGCGGATTGATGATGCGGCGAACGTGCTGGTCGGGTTCAGCAAGATTGGTAATCCGGTCAAATATGACTCGACCAGCATCGATTACGCGTTCAGCTTGGGCGGGTATCCGCCGTACGCGAGGCCGTTGCAGTATGCCATCTCCGGCACCTGGCGCCAGACGATGGATGCGGGGGACATCACCTTCGACCTCAATAGCCCGCTTACCATCGAACGGCGCGGCTCCCGTATCTATCTCATCAAGGGCAGTTTCACCGACGGCGTCGTCGTGCACACCTTCAAGGATGTGCCCACCAACGCCACCTATCGCATCGACGCGGTGCTGCAGAACACCGCCAGCGGCGGCCCCATCAGGCTCACCCGCTTCCGGATGGCCGGCAGCTCGGTGACCTACTGATCCCGCTGCGGCGCTGGCCGGGCGCCCGTCCGGTCAATGTACTGCCATCCGCGCAGCAGGGCACGCCCGGCCCTGGCATCGACGGGCGTGTATTGGATGCCCGTGATGCAAGTGCTCGAGGCGCGTGGCTTCGACGTCGTCCTCGTGAATCCCGCGCACACCAAGCATGTGCCGGGGCGGAAGACCGCTATGGAGGACTGCCAGCGGCTGCAACAATTGCATAGCTATGGCCTGTTATCCGCTTCGTTTCGTCCGGCCTTTGAGATCATCGTGGTCCGTGCCTATTGGCGGCAGCGAGACCAGCTGGTCCGGCAAGCCACCACGGCCATTCAGCATATACAGAAAGCGTTAGACCAGATGAATCTCCATTCAATACGGACTGGGATTGGAACGGCATCAGCGCCTCGACGGGGACGGTGGATTACCTCAAGTACGATCCGGACCCGGCCTCGCCCTACCACCGGCCAGTCGTGGCGTCTACCTTTGCGGATGTGCTGCACACGGGGCAACGTGACGCCCCACGACAGAGAGCTGATAGCCGAGGGCCGGCATCGGTTTCCGGCCCACACCGAGGCTTTTTGCACGGCTTCAAATGGTAGCGGGTCGCCACGTGATGATCCACGGCAGCTACGCGACCGGTGACGGTTTCGCTGTGACAGGTGCGGGTAGGCGTTGATGAGGAAACCCCGCATACAACCGTTCCGATGCCAGGGTCGTATGGGTTACCGCGACGGTGCCGCCGCTGCCGTGAAACCGGGCGGGAGGTAGGCGCAATCCGGCTCTTCATCGAGGTAATTGCCGGTTTTGGCGTAGGCGCGGGCGCGGCAGCCCTGGCAGAGTTTGCGGAAGCCGCAGGCGCCGCATTTTCCGGTGAGGGTGGAGACGTCGCGCAGGTTGGCGAAGACGGCCGACTCGCGCCAGATCTCGCCCAGCGATCGCTCGCGGACGTTGCCGACGACGAGGGGGAGGTAGCCGCAGGGCTGCACCTCGCCGACGCGCGAGACGAAGCAGACGCCGGAGCCGGCGAGGCAGCCGCGGGTGACGGCGGACAGGCCGTGACCATGCCCCGCGGGCATCTCGTAGCCTTTGCGCATCGCCACCTGGCGCATGATGCGCAGGTAGGTGGGGGCGCAGGTGGCCTTGATGTGGAGGCGATCCTTCAAGGCGAAGGATTGCTCGGCCAGCCATTCGAGGACGGCTTCGCTCTGTTCGGGGGACAGGCGCGTATCCTCACCGATTTCCGCGCCGCATCCCACCGGCACCAGCATGAAGACGTGGAAGGCGTCGGCGCCGCGCTCGAGCAGCAGCGCGAGGATGTCTTCCAGCTCGGCGAGGTTGTGCTTGGTGATGGTGACGTTCGCCTGCAGCGACATGCCGTGGCGCTTGAGCGCGTCGAACCCGTCCAGCGCCGCTTGAAAGCTGCCGGGCACGCCGCGGAAGACATCGTGCGTGCCGGGACGGCTGCCGTCCAGGCTGATGCTGACGCGCTGAATGCCGCTCCGCACGATGCGGCGGGCGGTATCGTCATCCACCAGCGTGCCGTTGGTGGCCATGGCGACGCGCGTGAAGAGCCGGCTGCACTCCTCGGCGATCTGGAAGAAATCCGGGCGCGCCAGCGGCTCGCCGCCGGTGAGGATCATGATCGGGTCGGCGTCCTGGCGAATTTCCCAGGCCACGCGCAGCACCTCTTCGGTGGTGAGCTCCCCGGCGGCGAAGCCCTCCATCGCCTCCGCGCGGCAATGCACGCAGCGCAGGTTGCAGCGCGCGGTGAGCTCCCAGAAAACCAGGCGGAGCGGATATTCCTGTGCCGGATGGGCGGGATGCATGCGTTATTCCTCCAGGCCGATTTCCGCGTCGGTCAGGTAGCAGGCCGGGTCGGGCGCCCAGATGTCGCCGGTGACCGCTTCCGCGCGCACGCGAAAATTGCCGTTGCAGATGTCCAGGTATTGGCAGGCGGCGCAGCGGCCGTGCAGTTTCTTCTTGCGGTCTTTCAGGCCGTCCAGCACCGGGTCGGACCGATCCTGCCAGATTGCGCTGAAGGGGCGGCGGCGGACGTTTCCCAGGGAGTAGTGGCGCCAGAACTGGTCGGCGTAGACTTCGCCGTCCCAGCTCACGCAGCCGATGCCGATGCCAGAGCTGTTGCCGCCGTTCATGCGCAGCAGGCACAGGGCCTCCCCGGCGCGCGCGGGGTTCTCACGCAGCAGGCGCAGGTAGAGATACGGCCCGTCGCAGTGATTGTCCACGGTGAGCACTTCCGCCGGAAAGCCGTCGCGGTGCAGTTGCGCGGTACGATCCATGATCAGGTCCACGGCGGCGCGGGATTCCGCGCCGGTGAGGGCGTCCTTCACCAGTTTCGTGCCGCGCCCGGCGTAGACGAGATGGTAGAAGCAAATGCGCGGGATGCGCTCGGCGTGCAGCAGGTCAAAAATGCCGTGCAGGTCCTGCACGTTGCGGCGGTTCATGGTGAAGCGGAGGCCCACCTTGATGCCGGCAGCCTGGCAGTTGCGGATGCCCTCCAGCGCCATGCGGAAAGCGCCTTTCATCCCGCGAAAATGGTCGTTCGTCTCCTCCAGTCCATCCAGGCTGATGCCGACGTAGGAGAGGCCGAATTCCTTCAGCTTTTCCGCCAGCTCGGCGGTGATCAGCGTGCCGTTCGTAGAGATGACGGCGCGCATGCCGCGCTCCCGCGCGTGACGGATGAGGGCGAGGATGTCGGGCCGCATCAGCGGCTCGCCGCCGGAAAACAGCATCACCGGCGCGCCGAAGGCGGCCAGATCGTCAAGCAGGCGCCGACCTTCCTCGTGCGTCAACTCGCCGGTATATTCCAGGTCTCTGGAGTGGGCGTAGCAATGCACGCAGCGCAGGTTGCAGCGCTGGCCCACGTTCCACACCACCACGGGTTTCTTATCGCGCGAGAACTGCAGCAGATGCGACGGCAGCGCGTTCGACCGCGCGCCGTAGCGCAGCACGTCCGAGGATTCCACGGTGCCGCAGTAGAGTTTCGAGATACCGATCATACGCGTCTATCCAGTTTCCGTCAGTTCGCGTAAACATGCACGCTCGACGAGGCGGACGGCAGCACGTTCAGCAGCAGCCAGCAGAACGCCACCGTCAGTCCCGCGCCGAAGACCAGCGACAACTGCATCCGCGGCGCGAGCTTCACGCGGGCGTCCAGATGCAGATAGAGGAGGATGGCCGCCCACGAGACGAAGGCGGCGGTCTCCTTCGGGTCCCAGCTCCAGTAATGTCCCCAGGCGATCTTCGCCCAGTAGGCGCCGAGCAGCATGCCCAGCGTGAGCAGCGGGTAGGCGATGCGCATGAGCACCCGCAGGTCGTCGAGCACCGGCGCGCCGGGCATCATGTCGGGGACGAATGACGCCACAAAGTACCATAATGCCATCAGGCCGGCAACGGCCAGCGCCGCGTAGGAGAGCATGTAGACCAGCACGTGCGGGGCGAACCACGGGCTCTGCAGCGCGGGCATCAGCTCTGTGCTGGGCGTCTCGTTCATCGCCAGCGCGCCGATCAGAAACGCCAGGCCCACCACGAGCGTGGGGACGGCCTGCGCGCGCGTGCGGCGCGTCCATTCCATGCCCAGAGTGACCGGCGGCAGGAAGAAGGCCGCCCACAGCAGCGTCTGCGGGATGGAGCGCATGGGCGGATGCCCGAGATGCTGCCACAGGTCCACGAGATACACGGCGAGGAGCACCCATCCGATGATAAGCGGCAGCGTCGCCAGCAGCCCGCGGGTGCGCTGCTGGAAGGCCGGGATATTGCCGAGCAGATAGCCCGTGAGTGCAACGCACCAGAGGGCGAACGCCGACCAACCGAGGATGAGAAAATGCTGATGAATCATATCAGGCGGCCTCCTCCGCGCGCTCCTCCGGCTTTCGTCGCGGCGCCCAACAGGCGATGAAGGCGCCGAGCACCATGCAGACCAGTCCGGTATACACGATGGGCAGCGCCGGGTCTCTCACCGCCTGCAGCACGGTATAGGCGGGGACGGCGCTGTCCTGGTCGTAGCTCGATTGGTACAGGCGCCAGGGGCCGATGCGCGCGGGTTTATTCACCTCGATGACGGTCTCCACCGGCTGTTTGCCGTCTTCAGCGATGGTCACGAACGACTGATACCGCTTCGGCATGCGGCTCGCGCGCAGCATGAGCACATGGCTGTCGCCGATCCGCAGGATGTGCTCCATGCCTTCCGCGACCCACCCCATGCCGGTGACGCCGCCCGCGGTGGCGTAGGCGACTTTTGCCGCGGCCAGGCCGTGGTGCGGGCTTTCCCGCCAGGCGCCGTCCTCCGTCAGGAAGGCGGAGGGGAGATATTCCTGGACGGTGACGGTCATACCGTACGCGGTGAAGACGTGGCCTTTCGTCACCAGCGCCTGGTCCGCGACGTGGAAATCCGCTTTGCCGTGCATCATCGCCGGCATGTCAATCGCAAAGAGCGAGGTTTTCGCCGGATAGTAGTCAATGTTGAAGCGATCGAGGGTGACGGAGCCGCCGAGGCGATGCGTGAGCTTGCGCTCGTCATCGCTAATTGAACTGATGGTCTGGTTCGTGAACAGCGCGAAGGATGGTTTTCGGAGCTGCGCGGAACCGGCGATCATGCCGCCCATCACCAGCAGCAGCCCGAGGTGATTGAGCATGAAGCCGATGAATCCCGGGCGCGGCGCGGCGAAGCGGCGGCCGATGACCATCGCCAGGTTCAGCATGATGAGCAGCGACGCCGCCAGGAAGGGCAGCGAGGTGAAGAGATCGCGCAGGCCCCACTCGGACAGCGGATCATGCGTATGCCCTTGCGCGATGAGGATGCCGGCCAGCCCCAGCAGCGTGTACAACGTGATGCCGGCGACGGCGAACTGCACGCCGGAGAGCCAGCGGATGACGCGGTCGCCGCGGCCGATGGCGCTCACCGCCATCGCCCCCAGCACGAATGCGCCGGGCAGGATCCAGTTCATCGGGACCGGGATGACGGGGCTGATGCCTCTCCGATGGAGGACGAATTCCACGCAGAAGGCGACAAACAATATCCCGCCTTGCAGCAGGAACGCCTCGGGCCATCCCCAGGGGAGCTGCCAGACTTCGCGGCGCGAGGGTGGGGGAGCAGCCGGATGCTCCACCGGGACCGCTTCTTGTGTGTTGACCATAGTGTCGTCAATCCTGTTCGTTGCTGATGACGGCAACGGGTATCCGTCCGTTTCGACCCTATTGTGCCCGCTGCCCTTCCCGGTTACACGAGAATTCAAGTCGTTTTTCTCATGGATGGGAAAAGATTTAACGCCAGGTCGCTCGAACAAGGCAAGGGCCGGGCGCGACCTAGCGTATGATCCCCCCGGATGCGCTAGTCGTTGCCTGGCGGCGGACCGCACGGCGGCAGCACGCGCTTGAGGAACTGGGCAACCAGGCTGAGCGCCAGCAGGACGCCGGCCGACCAGAGATGCTGGCGGACATCCGGCATGCCCGCGCGCGACATGATGAAGACGGTGATGAGGATGGTCACCGCGATGCACAGGCTCATCAGGCTGAGCGCGTTATAGCCTTCCATGAAGCGGTTGGCCGTCTGCACGTCGCCGATATTGCAGAGACGCTGCCGGTACCCGAGCACAATCAGGCTGAGTAGCGCGAGGATTGCCCCCGCCGCCAGCACTTGGCTGAAGACGCGCGACAGCGGAATCACCACCGTCTTTTCAATCGTAAAGCGGGCATGGCTGGCGTAGGAAAAGGCGAATTCCCGCGGGTTGCCTTCGTGGCACTTCGCGCAGACCTTCGGCAGGTTGCGGGGGTGGGTGGGCGAGGAGGGCAGGTGGGCGGGCACGATGCCGTGCAGGCCGTGGCAATCCGTGCAGGTCGCTTCGTCGGTACGCCCCAGCCGCATGACGCCTTTGCCGTGCACGGTCGCCTCATAGGCGGGCACGGTGTCCGGCAGTTTATTGTAGCGCGCCATGCGCGCGTCATCGCGATGGCACTGTGCGCAGAGTTCCACCTTCTGCCGCGGCGTCAGACCCTTCGGCGAGGGGATGGAGTGGCCGACGCCGCCGTGACAGGAGACGCAGGTCGGGTGATCGCCGAGCACTTTATCGGGGCGGGCGTGCACGTCATCTTTCAGGGCGATGTTCAACTCCGTATGGCAGGAGACGCAGGCGGCCTCGACCTGCTTGCGCGTCTGGCCGGGGTCGGTCGAGATGAGCTTGGGATTCGCCGGGTGGCAATCCACGCAGCCCGGTTTCTTCGCGTCAGCCGCGCCGCCCGTGCGGCCGTGCACGCTGTGCGCCAGCGTCGTCACCGCGCCGACGTGACAGGCTTTGCAGGAGGACTCCCTGGTCAGCGGATCTACGGCGGATGACGGGGTGACGGCGTGCTGGTCATGCCCGTGGCAGCTCAAGCAGTTCAGTTTTGCCCCGCCCTTCACGCGGCCGGGCCCGTGGGCGCCGGAAATGAGGTGCTCGGTCTGGTCGGGGTGGCAGCGCTCGCACAGCGCGGAGCGCTCCGTCTCGGTGAGCTGTTTCGCGTGTCCGATGGCGTGCGGCTGCGCGCCGTGGCAATCGAAGCAGCCCAGTTGTTTCCCGGTCTTCGCGCCGGCGTGGCCGTGGGCGCTGGACGCCAGGCGCGCGGCGATGTCACCGTGGCACGTGCGGCACGACGCGTCGGCGTTCGGCGCGGTGGACTTCACCGGAGTAGCAATGCGGTGCGGATTGCCGCCGTGGCAGGACAGGCAGGAGAGCTGATGATCCTTCCCGCCTTCGGCGGGCCCATGCGCGCTGCCGGTCAGCATCTTCGCCTGCGCGGCGTGGCATTGCCAGCAGGTGGCATCGCCGGCGACGTGCGCGGCGCGCGGAGCCTGCAGCGTGTGCGGATCGCCGCCGTGGCAGGTGGCACAGTCCGGCGCCCCGGCGCCGGCGCGCGCGGCGGCGTGCACGCCTGTGCCCAGCCCACGGGCTTCGTCCTGGTGGCAGCGGGCGCAGAACGCCGTGCTTGTCGGCAATTTCGCCGCCGGGGTGATCTCGTGCGCGTTGCCGCCGTGGCAGGACTGGCAGGCGCCGCCCTTCTTGGCCGACTTCGCATGCACGCTGCGCGAGACCGCGGTCACCTTCCCGGCGTGGCAGGTCTGGCAGGCCGGCTTCTTCGCGATGGCGCCCTCGGGGTGGGGCACGCGGTCCACGCCGGTGTGGCAGAGCTGGCAGGCCAGCCGTCCATGGGCGGAGGAGGCGAAGCGCGCCCCATCCATCGTCTCCCCGTGGCAGGCCAGGCACGCCTCGGTGTCCGCCGGCGCGATCATCATCGCCTCGTCGTCATCCGCGCGGCCGATCTGTACCGTGGCGACGAAGAGGAGACCGAGCACCGCGAAGAGGATCGCGGTTATCCGATACGGACGTTTGAACCGAAACATAAGCCCCCCTGCCGGTCCCGGCGCATCAGCGGACGGATGGCTCGCTGGCCGTGGGCGCCTGGTCGTCCCTATCCAGCATGCGCGCGAACCAGGGAAAGCGCCGTGCGGCCAAGCCCAGCCAGCGCGCAAGGAGCGGCACGGGCCACGCTTCCGCCCAGGTGATGAAGAGCAGCAGCAGGCCGGTGCCGGCCAGCGCCGCGGGCGCCAGCGGCGGGCGCGGGTCGAAGATCAGCCGCTCGAGGAGGATCGCCAGGGTGATCTCTTTCATATTCCCGAAGGCGATTTCCAGGTGGATGACGGTGCCGACAAGGCCGACAACCATCGCCAGCACGCCGGTCACCCAGGCCTGCCGGCGCAGGCGGCGCGAGAAGGCCGTCGCGACGGAGATGATGGTGGCGACCAGGCAGAAGACCACCGGCATCACCGCCATGAAATGGTAGTGGCGATATCCGAAGTGCAGCAGCGCCATGTCAATGCCGAGCATGAAGAAGGTGATGGCGCTGTACAGCGCGATCAACGCCCCCCAGGGGAAGCGGATGATCGGGTGCGACGGCTCCTTGTGCAGCATACGTGATACCTCATGATGTCAGCGACGCGTCGCCGGCGGATTCGGCGTCGAGGCGCACTTTTTCCAGCGGGTGCTCGCGCGCCATCTCTTCCTCGCTCATCGTGCCGGTCCACCAGACCGGGTTCATCGGGAACATGTCCGGGTTGAAGTGCGTATTGTAAAAATGCCAGACGAGAATCGCCATCAGCGCCAGCGTCCCCTCGTAACTGTGGGCGATATAGGCGAAGCCAAAGGCCCAGTCGGGCAGGTGGTTGCCGATGGCCACCGGGAACCAGAGGATGAATCCGGTGGTGCCCATGACGATGGTCCCCCAGATGTCGGCGAAGTAGTCGAATTTCTCGCGGAACTGGAAGCGCTCCCACTCCGGCAGGTGCTTGCGCAAGCCCAGGCCCCATTTGAAGTAATCAATGACGTCGCGCACATCCTTCCAGGTGGGGAACATCGTCCAGGATTTTAGCGAGAAGCGATGCTTCTTCCAGCGATACAGCAGGTAGAAGAGATGCCAGATCCAGTTCGTCACCATCAGCAGACCGGCGACGCGATGCACGATGCGCGCGCCCTCCAGGCCGCCGAAGGGGACGAGCAGGTAACGCGTCCATTCCACCTGCGCGAAGTGCAGCGGGAAGCCGGTGAGCACCAGCAGCGTGAAGCTGAGCGCGAGCAGACCGTGCTGCCAGCGCTGGCACAGCGTGAAGCGTTGATACACGCGCCCGCCGCCGCCGTGCGCGCCCAGGCGCTTGCGGCGCAGGTAGTTGAGGGTATAGGCGATGATGGCGATGACCACCGACGCCACCCAGAAAATCCAGGCGAAGGGCAGGTGGAGATAGGCGAAGATAATGCCGCCGACCAGCGCGAGCAGCCCGGCGGAGATAAGGAGGGTGATGGGCTTGCCGCACGCGGGCAGGCAGTCCGGATCAAAGAGTTTCCGGCGCAGGTCGAGGAGCACCATGATGAAGAGGAAGGACATGGCGCCGTAGATGAGCCACATGAAGGCCATCTCTTCAATACGCAGGATAGGATTCTGCGCGATCTTCAGGCGCAGGTGGTTTGCGCCGGACATGGCGAAGTTCATCTTCGCGCCGGGGTGGCACTGCCCACAGGTGGCGGCGACATTGGCCGGGTTCACCGGTGAGTCCGCAGCATCGGGCGCCATCACCGCGTGCAGCCCGTGGCAGTCCGTACAGGTCGCGGAGCCCGCCATCTTGAAGTTGACCACGGCGCGCCCGTGGAAGCTTTGCCGATACGAGCTGACGGAATCGGTGGTCATCCCGTAGCGCCCCATCAGCGCGGCGTCATCATGGCAGCGGCTGCACAGCACTACCTGGTCACGCGGTGTCGGCGCCGGCGGTTTGGTGATGCCGTGCGCGCTCGCGCCATGCACGCTGTCGGTGTGACAGGTGAGGCAAGTGGGATGATCGCCGGCGACTATATCCGGCAAGTCATGCTTGCTGGTGCCGGGCATGGCCACTTTGTCGGCGTGGCAGCGTTGGCAGAGGGCGACGAGCTGCGCGGCCGTGCCGGCGTTGATGGTCTGCACGGCGTGCGGACCAGCGCCGTGGCAGGCGAAACAGCTTGCGGGCGTGCCGTTCTCCGTGAACGCATCGCGATGCACGCTGTCGCGCAGGGCGCGCGCGGCATCGGCATGGCAGGCGCGGCAGGCGGCGTCGCGCGGTTGGGCGGCCAGCGCCGCGGCTTTCGCCACGCCGTGCGCCTTCTCGCCGTGACAGGTCACGCACTGCGGCGCGTTCGGCTTCCCGACCGCGACGGCGCGGCCGTGCACGCTGGTCGTCATGGCCTGCGCCACCCCGGCATGGCACGCCGCGCAGCGGGCGGAGGCGGCCGCCGCGTCCCGCGGGGGCGGCTGAATGCGGTGGGCATCGGCATCATGGCAGGCGCGGCAGCTCTGGCCGGCGTGGGCCGTGCCCGCCATCGCCGTCAGGCTCTCCCGATGACAGGCGCGGCAGGCGGCATCCGTCTTCGCGGAGGGCGCCGGCGCGCGCCGCACGGCATGCATGCTGCCGGTATGGCAGGCGGCGCAGGCCAGCGCCGCCCCTTTGTGGACGCTGCCGGCCAACGCGGTGTGGACATCATCATGGCAGGCGCGGCAACTCTCCTCTTTCGCGCGGGCGCCCGGCGGGCGGATGGCGTGCGGGTTGCGCTCGTGGCAGGCGCGGCAGCCCGCGCGCGGCCCGCCGCTGATGCCGGGCTGCCCGTGAATGCTCCGCTTCACCGCGGCGGCTTCTCCCGCGTGGCAGGCGGCGCAGGCGGCATCCTGCGCCGCCGGCGACTGCGCGCGCGCGCGAGTGATGGCATGGGCGCTGCCGGGGTGGCAGCTCCGGCAGGTGGGCGCCTTCCCCTTCGCGGCGCCCGCGCGATGGACGCTGCCGGCCATTTGCGCGCCGATCCGCGCGTGACAGCTCGCGCAGGCGGCCTTGTTCGCGACGGCCTGCTCCGGGTGCGGGAAGCGGTCAACGCCGCGGTGACATGCCTGGCAGGTGACGTTCCCGTGCGCGGATGACGCCAGCTTCGCCATGTCGGCGGCGTCGCCATGGCAGCCCAGGCAGGTTTCCATGTCCGCGGGCGCGATGATGTCCGCGTCATCCTGGGCCAGGGCGGGGGAAAGGCGGGAGGAGAACGCGGTCAGCCCTGCCGCCAGCGCAAGGGAGACGACATACAGGAACCAGGCAGCTTTACGCATAATGGCAATCTCAATGCTGATGTTGGAGAGCGAAAAGCGCTCTGGACGATGGTCCCAATCACGAGCCGACCCGCGGGCGCGGGACCGCCGCACGCGCCGCTGAGCACTATTTCAGCGACCGCAGGTAGACACCTTCACCCGCTGCCTGCGCGCGTACGCACGGCACGAACCGGCCTGACGTCTCATCCCTCACTCGAAAAGTAGCATAGCGGAGCCGATGATGTCAACACTCCCGATGGACTGCATCAACTATCAGCGGGCGCATCGCGGGGCTGCGCGCGGTGCGCGCGAGTGCCTGCCCGCGGAGTAAATATTGTGAAAAAATGCGCAAATGCGTTGACGATTGCTGATACTCCGGGTAAACTATATCAGGTAGTTTGGTGAAGATCGTGTGCGCGCAGGATCCGCACCGCTCGCCGGCCTCGCAAAGGAGGGCATCCGTGAAACTATCAACCCGCTCGACTTATGGACTGCGCGCGCTGGCCGTGCTGGCCTGTAAATACGGTCAGGGACCGGTACTCCTGCGCGATATCGTGGAAATCCAGCACCTTCCCACCACCTACCTGGAGCAGCTGATGGTGCTCCTGCGCAAGTCGGGGTTGGTGACCGCCACCCGCGGCGTCAACGGCGGGTATCGCCTGACGCGCGACCCGCGGGAGGTGACGCTGGCGGAAGTCGTGCAAATCCTCGAAGGCCCGATCAACCTCGTCGAATGTTCCGCCATCGTCAATTGCGACCGCCAGCCTGAACACTGCGCGCTGCGCCACATTTTGAACGGCGCCAGCCAGGTGCTCACCGACTACCTGAGCAGCATCACCCTCGCCGAGCTGTGCGAGCAGCAGCGCGCCATCAACGAACGCCTGGGGCTTGCCACCGCCATCGTCTGATACCAGATGCGCCCTCACCGGGGCCGCGGCGTTGCACTCCGCACAGACCGGGCCTTCCCGCAGCACAGCCGCGACGATGCTCCGGGCGGGCGAGCGTCCCCGCGAGCCGACGCCGGGAGGAAGTGATCGCATGTCGTGTGTGAAAGACAGTCGTTCTCACGCACACGACGGATAAGACTTCCTCCCGGCGTCGGCTCGCGGGGACGCTCGCCCGCCCGGTCCCTCGGCATCCCGGACACGGGACCTGTCACCCTTTCTTTTCCCGAGCATACCGCGGCAGGAATACGCGCCGCCGCGGCGTAGTTAGCATGAGGACGCGCATCCCTCGCCATCCCATGCGGGGGCGCATGCGCGGCGTTATCCTGCCCGACGCGGTGACGGGGCAGCGAGAAAGAGATGACGATGACTGCTTCGCGGGAACAGGCGAATACGATGCTGGCGCTGGGCAACGGCGTGACCATCGAGCTGCTCGTCGAACACGGCGACCTGCGCGGACTGGGCGGCGTCTGGGCGCAGGGCGTGGCGCTGCGCAACGGCGCGGTGCCGCTGGCGCCGTATCTGAAGTCGGACACGGGGGTGCTCTTCACGCGCTTCCGGCTGGAGCGCACCGAGCCGCTGCCGGAAGGCGGGTATGCGGTCCACACCACTGCCATCGGCATCCCGACGCTGGAAAGCGCCTACGAGGACGAATACAACGGCGTGCAGGCGCTGGTGGGCCTGCTGGAGCGTCCGCTGGAAGCCGAGGTGGTCTGGCTGCTGCGGCCGGAAGCGCTGCAGATACAGGAGACAGGCTACACGGGTTTCTCCTACGCCTGGCGCTATCGCTCGACGGATGCCAGGCTCTTCCGCGTGCTGGTCACCGCCACCTGGGAGATCGGCGGCGCGGCGGACGGCAACACCGTGCTCTCCACCGGACAGGTGACGCCGCCGGTGTATGTCGCGGAGAAAGACACCCATTTCACCAGCGCCTGCCTCAAGCAGCTCACGCGCTTTGGCGACCCGCTGGGGATGTCGTTCCAGCTCACCCCGCGCTTCGGGCTGCACCAGCCCTTTGACTTTCTCGGTCATGCGCGGGGCACGCTGCTCGGCTGCTGGCCGGAGAAGGCGGACGTGCGCGCCTTCCTGCAAAAAAACCCCGGCGAGGACGTGATCTTCGTGGTAGACGCGACGCATTTCCCGCTGACCGATGCCGTGGAGATCCCGCGCAAGTGCATCCTCTTCGCGCCCGCTGACGCCGCGGACATGCCGGAGCACGTGCTGCGCAACCGCTGGAAGGACGCACATGATCACTGCGGCGCGGCGGCCCGCGCCCACTTCCAGATCACGCGCTCGCGGCCGCTGCCGGAATCCACCATCGGCTACGGCACGCGCCTGATGGACGACGGCAGCGTGCAGATGCGCGTGGGCGACGCCTGGGTGCCGTCGCAGGAGTGGCTCATCGCCATGGCGGATACCTATTTCGCCGAGCTGGCCGCGCGGGGCATCCGTCGCGTGATTCCGCAGCCCATCGTGCAGACCGACCCCTCCGAGCGCGGGCGAGACTGCAAGCTGCACCGGGGCATTCACGGCGACCTGAACGTCGGCTCCGTCTGCTGCGTGCATCGCTACGTGCCGGCGGACATGTGGGGCGGCATGGCGGCGTGGCAGTATTACTACCGCAAGGCGCACGCATACGGCATGGAAGTCGGGCACTGGATCGGCCCCCACCTCTCCTACCACGCGCCCATCGTGCAGGAGCATCCCGACTGGGTGTGCCGCACCTCCACCACGCTGGCGGCGTCCGGCGGGTATCCGAATTTTGAGCTGGCGTGCATGAACTGGAACACCGGCGTGCGCCGGTGGATCTTCGAGGATATCGCGCGCTGGAAAGCGGAGGGCGGGCTGGATTACGTCTGGTTCGACTCGCTGGGCAACCTGGGCATGGTCCCGGTGGATTTTTCCCAGGGTATGCAGCCCAGCACCTTCGCGCTGGCCGAATTCATCGCCGACCTGCAACGCATCGGCATCGCGAACATCGCGGTGGAAGGGGTGAGCCCGTTCGGCGTCGCCGGCTGCGGCATGTTCGATCCCAACCAGGGGCAGATCCGCGACGCGCAGGCCATCGTCGGGCAGAACACGCTGGACTGGCTGGTGGGCAACGAAGACATGTGGCCCGACCAGCAGCCGCGCATCGAGCTGCACCGCGACCGCACGGAAGAGGAGGCGCGGCAGATCTTCTTCCGCTTCCTCGCCAGCCGTACGGTGCCGATGCTCGGCCGCTTCTCACGAGGCTTTGGGCCGAAGCCCGCGTGGTTCACGGCGTATCTTGACACGTATTTCGCCGTGGAGGACGATCTCGTGCGCCGGCTATTGCTGCCCGGGCGCCAGGCGGTGCGCTGGACGGGCGGCGGCGCCGATGTGCTCTTCGCCTTCGCGCCGGTGGCGGTGCCGGCCGCCGGCGCCGTCGAGCGCATAGACGCGGGCGTCGCCGCGCCGGTGGCGCACGACGGCACGCTGCGCGCGGACCCCTGGACGGTCCACCGCCTGCACCGGTAGGGGCGACGCTGCCGGTCCCATACGAAAATCCGGCGTTGCGGCACGCCGATGACTTCGCTGATTTCGCGGCGTGGCATCACGAGGGGGTGGGGAGATGGCCCCGGCCCCCGGCGGCGCCGCCGGCGCGGCTGGACGGGGCCTGACCCCACGGCTCGATACCCGGAATTCTTGCTGAAAAAGCTCGTTCACGTTTAGCAAATCGCCCCGAGGCGGCGATAGAATAGACAGACCACGGCGCGTGGCCAATCCCTGTGAAGGAGGAGTCCGATGTATTTGACTGACATGCACGTCATCGCTATCCCGAATGGAACGCCCCTTCCGTAAGGCAGCCGCGCGCCTGACCCACTGATTCGTCCTCTCGTGGAGGTTGCTCTTTCAGCGACCGGACCCCCGCGGCTGCTCACGTCCTGGTGTCCGGTTTTTTGTGTTGGAGGAGCAATGTCTACCCTGTGTCTGGAAGACGCGCGGTCGGGAAACCCCGCCGCCACCGAGCGCCTGATTGCCGCGCTGCGGCCGCGCTTGGCGCGCATGGCCCGCTACTACGCCGCCTGCTCGCGGGAGGATGCCGACGATCTGCTGCAGGAAGCCTGGGCCGGCCTGCTGGAGGCACTGCCGGGCGTAGATGCGCGCATCGGCAACCCGGAAGCCTACCTGCTGCGGTACGCCCGCTGGCGGGTGCTGGACGCCATCAAGCGCCAGCGGGCGCGCCGGCATCTGCTGCCCGGCGACGACGCGCTGGACAGCCATTCCGCCCGCGAAACGCTGGACGTGGCGCTGGCCGCCGCCGCGCTGGCGGAGTTTCTCACCCGCCTCACGCTCACGCAGCGCGCCATCCTCGCCTGCCTGCTGGCGGGCTGCACCTGGCGCGAGACGGGAAGCCTGCTCGGCTGTACCTCGGCGAACGTAGCGTATCACGTGAAGCGGATTCAGGCGGCCTACCGCGCGTGGGCGGCGGAGCGATGAATAGGGAGTGCGGGCCTTTAGCGCCAGCCCCCGTCACGGCGATACAGCAAGTGGAGGCGCCGCCCATACTGGCGTTTCCGGAAGGAGGTGGGTGATGAAGGTGAATGCACCTGCCTCGGGAGCGGGCAGCCGGTAGTCCGGCAACAGACTCCCCGGCCGCCGGAGGCCATCTCCGGCGGCCGTACGCGCGCATACCGGTCAGGGCTGCGAGGTCTGGTTGCGAAAGGCGACGGCGCCGTTGAAGCGGCTTTCATACGTCTGGGCGCCTTCCTGGCCAAGCAGGGTAATGGCCGTCGAGTACACGGCAAAGACGCGTTCGCTGGAGGAATCCACCTCAAACGTCATGTCCACCACGTTTTCGGCCAGACGGCGGGAGACCGTCCCGCCGCCAGCCACCGTTTCATCGCGCCAGAGCTCCCGCGGCGCCTCTTCATCTGCTGCATCAGCGACCAGGTAATACCGGATTTCCCGTCCGAAGATATGGCGCCCGCTGGCATCGAGGCGATTGACGCCGTCGTCATCCAGGGCGGGCAGGCGAAAGGTCAGGGAATCCCCGTCTGCGCCGATGGCAATCGCATAGGCGTTCTTCAATTCGCGGCTCAGGCGATCCATGATGAGGAACGCCGGCGGGAAGGCTTGCTGCTGGGAGGCCGTGCGGCGCCAGACGCGCATGGACGTGATGAACACCGTGACGACGACGATGATGATCAGCGAGAAGACGGTGAGCACCATCATGATCTCGGGGAGGGTGAAGCCCGGACGGCGCAGTCGTGATACGGTCATAACCTAACCTCCGTGATGGCGGGTGCGAATCGCCACCACCGTCTCCAGGCGAACGGTTTCCGTTTGCGTCCGGCGCCCCGTCCAGCGGACTTCGACGGTGACGCGGCGCAAATTCAGCTTCGCCGCGCCGTAATTGGCGACCGTCACGTGACGCTGTCCATCGGGCAGCAGGGGTTCGTTCAGCTCCTCGGACCAGGAGACGAGATCGCCGGAGCTGCGCAGCTCCTCGATGGCGGCTTCCGCCAGCATCGTGGCTAACGCCAGGCGGTTGGCGTGTTGGGTGGTCAGCAGCGCGGCATTCATCGCCTGGATGGCGGCAAGGAGGCCGATCGCCAGGATGACGATGGACACCAGCAGCTCGAGTAAGGTAATACCGCGTAATCGTCGCTTCATCGCGTGCCTCTTATTTGTACTGCCAGGAGACGACGTCGTACTGGCCGGTCGTCGGGAAATACGGCGGCGGATCGTTCATCATGCGCGGGTCGTACCGGTAATCCTTGTTGTAGCCGGTCTGCAGCGTATTGTCGCGGAACGTGCCGACCGGACCGCGTTTCTTCTGAATGATGCCGCCGAGCACGTGCAGGTCGCTGCGTTTGGTGGTGTTCCACCCCGCGTAATAGAGCGACCCGTTGGCGCTGTTGTGCGCGCCGGCGAGGAAGACGCCGTTCAGCGTCATATCGCTGGGCGTGCCGGACAGGATGATGGATTCGGCGACGGCGCCGAACGTCGCCGCGCGCAGGTTGCTGCTGTGGGTGGGCGGTCTCGTGCTGTCGGGCGGGGTGCGGTAGGACAGATTATTGGTGATGGTGATGTTTTTCTCCGTCAGCACGTCGGTGGCGACCGTCCAGGCGTTGCGCCGGATAATGGCGCTCCCGCTGTAATAATTATCCGCCAGCGTCCCGCTCATCGCGGTGATGTGGCCGGTGCAGTAAATCACGCCGTTCGGCAGCCCCATATACGTCGTCGTCGTGCCGCTGCCGACTTTGTATTTCGTCCGCTGATTGACGAGGTCGGTGGTAATGGTGGTGGTGGTGCTGCCGCGCGTGATGGCCACCACCTGATTGTTCGTGCCGCTTTCCAGGCTGAAGGTGACGGTGCAATCGCCGCGCACGTAAATGCCCGCGGACACCGTGCTGCCGACAGTGGGCAGATACACGCCGTTCGACGTCGGGAAGCCGTATGACGCCCCCCACGCGGCGGCCTTTTGCGCGTCCGTCGAGCTGGGAAGCGCGATCTCCGGGACGTTGAAGGTGAAGGCGGACGCCCCGCCGTCCGCGATGCGGCGCCAATCCTGCCCGCTGGCGGGGGTGCGCGGCGACCATTGCGCGGAGGATTGCGCGCTGGAGATGGTGCCGTAAAAGATGGGGTTCGTCGCCGAGGTATCCCAGGTGATGTGGAACTGATCATTGCTGTGGGCCGGCCCGTAGATCCGGTCGCGCCCGTAAAACCAGATGGTCTCCCCGGCGACGGCGGACGTCTCGCTATCGGTGAAGTAGGAATAGAGCGCAAAACTCTGCTGGCCAACCTGCATGATGACTTGGCGCAGCACCGTACGCTCGGTTGCGTCATACACGCCGTCCGGCGTGAGGTCGGCTTCTCCCCAGGCGCGGATGACGTAGCGCTTGCGCCAGGAGGTCGCGTTATCGGGATGGGCGGAAATCTCCGCCCAACATTCGCCGCCAGCCAGCACAATGGCGTCGCCATTCGCCGGGTAGAGCAACACTTCATCGCCAGTGAGCGAGGGCGGGGAGGAGAGCGAGCGCAGATACGCTTCCGCGATATCCGCGCCGGCTTCCGCCAGGTTCGCGGCGATGACCGAGCGCTGCTTGCGGGTGGCGTCAAAGAGGCTTTGCGTGCCGGCGCGCAGCGTCACCAGGCACAGGATAATCAGCACGACGAGGGCGACGAGTGAAAAGATCAAGATAATGCCGCGGCGTGTATATGACAGCTTTCTCACGGTACCCCCCGGGCAGCTTCGTCGCGACGTCCGGTCTGGCGCGCACGAACAGGTTCAGCAGCGCATGCGCGCTGCGCGACGAAGGCGTCACGACGAATCGTAGTCACGCATAATTCGTAGTCACGCATAATATATACCATATTTTCGTGGTTGAATAGCTCGGTAATCCTGATAAACGGCGAGAAGCGCTCCGCCTGAGCGCTCCGCCGCCGAACGCGGCGCGGGGCGGCCTGCCCGAAAGGAGGGGCAGGCCGCCCCGCGCGGACCGCGACGCCGCCACTGTGCCGAGCGTCAGCCAATCCGCAGCGTGACGATGCCGTGCGGGGGGAGCTCCGCGGTGAGCATCTCCCCCTCCAGCGTGGCCGTCGTCCGCGGCAGCGGCCGTTCCAGCACGTCCGTCTCCGTCACCGTCTTTCCGGCTGGCAGCAGCGCCGGGTCAATGCGCACCCGTGCCGTGGTGGCGCGGCCGTCAACCTCATAAAGGCGAATCACCAGCGCCTCGCTGTCCTCCGCCCGCTTCATGCCGCTCAACAGCACGTTCGGCGTCAGCACCTCCAGCGCGCCGGCGACGGCCGGCAGCTCGCCGGCGTGCTGGCCGGTATTCACCACGTTGAAGGGAAGGTTGAAGGCGTAGCCGGCGCGGGCGGCGTCGGCGCGCGTCCACGGGCCGATATGCGGCAGCAGGGCGAAGCGGATGGTATGCTGGCCGAGCTCCGGCAGCGGGTCGGGATCATAGGAGCTGCGAATCAGGTCGAGGCGCAGCGTGTTCCCATCGGCGCTGTGGCCATATGTGCTGGCGTTGACCAGCGTGGCGCCCACCGGCTGGCGCGTGTCCGCGCGGGTGCCGGTCAGATCGGCCCACTTCTGCGCCGGCACCATCAGCGGGTATTGCGGCAGCGGCGGCGTGCCGCCGCCATAGCGCGTGAGCGTGTTATAGGTGTACGAGGGCAGCGTCGTCTGGTCGGTGGGGCGCTCCACCCAGCCGTTCGGCGTTTCGTATGTCGCCGTTGGCTCGGCGATGGCCAGCGGAAAGACCGCGCGCAGCGTGGGGACGCCGTGGCGGTCATGGCCGCGCTCCAGCCAGTTCATCTCCAGCGTGAAATCCACCCGCGGCACGCCCGCCGCCAGCGCGATGGTGAGCGTGAAGGTGCTGTCGTTGTAGGTGTGTTTCGCGCGCACCACCGCCAGATACGGCCCGTTGTGCGGACACTCCAGCGTGGCGCCTTCGCGGAACAGCAGGGTTGTGATCGGCTGCCCGTAGATCCAGGCGCTCATGGCGTGCGGCGCTTCCAGCACGTATTCCAGCGCGCCCAGCTTTTCGCCCGCCGGCACCAGCTCGAGCCCCGTGGCCTTGTCAATGAGGTGGATGATGGCGCCGGATTCCTGCTCCACCGTGACGCGGAGGAACTCATTTTCAATGGTCCCGCGCCCGTCGCCGGTGCAGGCGGCCTCCACGACGCCGGGCTCCGGCGCGCGCATCACGCTGACGGTGCGATACCCGAATGCCGGCACCTGATGGACGGGCAGCGCGACGTTCAGGCAGCTATGCCCCCAGAAACCGCCGCGCTCGAGGAACTGCGCCGGGCAGGTATGGCCGGCGTCGTCGCGGATGATGAGCTGGTCGGGCTGCCAATCGCGGTCCCACAGCGGCACGGTCACCACTTCCGAGCGCGGCCAGGGGTTCGGATTGAAGATGACGAAGGTGTCGCAGCAGGCGCCGCCCGCGCCGTAGCGGGTGAGGCCGCCATCGCGCGGCATGTCGCCGTGGCCGGCGCCGACGCCCGCGCCCACGCCGGCCCCCAGGCCCGCCGCCGGCGGCGCGCACCCGCAGGCCCCCCGCGTATCTACCTTGCCGGCGATGGCGCGCAGCGCGCGCGTCTTCACCATGCTGGTGATCGCCATGATCTCCTGGAACAGCCCCTGGGCGTGCTCGTACGTCGCGCCCACGCCGGAGCCGGGCAGGATATCGTGGAACTGGTTGAACATGGCATGGCGCCAGCCGGTGAAAAGGTCGGCGGCGGGGTAGGGGAGGCCGGCGCGCGCCTGGCCGAGCAGCGCATACATCTCCGCCTCGACCAGCGCGTTTTCGCTGGCGCGGTTGGCGCGCTTGACATTGGTTTGCGCGGTGTAGCAGCCCTCCAGGATGAAGTTCATCTCCTCGTCGAGCACCGGCAGGTTCTCCGCCGTTTCGGCGACGGCGAAGAAGTCGCGCGCGGTGCTGAAGGTGATGGTCGGGAAGATGGGCCATGCCATCATCGTGCAGGCCATCACCAAATCGCGCCGGGTGGGGCCGCCGCCGTGATCGCCCACGCCGAAGACGAAGAGGAAGTCCCGCAGGCCGGTCTGTTCCTCGAACTCGAACAGCAGCCGGGTGATGTCGGCGTTGATGACGCCGTTGTACGCGCGGATGTGGTCGTCAAACGCCAGCACGCGCGAGCCGTCCTGCCCCTGCCACCAAAAGAGCCAGGGCGCGCGGTCATGGCCGCGGTGGAAGTAGTAGTGCTTCACCCCGCCGCGCGCGAGAATGCCGGGCAGCGAGTGGGGGTGGCCGAAGGTGTCCGGCTCCCAGTCCACGGTGATGGCGTCGTACGGGAAGCCGAATTCCTCCGCGAAGAAGCGGCGGGTGTAGAGCAGATGGCGGCAGAGAATCTCGCCGGAGGCCATGTTTTTGTCGCCTTCCACCCACTGGCTGGCGGTGATTTCCCAGCGGCCCTCCGCCACGCGCGCCTTCACGCGGGCATACAGCTCCGGCAGGTAGTCTTTCAGAATCTGGTAGACGGACGCCTGGCTCTGCGAGAAGCGGAACCCGGGGAACTCGTCCATCAATCTATCCACGGTGGTGAAGGTATCGTTGACGGTGGCGACCGTCTCCGGCCAGTTCCACATCCAGTTCATATCAATATGCGCGTGCCCCACGCAGTGGATGGTATAGGCCTTCGCCGCCGGCCCCAGCGGCGCCAGCACCGCCTCACCCTCCTCCACCGCCCGGGCGATGGGCGTGCCGTGCGCCAGCGCGTCTTCCACGGTTTTGGCGGCACGCAGGATGAGCGCCTCCCATTCAGCCCGCTGTGCCGGGTGCGCCCCCGCCAACCGCGCCGCGAATTGTATCTCGGCGCTGAAGCGCTCCAGCATCCCCTGCGCGCCAGTGCCCGCCGCCGCCAACTGCCGCACCGCGCCGTCTACCCCTGTCAGAAACGTCGTCATGTCTTCATCCCTTCTGCTCCGCCCGCGCGGATGTCAGCCGTTGTTTCGACGTGAATGGCGGGCGTCCCTGCCGGTGATGGGGGGAAGTTGAGGAAAGATGTCAGGGCCGGCGCGCGAGAAACTGTTCCAGATGATCCGCCACCTGGCGCGGACGTTCTTCCTGCGGCAGATGACCGACGCCGGGGAGGATGAGGAGATCGGTCGCCGGCAGCGCGGTCAGCATCTCCAGCGCCGCGCGCACGGGGGTCACGCGGTCCTGTGCGCCCCACACCAGCGTGACGGGACAGGTGACGCGCCGCAACAGCGGGGTCAGGTCACCGTCGGGATAGCTCCGTCCCAGGTGGCGCAACGCCGCATACGTGCCGCGTACGCGCAGCGGTCGCTGGTAGGCGGTAATCATCGTCTCGGTGATGGGAACGTGCTCGCTATAACTGGCGCGCAGCAACCGCCGGACATCCGCGCCCGACACCGCCAGCCGCGCCACGGTCATGCGCAGCAGCGGCGTGCGCGCCATCGCCCAGAGAAAGGGATAACGCGACAGCATCTGCGCGCCATCGCTGCCCAGCAACGCGACGCCGCGCACCCGATGACCGGCGGTCGCCGCGCACGTCAGCGCCACGCGCCCGCCGATGGAATGGCCCACCAGCGCCGCGTCAGTGATCCCCAGGGCGTCCATCAACCCGAGGAGTTGATCGGTCCAATCGTGCGGCGCCAACGTGGCCGGCCGCCCGGAACCGCCGAAGCCCCACAAGTCCGGACAGATCACGCGATGCCGTTCGCCCAGCAGCACTTGCAGGGCGCTCCAGGTGCGGTGGCTGCCGGCGAAGCCGTGCACCATGATGAGGGCCTCCCGTCCGCTGCCGTGATCCGTATAGGCCACGCGCCGGCCGCCGATGTCACGGACGCGCATCCCCGCATCGCACAGGTCTTCGGGCAGCAGGTCTTCGTGGGATGCCTCCGGAAGCCGGCGCGGCAGGAGCGCCGCCACGGTGTCCAGGGCTCCCGCGAGGCCAGGCCAGCGCATTCGCCGATTCTCACGCTCGATGCTCATCAATACGTTCCATCATGGGACGACGTTATCCAAACTACACACACGGTAGCCATCTCACGCGCGTCTGAATGTCGTATCATCGCCAAAACGCGCACAAAGACGGACATGCCGCGTAAGCTGATATCCGTTGCGCTGACCGTCGCATGCGGAAACCGAACCGGTGCCTGCCTCGCGCATGATGCTCATCCGCTGTCGGCTATCGGCGGCGAGGTGGCGGAGATTGTGAACATACGCCGACGGCCTGCCCCGCAAAGCGGGGCGCATAGGTCTACACGTCTGGTATGCGCGTGGTGCGATGCGGGAAACATAAAAAAACGGGTCAAGGAGCGGTACGATGACGCCGACACGCGAAGTGCGGGAAATCTCTCGGCAGGCGCTGGTCGATAAACGCCGGCGCGGCGAGGCATACGTGCTGGTGGATGTGCTGGCACACGAGCACTTTGTCCACAGACACCTGCCCGGCGCGATCAATGTCCCGCTGCATATCCTGCGGGACCTGGCGCCGCTGCTGTTCGGTGAGCATGACGAAATTATCGTGTATTGCGCCAATACCGCCTGCGCGGCCAGCGCCACGGCCGCGAAAATCCTCGGAGGTCTGGGGTTTACCAATGTCTACGACTACGCCGGCGGCATCAAAGACTGGGAAGAGGCTGGGGAAGCCGTGCTGGCACACGGAGCGCTGGTCACGCTGAAGGGCTGATACGCCACGGGAGGCAGGCATGGCGGTGATGACGCTGTTGGAGATCGTGCTGCTGCTCGCGATACTGGCCGTCGCGGGACTGCTGCTCTATCGCCTGCTGACGCATCGGCCCGCGCCGCTGCGCGCGGGACAGGTGCTGCTGAGTCGGCGGTACTAGGGTGAACACGCCCTAAAAAAGCGTACCTTGTTTTTGCGCCTGGATCTCGTCAAGCACGCCGCTGACGTGTTCCCGCACCGCATCGGTGACGCGTCCGCCGGCCTGCAGGCGGCCCAGCTCCTCGATTTGCTCGTCCCGCGCGAGGGCGCGCATCCGGCTCATCGTGCGCTCCTCCTCCGTCACTTTCTCCAGCAGGAAGTGGCGGTCAGCGTAAAACGCGAGCTGCGCCAGGTGGGTGACGCAGATGACCTGCGCGTCGCGCGCGACCTGTGCGAGCTTTTCGCCCACCGTTTCCGCCGTGCGGCCGCCGATGCCGGTGTCAATCTCGTCGAAGATGAGGGTGGGGACGCCGGCGCCCCGCGCGGAGACGGCCTTCAGGGCCAGCATCACGCGGGAGAGCTCGCCGCCGGAGGCGATGCGCGCCAGCGGCTTGGGCGGCTCGCCGACGTTCGGCGAGAGGTGGAAGGCGACGAGGTCAATGCCGTTGTCGGTCACCGCCACCCGCTCGCCGCCGACGGCGATGCCGGAATCCTGCGGGGCGCGGCCGAGATCCACGCGGAAGACGGCGCGGGGCATGCCGAGGTAGGCCAGCTCCGCCTGCAACTGCGCGGAGAGCAGCTCCGCTAGCGCCGCCCGGCGCTCCGAGAGCGCCGCCGCGCGGGCGGACAGCTCCGCCTCGATCTGGGCGATCTCCGCCGTGAGCTCATCCACGCGCTCGGCGTGATGGGTCAACTGGTGCAGCTCCGCGCGCTTCTCGTCACCGTAGGCCAGCACCGCCGCGATCGTCTCCCCATATTTGCGCTTCAACGCGGCGATGAGCTCCAGCCGCTCCTCGACTTCCTCCAGGCGCTCCGGATCGAACTGCACCCGGTCGCGGTAATCGGCCAGCTCGCGGCAGACGTCGGCGATGTGCACGGACGCCGCTTCCAGCGAGGAGGCGAGCGGCTCCAGGTCAGCGTCAATGCGCGCCAGACCGGAAAGCTGCAGCTCGCTTTCTCCCAGCGCATCGAGCACGGAGCGCCCGTCTTCGCCCTCGTAGAGCAGGCGGTAGACGGCGCTGGCGGCGGCGTGCAGACGCTCGGCATTGGCCAGCCGCACGCGCTCGCTCTGCAGCGCCGCGTCTTCCTCGGGCTGCAGCTGCGCCTTGGCAATTTCCTTCACCTGGAAGCCGAGCAGGTCAATCATCCGCAGGCGCTCGCGCTCGTCGCGCCGCAGGCCGTGCCGCTCGCGCAGCAGGGCGCTGCGCCGGCTGTTCAGCGCGGCCACGTCGGCGCGGAGCCCCTGGTAGGCGTCATCCCCCAGCGCGTCGAGGAAGGCACTGTGATGCTCCTCGCGCAGCAGCGACTGGTGCTCGTGCTGGCCGTGCAGGTCCACCAGCAGGTCGCCGGTCCGGCGGATGACGCTGACCGGGCTGACGCGGCCATTGATGCGCGCGACGTTGCGCCCTTCGCGCGCCACCTCGCGCGTGAGGATGAGCAGCCCGTCTTCCGGCTCCACGCCGATCTCCGCCAGCGCCGGCGGCAGGTGCGCGCAGTCCGCCAGGTCGAAGGTGGCCTGCACCACCGCCTTCTGCGCGCCGGTGCGCACCAGGTCGGTGCCCGCGCGCTCACCCAGCAGCACGTTGATGGCGTCAATTACGATGGACTTCCCCGCGCCCGTCTCGCCGGTGAGGATGTTCAACCCGGGCGCGAAGGTGACGGCGAGCCGGTCAATGAGCGCGAAATTCTCGATGTACAACTCGGTGAGCATGGCCGTGCCCCATTATACACGCTGGACGGGGAGGAAGGGAAAGGCTCCGGCGAAAAATGGCGTGCGGCTAGAGGAAATGGTGGGGCGCGAGGCGAAGGAGCGAAGCGCAAAGGAGCCAACGATGTCGCTGACCCGCCGCGAGCTTGTCCAGCGCGCCATCGCGCATGAAGACTGCGGGCGCATCCCGTATGCCCTGCTGTTCACCGGTGACGCCGCGCGGATGCTGTCGGCGCACTACGGCACGGACGATCTCGATGGCGCCATCGGCAACTGCATTCGCGGCGTTGGGGCGCCGTGGTGGACGTTCACCAATTTTCCCGCGGATCAATATGCGCCTGACCCCCCGTCCCGCCTGCCCGACGTCATGGGCACCGGCAGCTACACCGATTTTTATGACGGCATCACCCGCCTGCGCGACACATCCGATGCCTTTCTCCTCGCCTTTTTCTACGCGTCGCTCTTCGAGAAAGCGTGGTTCGCACGCGGCATGGAGAACCTGCTGGTGGATATGGCGGTGCACGAGGCATACTGCGAGGCGCTGTTTGAGCGCATTGTCGAAGCCGACCTGATGATGCTGGAGATGATGCTCGCCGCCGACGTGGACGGCGTGCTGCTCGGCTGCGACTGGGGCAGCCAGCAGGCGCTGCTGATGGGGCCGGAGCACTGGCGCCGCTACATCGGCCCGCGCCATGCCCGCATGTTCCGGCGCATCCGCGAGGCGGGCAAATACGCCTTTCTCCACTCCTGCGGCAACATCATCGCCGTGCTGCCCGACGTGGTGGAGATGGGCGTACAGGTGCTGAACCCGGTGCAGCCGGAATGCCTGGATCTCCGCGAGGTCACGGCGCGCTTCGGCGAGGCGCTCACCTTTTGGGGCGGCATCAGCACCCAGCAGACGCTGCCGATGGGCACGCCGGACGATGTGCGCCGGGAAGCGCGCGAAGCGGCCTCCGTCCTCGGCGCCGGCGGCGGGTATATTCTCGCCCCCGCGCAGGCGATTCAGGGCGACGTGCCGCTGGAAAACTGCCTGGCGCTGATTGCGGAGGCGCAGGCGCTGTTCGCCGGCTGAACTTAGAGGCTGTTTTCAAAGGGATCGGCGTTGGCGCGCGGTGGATGGGGCGTGGCTGGCAAGGCGGATGGCCGAGAGTGTGCTGTGGAGTACATGCCAGGCCAGCCAACGTGGCCAGGCGCGGCCCAGACCCGTGAGACGGCGGCGAGCACGTTGAAAACAGTCTCTTAGCGCTCGCGCCACGTATGCGCCCCGTGGAACGAGCCGACGCGCACGACGCCGTGCGCGATCGCGGCTTTACGGCGTTCGACCGTCTTCGCGTCGGGCCAATCGTCCATGCGGTCATTGGTGATGAGCACGGCGCCGCGGGTTTGCGCTTCGCGGATGAGCACCGGGTCGGCGGAGGTGCCGGGCTCGGTCATGGTGAGAAGGCCGTCGTCCACCATGCGCATCAGCGCGTCGGGCTGGTCAATCTGATGGCGCAGGCTGGCGTCCACGATGATGAGCACCGGAAAGTAGCCTTCCGCCCAGGCGGAGCGGCGAATCTGCTCCAGGTATTCCAGCTTCCCACGCGCCTGACGGCTCATATTCGCGACGTTGCTGCCGTCTACCACCGCCGGGCGCAGCGGGCCGGTGAGCACGGCGGCGGGGATGCCCGCTTTCGCCAGTTTGTGCAGCGCGCCGTTTTCCTTCGCCGGCTGGTCGGCCAGGCGGGCCAGGCCGTCGCGCACGCGCTCGAGGATGGCCGCGTCGTTCCGCCGCAGCGCAGTGAGGAGGGCGGCGATGGGGAACGCCCGCGGGCCGCGGGGGCCGGGCAGCATCACCGTCTCCTCCGGCGGCGCGGCCTTGCGCGCGGGCGCGGGTGTTTTCGGCGCCGGAGGCGGAGGGATCGGTGGGGGAGTGTCCGGCGCCACCGCTTGCAGCCGTTCCAGCCCGTGCCGCAGCAACGCGACCGCGTCAGCGATCGTCGCGTCGGGCGCCGGCGGCGGGGTCACCGGGCGCTCGCGAAGCTGCCGGCGCAGCGCATCGGCGTCGTCCTCCGCGCGCTTCGCGCGGCGGCGTTCACGATCAAGCTGCGCCTCCAGCGCGTCCACCTGCCGGCGCAGCAGCGCTTCCAGCTCGCCGGCGGCGCTCAATTGCCGTTCCAGTGCCGAGATCCCCTGGGCGGTCAGCTCACGTTCGCGCTCGGCGCGTTTCAGCGCGGCGTGCAGCTCCCGCACCCGCCCGTCGAGCGTCGCGAGCTGCCGTCGCAGCGCGCCGGTGACCGCCGAATCCGTCTCGGGCGCGGGAGCCGGGCTTGTCGCTTCCAGCAGGGGCATGCGCGCCAGCCGATCAGCCCATGCGCGCAGTTCTTCGCGGTCGGCGCGCCGCAGCGCATACTGCACCGCGGGCTCCCCGTGCGCCGCCACCAGCGGCGCCAGCGTTTCCGGTGATGGGTGAAATGCTTCGTCGGCAAGGGTGGCGAGAAGCGGCGCGTAGGCTTCCCGCCAGCAGGCGGTCAGCGCCGCGATGATCTGGGGATGTTTGGGCAGCTCGCGTTCCAGCCGGGCGCGCACGGCGGGCAGCGCCAGCGATTGCACGCGCGCCGCGAACCCCTGAAAGATGATCCGGGCCACACGCTCCTCTCCCTTGATGACCTCCAGCAGCAGCCGGTTGGGCAGCGCGTTCAGCAGCAACGGCAGCGCGGCAGATTTTTCGTCGTGTGCGTCATCACCGGCAGGCATGGTGTGAGTATACCAGCCACGCTGCCGCGACTCAAGGCATGGCGGCCGGATCCGCCGCCATCCTCGCGTGTCGCGCTCCCGCATCGTTCGACATAATTTACGCCACCAGTATTGGCGCGTATAATCGCATATAGTATAGTATACTAGAATATACGCTAGTATACTGGATTACACCGATTGCACCGCCCAGCCCGAGGGAAACCGAGACCGGCGACATGCTTCCGACAGACGAACAATTGCCGTATGATTCCCTGCGCGACGCGCTTGATCGCGTCGCGGACGGGGTTTTGGTCATTGATGCCGCCCGGCACCTCGTGTACGCGAACGACGCCATCAGCAAGATGTTGGGGTTCGCCGCGAGCACGGCCTACGGCCAGGATATGTTCGAGATCTTCCCCCGGCTGCACGGCACCGTGTTCGCGGAGCAGTATGACGCGGCCAGGCGCGCGCAGGCGCCCGTCACGTTCACCGCCTGGTATGAGCCGTCCAACCGCTGGGTGGAAGTGCGCGCCTTTCCCGCGACGGACGGCATGACCGTCTTGCTGACGGATATCACCGCGCGCAAGCGTTCGGAAGACGCGCTGCGGCAGAGCGACCAGGCCAAAGAAGAGTTTCTCGCCGTGCTCTCCCACGAGCTGCAGACACCGCTCACCAGCATACTGGGCTGGTCGGAAATGGCCCTGCTGCACGATTCCCTGGCGCTGTATCAACGCGCGGTGCCGGTGATTCATCGCAACGCCCGCCGACAGCAGCGCCTCATCACCGCGCTGTTGGATATGTCGCGACTGCTGCATGGGTGCCTGGCGTATGAGCCGCGAGCGGTGGCATTCGACAGCCTGATTGCCGAGGTGGCGGCGACGATGGCGCCTGTCGCCGCGGACGCCGGATTGACCCTCGAGCATATTGCCGCGTGCGAGGCGCTGCCGGTCACCGCGGATCCCGGTCGCATCAGGCAATGCATCGAGCAGCTGCTGTCCAACAGCATCAAGTTCACCGCTGCCGGCGGCGCGGTGACGCTGCGCTGGTGGCGCGACGACGCCAACGCGTATTTCGCGGTCGCGGACACCGGTCGCGGCATCGCGCCGAGCGCGCTCCCCTCGCTCTTCACCCCCTTCGCCCAGGTGGACCGCGACGAGGGCGCGGGCGGCCTGGGGCTGGGGCTGGCGATCACGCGGGGCATCATGGCGCTGCACGGCGGCGCGGTCACCGCTGATAGTCCCGGCGTCGGGTTGGGCAGCACCTTCACGCTGTCGTTGCCACTCGCGGTGGCACGAGAGGCTTGACCGCCAGACAAGGAGCGCGACATGCCCACGATTCTGCTGATTGATGATGAGGAAGATATACGCGCTTTGGTCAGCATACTGCTGCAAGATGCCGGGTATGCGGTCTGCGAAGCCGGGAATGGCGCGGAAGGTCTGGCGCTGCTCACGGCGAACGCTGTAGACCTGATCATCCTCGATGTCGTGCTGCCGGATATCAGTGGGTGGGAGGTGTGCCGCCGCGTCAAGGCCATGCCCGCCACCGCGGCGATCCCGGTGGTGATTTTCACCGTACGCAGTCAGATGTATGACGAAGCGCGCCTGGCCAGCGTTCACCCGGACGCGTTCATCAACAAGCCGTTTGCGCGCACGGAGCTGCTGGAGACGCTGGTGCGGGTGCTCGCCGGGCGCGGGGCATGAGGGGAGCGCCGGTCGAAAGGAAGCGCACAAGCTTTGCGTGCACCCCATGAGGCGGAACGGCAGGAATTCGGGGGCAGACGGGGAAAATCGTTGGGAAAGGCATCGCGCGCCGCGGAGCCTGCTCATGCCGGACCCGGCCGGGAGAGATCAATGAATTTTGACGCGATGCGCCTGCCGCGCGCGGCGCTGCTGGACGCATTGGAGGGCCGAATCGCCGCGCGGCGCGCGGCGATTGCCGAACGCGACGCCGCGTTCGGCGCTGGGCGCATCCGGGTGACCAGCTACATGGAAAATATCGGCTGGCCGGAGTTGTTCGGCTACGATATGAACCGGTTCTTCACCGATCCGGCTTTCGCCATCGAACAGCGCCTGCGGCAGTTGATCTTCTGGGCGGACAATGTCGCCGACGATACGCTGCCGACGATGACGGTGCCGGCCGACGTGGGGATGTATTTTGACCTCACGCTTTTCGGACAGCGGATCATCCACACCGGGCAAGGGGTGCCGGAGTTCGCCCCGCATCCGCTGGCCCGCCACCTCTCGCTGGAGGTGATCGGCGAGTTCGATTTTCACCAGACCGGGGTCATGCCGCAGCTCATCGCCAATTACCGCCGCATGCGCGCGCTCGTCGCCGGCGAATACGACAATCGCCTCACGGTCACCTTTCCCTGCTTCCATCGCGGGCCGCTGGATATTTTTGTGCAGTTGCGCGGGTACGAGAATTTTCTGGCGGACGTGGCGGAACAGCCGGCGCTGGTGCACGCGTTCCTCAACTTTTTCGCCGACGCCCGGCTGCGCTATGCGCGCGCGCGCCAGGCCTTCCTGGAGGAAGACGCGCTGCCGCCGACCACCTTCATCGCCGATGACTGGGTGAATATTCCCTTCATCAGGCCGGATATGTTCCACGAGTTCGCCGCGCCCGTCTACCGACGCATCCGCGCGCAGGAAGGCCCCGTGCGCGGTTTTCATACGTGCGGCAATTTTGAGGCGGTGGTCGCCGACCTGCCCGCGCTTTTTCCGGAAATGCGCTGTCTGGAGGTGAGCGGCTGGAACGACGTGCGTGCCGTCCATGCCCGCCTCGACCCGCGTCTGGCCTTTGAGGTGCACGTGCGGAATGCCGTCTCGTTGAGCGCCGATGCGGACGAGCAGCGCGCGCTGCTGGAGGCCATCGCCGCGGTGGGGCGCGCGCGCCCGGTTGCGCTGTGCGCGCAGGCCATCGTGAAGCTGTGCCCGACCTATGCGGACACGCTGGCGCGGCTGAACCGCTTCGTGGCGCTGGCGTACCGCGTATTTTATCAGCAGGGAGTCTGACACATGACCGCCATCACTGATCCGTCCACGTGCGCCTGGGTCTGCGCGCATCATGGCCAGCGCGTGCGGCAGCTCTTCGCCGCGCTGAACCTGGAGCTGCCCGCGTTGGCCGCCGTGCGGGCCGCCGTCGCCGCCGAGGACTGGGAGCGCGCCGGCGCGGCGCTGCTGGACTATTACCGCGCCGGCGATTCCGGCCAGTGGCTGCGCCACGACCCCGTGCCGCCCGGCGAGGGCACGGACCCCGACGCCGAGCGCATGGCCCGGGCCTGCTTCCCCGTGCCCGGCGGCGAGGTGCAACTTCCCCGCCTGCCGTCGGGAAATTTTGACTGGGGGCACGTGCCCCCGGTCGTCGGCGGTATCGAGTGGAGCTGCGGCGTCAACCGGCACGACTACATGGCGGACCTGCTGCGGGCGTTTTACGCCACCGGCAACCGCGCCTACGTCCGCGCGCTGACCGAACAGGTGCATGATTGGTGCGCGACGGTCGCGGAGCCCGACCCCATAGACCGCCACGACGGCTCGTCTCCCTGGGGGACGATTCTGGAGGTGGGGCATCGCGCCAAAGCCTGGCCCGCCGTCTTTTACGGCCTCCAGCCGGAAGCGGCATTCACCCCCGCCGCCCGCCTGCTGCTGCTCTGCCGGGCGCTGGACCACGCGCAATTCCTGCGCCGCCACCATGCCGGGGGCAGCAACTGGATCATCACCGAAATGTGCGGCCTGCTCTCCATCGCCTGCGCCTTCCCGGAACTCCGCGACGCGGGAGAATGGCGCGACCTCGCGCTGCGCCTGACGCAGGAGGAGCTGGCCGGGCAGCTCTATCCCGACGGCGTGCAGAAGGAGTTGGCGAGCAACTATCAGCTCGCCGTGCTCTGGCACATGGATTTCTTCGTGGCGACCGTCCGCGGCGCGGGGATGCCCGCGGACCCGGCGTTGTCCGCGCTGCTGGAGGCGATGTGGAACTACCTCGCCTACGCGCTGTCACCGAACGGGTATGCCCCGCATAACAGCGATTCCGACCGCCCGCTGTCCGACGCGTCGCAGGCGATCAAGCCGCTGCTAGCACGTGGGCCGATCCTCGCCGCGGCGGACGCATACGACCGCCCGGATTGGCGCTATATCGCCACCAACGGGGAAGAAGGCGCCCGTCCGCCGAGATCACCCAGCGTGCTCTTTCCCTGGGCGGGGCAGCTCATCATGCGCAGCGGCTGGGAGGCCGAGGCGCAGTGGGGATTCTTCGATCTCGGCCCCTGGGGCATCCTGCACCAGCACAACGATATGCTGCACCTGTCCGTCACCGCCGGCGGGCGCGACCTGCTGGTAGACAGCGGCCGGTATACCTACCAGCACTACATGGGCGAGGCGGGCACCTGGCGCAGCTACTTCATCGGCTCCGCGGCGCATAACGTGATATGCGTTGACGGCCTGGAACAGACCAATGGCCCGGCGCTCGCCGCGCGGCCCGTCGAGGCGGTCATCACCCCGGCCTACGATTACGCGCAGGGGACGTACGCCGGGGGATTCACCGATGTGGCAACCGCCGCCGCCCGTCACAAAGCCTATCTGTACCGGTGGGAGCTGCCGCGCGACGCCGTGCGCGAGGACATCACGCATACCCGCGGCGTGCTCTACCTGCGCGGGGTGGGGTGGGTGGTGGTGGATCGCGTCACCCTCATGCAGCCGCGCCGCGTCACCCCGCTCTGGCACTTCCACCCCGACTGTACGGTGGCGTGCGAGGCGCAGTCCGTCGTCACGGTTGACGCGGGGGTGGGGAATCTGCGCATTCAGCCGGTGGCGCCCTTCGAGTGGGAGATCGAACTCGTCCGCGGGCGCGAAGGCCCCGATTTCCAGGGGTGGTACAGCCCGGAGATGGACGTGCGCCTGCCGAATACCTGCGCGATCTACGCGGCGAACCTGCCGCGAACGGCGACCTTCGCCTGGCTCCTGCTGCCGGGGAACGGCGCGGTGCCGGCGTGCAGCGTCACCGCGTATGACGCGCCGGAAGGCGCCGTGCATCTGCGGCTGGACATCCCCGGCCAGGCGCCGCTGGAGATCGCCGTCCGACTGGATGAGGCCCTGCCGCTGCGCTTGACGAGCGGGGAGATGCTGACGGCGCCCTGCGCGGTTCGCCCTGCGGAGGGGCGGTGACGGGTGGTGCCCGGGGTGGGAGTCGAACCCACACGCCCTCGCGGGCGGCGGATTTTAAGTCCGCTGCGTCTGCCATTCCGCCACCCGGGCACGCCGCTGGCCAGATTGTACGGAACGGGCGCTATTCCGTCAATGTGTCGGGCGGAGCGGCCGCGCTTCGTCAGGGGATGTGTTCGTTGCCGGGCTGCCACGCCGTGCCCGCGCGGTGAATGTAAATGACCTCGTGCGGGCCGACGGTGTAGGTGTAGGCGCCGCCCAGCAGCACATCGAGGGCCTGCGCGAGCGACGCGTGATGCAGGTCTACGGTGACCGTTCCCTGCACCTCCGGGTAAATGTTGACGGTCACGCCGGTCAGCAGCGCCAGGTCGCCGAGCGCCTGGCGCAGGTCCATGTCCGTGTACTGCAAATCCACGGAACCGCGGTCGAGATGCAGTGCCATCACGATGCCCTCCGCGGAGGTTGTTCCCGCCGGCGGCGCGCGATGCACGGGGCCTGTGGGAGAATCGGCTCAGCTCAGGCGGAAAATGAGCTTGTAGACGCCGATGCTGATCTCGTCGCGGTCGCGGAGCAGCTCCTCGCCCACGGTCGCTTCGTTATTCAGCAGCGTGCCATTGGTGCTGTTGAGGTCGGAGATGAAATACTGGCCGTTCTGATAGCGGATTTGCGCATGGCGGCGCGAGACGGTGTTGCCGGACAGGCACACGGCGCAATCCTCGCGCCGGCCGACAATGACCTGCTCGTCGCTGAGTTCGTACACGCGCTCGATGTGCCCGCTGTGTTGATCCAGCAGCCACAATTTTCCGATGAGCGCGCTCTCCTGGCCGATTTTACCGTGGCTCTCCAGCAGTTTGATGATGACGGTATCATCGTCCTCTTCCGCGCCGCGCTGCGTCAGCAGCGTGCCGCACTGCTTGCAGAAACGATGATCGTCGGGATTCGCCGTGCCGCAATTCGTACAGGTAATCATGACCGGGCCTCCACCGGTGATATGGTAGAAGTCCGTTGCGCGCTTGTCAACACGGCGCGGGGGCGGCGAGCGCCGGTCTGTCCGCGATTGACACGCGGAAACGCCCGTTGCTACACTGCCCGATGATGAACGAGGCGATCCTCTATGATCGGCGCGAGGCGCGTCACGTCCGCTGCCGGGCCTGCCGGCGGATGTGCCGCATCGCGCCGGACGAACGCGGAGCCTGCGGCGCGCGCGTGAACCGCGACGGGCGGCTCTACACGCTCATCGCCGACCGCGTGAGCGCCGTCAATCTCGATCCGGTCGAGAAAAAACCCTTGTATCACTTCTACCCGGGCACGCGCGTCTTGTCGTTCGGGACGCTAGGGTGTTGCTTCACCTGTCCCGGCTGTCAGAACTGGGCGATCTCCCGCCGCGCACCGGTGGAGGACGATCCGTCGCTGCGCCGGCTGACGCCCGCGGAGGCGGTGGCGATGGCGGCGCGCGTCGGCGCCGCCGGCATCTGCTGGACGTATAATGAGCCCGCCATCTGGCCGGAGCACACCGTTGAAGCCGCGCGCCTGGCGAAAGCGCGCGGGCTCTATACCGCCTACGTCACCAATGGCATGGCCACCCGCGACCATCTCGACGCCGTCGGCCCCTACCTGGATGCCTACCGCGTGGATCTCAAGGCTTTTTCGCGCGATGGCTACCGGACGGTCGCCGGGTACGCGGCCTTTGAGGACATTCTTGACGGCGTGGTCTACGCGAAGGAGCGGTGGGGGATGCACATCGAGTGCGTGACGAACGTCATCCCCACCGTGAACGATGGCGAGACGGAGCTGCGCGGCATCGCCCGCTGGATGGCCACGGCGCTCGGGCCCGACACGCCGTGGCATGTCACGCGCTTTCACCCGTGTGACGGCTTTGCCCACCTGCCGGCGACGCCGCTGGAGCGCCTCACCCTGGCGCGGGCCATCGGCGCGGAGGCGGGGCTGCGCTACGTCTACCTGGGCAACGTTCCCGAGGGCGACCGGCAAGATACCCACTGCCCGGCCTGCGGCGGCGCGGTGATCACGCGCAACGGCTTCACCGCGCTGGCCGGCGGCCTGCGGGAGGGCGCCTGCCGGCGCTGCGGGACGGCCATCGCCGGCCGCTGGTAACGCGACGGGAGGGGCGTCAGTCCAGGCTCGGCCGGCCGTTCTCGAAACTCTCCACGATTTGCGTGCCCGCGCTGGTGCCCAGCCGGTCGGCGCCGGCGTTAATCAACGTCCGCGCCTGCTCGACCGTGCGGATGCCGCCGGCCGCCTTGATGCCCAGATCGTAATGCGACATCTCGCGCAGCGCCATGACATCTTCGATGGTGACCCCGCGCGGCGCGAAGCCGGTATTGGTGATGATGAAATCGCCCCGATACTCCCCGACCATCGCGCACACGCGGCGCTGTTGATCGCGGCTGGTGAGGGCGGTTTCCACGGTGATCATCACCGCCACTTCGCCGCCTTCGTCCGTCAGCGCGCGCATCTTCGCGGCGTTCACCACTTCGTGGATTTCCTTGCGGATCACGTCGTAGTGGTCGGCGACCAGCTCCCCGATATTCACCACCACTTCCACGGCATTCGCCCCGTCATGCACCGCCTGGCGCACTTGCGCCGCCTTCATCAGCGGGGAGATGAGGCCGAAGGGGAGCCCGATGACCGTGCCGACTTTGACATCGCTGCCGTGCAGCTCGCGCGCGACGAGGCTCACCCAGTAGGGATAGACGGTGACGGAGGCGAAATGATATTGCCGAGCGTTGGCACACAGGCGGCGAATATCCTCAGCGGTGGCGTTGCCGCGGAGCGAAGCGGCGTCAATCATCTTGGCCAATCCGGTCTTCGAAAACATGAGCGATGATGTCCTCCGACAGTCGGGCCTGGAACGTCTTCGGCTCCGTGCGGTGCAGTGTAGCATATCCGGCAAGGTCTCGACAAGGCGGGAAAAAAGGCGGATAATTTCCCGCGGAGAGGCCGCTCGCCTGGCTTAGGCGGGGAAGCGCCGGCATCTTTTCCGCGCTTTCCGCGTCCCGAGGCCGGCTTCGCCCTTTACAGGTTGACCGGAAACCCGATAATATACCGCCAGAAGTCAGGGACAGCATGCGCGCGCTTTTTGCCGGATCATTCGACCCCATCACCAATGGGCATATGGATCTCATCACACGTCTGGCCGGTCTGGCGGAGACGCTGGTGGTGGCGGTCGCGATCAACCCGCGGAAACAGCCGCTGTTCACCCCGGAAGAACGGGTCAGCCTGCTCGCCGAGCTCTGCCGTCCCTGGCCGCACGTGCAGGTGCGGGCGTTCGCCGGGCTGGTGACGGACGCCGCGCGTGCAGTCGGCGCGGACTGTCTCGCGCGCGGCGTGCGCGACGCGGACGACTATGCCCGCGAAACGCGGATGGCCCTGGCCAACCGGGCACTCACCGGCATCGAGACGCTGCTGGTGCCCGCCTCGCCGGGGTTGGCGTTCATCAGCGCGAGCCTGGTGAAAGACATTGCCGCCTTCGGCGGCGATATCTCGCCCTTCGTCCCGGCCGTGGTGGCCGAGCACCTGCTGGCGCGCCTCGCGCGCTGAAGTGGTACGCCCGGGTGCATCACCGATACGCGCCCATGACTCCCGCATGGGCGGAATGCGAGGTTTCGCGATGGATGTCAATAAATTGTTAGATGAACTGGAAGAGCTGGTCGAACACGGCCAGGGGAACACGATGGGCCGCATTCGCTGGTTCCGCAAAGCGTTCTTCCTGGATGTGGATGACGTGCTGGACATCACGCATCAGATTCGCGTCTGCCTGCCGCAGCAAATCCAGCGCGCCGATCAGATCACCCGCGAAAAAGAGCGCATTCTCGCCGAGGCGCACGAACAGGCCGACCGCATGGTCACCGAGGCGGCAGAGCAGGCGGAGACGGCGATCCGCAAGGCCCAGGAAGAGGCGCGCATCCTCGTCTCCAATCATGAGATCACCCGCCAGGCGACCCAGGAAGGGCAGCGCATCCTGGATCAGGCGACGAAGGACGGCGAGGCGATCCGCGAAGGCGCCCGAGAATTCGCGCGGCAACTGCTGGACAATCTCGCGCAGGCCATCACCAATCTCTCGCAGTATACCGGGCAGTTGCAGCGCGCGGCCGAGCAGGCACGCGAAGACGTGCATCTCTCCTGACGGCTCGCGCCATTGCTTTTCTAAACGCGCCGGGTTGGGTATAATGACCCGGCCCGTGACTCGCGTCCCGCTCGGGTGAGCGGCGGCGTGCGGCGCGTGCTGATGAATCCGGTCTCGTCCAGGTGGAGGGAGAAGCCTTTATGTCCCTGATGAAGCTGCGCAAGAAACTCGCGTCGCGCCGCACGACCCAGACGATCCTCTGGGCGCTTGTGGTCGTCTTTGTCGCCGGCATCGCCCTCACCGGCCAGTACGGCGGGGGAGGGAGGAACGGCGATGGACCGGCCGGCAACGCCAATTCCGGCCAGGTGATCGCCACCGTCAACGGCACGGCGGTGAAGTCCGGCGCCATTGAGACCTATTACGCCGAGCAGCTGGAAGGCTTGAACGGCAGCGCCCCGGATATTGATCAGGCGCCGGGGATGCGCCAGGCCGCCTTCGCGCGGGCGACCCAGGACGTGCTGAAGAAGAAGGCGTTGGCCGAGCTGCGCGCGGGGGTGAACTATTTCACCCTCCGCGACTACGCGAACGAGTATGCGCGCATCCAGGTCGCCGACCTGCGCGCCAGCGTGGAAAAAGACCGCAAGGCCCAGGAAGAGGCGGCCACGACCGCGGAAGCGAAAAAGAAGCTGAAAGCCTTCGACGTCATGCTGTCCGAGGCGTATGAGTCGTTCCTCTCCCGCACCACCGCGGACGGCAAGAGCCCGGTTGCCAAACCGATTGATGACAAGAAGTTCATCAACGCCTACGTGAACGGGTTCCTGCTTGCGAAAGGCAAGAACGGCATTCACGACCGCTTCGCGGATTACATCAAATCCCAGCGCATCGGGGAAGCTTACGGAAAGCGCTTGCCGGTAGATCCGTTCAGCGCCGATTTCGCGAAGACCATTCACACCAAAGAAGTTGACGCCAGCATGATCTTCATCAAGGCGGACTATCCCTCGCCCGCCGGCATGAAGGCGGCGAAAGAGAAGGCGGATACGCTGCGCGACGAGCTGGAAAAAGATCCGAAATCCTTCGCGAAGAAGGCGGAGAGCGTATCGAAGGACATGATGACGGCGATGAAGGGCGGCAGCCTGGGCACGCTGCAGTTAGAGCAGCAGGCGGCCCTCGTGGAATACCTGGCCTTCACCACGAAGCCGGGGGAAATCAGCGCGGTCTATCCCATGGTCATGCAGTCGTATATGGGCAATATGATCGGATACGTGCTCGTCACGACCGCGAAGATCAGCGACCGTGACGAGCCCGATGCGCGCTGGAAGCAGGGCGCGGACCTCGCCGTGCTGCGCGTGCGCCAGCGCTACGGCCCGGAATTCGGCGCGATGTATGTAGACTTGCAGCAGGCCGAGGCCGATATCCAGTGCAAGACGGAAGAGATGGCGACCTACCTGGCTGAGATGCGCGTGGACGTGAACGCCGCCAAAGCGCACCGCGCGAAAGCCCTGCAGGATCCCAAGGTGCCCGCGGTGGTGCGCGCCGGTTTCGCCTATAAGCTGGGGAACGACACCGGCGATCCGCAGCAGCGTATCGCGTATTACCTGCAGGCGCTGCCGTTCGCGATGTCGAAGGCGTCGAGCATCTCCTACGATCTCGGCGTCGCCTATGCCGACACGGGGCAGAAGGAGGAGGCGTTGAAGCACTTCCGCAACGCGGAGGAGCTGGCATCTTCCACCGATCGCAACTTCCGCGAGCGCTTGCAGGAGCAGTTCAGCCAACTCGGCGCGAAAGACGACGCCGCCCGCGTCGATCAGTGGTTGAAGGATAATCCGGACATCGCGCCGGCCGGTGGCGGCATGGACTTCACGGGCATGAGCGGCTTTTCCCCGCAATAAGAAATTATCTCAAAATAGATCTGAGTGGGATGGGCGTGGGATGTTCGTGGCTGGCACGGCGGAGTTCCGTGAGGGTATGAGGCCATACATGCCAGGAACTCCGCCGTGCCAGGCGCGAACAGATCGCGAGCAGCCCGCCAGAGATGGTTTGAGAGAGTTTCTAAGCGCCACACGGCCCCGGTGACGCGGCCGGGGCCGCCGTGCGGTCTGGGTGCATGTATGCGGACGCTGTTACGACGCCCACTGGTGCTCGCCTCCGCCTCTCCCCGGCGCGCGGAGCTGCTGCGGCAAATCGGCCTGGACTTTCGCCGCCTGCCCGCGCACACGGCGGAGTCGCCGCCCGCGCCGGGGCAGGAGGTGCTGGCGTGGGCACAACAGGCGGCGCTGGATAAAGCGCGCGCCGCGCTGCCCGCGCTGGATGCGCCGGCACTCGTCCTCGGCGCCGACACCGTTGTCCTCGCTCCCGCCGATGACCCCGCGCTGCCGCGCCTGCACGGGGGGCCCGTGCGCGTATTGGGCAAACCCGGAGACGCCGCCGATGCCCGCGCCATGCTGCGCGCGCTGTCCGGCCGCGAACACACCGTCGTGAGCGCGTTCGCGCTGGTCGAGTACCCGGAGGGGCGGGAGATCACCGACGCCGTGGCGACGCGCGTGCGCTTCCGCCCGCTGACCGACGGCGAGATCGGCGCGTACGTCGCCACCGGCGAACCGCTCGACAAGGCCGGCGCCTATGGCATCCAGGGGCTGGGCGCCGTGCTGGTGGAATCCATCACCGGCGATTATAGCACCGTGGTTGGCCTTCCGCTCACCCGCCTCTGGCAGCGCCTGGCGCCCTGGCGGCGGTGATCGGGCGGGCCATCTTGTCATCACCGGCGCGCGCTCGCTATACTGTGTACAGACGCGAATTCCCCTCTGGAGGCATATCCACATGGCGAAAAAGACCCTTGGCGTGGCGATGATCGGCTGCGGCAGCATCGCGACGCACCGGCACGCGCCGGAAGCCGCCGCACATCCCCAGGTGAAGCTGCTGACGCTGTGCGACCCGGTGCTCGCCCGCGCGAAAGCCCTCGCTGACACGTTCGGCGGCACCCCCTGCGCCGACTGGCGAGCCGCGGTGGCGCAGCCCGCGGTGGACGCCGTCGTCGTCGCCTGCCCGAACTACCTGCACGCGCCGGTGACCATCGCCGCGCTGCAGGCCGGCAAGCACGTCCTCTGCGAAAAGCCGATGGCCACCTCCGCCGCGGAGGCGACGGCGATGATGGCCGCCGCGAAAGCCAGCGGCAAGACGCTGATGATCGCGCATAATCAGCGCCTCGCGCCGCTGCATATCCGCGCGAAACAGCTGCTCAAGAGCGGCATCCTCGGTCGCATCGTCACCTTCCGCACCTCCTTCGCGCATCCCGGACCGGAAGGCTGGAGCGTTGAAGGCGTGGGCGGCTGGTTCTTCCAGAAGGAGAAGGCGTTCGTCGGCGCCATGGGCGACCTGGGCGTGCACAAGGCGGACCTGGTCCGCTGGCTGCTCGATGACGAGGTGGTGGAAGTGGCCGCCTTCGTGGAAGCCATCGCCGGCAAGCGGCAGTCCGACGTGGACGACAACGCCATCTGCCTCCTGCGCATGGCCAGCGGCGCCGTCGGCTCCCTCACCGCCGGCTGGAGCCACAATCCCGGCTGCGACAACAGCACCGTGGTCTACGGCGAGAAGGGCATCCTGCGCATTGACACCGACCCCGTCTACACCGTCATCGTCGAGCTGGCCGACGGCGAGCGCCAGCTCATCAAGACGAAGGCGATGCAGACGAACGACGAAGGCGGACAGACCGACTCCGGCATCATGGCCACCTTCGTGGAGAGCGTGAATACGGGCAAGTGCCCGATCCCCGGCGAAGAAGGCGCCAAGAGCCTGGCCGTCATCCTCGCCTGTCTGGAATCCGCCGAGACGAAACGCTTCGTCTCCGTCGGCAGCGTCCTCGCCGGCGTGTGACACGCTCGCGAAACGATGGTACACTGTCGAAGAACCTTGCGAGGCCTCGCAAGGTTCTTCGTTGTGAGCCAGCCAGGCGCTGGGCGTGCTCCGCGCCTGACCGCGGCATGCGCCCCGGGAACCGGACGCGCCTCACCGATCAGAGAAAACGACGGTGTCGTACGAGGAGTCACCATGCGCGAACGATTGCAAGAGCTGATTGCCGACCGGCTGACCGGGTATGCCGCGTCGCTGGGCATCACCCTGCCGGCGGACCAGATCGAGCTGCCGGCGCCGCCGGACCCCGCCCTGGGCGATTTCGCGATGAATCTGCCCCTGAAGCTGGCGCGCGTCGCCCGCAAGGCGCCCCTCGCCATCGCCGGGGAGATCGCCGACCTGCTGCGCGACCGGGAGGTCTTCGCGAAAGTCGAAGTGGCGCCGCCGGGGTATATCAATCTGGCCCTCGCCGAGGGCGCCATCAGCGCGGCGCTCAATGCCATCGTCGCCGATACGCAGCTGCAGCTGCGCACGGACGGCGCGCCGCGGACGGTGGTGCTCGATTACTCCGGGGTGAATATCGCCAAGCAGATGCACGTCGGCCATCTGCGCTCGACGATCATCGGCGACGTCATTGGGCGCGTGCTGGAGGCGCGCGGGGAGCGGGTGATCCGCCAAAATCACCTGGGCGACTGGGGATTGCCCATCGCCATGGTGCTCTGGAAAGCCGGGCCGGCGCTGCGCGACCTCGACGCGCGCGGCGAGGACCCGCTGCAGGCGCTCACCGTCGCCGACCTCGAGCAGATGTATCGCGACGCCACCGCCGCCGTCAAGGCTGATCCGCACGCGTCCGACGCGGTGCACCGTATCCTCGTCGCGCTGCAGGGCGGCGACCCGCGGCTGCTCGCGGATTGGCAGACCATCACGCGCCTGTCCATGCAGGAAGTGTATCGCGTCTACGCCGAGCTCGGCGTACTGCTGACCGCGGACGATGAGCGCGGGGAGAGCTTCTATCGCGATCAACTGGCCGGAACGGTCGCCGCGCTGGCCGCGTGCGGCGCGCTCACCGAATCGCAGGGGGCCATGTGCGTCTTCCTGGAGCAGTTCACCGGGAAAGACGGCACACCGCTGCCGGTGATCGTGCGGAAATCGGACGGCGGGTATAACTACGAGACCTTTGACCTGGCGGCGATCCGCTTCCGCATCGAGGGATTGGGCGCCGACCGCGTCATCTACGTCACCGATGCCCGCCAGGCGCTGCATTTCGCACAGGTGTTCGCGGTGGCGGAGCGCTGTGGGTGGACGGCCCGCGGCGACGCGCGGGTGGCGCTGGAGCACGTCACCTTCGGCAGCGTGCTCGGCGCGGACGGCACGCCGCTGAAAACGCGGGGCGGCGAGAACGTGAAGCTGGCGGACCTGCTCGCGGAGGCCGTCGCCCGCGCCTACGCCGTGGTGCACGAAAAAAACCCCGACCTGCCAGACGCGGAGAAGCGGGCGGTGGCGCGCGCGGTGGGCATCGGCGCGGTGAAGTACAGCGATCTCCGCCAGGATCGCCATAACGACTACGTCTTCGATTGGGACCGCATGCTGGCGCTGGTCGGCAACACCGCCCCGTATTTGCAATATGCGCACGCGCGCATCTGCTCCATCTTCCGCAAGGGTGGGGTGGAGGAGGAGGCCATCACCGCCGCTCCAGCCGTCTCGCACCCCGCCGAGCGCGCGCTGGCGCTGAAACTGCTCGCCTTCGCCGAGGTGGTGGAAGCGGTGGAGGCGGAGCTGCGCCCGCATATCCTCTGCACCTACCTTTACGAGCTGGCGACCGCCTTCTCCGGCTTCTACGACCAGTGCCCGGTGCTCACCGCCGAGACGGAGGCGAGCAAACAGGCCCGCCTCGCCCTCTGCCGCGCCGCCCGGCGCACGCTGGCGCGCGGCCTGGAGCTGCTGGGCATCGAAGCGCCGCGGGAGATGTAACAGACGAGGGGAGGGGTATGCTCTTTGCCAACGTGTTTCCGCTCTGGTGGGCTGTTCGCTGGGGCCGCGGAGTTGTACTCCGCATACATTGCTACACAGGTCTATCAGATAATCCATGTTGCGGATGCGTGCGGAGTACAACTCCGCGGCCCCAGTGTCCCCCGGATTGAAATCCGGGGCTGGAGAAACGAAGTCCACCTCCGTGGACTCATCCGGTCGGGCCGACTGACCGGATATCGCGCAACGCGGGGGTCATTTGGCAAAGAGCATCATGCCCCCTGAACCCTTGAAGCTCTGAAACCCCAAAACTTACCCCATCGCCACCGCCAGTACCTCCGGCATCCGCTCCACGAAGTGGAAGGTCAGCGCGTCGGTGACGTGCGGGGGGAGTTCTTCCAGGTCTTTCCGGTTCTCCTCGGGGAGGACGATGTCGGTGATGCCGGCGCGGTGCGCGGCGAGCATCTTCTCTTTGATCCCGCCGACGGGGAGCACGTGGCCGCGCAGGGTGATCTCGCCGGTCATCGCCACGTGGCGGCGCACGACGCGGCCGCTGAAGGCGGAGATGAGCGCCGCCGCCAGCGTGATGCCCGCCGACGGGCCATCTTTCGGGATCTGCCCGGCCGGCACGTGAATGTGAATATCCACCTCCGCGAAGCGCGCCGGCGCGATGCCCAGCTCATCGGCGTGGGCGCGCGCGTAGCTCAACGCCGCTTTCGCCGATTCCTGCATCACCTCGCCGAGCTGGCCGGTGAGCTGCAGGCCGCCTTTGCCGTTCATCAGGCTCACTTCGACGCTGAGGATGTCGCCGCCGACCGGCGTCCAGCCCAGACCGGTGGCCACGCCCACTTCGTCCGCTTCATTGGCCATCCCAAAGCGGAAGCGCGCGGGGCCGAGCAGCGCGTGCAGGTCTTTCGGTTTGACGGTGACGCGTTTGCGCGCGCCGGAGGCCACCTGGCGCGCCGTCTTTCGACAGATGGCCGCCACCTCGCGCTCCAGGCTGCGCACGCCCGCTTCGCGCGTATAGCGGCGAATCAGCGCCTGCGACGCTTCCTCGGTGATGCGCAATTGCGTCGGCGTCAGTCCGTGCTCGGCCAGCTGCTTGGGCACGAGGAACAACTGGGCGATGCGCAGCTTGTCATCCTCGGTATAGCCGGGGAACTCGATCACTTCCATGCGGTCACGCAAGGCCGGCGGAATGGGATCCAGCAGGTTGGCGGTGGTGATGAACATCACCTCGGAGAGGTCCAGCGGCACCTCCAGGTAATGGTCGCTGAAGGCCACGTTCTGCTCCGGGTCGAGCACCTCCAGCAGCGCCGCGGACGGATCGCCGCGAAAATCCTGCCCGATCTTGTCTATCTCGTCCATCATGAAGACGGGGTTGCATTTCCCCGCCGTTTTCATGCCCTGCACCACGCGGCCCGGCAAGGCCCCCACGTAGGTGCGGCGATGACCGCGAATTTCCCCTTCGTCGCGCACGCCGCCCAGCGACATGCGGACGAACTCCCGTCCCAACGCGCGGGCGATCGAGCGGCCGATGGAGGTTTTGCCCACCCCGGGCGGCCCCACGAAGCAGAGGATCGGCCCCTTCATCTTCGGGTTCAGCTTGCGCACCGCCAGGTATTCGAGGATGCGTTCCTTCGCCTTTGCCAGCCCCCAGTGGTCTTCATTCAGCACGCGCTCGGCGGCCGCCATCTCGAGCTGGTCCTCGCTGCGCGCGCTCCACGGCATGCCCAGCAGCCAGTCGAGGTAGGTCCGGCAGACCGTCACCTCCGGCGAGGCGGCGGGCATGCGCTCCAGGCGATCCGCTTCCTTCAGCGCTTTCTCGCGTACGGCATCCGGCATGCCGGCGTCGGTAATCTTGCCGCGCAGCTCTTCGATCTCACTCGTCCGCTCGTCGCGCTCGCCCAGCTCTTCCTGGATGGCGCGCATGCGCTCGCGCAGGTAATACTCCTTCTGCGCTTCTTCCATCTCCTTGCGCACTTTCGCGTGAATGCGCTGCTCGATCTCGAGGATTTCCAGCTCCGCCTGCAGCAGCGCCACCAGGCTCTCCAAGCGCTCGGTGGGATCGCAGACTTCCAGCAGCGCCTGCTTGTGATGGACGGGGATAGGCATATAGGAGGCGATCAGATCCGCCAGCCGCCCGCCGTCCTCGATGGTTTTCGCGTGTTCCAGCGCTTCCTGGGGCACGCGATTGCCGATATGGATGCAGCGTTCGAATGTCGTCAGCACGATGCGCATCAGCGCCTGCAGCTGCGCCGGCACGCCTGGGGGCTCCGGCAGCGCGTCCCCGATCACCTGCAGATACGCCGCGTCGCGCAGGTATTGCCGCACCTGCACGCGCGCGACGCCTTCCACCGTGATGCGGATGGTGCCGTCCGGCAGGTTCAGGAGTTGCAGGCATTCGGCCACCGTGCCGATCTCATAGAGATCGTGGGGTTCCGGTTCTTCAATCGTGGGGTCGCGCTGGGTGAGGAGCAGGATGTAGCGCTCGCCGGCCATCGCCGCCTCCAGCGCCAGCCGGGAACGGTCGCGTCCCACGCAGAGCGATTGCACGGTGGAGGGAAAGACCACCATGTCGCGCAGCGGCAGCACCGGCAGCGAGGATGGCAGGCGTTGCGCGCGTTCATCAAGCTCGGCCGGCAGCACGTCCGGCAGCGAAACATCGTCGGAGAGATTGTTGATAACCATGAATACCTCGGCTGGTGTCATTCATTCGGGCGCGTGACGGCGGATTCCTGCCGGGGGAGCGCGCGGGAGCGGAAAAGATCACGCGAGGGAGCGGGCGATGCCGCGCGGCACGAGCAGCGGGTCGCAGAGCGCGACGCCGTCGAGATGCGGCGCCAGCGTCTCCGCCCAGCCGCCGGTGAGCGCGAGCGGCGCGGCGGCGCCGAGCTCGGCGCGCGTGGCGGCGATCATCGCCCGCAGCCCGCCGAGGGTGGCATGGAAGAGGCCGCTGGCGAGCGACTGCGCGGTCGTGTGGCCGATGGCCGCTTCCGGTACGGCGAAGGGGGCCGACGGCAGCGCGCTGGCGGCGCGCGCCAGCCCGTCCATGCCGATGGCGATGCCGGGGGCGATCATCCCGCCCAGGTAGACGCCGTCGGCGGCGACGGCGTCCACCACCGTTGCCGTGCCCAGGCTGATGGGGATGACCGGCGTCCCAAGGCGCTGCGCCGCGGCGACGGCGGCCATCAGCCGGTCGGGGCCGAGCGTCTCCGGGGTGGCATACGCGTTGCGCAGTGGGGTGGGGGTGGCGCCGGTGATGACGGTCAACGGCAGCGCCGCCATCGCCGCCAGCTCCGACCAGGCCGGCAGCAGCGCGGGGACGACGGTACTGAGGCCGATGCGCAGGCCGTTGCGCTCCGCGGGGAGCAGCGCGGCGAGCTGCGCGGCGTCCGCGTCTTTCACCGTGGGCGCGCTCCACGACTCCCACAGCGCCTCACCGTCGAAGAGCGCGCATTTCGTGCGTTGGTTCCCCTGGTCAATCGCCAGCAGCACGGCCGGGCTCCCGTTTGGCGCTGAAGAAGAGATGCGCGCCTCGCGCGGCGATGAGTGAGCCGAGATACCCCATCACAAACAGCAGCACCAGCCGGAGAAACGCCTGGAGATAGACCAGCGTGGGATTGGCCGGCGGCATCGCGCGCAGTTGTTCGAGCGAGATGATCTTATTCGGGTCGTGAAACGCCTGAAACGCCAGCATGAAGGCGACGACGAGCATGATGATGCCCGCGAGAAAGACGAGGATGCCGAGGATGCGCCCGAGCGTATGTTCGGAAGGCTCGCGCTCTGGTCGCATGGCCGATGGCTCTGGCATGACTGAATCCCTTTCCGCGCTGGGCGCCGACCGCGCGCCCGGTGGCTGACTGCTGAGAAACTGTCAAGACAGTTTCTGAGAATATACGCGGTAGCAAGCGATCTTCCTTCCGGGGAAGGGAAGTTCTCGCAAAAGCGCGAATGCAATATCTGACGCACAGTGTATACCCGTTCCCACTGCCGGGAAATCGCTCGCATATCGTCGTGAGAGGAAGAGGAGATGCCGGATCGTCTCGATGAGTTATTCGCCATGCAGGAAGCGCTGAACCGCCGCATCGGCGTGGATACCCGCGCGATGACGGATGAGGAGCGCGCCCGGTGGGTATTGAATTATTGCCGCGCGATCAGCCAGGAGATCGCCGAGCTCACCGACAGCGTGCCGTGGAAATGGTGGGCGAAATACCAGCAGTTCGATCAGCAGAACTGCCGCGTCGAGGTGATTGACCTGTTCCACTTCCTCATCTCCATCGCCCAGGTGCTGGGGATGACGCCGGACGATCTCTACGCGGCCTATCTGAAGAAACACGCGGTGAACGTCGCGCGCCAGGAGGCGGGCTACGCGGAAAAGGACGAAGGCGACAGCCGCCACATTTAGCGAAAGTTGCGAGATTCATGAGTCACGACCAGGTTGTGCATCTGCAGTTCCTCCTGCTGATCGCCATCATCATTTTCGTCTCCAAGACGGCGGGACACCTCGGTAAGCGCTACCTGAAGCAGCCGGTAGTCTTCGGGGAGATCCTCGCCGGCCTCCTCATCGGCCCCTCGCTGCTGAATATCTTCGGATGGCCGATCTTCCAGCCGCCCGGCGACGCGTACCGGCACTTCCTCGCGCACGGCATCCAGGCGCTGGCGGGTTTCGGCGTGCTGCTGCTCATGTTCATCGCCGGCATGGAGACGAATCTCGAGCAGATGCGCGCGGTGGGGAAAACCGCGCTCTGGGCGGCCATTGGCGGCGTGATCCTGCCCTTCGGACTGGGGACGGGGGTCTCGCTGCTGTTCGGCCTGGGCCTGACGGAAGCGGTCTTCATCGGCGCGGTGCTCACCG
>JAKPKV010000045.1 GCA_029553475.1 Armatimonadota bacterium
GCGCGGTGCAGCTCGACCGGCTGGGGCACGCGGACCAGCTCATCGTCACCGAGAAGGTGGGCGGCGGCACCTCCATCAACACCGGCAGCGACAAGCAGACGTACTACAAGCTGTCGGTGGCGGGCACCGGGCCGGACTGCCCCTACGAGATGGCGCGCAGCCTCTTCGACGGCGGGGCGATGCACGGCGACATCGCGCTCATCGAGGCGACGCTCTCCGCGCAGGGGTTCTTCCACCTGGTCGGCCTGGGCGTCCCCTTCCCGCACGACCGCTACGGCGGCTACATCGGCTACAAGACCGACCATGACCCGCGCCAGCGCGCCACCTCCGTGGGGCCGAAGACCTCGATGATGATGGTGCAGAAGCTGCTGGCCGAGGTCGAGCGCCGCCGGATCCCCATCCTCGACGACACCGAGGTGATCGGCATCCTCACCCGCGAAGAGGGGGGGAAGACGGTCGCCGCCGGCCTCGTCTGCCTGGATACGACGCGGCTCGACGCCCCCGACCACGGCCTGTTGCTCATCAACGCGGTGAACGTGGTGTGGGGCACCGGCGGGCCGTCGGTCATCTACCAGGCCTCCGTCTATCCCGAGGTGCACACCGGCTCCACCGGTCTCGCGCTGGAGGCGGGCGCGCCGGCGCAGAATCTCACCGAGTGGCAGTACGGGCTGGCCTCCATCGGCTTCCGCTGGAACGTCTCCGGCACCTACCAGCAGGTCATCCCGCGCTATATCTCCACCGATCCGGACGGCGGCGACGCGCAGGAGTTCCTCAACCCCTATTTCGACTCGATGGAGACGCTCACCACCGATATCTTCCTCAAGGGCTATCAATGGCCGTTCGACCCGCGCAAGGTGCCGAATTTCGGCTCCTCGCTCATTGATATCCTCGTCTACCACGAGTGCGTGGTGCGCGGGCGCCGCGTGTACATGGATTTTCGCGCCAACCCCTCCCCTGCCGGCAACCCGGCGCTGGAGCCGTTCAGCTTCGACATCCTCGGCGAGGAGGCGCGGCAGTACCTGGAGAAGTCGCGCGCGCTGCAGGCGACGCCCATCGAGCGCCTGCACCACATGAATCCGCTGGCCATCGCGCTCTACCGCGAACAGGGCATTGACCTGTGGACGGAGCCGCTGGAGGTGGCGGTCTGCGCCCAGCACAACAACGGCGGCCTGAAGGGCAACATCTGGTGGGAGAGCGACCTGAAGCATTTCTTCCCCATCGGCGAGGCGAACGGCAGCCACGGCGTCTACCGCCCGGGCGGCTCGGCGCTCAACGCCGGCCAGTGCGGCAGCCTGCGCGCCGCGCAGTTCATCGCCGCGCGCTACGCGGCGGAGCCGCCGGCGCCGGCCGACTTCGCCGCCGCCGCTGCCGCCCAGGTGGAGGCCCGCGCCGGCCTGGTGCGGGGGCTGCTGGCAACGGGCGGCTCGCGGCAGGCGCTGGAGGCGTACCGCGGCGAGCTGCAGGAGCGCATGACCGCCCACGGCGCGCATATCCGCGCACGGGAATCGGTGAGCGCCGCGCTGGCGGAGGCCCGCGCGCAGCTCGCGCGCTGGGAGGCCCGCGGCGTGAGCGATCCCGCCGACCTGCCCTACGCGCTGAAGAACCGCGACGCCATCATCACCCAGATCACCTGCCTGGCGGCGATGGAAGCGGCGCTGACGCGCGGCGGCGTCAGCCGCGGCTCCTACATGGTGATGCGCCCCGACGGCCAGCTTCCCTGCGCGGGCCTGGGCGATGATTTTCGCTTCGTCCTCGGCGACGATCCGCTGAAGGAGCACATCTGCGAAGTCACCTTCCAGCCGGCCGACGCGTCCGTCACCTGCGCCTGGGTCCCTCGCCGCCCCATCCCCGCCGACGACGGCTGGTACGAAAATATCTGGGCGGAGTACCGGGAGGACCGGATTATCCGCGATCCGGATGCGGGCGTGACGGCGTAGGGACGCGTCAGGCGTAGACGCAGACGGGGAAGCGGCTGACGGTGTCGAAGCCGAGGGATTCATACAGGCGGATGGCGGGATTCTCCTCGGTGACGGCCAGCTCGGCGCGCTCGTAGCGGTCGCGGCGGAGGGTCTGCAGGGCGGCCAGCATCAGGGCGCGCCCGAGGCCGCGGCGCCGGTGGGCGGGGTCCACGGAAATCTCGATGATGTTCGCCAGCGCCTCGCCCTGGCTGATGACCAGATTCACCCCCACCAGCGTTTGCCCCTGAAAGGCGCACTGGGTGGCGGGCTGATGCAGCGGGCCGTAGCGGCCGGCGAGGATGGAGAGCAGGCCGCGGCGGCAGGCGGCGGGCGTCTCGCCGAAGAAGGGGGCGTAGAGCAGGGCGTCCAGCGTGCCGGCGTTGGCGCGAAAGACCACCTCCGCCGCGGCGTCCAGGTCGCGCACGTGCCAGGGCGCCAGCCGGTAGCCGTCCGGCATCGCCGATGGCCGGCGCCAGCCGATGAGCTCGAGCAGCATGCGCCGCCGCCAGCCGCAGCGAAAACCGGCGGCGAGCAGGCCGTCCAGTTCGAGGCGGTCGGGGAGAATCTGTCGCTCCGCCCGCCGGTAGCGCAGCGCGGGGTATGCCTCCGCGGCGACCTGCAGCGCCGCCTCCGCCAGCTCGCGGCCCAGCGCCGCGTCGCCGTCGCGCGTCCAGGGCAAGGTCAGCTCCGCCGCGCCGTCCACCACTTCAAACAGCAGCATGCCCAGCAGCCGCCCATCCTCGGCGAGCGCGACCACCGCGTCCTCGCGGTCTACCGCGCGCGATAGGCGCTCCGCCACCCACCCGGCGTAGGGCTGGCCGTGGCCCAGCGCGACATGCAGGGTGAACTGCGCCAGCAGCCCCGCCCAGTGGGAGCTGCCCGCGGGGAGGTAATGGATGGTGTGCGATGACCCGGCCAGTGCCATGCGGAGGGGAATTCGGCACGGAGGCGGAGGAATCCTTGTTGACGGGATGCGGGGATGACGGTGCGCGCGGCGCGGGACGTGAACGGGGCATGTTGGGCGGAAACTGCAAATTGCCGGGCATTGGCTTGTAAATACGAGCAAAAACGGGGTATAATACTCCTACGTATCACTTGATAGGCGGGATATGCGCGTTATCGCTCTCTGGCTGGCTTGTATAGCGATCGTCGTCATCAGTTGCTGCCCCTGCCGCGCGCTCGACCGTGACGCGGCGGTGCCGGCGGCGGCGTCCGCTTACGACCAGCTGCAGGCGCTGGCGGCGCACGGGCTGCTGCCGGGCGCGCGCGACTTCACCGACGCGAAGCATCGCACCTATACCCGCTTCGACTTCGGCCTGCAGCTCGTGGAGCCGCTGCAGCGGTTCGTCGCGCTGGTGGAGGCGCAGGAGACGCCCACCATCGGCCCGGCGCAGCGGCGGCGCGCCGACCTGGCCTACAAGGCGGTGTCGGGCTTGAGCGACGAGCAGTTCTCCGCGCTGCTGGGGCACGCGCGCGCGCTCTGCGAGGAGTTCCGCGCCGCCATCGAAGCGCTGGCGCCGGGCCTGCCGCTGAAAGCGAACATCGCGCTGGGCAAGCTGCGCGAGCCGCGCTACCAGCCCTGGAAAACCCCGGCGGCGGCGCCCGCCGCCGCGCCCAAAGGCGCCAACGTGCATTACGCGCTCGAGCCGCGCCTCCCCGATCCTATCGGCAACCCGCTGCCGCTGCTGCCCGCGCAGCCGAACCAGCGCGGCATCCTCTTTTTTACCGGCGGCGCGGAGACGGATAACCGCCTGCTCGGCACGCGCGCCATTGATTCGATGGCGGCGGCCATTGACGTGGCCTTCAGCGAGCGCCTGCGCGTCTACGGGATGATGTCCACCATGCCGGGCGACGATCCGATGCTGCTCCTGAAACCCGACGCCAGCCGGCGCGCGATGCTGGGCGTGCGTTTTGACCTCGGCCACCTGAACGAGTTGGGCCTGACCGGCATTTTCGAATACCACATGATGCGCACCGGCAATCCCGACAACCCGAACATTGACCACGGGGCGGTGACCGGCGTCGGTTTGACCTGGTAGCAGGAATCCCCACCCGCGCGAGCGAACTGTTCCTCCATCTCACCTTTCGGGAGCACGCCCATGCATCTCGGCACCTGGCTGCATCTTCTCCCCGGCTCGGCGGCGGAGATTGACGCGGTGGTAGATGGCCTCGCCGCGCGCGGCATCACCACGCTCATTACCATGTTCAAAAGCTGGACGGGGACGATCTACTTCCCCTCCGCGGTGGCGTATACCGAGCCGGGCTTCGCGGCGGAGGACCTCTACGGCCGTCTCATCGCCCGCTGCCACGAGCGCGGCATGGCGTTCGAGGCGTGGAGCTGCGTCTTCCCGGAGGCCGGGCCGTCGAAGCTGATTGACGCACATCCCGCCTGCCGCGCGCTGCGCAAAGACGGCACGGAGTACCGCGTGGAGGGCAACGGCATCGCCTGGGCCTGCCCCGCGCGCGCGGAGACGCAGGCGCACGAGCTGGCGGCCTTCCGCGAGGTGCTGGCGCGCTACCCCACGCTGGACGCGCTGCACCTCGACTACATCCGCTACCCCGATACCGATGCTTGCTATTGCCCCGCCTGCCAAACGGAGTTCCGCGAGCAGTACGGCTTCAACCTGCTGGAGGACGTGATGCCCGGCGGCTGGGAAGGCCCGGCCTTCGACGCCTACGTGCGCTGGCGCACCGGGCACATCACGCGCTTCGTGGAGAACGTCGCCGACCTCGCGCACGGCGCGGGCAAAGCACTCACCGCCGCCGTCTTCCCTTACTACCCCTCCATCATGTTCGACCTGGGGCAGGACTGGGCGGAATGGTGCCGGCGCGGGCTGCTCGACGCCGTCTATCCGATGAACTATAACTGGTCGCCGCTGATGGTGGGGCGCTACACCGACCTCGCCGCCCACCTGCTGCGGCCCACGCGCACCCTGCACTGCCAGGGGCTGGGCCTGAAAGACGCCATGACCGCCGACGACGTGCGCGCGCTGGCGCAGTCGGCCCTCGACCACGGCGCGGAGGGCATCATCCTCTTCGAGGCGCGCACGCTGCTCAAGCTGCCGGAGGCGACATTGGCGCCGTTCCGCGCATAAATTACCGCCAACGCCCCCTTCCCGCTCAGGGAAGGGGGCCGGGGGGTTCGGTCCGCCCCGGCGGGGCGGCCGCAGGTAGATCCCGATGCCTGATCAGGGCGATACGCCCAAATATTTCTGGTCCGATGACCTCGCGGGGCCGGCGTTTCGCGCGCTGGCGGCGGCCTTCGCCCTGGTGTCGGCGGCCGATCTCCTCGCCACCTGGACGCTGCTGGAGATGGGCGTCATTCGCGAGGGCAACGCGCTGGCGAATTGGATGCTCCGCGAATACGGCGGTCCCGGCCTCATCGCCTTCAAGCTGCTGCTGGTGGCGATCATCCTCGGCATCGCCGCCTACGTGCACGCCCGCCGTCCCGGCGCCGGGCGCACCATCCTCTGGGTCGGACTGCTCGTCACCGGCGCAGTGCTGCTGCGGCATATCGCGATTCTGCTGGCGATAATCTGAGATGACACCCTACGATACCACGGTACTCCAACAGGTGGAACGGATGCTGGCCCAGGCCGGGGCGGTGCTGGGGCTGCGCCTCTGCTATCACGACCACACCTGGCGGATGCCGCCGCGGGCGTGGCACGCGCATCACACCGCGTGGTGCCTGGCCGCGAAAGCGGCGGACGAAGGGCGCTGTTTTCGCTTTGAGTGGGATGAGGTGCCCCGGCGCCTGGCGGATGCGGAAGGCTGCGGGCGCGTGCACCGCTGCCCCGCCGGCTACACCGAAATCGCCGCGCCCGTGTTTATGGAGGGCGTGCTGGTCGGCGTGCTCTTTGCGGGGACCTGTTGGCAAGACGCCGGCACGCCGCCCTTCCCCGGCCTCATCCAGTCGCCCGACGACGCCTGGCTGGCGGCGCGCGCCAGCCTCCTCGGCGGGGTGGCGTTGAAAGTGGCGCGCCAACTGCGCGCCGGAAACGGCGACGGCGATAACCGGCGCACGGCCATTCTCCGCTACCTGACCGACCATCTTGATTGCCGGGTCACCGTCCGCGAATTGGCGGACAGCCTGCATCTGTCCCCCTCCCGCGCCGCGCATGTGGTGACCGAGCTCTTCGGCATGCCCTTGGCCGCCCTCGCTCATACCGTCAAACTCCGCCGGGCCGCCGACCTGCTGGCGACCACCGACATCGCCGTGACCGAGATCGCGCTCCACTGCGGCTATGCCAGCCCCAGTTACTTCGCCGCCTGCTTCCGTCGCCGGTATGGCATCGCGCCGGGTGTCTATCGGCAGCGGCGTCCGCGGCAGGTGTGATGATCTCGCGTTACAACTGCACCGCCCAATACACCACCACGTTCCCCGTACCGGCGACCGGCGGGACGGCGAATTCGACCACGACCTGCTCAGCAGTCACCGCCACCAGGCGGCTGGCGGCGAATTGGTTGGTCGAGATGAGCACGAACGGTTCGCCGGGGTACGCGGGATCGAAGCGAATGGTGAAGGCCGTCGTCGTCCCGTCGCCGTCGAAGACCGCTTTCCCGCGCGTGCGGGCGGAGCCGGTCAACGCGCCGTGCATGGTGACGCTGTCCGTGAAGGTCGCCGGCTTGGCGACGGTGACCGCCTCATGGGCCACGGTGAGCACCGGGGCATGGCGGTTGTTGCGCACCTGCAGCGTGCCCTGGCCCAATGCGGTGCCGTTGAACAGCAGGTACGGCGTCCAGCCGCGCTCGCTGATCAGCGCCGGGATATTCATCGGGGCGACGAAGGCGGCGCGACCGCCGATATTGCCCGTGCTGAGGCCGCGCTCGTCCCAGCCGTCCGCCGCCAGCACTTCGATGCCGGTGCCCCAGTGGTTATTCGGCAGGCACACCAGCACGCCGGTTTGAAAGTTGCTCATGCCGTTGGTGCCGATCTGGACCCCCGCGCTGTTCGCGGTGCGGTTGCCCCAGTTCTCGATCTCGATGCCGCCCACGTCGTCCTGCGGGGTATAGCTGCCGAGCATCTTGAAGCTGGCGAGGTGCAGGCGCGTTTGCGGCCCGGCCGCGATGCTGATCTGGTCGCCGGCGCGCCACGCCTCGCGCAGCGGCTCCACGTGCAGGTCGTTGCCCACGCGCCAGGGGTTGCCGAGCAGCGTGCCCGGGCAGATCTGGTAGCCGCCGAGCTTGGCCGCGTCCAACTTCTCGGGCGGCAGCACTTTCAGCGCGCGGTCGTTGGTGTAGGTCGGCGTGGGCGCCGCCTGCTCCGCCGGATCGAAGATGAAGCGGGAATACCCCAGATTGCACTGTTCACTCCACAACGTCCGCGCGAGGATGGTCAGCTCCGTCGGCCCGGCGACATTGACGATCTGATACCAGAGGCGATGGCCGCCCTCGGTATCCACGTCGAAGCTGATCCAGCGGCCGATCATCTCTTTCGTCCACCGCGTGCCCGCGCCGTGCACGTCAACGTTGCCGACCCGGCGGATGCGCCCCTCGTCGTAGCGCTGGGTCAGGTTCACCACCAGCCGCTTCGTGCCTGCCTGGCCGGGCGCGGCGCGCAGCGGCAGGACGACGCCGCCGCGCGGGGCATCGGCGCGCAGCGTGCCGGTGAGCAGCGTCATGGTGCGGGCGACGCGGCTGCGGATGCTGAACGCGCCCTCGTCGCCCTTGTCCATGCTGCCGCCCTGCACCGAGGTCGAGGCGAATAGCCAGATGGTGTCTCCCGTGCCGTAATTGTTTTGATACCCGGCCACGTTGAACGCCTGGCTGGCCGTCTGCAGCGTCTGCTGCACGCTCAAGTTCTCAAAGGTGCTCTTCCATCCAGCCCGCCCCGGGTAGTTGTGGTAATCGTTGTGCCCGCCGGCGTCGGCGTACTGCCGGATGTCCAGCGCGCGCATGATGGATAGAAACGTCGGCTCTTTCAGGTGCGGCAGGTTCACCCTGGAGAGAATTTGCGCCTGGTTGAAGTCGCGGAGATTCGAGGTGCCGCCCGTGCCGACCATCGTCAGCGGCGCGGCGTCGGTTTCGTTCACGTTCGGCACGGTGAAGGATTGCAGCGCCTGCCCGGTGTCACGCACTGCGCCCCCCGTCGTCTTGCCCAGCAGCCATACGCCTTTACCCAGCGGGGGCACGGTCATTGCCGTCGCCGGATACCCCGCGACGCCCAGCCGCACGGGACCGGTATCGGTAAACCGGCAGGCAGCCGGCGTGCCCGCCTGTCCCTGCTGCACCGCCACCACGCAGTGCGTGCGTCCCACCGGCGGCTCGGGGGTGTCGGTGCGGTACAGGTCGTACCCACTGGCGCCCGGCACCGGCGTCCAGGTGATCACGTTTCCCTTCGGGTCGCCGCAGCGCTCGGCGCGATACGGCCCGTACAAACCCGACGCGCGAAAGCCGTTGCGCACGACGATCCAGTAGTAGTACGTCTGCTCGCCGGGGGTGGCGACCGTTACGGCCACCGGCGCCGGTTCTCGCCAGGGCACCGTTTTCAGCACGTAGTAGGACGACGCGCCGGTGGTCGGCGTCACGGTGATGGCGACGTAGCTGTCGGCGTTCAGCGTCTCGGGCACATGCGTCACCAGCACCGGCGCCGACGGCGGGGTCAGATTGCCGCCGTCTCGCCCTGGTCTTGCCGGCCGGTCATCCGCCGCGACCACCCAGTAACAGGCCGTGCCCATACCGGGCGCGCCCACCACGGTCGCCGTGGGCGGCTTCGGGATTTCGACAGCCTGGGTGGCGGAAAGGGCGAGCAGCACGAGGACAACGGACATGATGCACACGCGCATGGCGATCTCCTGCAATGGCAACGAGCATTGCCTCGATAGTATCGCGCCTGTGCCGCGCTGTCTATCACTCACCCGTCACCACTATCAGAAACTCGCTATGTTTTGTGATAATCGCGGAAGGAAATCACCGGTCGCCCCGCAGATATGCGATGACGCTCGCGCCGGTACCGCCGGGACTGACTGCGCATGGCCAAATGCGCACTCAGGCGCATCGCTGCTGCCCCGTGTCGGGCACAGGCCAGCCATGCCATGCGTAGTCTGTCCCTTCCGCGCCGGCACTCATCCCGCGATGGCGCCTCCGCCCGGACGGTAGGGAGGCAGGGGATGATTGTCACGGTAGCAGGGACCGTCTCTGGTAATCGAGAAAATAACCACAGACCATTCTCGAGTGAGGACCACCGCCATGCCCGACCAATCCGTCACCCCGCACGTCACCCCGCGCGATGCCCGCACGCAGGTGTGGGTGGAGACGGCCGCGCCGGCGCTGGAGGGGCGGCTGGCGACGCATTACGCGCTGGCGAACGGCTACCTGGGCCTGCGCGGCACGCATGAGGAGATGCCGGACTGGGCCTCGCCGGGCTTTTACCTGGCGGGCAGCTACGGCCCGGTGCGGCGCGAGATCATCCCCATCCACTCGCCCGACCACATCCTCACGCACCCCGAGCGGGTGAAGCCGGAGCACCACGCCGAGTATCGCACGCTCACGACCCTCGTCAACCTGCCGAACCCGGTGGCGGTGCGCCTGACCATCGGCGAGGAGCGGATTGACCTCGGCGCGGTGCGCATCCTCGCCTGCGAGCGCCTCCTGCACATGGCGGAGGCGCGCGTCACCCGCCGGCTGGTGATCCGCGACGGCGCCGGGCGGAAGACGATCATTGATTCCGAGCGCTTTGTCAGTTGGGCGGACCGGACGCTGCTCTGTTTCCGCTACGCGGTGACCCCCGACGACCACGACGCGCCGGTGGCGGTGGTGCCGTACATCACGTCGGGCGGGCATCATCACCCCTCTCAGCGCTGTCACGTTCGGCAGAACGTGAGCGCGGAGGGGTTCAACCAAATGACCATCAGCCTGCCGAATGGGTGCGGGGTCACCATCGCGCAGGCGTATACGGTACGGCGGGAGGGGCGCGCGACGATCCTCGACGTCTGTATCAGCGTCGCCGATGAGCGGGATCACCCGGAAGCCGCCGCGAAAGCCGCCAACTACGCCGATGCCCGCGCCGCGCACGTGGCCGCCGTGACAGCGGCCATGCGCCGCGTGGGCGCGTCCATTGATGCCGACGGCCTTTCCACCCAGGGCTTCAATTTTGGCCTGCTGCACCTGGAGATGGCGCTGCCGTATGACAATCCGGCGGTGAGCGTGCCCATCAAGGGCCTCACCGGCGAGGGCTACCGCTTCATGGTTTTCTGGGACACGGATTTCCACATCTTCCCCTACTACCTGCTGACCAACCCGGCGCAGGCGCGCAACCTCATCCTGTACCGTTATGGCCAGCTCGACGCCTATCGCCGCTTCGCCGCGCGCTGGGGGTACAACGGCGCGCAGGTGCCGTGGGAGACGGGCGCCACGGGCGAGGAGGAGACGGCGCCGTGGCTGTGCCTGCCGGAGCGTGAGATTCATATCTCCGCCGACGTGGCCTACGCGGTGAAGCTCTACGACGACTTGACCGACGATCCTTCGCTGCTGCTCGACGCCGGCGCGGAGATCGTCTTCGAGACCGCGCGCTTCTACGCCAGCCGGGTGACGTGGAACGCGGCGGCCGGCCGCTACGAAATCCGCGACATCGGCTGCCCGGACCAGTACCATACCTTCGCCGACAACAACGTCTTCATCAACCGCATGGCGAAATTCAACCTGGCCTACGCGGCGGAACTGGCCGGCGACGCGCGCCTGCACGCGGTGAAAGCGAAGATCGGGTTGACGGCGGCGGAAGCGGCGGCATTCGCCGCGATCGCCGGCACACTCTACGTCATCCCGCCCAACGCCGACGGCATCATCGAGGAGTGCGACGGCTTCTTCAACCTTTCCACCGACCTGCGCGGCATCAGCGAGTCTTTCTGCAGCCACACCCAGGCGGTGAAGCAGCCGGACGCGCTGCTGCTCTTCCTGCCCTTCGGCGAGGAGTATCCCGCGGAGGTGCAGCGCGCGAACTGGCGCTTTTACGCCGCGCGCACGCTGCACGGCTCCTCGCTGTCCTTGCCCGGCATGGCGCTGGCGGCGGCGGGGTGCGGGCTGCTCGACGAGGCGGTGGACTATTTTCAGCGCTCCGCCCGCATGGACCTGGACGACGTGAACCTGAACGCCAATCTCGGCGTGCACCTCGCCGGCTACGCGGTGCTGTGGGAGACGGTTGTCTTCGGCTTCGGCGGCCTGCGCGCGACGCGCGACGGCCTGCATTTCACCCCCCGCCTGCCCCGGCGCTGGGGCGAAGTGAACTTCGCCGTGCACTGGCGCGGCTGCCGGCTGGCGGTGATGCTCGCTCAAGGGACGATGACGATCAGCGCGGACGCGGGCAACGCGCGGACGGTGCCGGTGTGGGTGAATGGCGAAGCGCGGGAACTGGCGGCGGGGATGGTGGGGGAGTTCACCGTTTAAAATTCATCCCCCCACGGCAGTTTTGCGATATCCTTCATGCTGAGGTAGAGGCGGAAAGGGTGCGCGGGGATGGGGTGGAAGCCGAACTGGTGGTAAAACCGCACGGCCTGGTCATCCAGCGCATTTACCACGACGGCATACAGGCCGATCTGAGTCGAGAAATACAGCGCGTGGTGCAGGGCGTGCATCAGCAGCGTGGTGCCCAGTCCCTGACCCTGTGTCGCACGATCAACGGCCAGCCGGCCCAGCAGCATGATGGGTACCTGGGGCAAGGCCACGCGTTCCGTGGGGAGCGCATCCGGGGTAAGGGCGCCGGCCGCCAGCGTGTAATAGCCCAGGATGCGGGAGGGTTCCTCCTCGCGCACCGCGACCCAGGTGACGCCGAGGTGGCGGTCGCGAAACTGCCGCGCGTATTGCGCGAGGAACGCATTCAGGCTATCTATGCCGCAGTCGAATGGCGCGCGATCGTGACACGAGGGATCGAGACGTTCAATCCGGAGCATGGTAGACATCTCCGGTGAAGGCGCCGCGCGCGAACCGTCGCGCGGCATCTTTGAGCCTGTCGTTGGGATCGGTGTCGGCGTCAAGCTGCGCGAGCAAGGCGTCCCATTCGTCAACCGGGATGCGGATGACCAGCTCATCGAGCAGCTCGCGGCTGGCGGCGTCAATAGCGAGCGTGACGCAGTAATCGCTGACGCTCATGCCGTGGCGCGCGGCGACGTGCTCCAGCAGTTTCTTTCCTTCCGGGGTGATCCGGCAGGAGAGCCGTTCAGTTTTCGCGGCGAATGCGCACATGATGCTGTCCTCCGCGGAGAGTATACCGCAATGTGTGACATTTGTCACACACAATCTGATCCGTTACGAGGTCAAAATGCGCTACGACATCACCTTCATCGGCCATATGTGCCGCGACGAAGTCACCCCCTTCGGCGGAGAGCGTTACGTCCAGGCGGGCAGCGCGCTCTTGTGCGGGGCGATGGTGGCGCCGCGGGCGGGGGCGCGGACGGCGGCGGTGACGCGCATGGACCCCGCCGATGACGCGCTGCTCGACCCGCTGCGCGCGCTGGGGGTGGACTGTGTTGTCACCCCCTGCCCGGTGACGACCTTCGCGCGGGTGGTGCATCCCTCGGAGAACGTGGACGAGCGGCGGCTGTACGTGATGCGCGATCCCGGGCCGTTCACGCTGGCCGATCTCCCCGCCGGGCTGCGGGCGGGCATCATCCACCTCGCCGGCATCTCCGACCACGAGTTCACCCTCGACTTCATCCGCGATCTGCACGGCGCCGGCTACGCGCTGTCGCTCGATTTTCAGTCCTTCGTGCGGCACGTCGGCCCCGACCGCGAGATTCTCTTCCGCGACGTGCCCGCCAAGCGGGAGATCGCCGCGCTGCTCACCGTGGCGAAGCTGGACGTGGTGGAGGCGGAGATCCTCACCGGCACGCGCGACCTGCCCGCCGCCGCGCGGACCATCGCCGGCTGGGGGGCGCGCGAAGTGCTCATCACGGAGCAGGCGGGGGTGACACTGGTTGCTGACGGCGCGGTGCTGCAACAAGCCTTCACCAACCGCACGCAGGTGGGCCGCACCGGCCGCGGCGACACCACCATCAGCGCCTACCTCGCCCGCCGGCGCGCGCACGGCCCCGCCGAGAGCCTGCGCTTCGCCGCCGCGCTGGTGTCGCTGAAGATGGAAAAACCGGGGCCGTTCACCGGCACGCTGGCGGAGGTGGAGGCGCGGATGGCTGGAGCGACTGCCTGATGCCCCCGCGCCGTCACGCCCCCGCCAGCACCGCCGCCATCGCCTCGTACATCGCTTTGGGGCGGTAGTCGCGGTCGAAGGGGAGGGTGTGGTCGTATTCGCCCTTGGTGAAATTCGGGATCCAGGAGTATTTGTCGGTGAAGCCCCAGAAGAAGATGGCGGGGCAGTCTTTCGCCTCCAGCGCGACGCGGGTGATGTCGGCCATCACCGCGGCCTGTTCCCGGTAATCGTCCTCCGTTGCCTGGGTGGGGATTTTGATATCCAGCTCGGTGAGGTGCACGGTGAGGCCGAGGGCGTTGAAGGCGGCGATCTTCTTCAGCACCGCTTCCGGTTTGGGGGCGTCCATGGCGCGGGTGTGGTATTGCAGGCCCACGCCGTGCACCGGCACGCCGCGCTCCAGCATGCCCGCCACCAGCCGGTAGGTGCGCGCGAATTTCGCGTCCACCCACTCGATGTCGTAGTCGTTGTAAAAAAGCGGCATCGTCGGGTCGGCCTCGTGGGCGAAGCGGAAGGCGTGCTCGACGAAATCGTCGCCGATCCGCTGGAACCAGAGATTCTTCGCGCGCAGGCCGTCGTGATCGTCGGAGACCGCCTCGTTCACCACGTCCCAGGCGGCGATGCGCCCGCGAAAATGCCCCAGCACCGCGTGGATATGCGCCTGCATGATGTCCAGCATCTCCGCGTGGGAAAACTCGCCCTGCTCCAGCCAGTCGGGATTGCTGTGCTGCCACACCAGCGTGTGCCCGCGCGCCATCATGCCGTGCGCCTCCGCGAAGTCGAGCATGGCGTCCGCCGTCTCGAAGGTGAAGCGCCCGCGCTCCGGCTGCAGGAAGCGGAATTTCATGTGGTTCTCGGCGACGATGCCGTTGAACTCCCGCGCCAGCACCGCGCCGTAGCGCGGGTCCTCGGCAAACGCGGCCGGATTATAACAGGCGCCGATGGTGAGGCCGCGGCGGGCGGCCAGTTCGCGCAGAGACATGAGCAGACCTCGCTGTCATCGAGAGTAATGAGCGTTTAATTCGGGGCGGTCGCGGGCATTCCTGCCGGCACCACCTGCAGCACGGGATCGCTCACGTTATTGATGGAGACCAGCGTCACGTCACACCCGCGCAGATTTCCCCAGGAGCAAATTTCGAACTGGAAGGGGGAGCCCAGCCCCATATCGGGTTGGCGCGGGCGGGTGAAGCCATACACCGGCAGCCATTCGCGATAGTTCCCCGCGCCGTAACGCGTGGGCAGCGGGCAATCCACCTGTACCACCCGACCGGCGTCGTCAAAATGGACCGCGCACGCCAGCGGGGATTGGTAGCGATACGTCGTTTTGGCGCGCGCGCCGTCGTTCTCGGGCGCGCCGGCCGCGTCGTCCGCCGGCTGACCGAGCAGCGCCGTCACCTCGGTGGCGGTCTTGCCCATCAACGCCGGCACGTCGAGGACGACGGGCGGCGGAGGCGGCGGGCGGTTGATGATGAACAGCGTGGTCAGCAGCAGCGCCAGCGCGAGGGTGATGGGGAGCCAGGGGTTGCGCCACCATTCGCGCGGCGGCTCCTCGTCTTCCGGCGGCGGCATCCTGATCGGCTCATAGCGGAACGAATCATCAAAATCGTGCGGCATGGCGACCCTTCCTGGCAGTGATCGCTGGTAGTATATCACGAAAAGATGCCCCGCGGCGGGCGGCCTTCCCCCCGACCCTCCCCCTCCTGGCGGGCGAGACTCCGTCGAGCCGGTGGGCGAAGGGCCGGAGAGAGGGCCGACATAAGGTTCCGGTTCCAGCAGGAATTTTCCTCGGCGTTGGGTAAACAATACCACGGAGGTGCGCCCCGATGCTGCCGACATGGCATCTGCCGAGAACCGACCTGTCCGTCTCCGCGCTGTGCTACGGCGCGATGGGGCACGGCACGCTGGAGGGCGACCGCGCCGACCGCCTCTTCGCGCAATACCGCGAGGCGGGCGGCAATTTCTTCGACACCGCGCACTGCTACTGCTTCTGGATTGCGAACGGGCTGGGCGAAAGCGAGCGCGTGCTGGGCGCCGCGATACGGCGGCACGGCTGCCGCGACCAGGTGGTGATCGCCTCGAAAGGCGGGCATCCGGGCGCCGGGGAACACTATCCGAAGCCGGATCGCTACCTCTCCGCGGAGACGGTGGCCGCCGATCTGGACGACAGCCTGTCGCGGCTGCGCCTGGACGTCATTGACCTCTACTACCTGCACCGCGACGACCCGCGCCTGCCCGCCGGCGAGATCATCGAGATGCTCAACGCCGAGGTGCGGCGCGGGCGCATTCGCTTCCTGGGCGCCAGCAACTGGACCGCCGCGCGCATCGCGGAGGCGAACGCCTACGCGGCGGCGCACGGCCTGCGCGGCTTCGCCGCCTCGCAGCCGCAGTGGAGCCTGGCCCAGCGCAACGCCGGCGGCGACCCGACGATGCGCGCGATGACCCCGGACGACTTCCAATGGCACGCCGAGACCGGCCTGCCCGTCATCCCCTACACCCCCACCGCCGGCGGCTACTTCGCCGGACGCGACGTCGCCTCGTTCGACAATCCCGTCAGCCAGGCCCGCCGCGAGCGCGCCGTCGCCCTCGCCGCCGATCTCGGCTGCACCCCCACCAAGCTCGCCCTCGCCTGGCTCCTCCACCAGCCCTTCCTCACCATCCCCATCATCGGCACCACGAACCCCGCCCACCTCGCCGACGCCCTCGGCGCCGCCGCCGTCGTCCTCGCCGCCGAGCAGGTGAAGTGGCTGACGGAAGGGATGATGTGGTGCTGAAGCAGTGAACAGTGCACAATGACCATTTTGATGGGGAGCGGGTTGGCGAAGCGAGTGCGTGTGCGCGCCGGCGTGGCGTGTCCCCCGTCGCATCCCCCGTAGCTTGAGCGAAGGGGGGAGTGGCGCTGCCCCGGCCGCAGCTCTAGCCCCGGCCGGCAGCCAGGTTACGGTTGTGATCGCTAAATGTAATAGGCCGTCACGTTGCACCGTGTAGTCCGCGCCCTCCGCGGCGCGTGTGACCAAAAGGCGACACCGTGTCCGACACCACCAGCGTCGGGCACGGTGGAGAAATGCGTCACCACGCGCTACACGGTGGCGCGGCGACGGGACACGGTACAGCGTGACGACCCGCGACAGGTACTCCCCGGTACACTCTCGGCCATCCGCCGTGCCAGCCACGAGCATCCCGTCGCGATCCGACAACGCAGACGGTGAAAACAGCGCGGAGACCGGCGCGGCCCATAGCGACGCTGGTCTCCAAACCGCTGTCCACCCGGGCCGCCCCGCCGGGCGGCCCGGTGAGTGCCCGCGCGGCCCTGCTCACATCGCCGGCGGCGCGCCCAGGCGGTAGACCTTGATGTTCTTGAAGGTCATGGCCTCGGTATTGCGCGTTTTGGTCAGCGGGGCGATCCTGTTATGCCCCGGCGCCTGGTCATTGGCCAGATTGAGGGAGTAGGAGACCGTACCGAGCACCTGGCTGCCTTCGGAGACGGTCACCATGGCCTTGCCGGCGGCAAAGATGGCCTTGCAGTGGTAGAAGGTGTTGCACTTGATCGGCACCACGTCCAGGCGCGGGGTGGAGCCAGCGGAGATCGTGTTGGCGGTGCCGCCGCCGCAGAAGTAATGTTTCCCCTCGCCGGTGCCATACAGGTTATTGTAGCCGGAGTCCGTGCCGCTGGCATTCGGCCCGCCGTAGGCGTGCATGCCGAAATACCAGCCGCTGGCCATGTCGGCCAGGTCATCCGCGCGCGCCGTTGGCCCCGGGTGCCCCAGTTCACTCTCGGAAACAAAGACGCCGAGACCGAGCCAGCGGAACTCCGGCGTGGTGATGGGCGTGCGGGACATATCCCACTCGACGATGATTTCCGCCATCGGATCGCTGGCCGTTTTGCGATAGCAGCCATCCGGCAGGGTCAGCGTGAAGGCGGAATCATGCCAGCGGTCGTTGCTGGCGCCGACGGCGAGGAAGGTGCGCTTATCGGCGATGACCGCCTGCGCCCCGGCGTACAGGTTGATATCCTTGGCGGCCAGGGTGGCGACGACATCGGTAGTGTTCTTCATGTCCACGAACGCCACATGGCCGTCCACGCAAGAGACGATGACGCCGTCGCCGTGGCGCCGGTCAATGTCCGTGGCCGGATCGCCGATGACGAAGGTGGCCTTGGCGCGGGTGCTGCTGGGCTTGAAATCAATGGTCAGCAGGCCGGTGGCGGGGTGCTCGATTTCCGACAGCGAGGCGTTGAACAGGTAGGGATTGAAGCCGTATTCCGGGGCGTTGTTGCTGCCGGTGCCGGTCCTCGTGGGACAGTCGTAAATGCCCGGCTCGTTATAGGCCACGAGCAGTGACGACCAGGCGGCCGTGCCCGGATCGGGCATGAACTGCTGGTTGTTGTCCTGCGCATACATGGTCAACGCGATGGCGATCTGGCGCTGATTGTTCAGGCACTTGTTCTGCCGCGCTTTTTCACGCGCGCGGGCGAAGACGGGAAAAAGAATGGCCGCCAGGATCGCGATGATCGCGATCACGACAAGCAGCTCGATGAGCGTAAAGCCGCGATGGGCGAATGGTGTACGCATCAGTTCATTTCTCCTTTGCCGGGGCATTCCCGGCGATCATCATACGGCAAGGCCGTGGGGCCGCCTAGAACTTGTAAATCTTGATATTGCGGATGGCGGTGAAGCCGTTCACGTTGCGGGTACAGCAGTAGGCGGCCATCTTCTTCAGCCCCGGCGCCATGTCGCCGGCGGGATTGAACGGCGCTTCATATTGTCCCAGGAACGTGTCGCCGCTGTAGGCCAGGGTGACGACGGTCACCGTCTCCGGCTTGAAGAGCAGGCGCGCGCGGTACCACTGGTTGCCGTACATCGGCGCTTTCCCCGCGTACATCGCCGGGTCATTGTGGTTGAAGGTATTCAGCGTGGTCGCCACGGTAATGAAGCGGTTGGAGGTGGCATTGCCGAGGTTGCTCCAGCCGTCGCCCGGGATGGCGCCATAACGCCAGACGCCGGAGATCAGCCCGGAGAAGACGTCGGTGAAGTCGGTGCCGGCCACGGTTTCCGCGTCATCCATGAAGAGGCCGAGGGCGGATTTACTGTATTCGGCGCCGCCGCCGGAGAGGGTATTGAAGGTCACCTCATACTCGATCATCATGTCCGGGATCGGATCGCTGGCGTTCACCCGGTAGCAGCCCTCCGGCAAGGTGAGCACCGTCGCCGAACAGCGCCACTTGTTGTCGCCGTTGCCGTTCACCTTCATCTGTCCGGCGGGGGTGGCGGAGGCCAGCTCGGTATCGTACGTTTTATACAGGTAGGTGTCGGAGATGATCATCATCTGATAGCCGATCTTGCCCAACGCGTCGCCGGGGGCTTCGGTGATGTTCTCGTACTTCACGTGCCCATCCACGCAAGAGAGGATGGTGCCGTTGCTGTGCCGGGTGGCAATGTCGGCGTTGAAGTCGTTGAGCATGCCGTTGCCCTTGGTGTAGGAATCGCTCACCGGGTCGAGGTCGGCGGTGAGCAGCGTGGTTTCCGGCGATGTGATCTCACCGAGGGCCAGGTTGCACAGCCAACGGTTGACGCCGTATTCCGGGTGGTCGTTCGTGCCTTTGTTGCGCACCGAGGGACAGTCGTAGATGCTCGGCTCGTTGTAGGCCTTCAGCACGCCGGCCCAGGAGTTGCGGCCGGGGTTCGGGAAGAACTTCTCGTCGTGGTCCTGCACGTACATGCTCACGGCGATGGCGATCTGCCGCTGATTGTTCAGGCAGGAATTCTGGTTGGCTTTCTCCCGCGCCTTGGCGAAGACGGGGAAGAGGATGGAGGCGAGGATGGCGATAATGGCGATCACCACCAGCAGTTCGATGAGGGTGAAGCCCGCGCGGCGGCGGGTCCCTCTGCTCTGCATGTGAGACATACCCTGACACTCCTTTCAAAAAGAACGTAGCATGGCCAACGCGACAGGTTCCGAGAACCGCGCGTTTTCGGAAATTACTATACGGTCATGAGCCCATTTTGTCAAGCATTTCGAGCATTTCCCCCTCAAAACGCCCCCGACTAACAGCTATCGGGGGCGATATGCGTCCCGTTCAGATTTAAGGGAGCGCCATACCGCCATTTTTCGCCCGCTGGCTTCCGAAAACGCGCGGTTTTCGGAACTGTCCGCGCCGGCTGGGTCAGGTGGCCGTATCGCCGCCTGCTGCGCTTCATTCACGAGAATCTGTATCGTTTCGCTGCCATCATGGGGATTGCCCCGTGCCTACCAGCGATCGCTCGCCCCCCGCTATCTCATTGCCGGAGAGCGACGCGTAGCGGGGTTCTTCCACTTCGCCGGGGACAGCGACGCGCCATGCGGCGCGGCGGCGGACGACGAGGAACGCCTGCCGGCGGCGGCGCTGATTATCCGGGGTGCGACGGGGCCGGCGCCGGCGCGCTGACCGCCGCGCCGCGGCGGCGCCAGAGGGGGAGGACCGCCAGCGACCACAGCCCCTCGCCGAGCAGGCTGAGCAGGCGCAGATGCAGCACGAGGATGAAGGCGGGCTCGCGGGGCACCAGCAGGATATTTTTTAAGACGGCTTTCTGCACCGCTTCCATGCTGCCAAAACCGCCGGGGAGCATGCTGAGGAAGCCGAGCGCCCAGGAGCCGGCGCCCAGGCCGGTGAGCGGGATGTACTGCGTGGCGAGCGGCGGATAGACGGCGATGGCCAGCAGGAAGAACGCGACCCCAAAGAGCACCCAGCGCAGCGCCAGCGCGCCGAAGAGCCCCAGCACCTCGCGGTAGCGCAGTGCGTGCGGCAGCGGCGGCCGCTTCATCGCGCGGAGCACCCCATTGAGCACCGGCAGCATGATGCGCGGGTGGGCGCAGAGCAGGATGACGGGAATCAGCGCGACCAGGCCGATGAGCAGCCAGCGATTCTGCGCCCCCGCCCAGCCCCAGAGCACCAGCAGAAACAGCACCAGCGCGGAAGCGGTGCGCAGCGCCAACTCCACCGCGCTGGCCGCCAGCACCGGCACGGCCTCGCGCCGCACCTCCGCCGCCAGCGCCACGCGCAGCAGCAGGCTGCCCACCTTGCCGGGGATGTAGCGCGCCAGGTACGACCAGATGTAGACGGGGGCGGCCTGCCGGAACGGCAACGGCGCGGTGAACCAGCCCAGCATGCGGTTCCAGATGAGGATATCCACGCTGGCGGTGATGAGGAGCGCCAGCAGCGCCAGCCCGACGAACTCCCAGCGCACCTGCCAGAAATCCGCCGGGTTGCGCGCGAGGTAGGCCCAGTCCTTGCGAAAATACCAGCCGATGGCGCCGAGCAACAGCAGCATGGCCGCGGCGTAGGCGGCCGCTTTCCACGGGGCCGGGCGTTTGGCCGCGGGCGGACGGGCGTCAGCGCACATGGCCGGCCTCGGGCGCGTTCAGCTCTTCCACGATGGGCGCCGGCGGCAGGCGGCGGAAGCCGGCGGCCAACTGCCCCTCGGCGAGCAGGCCCAGGCCGAGGAGGAGCGGCCCCACGATCACCAGCGCGGTGGCGAGCATCCACAGCAGGAAGTGCCAGCGCGGCGGCTCCGGCAGGGTGATCATCACCGCGTTGAGCAGCAGCCAGAAGACGATGCCGGCGAGCAGGCAGCTGACGCCGGCGCCGCCCAGCAGGTGCAGCGGGCGGAAGCGGTACTTCGTGATGTACAGGACGGTGAAGAGGTCCAGCAGCCCGCGCAGGTAGCGCTCGAAGCCGTACTTGGAGACGCCGCTGGCGCGCGGGTGGTGCGTCACCGCCAGCTCCTCGATGGTGAAGCCGCGGGCGGCGGCGAGCACCGGCAGGTAGCGGTGCAGCTCGCCGTAGACGTCCATCTCCGCGACGACGTCGCGGCGGAAGCCCTTGAAGCCGCAGTTCATGTCGTGCAGCTGCACGCCGGTGAGCGCGCGCACGGTGGCGTTGAAGAGTTTGGAGGGCAGGCGCTTTTCGATGGGATCATGGCGCTGCGCCTTCCAGCCCACCACCATGTCGGCGCGCTCCAGCGCGTCCAGAAAGCGCGGAATCTCCCGCGGGTCGTCCTGCAGGTCGGCGTCGAGCATCAGTACGCGCCCGCCGCGCGCGGCGCGGAAGCCGGCGTCCAGCGCGGCGGATTTCCCGCAGTTGCGGCGGAAGACGAGCACGCGGCAGGCGGGGTCGGCGGCGGCCAGCTCGCGCAGCAGCTCGCGCGAGCCATCGGTGCTGCCATCGTCAATGAAGAGCAGCTCGTAGGCCACGCCGAGCTCGTGCAGCACGGCGGTGAGCCGCACGTACAGCTCGCGCAGCGAGCCGACCTCATTATAGCAGGGGATGACGACGGATACGCTCGGTTCGGTCGGTGTCATGGACGCTCCCGCGTTCCTTCCGGGTTTGTGATGCGGCAGCATGCCGCGGAAGAGGCATGGGTGCCATGCCCCTCCCCATTAGAAACTGTCTTGAACGTGCTCGCCGCCATCTCGCTGGTCCGGATCGCGCCAGGCGGTGTTGGATGTTCTGGCATGGAGGTCTCCGACCCATCATCCTGATGGCTGTCCTCATACACTCTCGAACATCCGCCTAGCCTGCCGTGATCCCGCCTCAGCGACCTGACGACGATCCCTTTTAAGACAGTTTCTTAGACAGCCAACGCGAGGAATCGTTGTCAGAATTTGTGGATGCTCATCACCACTTTGCCGAGAATGACCACTTTGTCCACGATGATCGGCTCGTAGGCGGGGTTTTCCGCCTGCAGCTTCACGCGGCCGCTGTCGCGGAAGAAGCGCTTGATCGTGGCCTCGTCGTCGAGCAGCGCCACCACCACGTCGCCGTTGCCCGCGGTTTCCTGCTTCTTCACCACCGCCAGGTCGCCGTCATAGAGGCCGGCGTTGATCATGCTGTCGCCGCGCACGCGCAGCGCGAAGCACTCGCCGTCGCTCACCAGCGTGCGGGGCAGCGCCAGCGTATCCTCGACGTTTTCCACCGCCAGGATGGGCAGGCCGGCGGTGACGGTGCCGACGATCGGCAGCGACACCAGCCCGCCGTCCGCCGCCGCGCGGGACAGTGGCTTCGGGCCGCGGGTGATCTCGATGGTGCGCGCCTTCGTCGGGTTGCGGCGGATGAACCCTTTGCGTTCCAGGGCTTCCAGGTGCCGCTGCACCGTGCAGCTCGACCGCAGGCCGAGTTTCTCTCCGAGCTCGCGCACGGTCGGGGGGTGTCCGGTGTCCTGCAGGATTGCCCGGATGCCCGACAACACTTCTTGCTGCCGCCTGGTCAGTCCTTCCATCGTCGCCTCCTCTTCTCTCGCATGGCTTAGATATCGGTGCGTTTCCGGAGCCGGTGCTCCGGGGCTGATCTATCCTACCATACTTCTGCCGACGTTGCAAACACCCGTTAGGAAACAGGAGTTTCGGGTGTCTGGGGCGTCGAAGAAACTATCCGAGCAGTCTCGGCGTGGGGCTGCTGAGGGGATGCCGGCTTGGATCACGGCGGACGTCCGAGGCGCTATCGAGAGCGAGAGAGGGTGAGGATGGCCAACGCCGAGCCAGGCCGGAAGCCACCAGCAGGCACGCGCCCAGACTGTTCGGACAGTTTCTAAGCAGCGGCGCGCGGGGAATCAGCGCCGCCGCGCGAGCAGCGCGCGCGCGGTGGCCAGCGCCTGGCGCACAGTGGGATCGCCGGGAGCCAGCAGCGCGGCGGTTTCCAGGTGCTGCCAGCCGTCCGCGCTCTCCCCCTCGTCCAGCAGCAGCAAGCCGAGCTGCACGTGTCCCTGGGCGTGATCGGGGTAGAGGAGCAGCATCTCGGTGAGCGCGGCGCCCGCCCGCGCGCGGTCGCCGAGATGCAGCGCGGCGGCGGCCAGCGACTGATACGCCTCTGGCGACGCCTGCCCCAGGTCCACCAGCCGCTGCCAGCAGGCGGCGGCGGCCGCGTAGTCGTGCGATGCGGCGTAGACCATGCCCAGCAGGTGCAGGCTGCTGCGGCGTTCCGGCTCGCGCTGCAGCGCGCCCTCCAGCACCCGTTGCGCGCGGCGCAAATCAGGGGTCTCCATCAGCAGCTGCGCCAGGTGGTCGCGCGCGTCGTTCAGCGCCGGGTCCAGCTCCAGCGCTTTGACAAAGGCCGCTTCCGCGCCGGCGGCGTCGTCGCGCTGGCGGCGGGCGCAGCCCAGCGCGTCCCACACGCGCGCGTTCGCCGGCTGCTCCAGGGTCAGCGCGGTGAAGGCCGTCTCCGCCTCGGCGCTCGCCCCCATGAACAGGTAGGCGAGGCCGATGTTGAAGCGCAGCTCCGGGGTGGCATCGGCCAGCGCCTCCGCCTGGCGGTAGGTCTCCAGCGCGCGTCGCGGATCATTGCGGTTGAGGGCGACGTTGCCCAGGTGGAAGTAGAGGTCGGCGTTCGGTCCGGCGGCGTCCAGCGCCTGCCGCAGCCAGCGCTCGGCGGCGGGGTAATCGCCGGCGCCCGCTTCCAGATCGGCCAGCGCGCGCAGCGCCGGCAGGAACGCGGGGTCGAAGTCCAGCGCCCGCCGCAGGTGCGTCCGCGCCTCCTCCCCGGCGCCCGCGTCCGCCCGCCGCATGCCCAGCAGGTAGTAGTTATGGGCATGGCGGCGGCCGCCGTCTTTCTTCCGCGGCGGTCGCGCCAGGCGTAAATGTCCGGCATCCCCTGTCATCGCCTCCCATTCTATCCCTCGCTTCCCCCCGCGGTCAATACGAAGGGCGAAAGGAGGGGATGGGCGCTTCCCCGCCTACCCGGCGACGGCGACGCCTCTGCCGCGCAGGTACGCTTTCAGCTCCGGGATGCCGATGAGGCCGAAATGGAAGACGGAGGCCGCCAGGAGGATGGCGGCGCCGGCGTCAACGGCTTCGTAAAAATGCTCCAGCGTGCCGGCGCCGCCGGAGGCGACCACGGGCGCGCTGACCGCGGCGGCGATGTGGCGGATCACCGGCAGATCGTAGCCGGTGCGCGCGCCGTCGCCGGCTTTGCTCGTCGGCAGCATGCACCCCACGCCGTAGCCGTCCACCTGTCGCGCCCAGGCGACGGCATCGGCCCCGGTCGCCGTGCGCCCGCCGTCAATGTAGACTTCGTACCCTGACGGGAGGGCGGGGTTCACGTCTACGTCAATGGCCACCGTCACCCGTTCCGCGCCGAACTCCCGCACCATCTCGGCGATGACCTCGGGATGGCGGAAGGCGCCGCTGCTGGTGGAGACGCGGGTCGCCCCGGCCTCCAGCACCCGCGCGGCCGTCGCGACCGTCGCGATGCCGCCGCCGACGGTGAAGGGCACCGTGACCACGGCGGCCACGCGCTTCACCACCTCGAGCATCGTCTCCCGGCCTTCGACGGTGGCGGTGATATCCAGCATGGCCAGCTCATCCGCGCCGGCGGCGCAGTAGGCGCGCGCGCACTCGACCGGATCGCCGGCGTCGCGAATATCCACGAAATGCACGCCCTTGACAACCCGCCCCTGCTGCATATCCAGGCACGGCATGATCCGTATCGGCGTCGCCATCACAATGCCTCCCTCACGGTGAGAATGACCGCTTCCATCATGCGGGTTTGCCGGCCTGGTTGTCAAGCGACGACATGGCCGGCCGGCGATCGGAGAGCCCCCCGTCGCGGCTGCGTGGAATTACCTGGGCGCCATACGAAAAAGGTGTTCGCTTACCTCCGCCGCAGACATCTCTTTGGGATACTGTCCACGAAATGACGCCAGAAAGTGCAGACGAATCGGGTGTTACAGGATCTTTCGCATATAGACATTTCCCTCATCACCCGCCCCATGCACATCGGGTAATGTGGTACCCATGTTGTCCATAAAATGCAATCGCTTTAACACGGCATGCGTAGGTGGCAACATACATACAGTAGATCCCTCGTGCGCGTGAGTAATCCTCGGCATGCTGTAAGAGAGTCGCTCCGATACCATGCCCGCGAAACGCTTCGTAGACCGCAATATCCAAGAGTTCACTGGTCCTCCCCATGCAGGTCACGCCTTCTGGTCCTTCCTCGACCAGAACTGCCGCGAAACCCGCGGGCGTTCCGTCATCGAGATAATAGGCAAAGAAATGCGTGCCACGCGCGAAATGCACGTCAATGCGTCTGTCGAGCCACGCATGGTGCTGAGGGTTTGCGGTATCGAAGTGTGTGCCACACTCCACCTCGGCCAGCAAAGGAAGGAAGGGTGTACATTGGTCACGCATGATCTCTGTTATCATCTTCGGCACTCCTGCACGAGTGTTTGTGGTCAAAACACTCTCGGTCAGAGTATACCGAGTGTGTGCTGTACTGTTCAACCGCTGGACGAGGTAGCAGAGGGCAGGAGAGAAATCAGAGCATCAGGGCGGACTTCATGGCGGCCATGCGCCTATGGTGAGCATGGCGGTATCGGTTTTGGGAAGAGTTGCAGGTGCAGAAGTACGAAGTTACCAGCATCTGGAACACATTCCCGCCCCATGTGTTCCGTGTTCCAGTGTCCATCTGTATAGAGACTACCGAGACAACGCGAAACGAAAAAGGGTATAGTGAAGGAAAAGTATCTGAAATCGAAGGGTCATGGAGAGAGTAGGGATGAGTGTATGTGCGAGGGGGACTCGAGTTGGTTCTGGTAGTCTGGAGCATCTTGCCAACGAAGCGCCTATGGTGAGATTAGATGCGTATGATATAATGGCGCTGACTTATGATGGAGGGGTAAAGTAATGGCACTTGAACAACATGCCTTTTTAGTCCGTGAAAATGTTCCCCATGTGACAGCATGGCAAGTAGCGGTCAAGGAACTTGGCTTTGACCTTCAAATTGATCCTGCATTAAAGCCGTTTGAAAACTCCGGATTTGTACCCTGTAAGCTTGGGCAGTTAGACACCGGATTCGAGGTCTACTACGAATCTGCTGACGAATTACTCGGCACATACCCCCAAATCAATGAGAAGGTAGCACCTCGCAACTATGCCATCTCATTCAGGTGGGGTGGAGATATGGCGGAATGTGCATCTGTGCTTATTGCATCGGCAGCCTTGGGAAAATCATTCGATGCTGTCATTTATTATCCTGGCGATGATCTGATATACACTGTTGATGATCTCATAGCTGACGCTGAACAGGCATTGGAAGAAATCGAAAATCATCCGCAACAAGATGGTTCCGGGCCATCCCTTACTGATCACCCTACTACGAGTAAACGCTGGTGGGAGTTTTGGAAATAACGATACCTCTCCTGCATATCAGTAAATATACTCGTCATGCCGTAAAAAGTTCTTTTTTCACTGGGCGACACGCTTAAAAATGGCACTTTCCACGGCGTGACGAGTATAAAAGCAAAAGACGGGAGAGAATCGTACAACCATCGACGGCGACTACTGTTACTGTACAGTTCCACCAGTCAAACGCGTGACATAAGGCTTCATATCGTGGACCGGGCGTGACGTCAGATAATCGGCCAGTCGCTTGCGTTCATCAACCGCATAGTGGGGTTGTTTGCATGCCTCCGCATAGCGTTGAATCGTGTAGGATGAAAGATCGGTCAGTGCCGTCAATAGTTCCGGATTGCTGGCGGTCAGCAGCGCATCGCGTAATCCCTCGTTCACCAATACCAAGGCATGTTTTGCCACGGTATCACTGGTCAACGCTTTGCGTACCACCGCATCAATAGGCGCACAACGAGTCATGTCCACCTTGCGCGTGGGCGGAGGCGGCTGATTCGTGCGCAGAGGACGCGGCAAGGGATCAAGAGCGACCACGGTGAACTTCACGACAGACGCGAGTTCCTGTAAATGCGTGCGGATATCTGTATCCTTGGTGTCCTGCGCGAGTTTATCGACGATATCCTTCGCGAGGACGGCACTCAGGGCTGGCACGCGCTCATCAGCTTTCGGGCACCGCGCTAAATCTTCCATCAATTGCATCGTCATTTTCTTGGCCTCGGTGAGGGTAGGCGTGGTACGCGTGCGCGGTTTATCGGCATCTGGAGCAGGAGTGCCGTCGAATATCCGCCAACCGCCTGGGGGCGGTGGTATTTTGTATTCCATCGTGCGGGAGAGGATTTCCGTGGCCTTCTTCGGTTCACCCGCCAACGCATAGAGCATGGCCGCCGGGTAGCGGAAGGAATCGGGGGTAAAGCGAGGATCTGGACGCAGACACGCCTCGGTATCGATATCCAGCAACTGCGCAGCCAACGCTGCGGCCTGTGTCTCCCAGCCTTTCACGTCATGGGCCGGACGGAAATGCTGGCGCCACCCCATCACGAAGGAACCTGGTTTTGCAGGAACTTCACGACTCATCGCGGCCCAGAGTTGCCGTCCGGTCCAGGCGGCGAGTGTTGTGCGAAGCTGTGGGTCAGCTTTCGCCACAGCTTGAAGCAAGTCTTCTCCGAGTGTCAACGCCTGCCCAGGGTCGGCATCCAGCAATCCCGCCCATGCCGCCAAGCGCTGCTCAATAGGCGTAGTGGCGCTGGTGGCAAGTTTCACATACTGCTTGACGGCATCATCATACCGCGCGGTTACCAGCGCGGCATCACCGGCAAGCAGTGCATTTTTGCCCGTCTGTAGCTTGGTGATCTCGTCATCGTTCTTCTGCCACTGCAGATACTCCAGATAATCGAGTCGCACTTCACGACGCTGTGGTTCGGGAATCGTGATGAGTGCCTGCTGGTAGAGCGTCGTTGTCGCAGCTTGGTTCCCCACGGAACGGAGGAAGCGTGCGGCACGGAGCTGGAGCAATTCATCTGCAGGTTGCTCAACCGTGAGTTGTGTGACCATCTGCACAGCTTCCGTCTCTTTGCCTCCCTGGTAAAGCTGTTGTGCGGTGTCAAAGGAAACGATGCTCGTACCCTGGCCGATCTTTAAGGCGATATCATAATACTCCTTCGGGTTAATAGTCATCCCCGCTGGAGGTCGTAAGAACATTTCGAGCGCCGCTTGAGCAAGCATCATGCGGTTGGGTGGGTCTTTGATATAGGCAAGGAGAGTCGTCTCGACTGCAGTACGTTTATCCTTTGAGATGCGAGCAAGATATAAAATGCGCTTCCCTGGCAAATCGGGAGTGAGAGTTCCGATGGCATTGCCTGCAAATTCGAAGCCATGCTCGTGTGACAACTTCGACACACGCATTAGTGTGCTGGGGGCGGGTACTATGCCTTGCATCAGTTTAGCAAGGCCTTGGGGATCTTGCTCCAGCAACATTCGCATGGCATATAGAAAGCGCAAGGCGTCAGGAGC
>JAKPKV010000060.1 GCA_029553475.1 Armatimonadota bacterium
TGCCGCCGGCAAAGAGAAAAAGACGCCGGACTACCGCGAGCTGGACACACTGCCGCCGGTGAAGCTGTATCCCGACCCGAAGACGGACGTGGCCGTCAAGCTGGTGCCGCGGGCGCTGGAGGGCGGGCCGTGGCAGATCACCCGCGCCACGCTGCTCGACCCGGAGACGGCGACCGCCGCGCCGCTGCCCGTGGATACATCAGATCGCTACTTCGCCCAGGTGCGCGTGCCGGCGCTGAAGTTCTGGGCGGTCATCGTCGTGGACCTGGAACGGAAGGAGAACTGACATGCGCCACCTGATCCTTTCACTCATGCTGCTCTGCGGCCTCGTGGCGGCCTTCGCCCAGGTCTCCGCGACGCGCGACGCCGCCAACCCGCACCTCATCACGCTGAAGAACGAGATCGTCTCCTACACCATTGACCTCGCCAACGGCGCGCACCTGGTGAGCATCATCTACGCCGGCTTCAACCACGAAGAGATCGTGCGCGACGTGAAGAACGACAACGGCGGCCTCTTCAAGGACCTGTGGACGATCCAGGGCTGGCCGGGCGAGTTCGACAAGCGCCTGTACGAGGCGGAGATTCTCACCGCCGGCCCGGAGGAAGCGGCGGTGAAGACCTGGACGCTGTCCACCGGCAAGTCGGGCAGCCAGATCAAGGATGACATCAAAGATTTTCTGCTGGAGAAAACCTTCGTGCTGCGCACGGGCGAGCGCATCCTCACCGCGCGTTACGCCTTCACCAACACCGGCGACAAAGGCAAGCGCCCGGCGTTCTGGTCGCAGCACGTGCTCGACTTCGACGGCCAGCGCAAGAACAACGTCTACTGGCGGCCCACCACCCACGGCGTGGACTGGATTGACGACGCCCACCGCGTCTCCGCCAACGGCCGCTGGTATGCGACCAGCGCCATCGCCGGCTGGAACGGCACCACGAATCGGGCGCTGAAGCGCGGCGTGATGTTCCTCATGGATTACCACGACCTGCAGCAGCTCTACGACAACACCGCCGCCACCACCACCGAGTGGATGTATGACGACGTGGCGGTGCCGGCGGGCAAGACGTGGACCACCACGATCCGGATGATCCCCGCCGAGGGCTTTGGCGCCTTCACCTACGGCGGCGCGGCGCTGCTCGGCGCGGTGGAGGCGAAAGAGACCCCGGCCGGCCTGCGCCTGGAGCACACGCTGGCCGCATCCGGCCGCCCGCTGACGGACGTGACGGTGAAGACGCAGGTGAAAGGCGCCCGCGCGCAGTGGACGGTCGAGGCCGCCTCCTTCACCGCCGAGACGCTGGGGCTGGCGCCGCTGACCCGGGCGCTCGACGTCACCGGCATCGGGCCGCTGCCCTGCGTCATCACGGTGACGGTGACCGGCACGGACAGCGAGGGCACGCCGGTGGAAGTCAGCTATGCCGATTACTACGGCGGCAGCGCCGGCCGCAACATGGACCTGGCCACGCTGGAGCCGCTGCACGCCTTCCCCGTGCCGGAGAAGCGCAAGCAGTACCTGAAGCCGGACACGATCGCGCTGCAGCGGGGGAAACCGGCGAAGATCCTCTTCATCCGCGGGCTGTGGGCGGAATATCAGGGCATTGACGACGCGGTGAAGAGCCTGGGCGACGTCACCGTGGTAGACGGCTGGATGAAAAAGAGCGCCCTCGGCGAGACGCTGGGCGGCTTCCCGGCGGCCTACGAGGATCTGCTCACGTACGAGGTCATCATCCTCGGCAATGTCAGCGGGCCGATGCTCTCCACCGTGGGGCAGGAGATGCTGGCCGACTTCCTGAAGGCCGGCGGCGGCGTGCTGATGCTCGCCGGCGACCGCACCTACGGGCAGACGGCCTTCAGCAACCCGAACTTCGCCAGCCTGCTGCCCTACGCCAGCGCGCCGAACGACTACAGCCGGCTGAAGGCGCCGGCGACGCTGAAAACCGGCACGCGCCACGCGGTGACGACGGGTGTGCGGTTCGGCAGGGATGACGTCGTGCTGTATGCCCACGCGCTGAAGCCCACCGCCGGCGCGCTGGCGCCCGTGACGCTGGCCGACGGCGCTCCCGCGCTCATCGTGAGTGCCGGCAACGCCCCGCGCGTCGCCGTCGTCGCCGCCCTGCCCTTCGGCACAGCCCCCGCCGGCAAGACCCTCTACTACCAGGGCAAGGCCTGGCAGGCGCTGATGGCGCGGACGCTGGAGTGGCTGCTGCGGCGCTAGCGGCGTCGTCTTCCGGGCGGGCGACCCCGATACAATCGGGACGACTCCAGGGGGAAGTGATCGCATGTCGTGTGTGAAAGAAAGTCGTTCTCATGCACACGACGGATCAGACTTCCCCCCGGAGTCGTCCCGATTGATGCTCTGTGACGACGTGTTTCCGCTTTGGTGGGCTGTTCATCGAAAGGCTTCCGTCCCCCGGATTGAAATCCGGGGCTGGAGCCACGAAGTCCATCTCCGTGGACTCATCGGATCGGGCCGACCAACCGGATATCGAGCAACGCGGGAGTCATTTGTCAAAGCGCATGCATCGGGATCCCCCGCCCGTTCGCATGGCGCTCGCCCGCCCGGAAGGTGATGATCGAACCAAATAATACGCGATGAAATCTATCAGAAAACCGCTTTTCAAACGCAGGTCTTTCGGAGATATTTTTCAACTTTTTCCGCCGCACGTCTTGCCAGGCCGGGGGGGCGGTGGTATACTTCTTGTATTGGAGAGCCCCACGGACCCTGGGACCGGGCACAGTGCTTCCCACGGCACATGCTCTCTCCTCCACCCATTTGGGGTGCCCGGTTCCAGGGTATATTTGTGTCTGATATGATCACGACACCGCGACTTGCGTCCCTGTTGTCCCTGTTATCCCTGCTCGCGGCCGCCGGCTGGCTGCTGGTGGCCGGCGGCGCGCGCCACGCCGCGCGGGCGGTGGACGACGTGCTCACCGTCACCCCCGCCACCGCGCGCGTGCCGCAAGGCGGCGCGGCGCTGCTGGCGATCCGCGCGCCGCGGGCGACCGCCGTGCGCGTGCGCCTGGGGGAAACCGTTCATCCCGCCGACGCCCGCGGCGACGACCGCTGGGAGGCGGTCATCGGCGTCTGGATGGAGACCAAGCCGGGTCCGCTGGCGCTCACGGTGGAAGCCGATCTCGACGATCGGACGCTCACCGCGCCGGTTGCCCTCACCGTCACGCAACGGGCCTTCCCCATCCAGCGCCTGCGCATGGCGCGCGAGCAGGCCGCAAAATACACGGCGCCCTCGGTGCAGGAGGAGTATCGCCTCATCGGCGCCGCCCTGCGCCGCTTCACCGCCGGCCGCGCCTGGCAGGGCAGCTTTCAGCGCCCCGCCGCCGGCCGCATCGCCACCCGCTACGGCACCCAGCGCTACCGCAACGGCGAGAAAGTGGGCATCCACAAGGGGATAGACATCGCCGCCCCGCGGGGCGCGCCCGTCTACGCCGCCCACGCCGGCGTGGTGACGCTGCGCCGCGACTTCGGCCTGCACGGCCGCACGCTGGTGATTGATCACGGCGGCGGGGTGGCCGGCCTCTACCTGCACCTCAACGATTTCGGCGTCAGCGAGGGGCAGACGGTGAAGCGGGGCCAGCTCATCGCCCGCGTGGGCAGCACCGGCGCCGCCACCGGCCCGCACCTGCACTACGCCCTGTACGCCCACGGCACGGCGATAGACCCGCTGCTGATGGAGACGATGCCGGCGGGGTGGTAGCCCGTCAACCTCGCCTGTCGCGCGGCGGGGTCCGCGGCTAGCGCCCGGTCAGCGCGGCCTGGAGGGCGGCGAAGACGGTTTCCGCCCAGAGGCGGTGGCCGGCATCGTTCGGGTGGCAGTCCTGCGGGCCGTTGTGATAGTCGGTCCAGCGTGTGCCGTGTTCCGTCGCCCGCAGCACGGCGGCGCGGATGTCCACGTAGCCGGCGCCGGCCGCCGCAGCGGCGTCGCGGGTGGCCTGCACGGTCTCCGCCACATGGGTATGCTTCGGGCGCAGGGGATTGTCGCCGCCGGTGCTCATCAGCATCACGTCAGCGCCATAGCGCTCTGTCGTCCACTGCGCGATGGTGTGCAGCGCCAACTGCGTCGCCTCCGGCGGAAGCGGGTGCCATCCGGTATCGTTCGCGCCGAAGGCCACCAGCACCAGGTCGGGTGTGTACGCCGCCAACCCGTCCAGCCGGCCCAGTCCCTCGTAGGCGTTCTGCCCGCCGATGCCGAAGTGCCGCACGGTAATCTCGGCGCCGGGATAGGCGGCGCGCAGCAAGCCCGCAAGCCGGCTGCCCCAGTTCGCCTCGCGACACGTCGCCCCGCCATACCAGTTCGCTGACCGGCCGACTTCGCTGATGGAATCGCCGTAGCAGACGACGCGCAGCGGCGTGTTCTCGTGCAGCAATCGCGCGGTATGCGGCAGTGGCATCGGCGGCTCCTTCTTCGGCCCCGCCGCGCCCGTCCGCTCCCGAATAGCGGCGCGCGAACGTGGGCGGTCTAGTAGGGTAATTCGGTGGCAATCATCCAACGCCTCTTCGCCGTCCGCGCGGGACCCTAGATGATTGTCACCATTTGTCTGGCGGCGCACGCCGTATGCCCTGGCGGGCGCGACGGCGTCTCGCCCGCCAGAGGAACGGGTCGAGCATGAGTGCGGGGAGCCGCCCTCGCCGCTTTTGACGCCACCCTGTCCCATCTTCTACAATAGGCGCGTGACCACCGACGCGCTGACCCCGATGTTTCGCCAATACCAGGAGTTGAAGCGGCAATATCCCGACGTGCTGCTGCTGTTTCGCTGCGGCGATTTCTACGAGATGTATGGCGAGGACGCGGTCATGGGCGCGGCGGCGATGGATATCGCCCTCACCTCGCGGGAGATGAAAGGGACGCGCATCCCGATGGCGGGGGTGCCTTTTCACGCCATTGACCGCTACCTGGCGCGGCTGCTGGCGGCGGGGCACAAAGCGGCGCTGGCCGAGCAGATGGAGGATCCGCGCTTCGCCAAGGGGCTGGTGAAGCGCGAGGTGATGCGCATCATCACCCCCGGCACGGTGGTGGAGGATTTCCTCCTCGACGAGCGCTCGAACAATTTCCTCCTCGCCCTGCACACGGAAGACGGTTTCGGCCTGGCGGTGGCGGATTGCTCCACCGGCGACTTCGCCGTCACCGAGCTGCGCGGCGGCCACGCCCGCGCGCGCATCCTGGAAGAGGTGACGCGGCTGGGGCCGGCGGAGATCATTCTCCCCCTGGCGCTGCAGCAGGACGCGGAGTTCATGGCGGCGCTGCGCGCCCGCACCCAGGCGCCCGTCTCCACTCCCGACCTCAGCGAATACGCCTGGGAGTCCGCCTACCAGTCGCTGACGAAACACTTTGGCGTGTCGTCGCTGCGCGGTTTCGGCTGCGAGGAGCTGCCGGTGGCGGTGGAGGCGGCGGGGCTGCTGCTGCGCTACCTACAGCAGACGCAGAAGACGGCCGTCGGGCAGATCCTCGCCATCACCACCTATTCGCTCGACGACTACATGCTGCTGGATGCCTCCACCCGGCGCAATTTGGAGCTGACGGCGGCGCTGCGCGACGGCACGCGCCAGCACACGCTGCTGTGGATTCTCGACCAGACGCGCACGGCGATGGGCGCGCGGCTGCTGAAAAAGTGGCTGCTGGCGCCATTGCTCGACGTGGACGCCATCGCCCGCCGGCTGGACGCGGTGGAGGCCTTTCGCGACGATGGCCTGCTGCGCGAGGCAGCCCGCGACGACCTGCGCGAGGTGCATGACCTGGAGCGCCTGCTCTCCCGCGCCGCCACCGGCGCCGGCACCCCGCGCGACCTGGCGCAGCTGCGCGACTCGCTGGGCGCCGTGCCGCGGCTGTTTGCCACGCTGGCCGCGGCGGCGCCCATCCTGCGGCACCTCGTCGAAAACGCCGACGCGCTGCCCGACCTGCGCGAGACGTTGACCACCGCGCTGGTGGACGCCCCGCCGCTCTCCGCCCGCGAGGGGGGCATCATCCGTCCCGGGTACCACGCCGAGCTGGACACCCTGCGCCGGGCGAGCACCGAGGGCAAGGACTGGATCGCCGCGCTGGAGGCCAGCGAACGCGCGCGCACCGGCATCAAGTCGCTGAAAGTCGGCTTCAACAACGTCTTCGGCTACTACATCGAGATCAGCCGCTCGAACCTCGATGCCGTGCCGGAGGACTACATCCGCAAGCAGACGCTGGCCAACGCCGAGCGCTACATCACCCCGGCGCTGAAAGAATACGAGGCGATGGTGCTGGGCGCGGAGGACAAGCTGAAGGAGCTGGAGTTCAGCCTCTTCTCCGCGCTGCGCGGCGCCGTCACCCTGGAGGCGGAGCGCCTGCAGGCGCTGGCGCGGCTGGTGGCGCAGCTCGACGTGCTCGCCTCCTTCGCCGAGGTGGCCGCGCGCAACCGTTACGCGCGCCCGACGGTGGGCGCCACCGACCGCGTGGTCATCACCGGCGGCCGCCACCCGGTGGTGGAGCAGACGCTGGCGGGCGAGCGTTTTGTGCCGAACGACGCCGAGCTGGACACCGCGAACAACCAGCTGCTCATCCTCACCGGGCCGAATATGGCGGGCAAGAGCACCTATCTCCGCCAGGTCGCCCTCATCACCCTCATGGCGCAGGTGGGTTCCTTCGTGCCGGCGGAGGCGGCGGCGATCGGGGTGGTGGACCGCATCTTCACCCGCGTGGGGGCCAGCGACGACCTGGCGACCGGGCAGAGCACCTTCATGATGGAGATGTCGGAGACGGCGAATATCCTCAACAACGCTACCCCGCGCAGCCTGGTCATCCTCGACGAAATCGGCCGCGGCACCAGCACCTTCGACGGCCTCTCCATCGCCTGGGCGGTGGCGGAATATCTGCACGAGTCGCCGCGGTTGGGGTGCAAGACGCTGTTTGCCACCCACTACCACCAGCTCAACGAGCTGGAGCACGCGCTGCCGCGGGCGAAAAATTATCGCATCGCGGTGAAGGAAGGGCCGGAGGGCATCGTCTTCCTGCGCAAGATCGTGCCCGGCGGCACCGACCGCAGCTACGGCATCCACGTCGCCCGCCTCGCCGGCCTGCCGCGCGAGGTGGTGGAGCGCGCCCAGCAGGTGCTGCAGTCGCTGGAGGAAAATGACGAGATCGCCGAGCGCGCCCGCGGCCTGGCGGACCGCCACGTCACCATCCCGCCCCCGCTGCCGAAAACCCAGCTCACCCTTTTTGAGATCGCCGAACACCCGCTGGTGGAAGAGCTTCGCACGCTCGACGTGGACGACATCACCCCCCGCCAGGCGCTGGACATGCTGGCGAAGCTGCAGCGGAAGGCGAAGGGGGGGAAGAAGTGAGGGAGTAATCAGTTGTAGTAGGTCGTCAGTGGTTACCCCACGCTCGCTTCCACGCCGAACGCCTCCTCAATCCACGCGATCTTCGCTTTCAGCATCTCCTCGCACCGGCTGAACGCGCCGTCGGTGCGTTCGGCGAGGTCGAGCCAGGGGGCGCCTGCGTAGATGGGGATGGCGGCGCGGGCGTTGTCGCGTTCCAGCAGGGCGAGGCGGCGCATCTCGTCGCGGTCGCCGGCGCGACGGGCGCGGAGGAAGCGGATGGTGCGCTCGCCGGTCAGGAAGGTGCGGTAGAGGAGCTCGGTGAGGAGGGTTTCCTCGCGCAGATTGCGGGCGTCCATGGCGGTGGCGGCGCGGGGCGCGGCGTCGAGGAGGAGGCGCCAGGCGGCTTCCGCCTCCCGGGCGGCGGCGGCGTATTCGCGCACCACGATCTCCCAGCCGTCCGCGCCATCGTCGGGGATGATCCCGAGGGCGGCGGTGGTGTCGGGCAGCGCCCGCATCACCAGGCACTGGCGCGCCGCGTCAATCGTCTTCCGGGAGAAGGTCTCCTCCAACTCCTGCAGGTAATAGAGGTAGCCGTCAAAGACTTCCGGCACGGGATCGCCTTCCGCCGGGACCAGCGGGTGCGCGGGGCCGAGGAAGCTGGGGCCGACGTAGTAATTCGGCCCGAGGACGATGGCGGGCAGGTGGCCGAGCGCCGCGCTCACGTGCGCCCAGGCGGCGATGACCGCCTCCGCCGCGGCGGGGCCGACATCGCGCACGGCCATCGCCCGCAGGAACGCGTCGGCGCTCATGTCGGGCCGGTAGGCAGCCCAGCGGCCCAGCTCCTCCGCGCGCGAGCCGCACATGCCGAAGAAAAGCCAGGACTGCTGCACCCCGTCGGGGGCGAGATCGCGCACATGCTGCCACTTCTCCGCCAGCCGCTGCAAGCCCGGCACGTAGGGGAACTGGAACACCTCCAGCCCGATGCCCGTCTCCGTCTTCACGAAGAGGGGATTGCCGCCGTCCTTCGCGAGGGGGGCCAGCCGCCGGATGTCGTCACAGGGGCCGGTATAGTCCACGCTGTAATCCCAGATGTGCTTCGTATAGCCGTCTTTTTTCAACTGCTGATCCTTGTCAATATGGTGATACAGCGCCACGCCCGCGGGCAGCGCGCGCACGAACGCCTCGCGGGTGGGATCATCCCAGCCGTGGACGGTATACGCCCACGCCGCGACGTAGGCGGCCGGCTGCGCGGCGGTGACGGCGGCGTGGAGGATGCCGAGCAAGTCGCCGATGACCTCCGCCTGCGGCAGCGGTTGGCAGCGCGGGCAGGGGAGGAACCCCCGGCGCCCCTGCCACATGCGGCAGTGATACAGCGACTCGCCGCCGACGATGCACACCAGGCCGGCCAGCTCGGGGACGGCGGTGAAGAGGCGGGTGATGGTCTCGTCGTAGAAGGCCCGCACCCCCGCGTCGCGCGAGCACAGGCAGTGCATGGGGCCGCTGCCGAAGTCCACGCCGCTGCCCAGGGCGGTGGGGTGATGGGCGAAGACGGGATGCGTCGGGCGCAGCTTTGGCCCCACCACCACGTAGCTGAACTGCACGCCGTAGCGGGCGGCGCGGCGCGCGGCGTCGGCGAGGACCTCCAGGTTGCGCGCGGCGTCCGGGTGGTGTAACGCGGGGAGGATGGCGCTGTCCGCGTAGCAGAGCAGGTCGCCGTAGATCATCATGTTGTTGACGCCGAAGTGGGCGTAGAGACGGAAGGCGTCGTCGCTGAGGTACGCGGGGGCGAAATCCGGCACCGAGTAGTTGCCGCCCCACGGCCCCTGGCTGATCTGCACCGGCCAGGCCGCCTCAAACGTGAAGACGCCGCTGGGCAGGATGGGGCCGCGGCGCGCGCGCATCTCCCATTCCAGCCAGGCGATACCCGCCCACAGGCCCGCGCGGTCGCCGCCGGCGACGGTGATGCCGTCGGGGTGGCACTGCAGGCGGCAGGCGCGCGGCGCGAGCGACGGGCAGAGCGCCACCGCGATGCGCCGCGCCCCGGCGGGCGAGGTGTCCACCCCCATGCGCCGCAGGAAATCGCCGAGGTCGGCGGCGACCAGGGTGTTGATATCCGGCGCCGCCGAGCCGTCAATCACCCAGCGCCCGCGCAGGCGAAACTCCCCCGGTCCCGGCCGCGCGGCGGGGTCGGCGGCGACGGAGCGGTGGGGGTCGCGGCGGTCCAGCCGCAGCGGATCGCTGTTCGTGCGGCGCAGCAGGTCGCGGAGATACAGGGAGTTATGCATAGGGCGATTTTCCGCAGCGAAGCCGCGCATTCCTGCCATCACCGGGATCAGGGCGCGTGCGCCGCGTGCAGGGAAGCGGCGATTGGCGCCGAACTGATAGGGCAAGGAGGCATGCCCATGGTACGCCTGTTCGGCCGTGACTTCACCCGGCGCGAATTATTGAGCTACACCAGCAACCTGGCGCAGCTCGGCGGCATCCGCCCCATCGAGCTGGCGGCGGGGCGCGAGCGCGGGGTGCGCGCCTTTGACGTGGCCACCGGCAGCGGTTTCGAATTCACCGTGCTGGCCGACCGCGCGCTGGACATCACCCGCATGGCCATGCGCGGGGTGCCGATGGCGCACTTGACCCCCAGCGGGCAGGCGCACCCGGCCTATTACGAGGCGGCGGGCGCGGGCTGGCTGCGCACCTTCCCCGGCGGGGCGGTGACCACCTGCGGGCTGGCGGCCGCCGGCGCGCCCTGCGTGGACGAGGGGCAGGCGCTGCCGCTGCACGGCCGCGTCTCGGCGCTGCCCGTCGAGGAGCTGGGCTACTGGGGCGCATGGCAGGGCGACGACTACGGGATGCACATCACCGGCACCCTCACCGAAGGCGTCCTCTTCGGCACGCCGCTGCGCCTCACGCGCACGCTGTCGGCCACCCTCGGCGGCACCAGCGTGCGCATCCGGGACACCGTGGAGAATATCGGCGGCGAGCCGGCCCCGCACATGATGCTCTACCACTGCAACTTCGGCTGGCCGCTGCTCGGCCCCGACAGCGCGCTGGTGACGAACAGCCGGCAGGTGACCCCGCGCGACGCCGCCGCCGCCGAGGGGCTGCTCGGCTGGTCCACCTTCCAGGAGCCCACCCCCGGCTACGCGGAGCAGTGTTTTTACCACGACATCCCCGCCGACAACGCCGGCGACGTGCGCGTCGCCCTGCTCAATCCCGCCCTCGGGCTGGGCGTCGGCCTGCGCTACCACCAGAAGACGCTGCCGCGCTTCATCCAGTGGAAGCAGATGGGGTTCGGCCACTACGTGCTCGGCCTGGAACCCGCCAACTGCCTGGTGGAAGGCCGCGACACGGAACGCGCCCGCGGCACCCTCGTCGTGCTGCAGCCGGGCGAGAGTCGCGACTACACGCTGGAGCTGACGGCGCTGGACGGCGCGGAAGCGATGGAGGCGTTCGCGGCGGCGATCATGATGGGGGGATAGATTATTCTTCACCGCGGAGAGCGCAGAGGGGTAACACTCGGGAGGGGGAACGCCTGTCCTCGGCGATACGATGCGGCGAACAGGTGGATCACCACCGACGTGGAATCATATCGTCAACCGAATCCGGTTTTCAGGACAGGCGTTGCCGTCCCCAGGTCGGCATTAGGAACAAAGGAGGTTCATCATGACGTATTGTGCGAAGTGCGGAGCGGAGATGGCGGAAGGCGCGCCGCGGTGCGCGCAGTGCGGCGCGGAGCAGGGGATGCAGACGGCGGTGCCGCCGCCGCCGATGGCCGGACCGGGGATGACGCCGCCGACGCCGATGTCTGAGCAGCCGGTGGCGCAGCAAACGCACGGGCTGGCGATCGCCTCGCTGGTGCTGGGCCTGCTGGGGATCATTTTCGCCTGCCTCACCGCGCTTCCCGGGCTCATTCTCGGCATCATCGCGCTGAACCAGATCAACCAGCATCCGCGTGAGTTCGGCGGTAAGGGTCTGGCGGTCGGGGGCATCGTCGTCTCCGCGTGCTTCATGCTGTTCGTGCCGATCTTTGCCTCGATCCTCTTCCCGGTGTTCTCCAAGGCGCGTCATACCGCCCGCGGCACCACTTGCTTGCACCAGCAGCAGCAGATCGCCCTGGCGATTCAGATGTACGCGCAGGATCATAACGGCCTTTACCCGCCGGCGGGCGAGGATTGGGCGGTGGCGATCGAAACCTACGTCGGCAGCGCAAAAATCTTCGACTGCCCGGATACCGCGACCCCCGGCAGCACCCTCGCGCCGGACTACGGCGCGAATCCGGCCGTGTTCGGCAAGAAGGAAGCGGACATCACCGATCCCGGCCATACCATCGTCCTCGGCGACAGCAACGCCGCCGACTACCAGCTTCACAGCCCGACCGACCTGGATTTCGCGCGGCACAGCGGCGATTGCATTGTCGGCTATGCGGACGGGCATGCCGCACGGTTGTCCGCATCGCCGGCGTCACTGGGGCCGTAACGTCTTGAGCGAGCGAGGGGTATCATGCCGAACTGCGAGCGCTGCGGAGCGGAGATCGCCGATGAGGTGCGAGCGTGCGCACGGTGCGCCGAGGCGCGCATCACCGGATTGGACACCGCGTTCACGGCGGCACGGCGGCCGAGCCGGGCGGTACTTTCGCTGGTGTTGGGCTTGTGCGCGCTGCTGGTGGGGGTGCTCGTGCTCTTGCCCGTCTATACACGCGCCAAGGAAACGCCGCGCGTCAATACCTGCCTGAATCACCAGCGCCAGCTGGCGCTGGCGTTTTCAATCTACATGGCGGACAACAACGAGACGTACCCGCCGGCGAACAGCGATTGGGCGGTGATTTTGCTGCCGTATGCCGGCGGGAAGGCCGCCCTTTTTCAGTGTCCGAGCGCCGGCGGGCAGGGAGATCGCGGCGTCCCTGACTATGGAGCGAATCCCGGCGTATTGGGGACAAGCGCGTTCGACATCACTTATCCCGACCGCACTATCCTCACCGGGGACAGCACGTCCGCTGACTGTCTGCTGCACGGCACGGCCGACCTGGACCTGCGCCGGCACCGGCACGGCGGCGTGGTGGCGCGGGTGGATGGTTCGGTGCTGTTTCTCACGTCGCCGCCGGCGGCGTTGGGGCCGTGAGATTACGCGGGCGGGCGAGCGTCCCCGCCCGCCCGCATTTACATCGTCAGCGCTTCCTCGCGTTTGACGGCCAGGTAGTGGAGGACGGCGTCGCGGTGGGCGTCGTTGAGGAGGAGGATCATCTGGCGTTCGTCGCGCCAGACGGCGGCGGTGACGGCGCCGGCGGCGACGGCGGTGACATCCACGAACTGCGGGTTGCGGATGAGGCCGACGTATTGGTAGCCGGCGCGGCGATACGTCTGCCAGCCGCTCTCGTTCTCCAGCGCGGTGGTGAGCTCCACGGCGTCGGCATGCAGGCTGCGCGCCACCGCGGTGAGGAGGCGCACCATCAGCCCGCCGAAGCCGCGGCCCTGCCAGGCATCGGCGACGGCCACGCCCAGCTCCGGCACCTCGACCCCGTGCGCGCGGGCGTGGGGATTGCCGCCGGCCTTCCAGAGGAAGCAGTGGCCGATGGGTGCGCCGTCCCGTTCGAGGAAGTAGGCGGCGTCCACCCGTCCCACGGCGGCGTCAATGGCCGCCCGGAAGGCGCCGTCCAGCGTCGCTGGCTCGTGCCAGGGATAGGGGGAGAACAGGTCTTTCGCGCGCGCGCCCAACCCCGCGCCGAAGGCGTGGAAGGCCGGCACATCCCCCGCGCGCACATTGCGCGCGCGAAAACGCCCCATGCCGGGCAGCGTGAAGGCGGCGTCCAGCCGCCAGGCGTCCACGGCGTCCACGGTGAGCTCGGCGACGCCGTGGCGGCGCAGGTAGTTTTTCAACAGATCGTGCAGATCCAGGGCGAGTGACATGGCGGTCTCCTACTCCAGCTTCCCGTAGTCGCCGGCCAGCAGCGCCCATTTCGCGTCCATGTAGTAGCGGAAATCATCCCAGGAGACGTCGGGGGGCACGGTGTGGTCCACGGTGGGGATGAAGCCGCCCTCCTCGACCAGCGGGATCAGCTCGCGCAGGTGGGCGTTGATGGCCGCCGGGCCGCGGGGGAGGACGCGCTTATCCACCCCGCCCCACATGCGCAGCGACCGGCCGAACTGCCGGCGATACGCCAGCGGGCTCACGTCGGAGGCGCGCTCCAGCGGCCAGAGGACATCCACGCCGGCGTCGAGGAAGAGGGGGATGAGCACGGTGGGGTTGCCGTCGGTGTCCAGCGCGACGTAGCGCACGCCGTGGCCCTTCATGAACTCCACCAGCCGCTTCAGGTGCGGGAAGATGAACGCCCTGAAGGTGGCCGGGCTGAGCAGCGGGCCGTTCTTCATGGACAGGTCTTCATTGAGGGTGAAGTATTCGACGTTGAGCTGCTCCAGCACAGGTCGGCTGGTCTCGATGATGAAGTCGGCATACGTCTCCATCATCTCGTGCATCATTTCCGGGTAGTCGTACCAGGCGTAGGAGAGATTTTCCGTGCCCATGAACTCGCGGGCGCGCCAGTAAAAGCCGTTGGCGGCGCAGTTGCGGCCCAGCACCAGCGGGCACGCGCGCGCCCGCCAGCGCGCCACGCGCTCCGGCGTCACCTCCGCCCGCCGTTCGGGCATGGCGGCGACGAGGCGCGCCTTCACCCCCGGCCAGTCGTCGGGCGTCGCGACGGGGAAGCGCAGGTATTCGTCCATGCAGAGGCGCATGCCGTCCACCGTGCCCTCGATGAGCGCCTTCGTCACGATGCCCTTGCCGTTGCGGACGATCTCGTATTCCGGCGTCACCTCCAGCACTTCGGTCTCATACTCCGGCAGGAAGCCATAGTTCACCGCGATGAATTCCCGCCGGTCGAACTGCAGCGCCGGCTCTTCCTCGAACCAGGACCAGCGCAGGTCGGCGACGGCGTCCGGCGCCTCCCGGCGCCAGCGCACCTTCGTCTGCGCCCAGGCGGCGAGCTCATGGTTGGGCCGGCGGTCGCACGGCTGATACTCCATGCAGGCGATGAAGCGGTCGAGGTCGGTGACCATGGGGCGTCCTTTCAACGGCGGGATGCGCCGTCACACCCCGACTAAATACACCGCCGTGGGCAAAATCCCTTCCCCGCGCGGCAGGGTTTCCAGCAGCAGGCGGCCGCAGCCGGGGGTGATGGCGACGGCACCGGACCATTCGGCGGATTCCCCGGGGAGGAGCGCATACGGCAGCGCCTCCTCGCCGCGAAGCGCCCCGGCGCCGGCGGGGGTGACGCGCAGGGCGACGTCGCCCGCGGCGGGAACGCTGCCGCAATTCTCGACTGTCAGCGTGAAGGCGCCCTGGCCGGCGGCGCGCAGACGGCAGCGCACGGCGGGGGTGGGCGATTCCGGCTCTTCCGGCCAGTCATCGGCGGAGCGGGGCAGCACGCTGGCCAGGCGCGGGCCGGCCAGCGCGGGGTCCAGCGGCCCAAAACCGCAGGCCAGCGCCGGGTCGTCCTCGCGGAGCGCCGCTCCGACCGCTGCCAGCCGACTGTTGCGGCGCGCGAGCGCGCGGTCATCCCACCCGCGGCATCCGCGCAGCAGGTTGCCGTCCAGGATCGCCGGGCGAATGGGGCCGGGCGCCGCGCAGGCGATGCCGCCGGACAGGCTGTTGTTGCGCAGCAGGTTGTCGCGCCCGCCGCGCTGGCGGTACGCGAGATCGGCTTCAACCAGATTATCCTCGAAGAGGATGGCGGCACAGCCGGCGGCGTGCATGCCGATGCCCGCCCGGCGGATGACGTTGCCGGTGACGCGCGTGCCGGGCCAGGCGCGGCACAGCCACAGGCCGATGCCGGCGCCAGTGATGACGTTGTGCTCGATGATCGCGCCGGCGCCCGCCGCCAGCGCGATACCGAAAAGGCCGCCGCGCATGGCATTGTGCCGCACCCGGCAATCGCGCCCGCCTATCCACACCCCCGCGTCCCCGCCGCGCAGGAGGCAATCGGACAGGGTGAGGCCGTCGCCGGCGAGCAGCGCCCCCCCCGCCAGCACGCCGGCGAGGACGCGGTGATCGCGGCCGGAGACGGTGAGGCGCCCGCCGACGCGGCAGGCATAGAGGAGACTCCCCCTCCCGCTGACCGTCACGTCGCCGCGGACGGCGATGCCGTCCAGGCGCACATCGTCGGCGGCAATCGCGACTCCCGCCAGCACCGGCCGCTCCCCGGGGTAGGCGCCGAGACGGCAGCCGGCGGCGGCGGGCGCGATGCACAGCGGCGGATAGTCGCCGCCCCGCAGCAGCAGGCGCGCGGGATGCCGCTGCAGCGCCGCCGCTATGGTCACCAGCGGGCCGTCGGTGCCGGCGCGATTCGGCGCCGGCAGCCGCCCTGACCAGGCATCGTTTCCTTCCGGGGAGACATACAGCGATCCCATGCCGACGGTGCGCAGATGTGCCATACCGGAGAGTTCGCCGACTGGCGGCATACGCTCCTGTAGCGAATCGGCGACAGCGGCAGCGGCGTATCGGGATGGCGCGGGTATTTCGCGGCCTATGTGAACACCATCCAGCCGAAGCGATAGGAGCGGTGGAAATCGTGATACCCTAGGGGAGACCAGGAGGCGAAGGCCGGCTTCTCCGGCCGGGGGGTGTCAATGCGGGCAAAATTGGCGCGCCAGCGGTCGCCGGGGTTGGGGACGATGTTGTCGCGCCCGACGATGGCGGTGAAGGGGATGGCGTATTCGACCGACCACCCCTTCGCGCCGCCGGGTGTATTCAGCTCGCCGGTGATGGACACTTTCGTCACCAGTCCCTCGCAGGTGTAGTCCCGCAGGAACTGCAGCTTGCGGAAGGAGCCGTCGGGCAGGCTGCGGCTGAGCTGGTAGCTGTCGAACACGGTGTTTCGCGGGCTCACGTTGATCTCGTAGTAGGCGCGAAAGGAACCGGACGGCGCGAGGAAGGTCTCGACGCACTCCTCGGCATAGATCGCGCCGTCATGCTCGGTCACCGTGCCCCACACGTAGTCGTCCTCGCAGGTGAACGCCACGTACAGGTAGCGCGCGTTATACAGCGCCCGCACCGTGGTGGCGAAGCGCGCCGGCGCGCCGGTGTCGGCGTCGGTCAGCGCCACCGCCTCCGCGCGCGCCCAGAGCGGATCATCCGCCTTGCCGGTGAGCGCCAGATCGCGGTCAACGCGCGCCACGGTATAGGTGGGCAGCGGCGGCTCGACCGCGGTCGCCAGCAGGCCCAGTGTGAACAAGAGCAGCAGGTATTTCGTCATCATCGCCCCCGGAGCACGCCGTCTGGTACGGCGTGCCGTATACTTTATACACCGGAAGACCGGAATCGCGCCAGCATTGTTGACTGACCGGGCCGTTGATACGTCATCGTCGGTCCGGGCGGGCGAGCGTCCCCGCGAGCCGACTCCGGGGGGAAGTCTAATCCGTCGTGGGCGCGAGAAAGCTGATCTGCCGAACACGACATACGATCATTTCCTCCCGGAGTCGGCTCGCGGGGACGCTCGCCCGCCCGAGGACGCTCGTCCGGCCCGCTATTGACATCTTTCCGCCCGGCGGGGTGAAATAAGGCATCATGCAACGAAGCCTGCCGATGTCCGCCGTCCTCGATCTGTCGCTGTACGTGATTACCGAGCCGCTGCCCGACCGCTCACCGCTGGAGATCGCGGCGGCGGCGTATGCCGGCGGGGCGGGGGTGGTGCAGTACCGCCATAAAGGGGCGACCACCCGCGAGCTGTTCCTGTGGGCGCAGCAACTGGCGGCGCTGGCGCGCGACCGGGGGAAGCTGCTCATCATCAACGACCGCGTGGACCTGGCGCAGGCGGCGCGGGCGGCGGGGGTGCACCTGGGGCCGGACGACCTGCCGGTGAGCGCCGCGCGCCGCGTGCTGGGGCCGACGGCGGTGATCGGCGCGTCGGTGAGCACGGTGGAAGAGGCCATCGAAGCGGAGGCGGAGGGCGCCAGCTACCTGGGGGTGGGCTGCATCTACGGCACGCGCAGCAAGGATGACGCCGGCGAGGCGGTGGGGCCGGCGCGGGTGGCGGAGATTCGCGCCGCCGTGGGACTGCCGCTGGTGGCCATCGGCGGCATCACCGCCGCGCAGATCCCGGAGCTGGCGGCCGCCGGGGCGGACGGCATCGCCGTCATCACCGCCGTCACCCGCGCGCGGCACATGAAGCTGGCCGCCCGGGAGCTGGCGCGCGCCATGACGGCGGCAAAGGCGGGGCGATGACATCGTGCCATTCCCGCTGTCACGCATCACCTCTCCCCCAAACCCCTCCCCTACGTGGGGAGGGGAGAATGAGCAGGAAAAATGGCGGCATGGAGAGACTGATACATCACACGGCTGACAGGCACGATGTCGGGAGATGGCGATGAGGCGCGTCTTCTTCGTGTCGCTGGCGGTGGCGCTGTCCGGGGCGGTGGTGCCTGGGCCGCTGTTCGCCATGACGCTGTACCAGGCGCGGCTGGTGGGGTGGAGCGCCGGCATCTGGATCATCGTCGGGCACCTGCTGGCCGAGCTGGCGGTGGTGGCGCTGCTGTACGCCGGGCTGGGCGCGGCGCTGAAGCGGCCGGTCGTCACCCGCGTCATCGGGCTGGTGGGCGGGGCGGTGCTGCTCTATTTCGCCTGGGAGATGGCGCGCACGGCGCTGCTGTCCGGCGCGCTAGCCGGCGCCGCGGGCGGGAACGCGCTCTCGGCCCTCGGCCTCGTCGGCCAGGGGCTGGTGCTCACGCTCCTCAATCCCTACTGGTACATCTGGTGGGCCACCGCCGGGGTCGCGCTCATCGCCGCACAATCGGCCCGCCACGGCGGGCGCGCCTGGCCGGTCTTCTTCAGCGGCCACATCCTGGGCGATTACCTCTGGTATCAGCTCGTCGCCCTGCTCATCGCCGTCAGCGGCCGCTTCCTCAGCGACGGCACCTTCCGCGGCCTCATCATCGCCTGCGCGGCAGGCGTGGCCGCGCTGGGGATGTGGTTCATCATCGGCGCGGCGCGCCCACGCCCCGCGGGGCAAGCCTGATGGCCCGCCCCGCCGGCCACGGACGGCGCGCCAGCGGACCCCGCGCGTAGCGCCCGGTCGCCCCCCACCCCCATGTCCCGCAGGGACCGAAGCCGTTTGCCACGGGTGGAGCGCCAGCGGAACCCGTGGACCCCGTCTCGCAAAACATCACAGCCCCGCAGGGGCGACAGCAGGAGGAGATCCTGGCCGATTCATTCGCCGCCCCGACCGGAGATGGCCCCGCGCCTCCTCGAGCAGCGTGAGCGGGATGGGACGTGGTGAAGCGGTATCGCGAGCAGA
>JAKPKV010000061.1 GCA_029553475.1 Armatimonadota bacterium
GCGCCCCCCGACGGGCAATTCGTACAGCAGCTTACCGGCGACATCGATGGATGAGGTCGGCGGCAGCAGCAGCGCGGCGTCATGACGGCGAAAGGTGATCATGGCGACTTTATCGCGCTGCTGATAGGCATCGAGCAGCAGCGACATCACCGCCCCCTTGGAGGCGACCATGCGCCCCCGTGCGCCCATGGAGCCGCTGGCGTCCACGACGAAGAGGATGAAGCTGCCGATGCGCTTCTCGCGCACCTTTTCCTGCCAATCCTCGCGGCGAATCACCACGCCCGCCCGGGCATTCGCCCGGCGGCAGCGTTGATGAGGCGCGGCGGCGCGCAAGGTGGCGTCCAGCGCCAGGTCGTGGCACGCGGCGTTGGGGCGGCTGCGCACATAACGCCCACGCTTTTCGCTGGTGCGGGTCCGCGTCCGGCGGCCCGCGCCGCGCCGCTTCAGGCGATCCTCCACTGGCGCAATACGCTGCACACGGAAGGTGTCGCCAATCGCATGCAGACGGTCTCCGGCATCACTGGCGGGCGGCGGAGGGGACGGCGCATGATCCGCACCTTCCTGGCGCGACGGCGGCGCGGGGGCTGAATTCTCCTGCAGCGACGGCTGTGCCGGTGGTGATTTCGATTCCTCGGCGTCCTCCTCACCCGGCGGTGGCGGGGGGGGTGCGGACGGCGGCGGAGGTGGAAGCGTATCGCGTTGCCGATGGAGCAGCGCCATCTCCGCCACCGCCAGCACGTCGTCCACCGTCACGCTGTCGCGCCCCTGCCAGGCGGCGTGCGCGATGGCCGCGCGGGCGATGACGATATCGGCACGATGTCCGGCGACGTACCGGCTCATGCTCAATTCGCTGATGTAATGGCGCAGCGTCGCCGAGAGCCGCAATCCCCGGCTGGCTTTACGCGCTTGCGCCAATCGTAGCGATAATGCAGCCTCTTCCCCGGCGAATGCGTGCGCAAAGGCGTGCGGGTCGACCTCATAGGCTTCCCGTCGTTCGATCAGCACCACACGCAGTTCCGGGTCGCGTTCCGACCCCACTTCCACGCAAAGCCCAAAACGATCCAGCAGTTGCGGGCGCAACGCCCCTTCCTCGGGATTCATGGTGCCGATGAGCGCGAGGCGGCAGTCGTGCTGAAAGGACAAGCCTTCCCGTTCCACGATATTCACGCCGGATTCCGCGGCATCGAGGATGAGATCGACCAGGTGATCGTCGAGGAGATTCACCTCGTCGATATACAGTACGCCGCCGTGCGCCCTGGCCAGTACGCCGGGCTGACATATGCGCTGGCCCTGGGCCAGCGTCGCGCTGA
>JAKPKV010000063.1 GCA_029553475.1 Armatimonadota bacterium
TGGACGGCGGGTCAGTCGCCGCGGAGACCGTCAGCCGGGCCTTGCGGGTGTTCGCGCCGATGGGGTTCCACCGCCTGTTCGCCGCTGTGGATGAGCGCCAGGAGGCGACGCCCCGATGACCTCCACCCTCTGGATGACCACCACCGAGATCGCGAACACCCTGGACGTGAGCCGCGAGACCGTCCTGCGTCTCATCCGCATCGGCGCGATTGAGGGCGGCAGGAAGCGCGACGGCTCCTACCGGGCGAAGGCGTCCTCCGTGTACCACTACCGCGCCACGCGGCAGGGAGGCTCCAAGTGACCCCCACCGAGCGCCTCCAGCGCGACTTCTTCCTGGCTTGTTTCGCCGCGCTCGACCCGGAGCGCGCCACTCTTCCCGTGGCCCCCCGCGGGGAGCAGCGCGCCTGTCGGCCATCAGCCGCCGGTCGTTCAACCGGCGCAACCGCAGCGCGCCCCCAGCCGTCGGGCAGTTGCACCCACGCAGCCGCCAGCCCGATGGCCACCAATGCCGCCGGTGTGGCTGAGACCCCCCACTCAGCCCCCGGCGGCTCCCCCACGCAATCCCCTGGTGACCCGGCAGGCGGCACATCATCCGCAGAGGCCGACGCGCGGGTCGCCCGGCCCAACATCATCGCCGCCTGCCGGGGCGCGGCGGAGCCGGAGGTGCAACCATGAGACGCTTCCGCTCGCAGGTCGCTGACTGGCTGCTGGTAACCGCTGTGCTCGGCGGTCTCATCCTGGTCGCCATCCTGGAGGGCATCGCCGGGGAGGAGAGCGCGCTGTGACCTACCTGCACACCCTGGATGGCTTGGACGTGCTGACGCTGGTTGTCGGGCTGACGCTGGCCCATGCACTCATCCGCGGCGGTTGCCGCGCGAGTGGCCCCACTGGGCGGGGCATCACGAGACGGGGGATTGTTGGAGGATCGGATGGCGGAGAGGTTGTCGTGCCGGGCCGTGCGCGATGCGGTGGAGGACGCGCAGTTTGTGCTCAGAGCGGCTGCCCACTACGGGCAGGCGGTGTGCGACGGGGCAGCGCCACCGACCGCCGAGAGGCACTACTGGAAGCTATCGCTGACGCAGGCGCCCGGCGTGCTGAGCCGCGTGTTGCGGCTCCTGGAGCGGGCCTGCGAGATGCGACGGCGGCGCATCAGCAACCGCAGGTTGCGACTGCGGATCGCCGCCCTACAACTGGAGCTGCCCCTGGAGGGCTAATCACACAAGGAGGAGGACGGACTGACGCACCGCTCGCGAGGCTTTGAAGTCACAGCCTGTGATTTCAAAGCGACAACACACGGGGCCCTCTCGCGCAAACGGGAGGGCCCCAGGAGGCACAGCACAGCCGAATACACGAGAGGATGATACGCCGTGTATAGTCACCTGTCAAGCAAGCCCGTCCCGCGCCTGGCTCCTGCGCCGCTGGAGCCCGAGGATATCATCCTGAGCCAGCCCCTCTGGCAGGATGGCGCGACCGTCACATTCGACGCAGGCGCGGCGTTCTGCCCCGCCGACACCGACGTCGGGTACGTCCGCCTGACGGTCGGCAAGTGGGCTCCCGGCAAGAGCGACGATCCGCAGCGCACCGCCGACGACCTGGACGGGTTCACCGTCTGTTACATGGTGCCGGAAGACGCACGCCTGGCGGCGATGGCCCTGCACGAGGCCGCCGACCAGATGTTCCGCGCGGCGGCTGACCTCGACAAGCGGCGCTGCATGTACCGTGCGACGCACGGGCGCGAGGCCCTCGCCGCGCAGACCCCGGCGCAGGGAGGCGAGGGGTAATGGCAAAGTTGCCGACGGTCGTCAAGGACAACCTGGAAGCCGAACGCTACCATTGGCTGGAACTGCGCGCCAAGGCGGACAGCGCCGTGATAGACGCACGGGCCGCACTGGCGAAGGCGCGCAAGGAACGCGCGACTGCGGACGACATGCTTGCCGGTCTGAACCGCGCCCTCGGGCTCCGCGAGGACGGCACGCCCCGCATTCCACGCGGCAAAAACACCGGCGTGACGCTCGAACCAGTAACCCCGACTGATGACAACACCGCGAGGGAGGAATAGCGATGGTGTACGAGTGCGGCGATATCATCGGCTCCTGTTGCGTCTGCGGGAACGTGATCCGCTACAACGGCGACATGGAGCCCGAGTGCGACGGGTGCGGGCCGCTCACCAAGGCCTACGCGGAGACAATGGAGGCGGCCTGGGCGGCTGCCCGCGAACACGACACTGAGCGCTGGCTCTCGCTCATGGCCGAGGCCATCGAGCAC
>JAKPKV010000073.1 GCA_029553475.1 Armatimonadota bacterium
AAGCGGTCGGGAATGCCCAGGTGCGTGCAGGGCAGGGTGCGCCCGTGTTCCGACAGCGCCTGCGCCACCGCCGTGCCGAAGCCGCCGGCGACGACATTCTCCTCGATGGTGACCAGGCGCGGCACGCGGCCGGCGACGCGCAGCAGCGTTTCCAGATCCAGCGGTTTGACGAAGCGCGCGTTCACCACGGCGGCGTCAATGCCCTGGTCGGCAAGGAGCGCGGCGGCGGCCACCGCCGGGCCAGCCATCGCGCCGATCGCCAGCAGCGCCACGTCTTCGCCGTCACGCAGCACGGCGGCGCGGCCGCGGGCGATGCCGTCCACCGCGCCGGCGGCGTCCAACCCGCCGCGCCCGCGGGGGTAGCGAATGGCGCACGGGCCATCCAGCCGCAGCGCCGCCGCCAGCATGGCGTCAAGTTCCGCCAGCGTCGCCGGCGCCATCACCGTCAGGCCGGGCATCATGCGCAGATAGGAGAGGTCGAAGACGCCGTGATGGGTGGGGCCGTCCTCGCCGACGATGCCGGCGCGGTCCAGCGCGAAGATCACCGGATAGCCCTGGAGGCAGACATCGTGCAGAATCTGGTCATACGCGCGCTGCAGGAAGGTGGAATAGATGGCCACGATGGGGCGCAGACCTTCGCGCGCCATGCCCGCGGCCGCGGTCACCGCGTGTTCTTCGGCCATGCCCACGTCGAAGAAGCGGCCGGGGAAACGGTCGCGGAAGGGGGTGAGGCCGGTGCCATCGCACATGGCGGCGCTGATCGTCACCACGCGCGGGTCGTCTTCCGCCAGCCGGCAGGCGGCGGCGCCGAAGACTTCGGTGAAGGTATCGCCGGCGCTGGCTTCCACCGGCTGCCCCGTTTCCAGATCGAAGACCGGCACGGCGTGCAGGCGGCAGTGATGATTTTCGGCGGGCGAGTAGCCCTTCCCCTTCGCGGTCAACACGTGCAGCAGCACCGGGCCGGACAGGTCGCGCACCTGGGCCAGGATATCGAGCAGCGCGGGGAGATCGTGGCCGTCTACCGGGCCGATGTAGGTGAAGCCCAGGTTCTCAAAAAGCATGCCGCGGATAACCATCTGCTTGAGGCCGGCTTTCACGCGTTCCAGCATCGCCAGCATCCGCCGTCCGCCGGGCAGGCGCAGCAGCAGGGCTTTGCAGCGCGTTTTCGCCCAGCGATACTGCTTGCCGCTGCGCACGCGGTTCAGATGACCGGCCAGCGCGCCGACGTTCGGCGAGATCGCCATGGCGTTGTCGTTGAGAATGACCAGCAGATTCAGGTCGGAGCGGCCGGCGTCATTCAGCGCCTCCAGCGCCATGCCGGAGCTGAGCGCGCCGTCGCCGATGATGGCGATGACATGGCCGGGCGCGCCGACCTGCGCCCGCGCCCGCGCCATGCCCAGCGCCGCGGAAATCGAGGTGCCGCCGTGACCGGCGTCAAAGACATCGTGCGGGCTTTCGGCGCGCTTGGCGAAGCCGGCGAGGCCGCCGAGCTGGCGCAGCGTGGGGAAGGCCGCGCGGCGACCGGTGAGCAGCTTGTGCGTGTAAATCTGGTGGCTGACATCCCAGACAAAGGCATCGCGCGGGCTCTCGAAGATGTAATGCAGCGCCAGCGTGAGCTCGACGACGCCGAGGTTGGCGCCCAGGTGGCCGCCGGTCTGCGCGAGGGTCTGCACCAGGTACTGGCGAATCTCCTCCGCCAATTGTGGCAGTTGCGCACGGGGGATCTGCTTCACATCGGCAGGTGATTCAATTTGTTCCAGCAGGGATGTCACGCGCGCCAGACCTTTCCTCCCTACCATACCAGAGAAACGGATTTTGCGCTACGGGGGAAAGGGGCAGCGACGGCGCCGTGTACGATCTCCGGTCACCGCGGCAGTTGATCGTCCCACTCCTCCTCCCACTCCTCGTCCTCATACTCGTCATCGTCATCGTACTCATCATCCCACTCCTCCTCCTCGTCCCGGCGGTCATCGCGCGGCTGGGGTTTCGCCGCTTCGTCGTCATCGTTCCGGCGGCGCAGCCGCAGCACAATGAGGATGACCAGGATGAGCGCGAGCGGGGCATAAATCACCGGCGAATTGAGCAGCAGCAGCCAGAACATGATATCCGGCACGCTGCGCGCCCACTCGCGCAGCCACTGCGCTGGGGTGAGACCGGTGACGGCCGGCAGCACCTGGAAGAACGGATCATGCGTCTCCGCCATGCGGGCGAAGATGCGCGTCACCGCCCCCGGATGGCGGTCTTCGAGCCAGGCGACCATGGAGCGGCTTTGCAGGTAGGCGGCATCGCGGTAGCGGCCGGTATCAAAGGCGTCTTCCAACTCCTGGAGGGTGAGGACGCCGTCGCGATGTATCAGCTTCGCGACGTTGCGCAGCTCATCGCGGCGCACCGGCTCGGAGAGTTGCCCAGCGACGCCTTCGTTGACCCAGGTGGGCAGGCCGGTGAGATCCCCGTGTAGGCGCTGCGAGATCAGGCTGTGGGTCAGCTCGTGGGCCAGCGTGTGGCGCACGCGGGCGGTGGTGTCGCTGGCGTCGAGACGGATGGTGCCGGAAGGCGAGTAGCTGACGCCCAGCGTGAACGGCTCGCGGGTGGTCTCGCGCAGAAAGGCGGCGCGGTCCGCATAGGCGTAGACATCGAAGGCTTTCGGCGCGGCCACGCCGATGACCGCGCTGATGCGCGGCAGCTCGTCCGCGGCCATCGCGCCGATCCGGCGCGCCAACGCCTCTTCGCCGCGCTTGACGTGGACGCGCACGCCGCCGAGGGCATGCACCTGCCAGTCGGCGGCGTGCGCCGCGCCTCCGGCGAGCAGCAGGCCGGTGATGAGCAGCAGCCACAGCATCCGCATAGGGCTATTATACGCGAAATGGCGACCCCGCATACGCGAAATGGCGGCCTCGCCGGCGGATTACGCGCCGGCGAGGAAGGCCGCGAGGCGGTGACGGAGGTCGGCGCGGGCGCGCGCCAGGCGCGATTTCACTGTGCCCACGGGCACGGCGAGCGTCAGCGCGATCTCCTCAACCGGCAGGCCCTCCAGGTGATGCAGCACCACGACCGCGCGGTGATCGGCCGAGAGCGCGGCGAGGGCATCGGCCAGCGCGGTTTTCAGCGCGTCCGCCATGACGCGCTGCTCGCCGTTCTCGGCGGGGGAGGGGAGCTCCCACTCCGTCAAGTCATAGCCGCCGCCCGGCGGCGGCGCGTCAAGGGAGTAGATCGTCGGGCGCGCGCGTTTCAGATAATCGCGGCAGATATTGGTGGCGATCATGCGAATCCAGCGGCCGAAATAGGCGGCGTCGCGCACGGTAGCCAGTTGGCGATAGGCGCGGATGAAGGTCTCCTGGGTGAGGTCGGCGGCGTCGTCCGGATGGCCCACCATGCGCAGGGCGATGCGATACACCGTCCCCTGGTAGAGGTCAAAGAGCGCCTGAAAGGCCCCGGCGTCTCCCCGGCGGGCGCGCGCCACCAGCGCGGCATCGCGTTCGCTGCCGCGCGGGCGTTCCTGTTGTTCCGGTTGTGCCAGCTTCGCGATCATCTCGACGGACACGCCTGCTCCTCCTCCATTTTAGCACATTTTACCCATCTGATAGACATACATGTCATTTGCCATGTTGCGCGGAGGCGGCAGAGGCGAAAGGTCCGGGAGGCCGGGACGCGCAGGCGGATTTCGTTTCTCCAACCCCGGATTCATGCTCTTTGACAGATTGTTTTCCGCCGCACCCTGGGCGGGCGAGCGTCCTCGCGAGCCGACTCCGGAGGGAAATCTTATCCGTCGTGCGCGCGAGATAACCTATCTACCGAACACGATTTCCATCATTTCCCTCCGGAGTCGGCTCGCGAGGACGCTCGCCCGCCCGCAGCATCGCCGTGTCTGTATCTCAGTCAGGCTAGGGAGCTGCGGAGTACAACTCCGCGGCCCCGGTGAACAGCCCACTAGAGCGGAAGCGTGTCACAGCGCCCCCGGCGCCGTACCGTGCTACGCCCGGGCAAAGCATGGTATGATGGGAGCATGCGGAGGTGCCGATTGGGCCGGCATCATCCGGGGAGCGCAACGATGATGACGGTGAATTATCGGGTCGGCGGCATGAGCTGCGCGGGATGCGCCTCGAGTATCATACGCCGGCTCAGCGCGGTGAACGGCGTCTACCACGCGCATGTTGACCATCTGGCGGGCACGGCGGTCGTCACCTTTGACGAGACGATGGTCACGCCGGGCACACTGGAGGCGATCATGGATGCGATGGGGTTTGACGCCGATCAGTGCGGATTGGCGGACGATGCCTGTGAGCCGGGTCCCGATGAAACGGCTTGATCTGCCCATCGAAGGCATGCACTGCGCGAGCTGCGCGGCCAATATCGAACGGCGCCTGCGGCGCGAGCCCGGCGTGGCGCGCGCGGCGGTGAACTTTGCCACCGCCACCGCCACGGTGGAATACGATGCCGCGCGGACCGAGATAGCCAGGCTCATCGGCGCGGTGGCGGACGCCGGCTACGCGGTCACCACGCATGCGACTGCGTTTCCGGTGGAGGGCATCACCTGCGCCGCCTGCGCGGCGCGCATTGAGCACGTCTTGCGCCGGAAATCGGGAGTGGCGGCCGCGTCGGTGAATGTCGCCACCGCCACGGCGACCGTCACCTATCTGCCCACCCTCGTCACCCCCGCCGACTTGCACGCCGCCGTGCGCGACGCCGGGTATGGCGTCCCCGTCGCGGCGCAGCCGGAGGCGGTGGATCTCCAGCGGGAGCGGGCGGAGCGCGAGCTGCGGTCACTGCGGCGCGCGCTCGCGGTGGCGCTCATCCTCGGCGGCGTGGTCTTCCTCATCAGCCACCTGGAGATGTTCCGCGTAACCGCGCTGCCGGCGCTGCCCACCGCCTGGCTGCTCTTCGCGCTGGCGACCATCGTCCAGTTCGGCCCGGGGTGGCGTTTTTACGTCGGCGCCTGGAAGGGGCTGCGGCACCTCACCGCCGACATGAACACGCTCATCGCGCTGGGCACCAGCGCCGCCTGGGGCTACAGCACCGCCGTGCTGCTCCTCCCGCACCTGTTCATGGGGGCGCACGACGCCGGAGACGCGCTGCATCTCCTCTACTTCGATACGTCGGTGGTGATTATCGCGCTCATCCTGCTGGGGCGCTTCTTCGAGGCGCGCGCGCGGTCGCGCACCTCGGACGCCATCCGCACGCTGATGGGCCTGCAGGCGAAAACCGCGCGGATCATGCGCGGCGACGCGATGGTCGAGGTGCCGGTGGCGCAGGTGGGGCCCGGCGATCTGGTGCTGGTGCGCCCCGGCGAAACGGTGCCGGTGGACGGCGAGGTGGTGGAGGGCCGCTCCGCGGTGGATGAATCCATGCTCACCGGCGAATCCATCCCGGTCGAAAAGGGACCGGGCGACGCCGTCATCGGCGCCACCCTGAATCGCACCGGCGCGTTCACGTTTCGCGCGCGGCGCGTGGGCGCGGATACCGTCCTCGCGCAGATCATCCGGCTGGTGGAACAGGCGCAGGGCGGGAAGGCGCCGGTGCAGCGGCTGGCGGACCGCGTGGCGGGCATCTTCGTGCCCATCGTGCTGCTCATCGCGCTGGGCACGCTCGTGGTCTGGCTGCTGCTGCCGGGCGGTGGCCTGGCGCCGGCGATGCTGCACTTCGTCGCGGTGCTCATCATCGCCTGCCCGTGCGCGCTGGGGCTGGCCACGCCCACCGCCATCATGGTCGGCACCGGGCGCGCGGCGGAGATGGGCATCCTCATCAAAGGCGGAGAGGTGCTGGAGCGCGCCCAGGCGCTCACCACGGTGGTATTGGACAAGACCGGCACCATCACGCGCGGGGAGCCGGCGGTGATGGCCATCCATGCGCTCGACGGCGATGCGGCGTCGCTGCTGCAACTGGCCGCATCCGCCGAGCGGGGGTCCGAGCATCCGCTGGGCGAAGCGATCGTGCGGGAGGCGCAGGCGCGCGACGTGCCGCTGTTGCCGGCCGGCGACTTCGCCGCCGCGCCCGGGCGCGGGATCTCGGCGATGGTGCGGGACCGACGCCTGCTGCTCGGGAATGCGGCCTTCCTGCGCGAGCGCGGCGTGCCGCTTGCGCCGCTGCTCGCAACCGCGGACGCGATGGTCGAGCAGGGGCATACGCCGCTCTACATCGCCGCGGACGGCGCGCCGCTGGGCGTGATCGCCGTCGCGGATCCGGTGCGGCCCGGCGTCGCCGGGGTGATCGCCCGCTTCCACCAGCTCGGGCTGCGGACGGTGCTCCTCACCGGCGACCACCGCCGGGTGGCGGACGCGGTGGCGCGCGACGTGGGCATTCACCGCGTGGTGGCCGACGTGCTGCCCCACCATAAGGCGGAGGAGGTGAAGCGCCTGCAGGAGGACGGCGCGGTGGTGGCGATGGTGGGCGACGGCATCAACGACGCCCCGGCGCTGGCGCAGGCGGATATCGGCGTGGCCGTGGGCAGCGGCGCCGACGTGGCGCTGGAAGCCTCCGACATCACGCTCATCGGCGACGATCTCTCCGGGGTGGTCACCGGCATTGATCTCAGCCGACGCACGCTGCGCACGATACGCCAGAATCTCTTCTGGGCGTTTTTTTACAACGTGCTGGGCATCCCCATCGCGGCGGGCGTGCTGGCGCCGCTCGGCATCCTGCTGTCGCCGATCCTCGCCGCCGCGGCCATGGCGTTCAGCTCGGTGTTCGTGGTGAGCAACTCCCTGCGCCTGAAAGGGTATCGTCCGCCGGAGGGATGAGGGGCATCCGCGGCTCTCCCGCGCAGCGGGCGACGTCACGCGCGGCTGTGCGCGTCCAGCGCCTTCCGCAGGACGAGGACGATGGGCAGCGCCTCCCTCGCCTGCGCGATATCGAGCGGCGTCTGCCCCCGGCTGTCGCGGATGCCGGGATCAGCGCGGTGCGCCAGCAGCACGGTGACGAAGCCCAGCAGCTCGCTGATCACCGCGTCATGCAGCGGGGTACGGCCCAGGTGATCCCACATATTGGGATTCGCGTGATGCTCCAGCAGCAGCTCCAGCATCTCCCCGTGTCGCGCGCGCACCGCTTCGTGCAGCAGCGTGCGGCCCATTTTATCGCGCGCGTTCGGATCCGCGCGATGGGACAACAGCAGCGACGCCAACTCGGTATACCCCTCGATGACGGCGAGATGCAGCGGCGATTGCCCGAGCCCGTTGGCGAGGTTCAGGTTCGCATGCCCGCTGATGAGCTCCACCGCCGCCTCGGTATCGCCGGTGTGCGCCGCCAGGTGCAGCGGCGTATTCCCCTGGTAATCGCCCGCGTTGGCATCGGCGTGGCGGATGAGAAGAAAGGCCGCCATTTCATCCTTGCCGGCTTCGACGGCTTCATGCAGAGGGGTGCGCCCGTGCGCGGTACGCGCGTTCACGCCGGCGCCGCGGGCCAGCAAGGACAGCGCCCGGTCCAGGTCGCCGGCCTTGGCCGCTTCATGCAGCGGCGTCGAATTCGAGTGCGGCATGCCGTTCATCTCTGCCACCTCCCGATAAGACGGTACAGGGCGGCTCGCGTCGCCCCGGAGGAAGCGCGTTCACGATCATCACGGCTGCGGACAGTACGGTGACGCCGGACTTCGCAACGATGCAATGAACGGTATAACGATGTGCGGCAATTCACGCCCGCGAACGGCGTGTGTTTTCAGTATACAACAGGAATTGACTCTGTGAGGGTTTGTGGGGAAAATTATGCGAAATATTTTTGCGCGCGGCACGATGAGGACAGTCGTGCACCGCGGCGCCCGAACGTACCGGCTTTCGGGCGCCGCGGTGCACGGGTATTCCAGCCAGCTCAGCGGGGCGTCAGCGTGCGGGTGATGGTCTGCACGGTGGCGCCGTTGCCATCCAGCAGCTCGGCTTTCACGCTGTATTGATCCACCTTGCCGATGAGCAGCAGCTCGGTCTCAAATGCCGGCGTGGTCCATTTCCCGTCATCGCCGGCGACGACCGTGCCTTTGTAAAGGTCGCCCTGCATGACCAGGATCAGCGCCACCTTGCTGTAGGACACGGTGACGCGCACCGGTGATCCCGCCGGCGCTTCGCCGGTGACGGCAAGCTGCGGCGTCACGGCGCTCTTGTCGGCGGGCGCGGTGACGGCGAACGCGCGGACCGGCGCGGCAATCACCACCGGCGTCGGCGCGAAAATGACCTGACTTTGCGTGGCGTTGCTGAAGACGCGGATACTGGCGGCGTGCGCCCCGATGGCATCGCCGGCGGCGATGGTATAGGCCAGCGTATACGTGTTGGTGCCCGCCACGCGCGTCGGCGTGCCGGCGAGCAGCGTATTGCCCAGGTACCATTCCATCTTCACCGGCGCGGCGAGCAGCTTCGCGGTGAAGGTGACGACTTTGCCGGCGGTGATGGCCGCCGCCGCGTCATGCGCCAGCGTGGCCGCCTGCGCGGCGGGGGGCGTCGCGACCGTCACATTCCACGCGACCGTCGCCGCGTTCTTCGCCTGGTCGGCGATCTGCAGGCGGATGGGCAGCACGCCCAGCGCCAGGTTTTGCACCGTGAAGCTGATGCCTTTTTCCGTGACCGTCGCCGTTTTCGTCACGTCCATGCCGTTGACCGTCAGCGTCACCGCCGCCGGGTTCACGCCGCTGCCGCCCGGATCGCTGAAGGCGGCCTGAATCGTGATCGCGCGCTCGAAGACCTGGGCGTCCTGCGCGGGGATGAGCGCGTTGAAGACGGGCGGGGTGGTGTCCAGCGTGATGAGCTGCGCGCTCTTCACTTCGGCGGAGGTGACGCCGCCCAGCGTCATCGCCGCGATAATCGGGACATTGGTCGCATTCGTGTTGGGGGCCACGGTGATGCTCGCCTGATACTTGCCGGGTTCGACCTCGTGCAGCGTCACGGGCTGCAGCACGTCGCCGATTCTGGCGGTGACGCGATCGGCGTGCGGGGTGCCGGACACCTGAATCGTGACGCTGCCGCCCGCTTTCACCGGGCCCGCGTAGCCTTGCGCGCCCACGGTGAGAATGGTCGGCTGCGCGGCGGCGGGCGGGACCGGGGCCAGCGCGGCATCCGCCGGCACGGTGATGGCCCAGGCCGTGGTGGTGCCCGGCGTGACGCGCAGGGTCACGTCGTGCCCATTGCCGATGGCGGTCAGCGCGACGGCCGCGCCGGCGGCGTCGGCGGTTTTCACCTCCGGATGGAGCTGGTACAGCGAGCCGTCCTGCAGCATGAGCTTGTTATTCGCGATGGCCGCGACTTTGCCGGACACCTGGGCAAAGGTGGCCGCGACGGCGGACAGTTTGCCCGCGGCATCGTTGGTGAAGGTCACCGCATCGCCGGGCTGTAATTCGGCGAAAGCGGCAGCCTTGGCCGCGCCGCCCGCCGGGCCGCGCGTGAGCAGCACGCCGGGGCCAAGCGGGCGCACCTGGGCGTCGCCGGCGGCGTCGAGCACGAGGAGCATCTGCCCGAGCTCGGCGGTCTTGCCGATGATGACGCCGGTATCCGCGGTTTTCACCGGCGTCACGGTGGTCCACACCGCCGGCGGCGCGGCATCCAGCGGCGGGATGGTGATGACCGCCGTCTGCAGCGGGCCGTTCCATTTGACGTCGCCGCCGAACGCCTCCGCGGGGAAGCGCAGCGGGACGAAGGTGGTGCCGTCGAGGAGCATGGGGGGCGCGACCAGCGTCACTTCGGTTTCTCCGATGATGGCGGTGGTGCGGTTGATCCAGAGCTGCACCACGGTGGCGCCGCGGGTGGCGATGATCTGCTGCGCGGCGGGGAACCATTTCACCTCCGCCTGCAGCGCCTCGAATACCGCGCGCATCGGCAGCACCAGCGAGCCGTTCAGACGCTTCACCGGGGCTTTCAGCAGCGCCCCGTTCACCACGACGTGCGGGCCGGGGGTGGAAAACACCTCGGCCGGGAGGTGAATCGTCTCCTGTGCGCCGGCGGGCGCCCACCAGAGCAGGCCGATCAGCACGACCACCACAAGCGGGAAGCTGCGCATCTCCTTCTCCTTTCCGCGAAGCGGATACCACGTATCCCGGATTGTACGCCAGGCGTAAAATGCGATAAACGTTATTTTCTCGCAAGCGGTCGCTTCTCCTCCCGACCCATCCAGTTCTTTCCGCGGCGTCTTGACGTCGTGTAAAATAGACACTATGATGAGGCATCAGTCTGGGTGAGGAACCGCCATGCCGTATTGCTATGCCTATGCCCGTCCAGCGCTCACGGTAGATTGCGTGGTCTTCGGGTATGACGCCGAGGCGCTGCAGGTGCTGCTCATCCAGCGTGATCTGGAGCCGTTCATCGGGAAGTGGGCGCTGCCCGGGGGGTTTGTGCGGGTGGAGGAGACGCTGGACGACGCCGCCCGTCGGGAGCTGCGCGAGGAGACCGGCCTGGCCGATCTGTATCTGGAACAGCTGTACACCTTCGGCGCGCTGGCCCGCGACCCGCGCGAGCGGGTGGTGAGCGTGGCCTACTACGCGTTGGTCGAGCTTTTCAGCCACCCCGTGCGGGCCGCCACCGACGCGCGCGACGCCGCCTGGTTCCCGGTGGCGGACACCCCGCCGCTCGCCTTCGATCACGCCGACATCCTCGCCGTCGCCCATGCTCGCCTGCGCGGCAAGGTGCGCTACCAGCCCATCGGCTTTGAGCTGCTGCCGGAGAAATTCACCCTCACCCAGCTTCAACGCCTGTACGAAACGATCCTCGACCAGCCGCTGGATAAACGCAACTTTCGCAAAAAAATCCTCGGCATGGGCCTCCTCGTCGAACTGGACGAGGTGGAACAAGACGTCGCCCACCGCGCCGCGCGCCTGTACCGTTTTGATGCGGCGACGTATCGGCGGCTTTGTGAGCGGGGGTTCAATTTTGAACTCTGAAACAGTTTCTTACAGGGACGACTACACCGGTCCGCGAATAGATCACCCGGCAAAGGAATCAGTAACGATGACGCATGACATCGAAGTGCTTGGCGAGGGCCGTTTTCTGCGGTTGCTGCGCCGCGGGCGATGGGAATTCGTCGAGCGGCCGAATTTGCGCGGCGTGGTCGGCATCGTGGCGGTGACGGGGGAGGGGAAGCTGCTGCTCGTTGAGCAGTACCGCCAGGCTGTTGGGGCGACGGTGATTGAGCTGCCCGCCGGATTGGCCGGTGACCTGCCGGGCGCGGAGGGGGAGGAGCTGGCCACCGCCGCACAGCGCGAGCTGCGCGAGGAAACGGGCTATGCGGCCGCGCGCATGACGTTCCTCTGCGACGGCCCGCCTTCGGCCGGCGTCACCAATGAAGTCATCACCCTCTTCCTCGCGGAAGGGCTGGAGAAAGTGGAAGACGGCGGCGGCGACGAGACCGAAGAGATCACCATTCACGAGGTGCCGCTCGCGGAGGTCGCGCGCTGGCTGGAGGACCGCCGCCGCGAGGGGAAGATGCTCGACCTGCGCATCTATACCGGGTTGTATTTTCTGCTGGCGGGCGCGGGCGGTCACTGATGCGTATGCGATAATTCATACCTGTCGCGGGTCGTCACGATAGACCTTGCCTCGTCCATCATAGGGAACGCCCGCCGTGGCGTTCCGGGGCTCTGGCTCTCGCCCGCATCGGCTCACCCCTGCGGCGACCCGGAACGCCACGGCGGGCGTTCCCTACCAGCGGTCGGTGCGCAGAGCACGAGACAGCGTGACGACCCGCTACAGATGACCCGCTACAGATAGGGGATAGGAGATAGGAGTAAGAGGTAGAGGAGATGATGTCATCCCGAAGGGATCACCCCCGCCAGCCACGGGCGGCGCGCCAGCGGACCCCGCAGGCAGCACCCGGTCGCCCACCCACCCCCATGTCCCGCAGGGACCGAAGCCGTTAGCCACGGGTGGAGCGATAGCGGAACCCGTGGGACCCGGCCGCAAAACATCTAAAGCCCCGCAGGGGCGACAGCGTCCCGTCCCATCGCTACCGCGGAGCATCCGGAATCCTCCTCCTGCAACGTCACCGTCCGCTGCGGCTCGGCCTGCGGCTCGCGATACTGCTTCACCGCGTCCCATCCGCTCACGCTGCTCGAGGAGGCGCGGGGCCATCTCCGGTCGGGGCGGCGAATGAATCGGCCATGATCTCCTCCTGCTGTCGCCCCTGCGGGGCTATGATGTTTTGCAGGACGGGGTCCACGGGTTCCGCTATCGCTCCACCCGTGGCTAACGGCTTCGGTCCCTGCGGGACATGGGGGTGGGGGGCGACCGGGCGCTGTCCGGGGGGTCCGCTGGCGCGCCGCCCGATTCCCGTGGGGCGCCCCCGGTCAAGATGGCGAAGCGAGGCGCAGCGTGACGACCCACTACATTTAACAAAGAGAGTGCAAACTCGTGCGGAGTACAACTCCGCGGCCCCAGCGTCCCCCGGATTGAAATCCGGGGCTGGAGAGACGAAGTCCGCCCCCGCGGACTGGCCGGAGCGGGCCGACTCGCCGGATACCGAGCATGAGCGGGAGTCAGTTGGCAACGCGCGCGGATCGGGAGAGATTCCGGGCGCGGACGACCAGATTTGATGCGGCGCATTTGCGAGAAAAAAGTTTTCGGCATCCGGGAACAATCGTCGCCCCCGCGCGGTCCAATCCACAAACGAGTGAATATTTCCTGTGAAAGGGATGGGTGACTATGAAACATCTCCGCGTCGTGCTCTTCACCGTCTTCGCGCTGGCGCTGCTGCTTGTCGGGCGCATGCAGGCCGTCAACGGGCAGGCGCCCGATCCGAAACAGCGGGAGACCGGACATCAACTGATGCGGGACGGCAACTGGAAGGACGCGTACGAGCGTCTCGCGCCGCTGGCGTTGAACCCGCGGGATGACCCGGCGCGCGTCGGCGATGACCTGACGAGCGCCATCCAGTGCCTGTACAATCTGGGACGGGCCAACGAGGTGGACGCGTTCCGCGAGAAGGTGATCGCCGCCCACGGCGGCAACTGGCGCCTGCTCTACGCCGCCGCCGAGAGTTACATCAACGGCCAGCATTACGGCTTCATGATCGCCGGCAACTTCGAGCGCGGCAGCCATCGCGGCGGCGGCAAGTGGGTGAACGCCGCCGAGCGCGACCGCGTGCGCGCCCTGCAGCTCATGGAACAGGCGCTGAAGCAGATTACCCCTGGCGACAACCGCGCCGCCGTCGGCCACTTCTGCTGGAGCTTCGCGCAGATGCTGCTCGGCAACCGCGGCTGGTCCGAAGCCTGGCGTTTGCAGGATCTGACCGATTTGTCCACCCTCCCCGATTATGACGAGGGCGGCTACTACGGCGGTGGGCGCGGCGCCCCGGTGGACGAAAACGGCGATCCCATCCTCTACGCCGTCCCTGACTCCTGGGCCGACGCGCACAACGACGGCGAGCGCTGGCGCTGGATGCTGAAGATGGTCGAGATGAACCAGCCGGAGCGGCAGGCCGAGGTGCAGATGCACTTCGCCAACTTCCTGCAGGCGCAGTTCGGCGTGGAGACGCTCTCCCAGTACCGCTGGTTCGGGCGCGGCGCGGATGACGGCAAGCCCGGCCGCTACGCCGTGGAGACGCTCACCGATGACGAGACGATGGCGCGCCTGGCCACCGGCCCGCGGCGCTTCACGCTGCCCGACGAGTTCAACTATCTCGCCCTGTATAAGCAGGTTGCCGACGGCAACTCGGCCTTTAAGAACCAGGCGATCTCGACGGTGGCCTCGCATTACGAAAACCGCCGTCAGTTCGACCGTGCGGTGGAATACTGGCGGCGGCTGGCCGACAAGCAGCACGCCCGCGACCGCATCGCGCAGATCACCGGCAACTGGGGCGTCTTCGAGCCGGTGGTGACGCAGCCGGCCGGCAAGGGCGCCACCGTGGATTTTCGCTTCCGCAACGGCAATAAGGTGCACCTGGAAGCGCGCGCGATCAACGTGCAGGCGGTGCTCGCCGACGTCAAAGCGTATCTGAAGACGAATCCGCGGCAGTTGGATCGGCGGAATATTGACCTCGGCAACCTGGGCTATCGCATCATCACCGAGAATCAGACGAAATACGTCGGCGAGACCGTGGCCGCCTGGGACGCGCCGCTGACCCCGCGCCCCGGCCACTTCGACCGCCGTGTGACGCTGGCCACGCCGCTGAAGACAGCCGGCGCCTATCTGCTCACCGGCACCATGCTGGACGGCAATACCAGCCGCATCATCATCTGGGTGGCCGATACCGCCATCGTGAAGAAGGGCATGAGCAACCAGCTCTTCTACTACGTGGCCGACGCGGTGACCGGCAAACCGATCCCCAATGCGGCGCTGGACTTCTTCGGGTATCAGCAGAAGTGGGTGAATGAGAACAACGGGCGCGGCTACAGCACGGTGGCCGTGCAGAGCTACCAGAAGACCACTGACGCCAACGGACAGCTTCTCCTGCCCGGCAGCGAGCAGGATCGGCAGTATCAGTGGGTCGTCACCGCCACCGGCGGCGGCCGCCTGGCCTACCTGGGCTACACCGGCGCCTGGTATCAGCCCTATCAGGACGCCACCTACGAGAACATGAAGGTCTTCGTCATCACCGACCGCCCGGTCTATCGCCCGGAGCAGACCGTGAAGTTCAAGTTCTGGGTGAACCAGGCGAAGTACGACCTGGAAGGCAAAAGCCCCTTCGCCGGCCAGCCCTTCACCGTGCGCATCAACAACCCGATGGGCGAGAAGGTGTACGAGAAAACGCTGACCGCCGATGAGTTCGGCGGTTTCGACGGCGAATTCGCCCCCGGCGCCGACGCGAAGCTGGGCGTCTACAGCATCGCCACCAGCAATCCCGCCGCCCCCGCGAACGGCGCCAAACCCGTCCGGGGTGGGGCGATCATCGCGGACGCCCCGGTGGAGATCGCACCGGGTGTGCGGATCAGCGGCGGCGGCAGTTTTCGCGTCGAGGAGTATAAGAAGCCGGAATTCGAGGTGAAGGTCCACGCGCCCACCGAGCCGGTGGCGCTCGGCGAGCCGGTGGTCGCGTCCATCGAGGCGAAATACCTCTTTGGCGCGCCCGTCACCAACGCGAAGGTGAAATATAAGATCCTCCGCACCGGCTACACCGAGTCCTGGTATCCGGCCGACCGCTGGGATTGGCTCTACCGGCCCGGTTATTGGTGGTACGGCTACGACTACACCTGGTATCCCGGCTTCCGCGACTGGGGCTGCCTGCGGCCCGTGCCCATCTGGTGGGGCTGGCGCGGCCAGCCGCAGCCGGAGCTGGTGGCCGAAGCGGAGGCGCCGGTGCGCGCGGACGGCACCGTGCCGGTGACCATTGACACCGCGCTGGTGAAAGAGCTGCTCGGCGACACCGATCATCGCTACGAGATCACCGCGGAAGTCACCGATTCCTCCCGCCGCACCATCGTCGGCACGGGGTCGGTCATCGTCGCCCGCAAGCCGTTCACGGTGTATGCCTGGGTGGACCGCGGCCACTACCGCGTGGGCGATCCCATTCAGGCCAGCTTCAATGCCCACACCCTCAGCGGCGTGCCGGTGAAGGGCCGCGGCGTCGTCCGTCTGCTGCAGGTGTCCTACACGGCCGACGCATCGGGGATGCTGCAGCCGGTGGAGCGTGAGGTGCAGCGCTGGCCGCTCGACACGAACGCCGAGGGCACCGCGCGCCTGCAGATGAAGGCCGACCGCGCCGGGCAGTATCGCGTCAGTTATAAGCTCACCGACGAGCAGAAGCACGAGATCGAAGGCGGCTACGTCTTCTACGTGCGCGGCGACGGCGTGGACGGCAGCCAGTTCCGCTTCAACGATCTGGAGCTGCTCACCGACAAGCGGGCGTACCGGCCCGGCGAAAATATCAGCCTGCTCGTCAACACGAACCATGACGATGCCACCGTGCTCCTCTTCGTGCGCCCGGCCAACGGCGTCTACCTGCCGCCGAAGGTGCTGCGCCTGAACGGGAAGACGGCCTTCGAGCAGATCGCCGTGCTGAAGAAGGACATGCCGAACTTCTTCATCGAGGCGCTCACCGTCGCCGGCGGCAAGGTCTTCACCGAAATCCGCGAGGTGATGGTGCCGCCCGAGCAGCGCGTGCTCACCGTGCAGGTGCAGCCCACCGCCTCCACCCTGCAGCCCGGGAAGGACAACCCCGTGCGCGTGAAGGTGACCGACGCCGACGGGAAGCCGTATCAGGGCACGCTGGCGGTCAGCGTTTACGACAAAGCGGTGGAATATATCTCCGGCGGCAGCAACGTGCCGGAGATCAAGTCCTTCTTCTGGAAGTGGCAGCGCCACCATAGCCCGCAGACCGAGCACAGCCTGAATCGCGGCGGCGGCAATATCCTGCTGCGCAATGAACGCGGCATGGGCTTCCTCGGCATCTTCGGCTACTCCATCGCCGACGAAGATCTGCGCGACGACGTGGGCCTGGAATCCGCCGCCGCATACGGAGACATCTCCGGGGTGAGAACGCTGGGCGCCCGCACCGCCGGCGCGCTGGCGGTGGATGGCATAGCGCCGGCGGCGCCGATGGCGGCGAAGGCGATGGAGGCTAACGGCCTGATGGCCGATCGTTCGGCAGGTGACGCGGCCGGCGGCGGGGGCGAGCCCCCGCTGGCGGCGGCCACCGTGCGCACGAACTTCGCCGACACCGCCTACTGGGCGGCGACGGTGCGGACGGACGCCAACGGCCTCGCCACGCTGCCGGTGAAGATGCCCGACAGCCTGACCACCTGGAAAGCGCGGGTGTGGGCGATGGGCGATGGCGCGCGGGTCGGCGAGGGCACCGCCGAGATCATCACCCGGAAGAACATCATGGTGCGCCTGCAAGCGCCGCGCTTCTTCATGCAGAAGGACGAAGTGGTGCTCTCCGCCGTGGTGCATAACTACCTGCCGGCGGCCAAAGCCGTGCGGGTGGCGCTGGAGCTGGACGGCGCGGTGCTGGAGCCGATCAATCCCGCCGCCGAGCCGCTGACGCGCACAGCGATGATCCCCGCCGGCGGCGAGGCGCGCGTGGACTGGCGCGTCCGCGTGGTGGCCTCCAACTTCGCCACCGTGCGGGTGAAGGCGCTCACCGACCAGGAATCGGACGCCATGCAGATGGTCTTCCCGGCCTACGTGCACGGCATGCTGAAGACGGACAGCTACAGCGGCGCCATCCGCCCCGACGGCACGGAGAGCACGGTGACGCTGCGCGTGCCGGCCGAGCGCCTGCCGCAGTACAGCCGCCTGGAAGTGCGCTACTCGCCCTCGCTGGCGACTTCGATGGTGGACGCGCTGCCCTATCTGGTCAGCTATCCCTATGACAATACGGAATCCACGCTGAACCGCTTCCTGCCCACCATCATCACGCAGAAGGTGCTGCAGAAGATGGGCGTGGACCTGAAGGATATCCAGGCCAAGCGCACCAACCTGAACGCGCAAGAGATCGGCGACGACCGCCAGCGCGCGCAGGACTGGAAGCGCATCTACCAGCCGTGGGAGGGTACGCGCAACCCGGTGTTCGACGACGCCGAGGTGGCGCGGATGATCCAGCATAACCTGAACCGGCTGCAGAGCATGCAGTGCGGCGACGGCGGCTGGGGCTGGTTCAGCGGCTGGGGCGAGCGCTCCTGGCCGCACACCACCGCGCTGGTGGTGCACGGCCTGCAGATCGCCCGCGAGATCGGCGTGACGGTGCCGCCGGAGATGATCCGGCGCGGCGTCGCCTGGCTGCAGGGCTACCAGGCCGAGCAGATCAACTGGCTGCGGCGCGGCGACGCGGAGAAGTCGGAATGGCCGTACAAGAAGACGGCCGATGCGCTGGACGCCTTCGTCTACATGGTGCTCGTGGATGAAAAGGCCGACAGCGCCGTCATGCGCGGCTACCTGTGGCGCGACAGGGTGAGCCTGCCCGTCTACGCGAAGAGCATGTTCGCCATGGCGCTGCACCGGGTGGGGGACGTCGAGAAGCGCGACGCCGTCATCACCAACATCGAGCAGTTCCTCGTGCAGGATGACGAGAACCAGACCGCCTACCTGCGCCTGCCGGAGAATAGCTGGTGGTACTGGTACGGCAGCGAGTACGAGGCGCAGGCCTACTATCTGAAGCTGCTGGCGCTCACCAACCCGAAGAGTGAGACGGCATCGCGGCTGGCAAAATACCTCATCAACAACCGCAAGCATTCCACCTACTGGAACAGCACGCGGGACACCGCCATCGTGGTGGAGGCGCTGGCCGACTACATCAAAGCCAGCGGTGAGGACAGCCCGAATATGACGGTGGAGGTGAAGCTGGACGGCAAGACGGTGAAAACGGTGCGCATTGACAAGGCCAATCTCTTCACCTTCGATAATAAGCTGATCCTCGACGGGCCGGCGGTGACGACCGGCCAGCACACCCTCACCGTGGTGAAGAAGGGGACGGGGCCGCTCTACTTCAACGCCTACCTGACGAACTTCACCACGGAAGACGTGATCACGAGGGCGGGGCTGGAGATCAAGGTCAACCGCAAGTACTATAAGCTGACGCGGGTGGAGAAGACGACGAAGGTGGCCGGCACCCGCGGCCAGTCGCTTGACCAGCGCGTGGAGAAGTACGAGCGCACCGAGCTGCCGAACCTGGCCGCCGTGAAGAGCGGCGACCTCATCGAGGTGGAGCTGGTCATTGACGCGAAGAACGACTACGAGTACATCCTGCTGGCCGATATGAAGGCGGCGGGGTTTGAGCCGGTGGAAGCCCGCAGCGGGTACGGCGGCAACGAAATGGGCGCGTACACGGAGTATCGCGACAACCGCGTCTGCTTCTTCGTGCAGCGCCTCGCCCGCGGCACGCATAGCCTCAGTTATCGCCTGCGCGCCGAGACCCCCGGCAAATTCAGCGCCTTGCCCACCACCGCGACGGGCATCTACGCGCCGGAGCTGCGCGCGAACTCGGACGAGCTGAAGCTGCAGATCACGGATTGAGTCGTACTGCCACGATGGCGGGCGCGCGGGGGACGGTCCAATGGCCGTCCCCCGCGCGGTTATGGGGAGGCCGATCCCGCGCGCCGCTCCCACGCTTCGAGGAACAGGATGGCGCCGGCGAGGATGATGGCGCCCGCGCCCCAACCGGCGGCGACATCGCTGGGATAGTGTACGTGCAGGTACACGCGGGCGAGGCCGGTGAGGAGGATCATCAGCGCGGCCAGCGCCAGCGCGATGCCGCGCGCCCAGCGCGCGCGGAGAAGGAAGCGCGCGGTCAGGTAGCCGAGCAGGCCGTAGACGACCACTGATCCGGTGGCGTGGCCGCTGGGAAAGCTGTGGCCGATTTCGTCAATGATGGCGGTGGGGGGGCGTTCCCGGCCGAAGAGGAGTTTTAACATCTCCACCAGCAGGCCGGTGAAGGCGGGCACCAGCAGGAAGACGAGCGCGGCGACCTCGCGCCGCTGGGCCAGCAGGCCGATCAGCATGGGGACGATGAGCAGCGCGATCCACGGCAGCACGAGGAGGTCGCTGATGAGGCGCGCCGCGGTATCGAGCGCCGGCGCGTGATACGGCTGCAGGGCGGCCTGGAGCCGGAGGTCCACGGGGGAGAGCTCCTGCTCGTAGAACTCATCCACCATCTCGCCGAAGACACGGATGCCGAGACCCGCGATGATGAGCGCCAGCGCCGACCACGGATGGCGCAGCATCCAGGCCCACAGCGCGAGGAGCGGGGTGCGTATCCATGCCGGCACGATCACGGCAGATCCTTCCCTGGCGGAAACGATTCGTTTCATGCCGGAGTATTCCTGCTGCCCTCCTCACCAAACTGTACGCGGGCGGCGCGCCAGCGGAACCCCGCGGGCAGCACCCGGTCGCTCATCCCTCTGTCCCGAAGGGACCGAAGCCGTTAGCCACGGGTGGAGCGTCAGCGGAACCCGTGGCTAACGGCCCCGCAAACATCCACAGCCCCGCAGGGGCGACAGAGAAACGCCACCCATGCCTCCTGAAACGTCACCGTCCGCTGCTGCTCGGCCTGCGGCTCGCGCTACCGCTTCACCGCGTCCCATCCGCTCACGCTGCTCGAGGATGTGCGGGGCCATCTCCGGTCGGGGCGGCGAATGAATCGGCCATGGTATCCTCCTGCTGTCGCCCCTGCGGGGCTATGATGTTTTGCGGGCCGGGGTCCACGGGTTCCGCTGACGCTCCACCCGTGGCTAACGGCTTCGGTCCCTTCGGGACAGAGGGATGAGCGACCGGGTGCTGCCCGCGGGGTCCGCTGGTGCGCCCTCCGTGGCGTTCCGGTTCCCGTATCTCCACCCGGCGTGCCAACGTGCGCCCCGGAACGCCACGGAGGGCGTTCCCGACGCTGGACGAGGCAAGGTCTATCGTGACGGCCCACCACCCCTAATCCCTAATCTCCAACCCCTAACCCGCTATACCTACTGACCGGCTTTCTTCTCCAGCGTCTCGAAGAGCGTGTCCCAGCGGCGGCTCATACGGCCGGTATCCTCGCCGTCCGGCTTGTAAAAGGGGTTAAAATTCTGCATGGTGGTGGGGTCCATCATCGGACGCGCGCCGCGCGCGCCGTCGCCACCGGCCCCGCCCCTGCCACCGGGCGCGCCACCGGGACCGCCGCCCGGCCCGCCGGGGGGCGGCGCCCCGCCGCCGGGGGGAGGCCCGCCGCGCATGCCGCCGCCATTACCCGCGCCCCCGCCGCCGCCGGTGGCCCGGCGTCCGCCGTCGCGTTCCGGCATGGCGGCGATGGCATTACGCTGGGCCTCGGTGAGCACGCGCTGCACGTCGCGAATGGCCGCCTTCGCGTCATCCTGGGTCAGTTTTTCCTGCTTGCGCAGCGGCTGCAGCACTGCCAGCAGCTCTTTCGCCTGCTGCGCGGTGAGGGGCGTCTTGCCGTCGCGCTCCATTCGCATGATATTGCCGACGAGCCCCATGAGCTGGAAGGTGTACTTGTGCGTCTCCTGGAATTGAACGAATTTCTCGCGATCGAACGGCGCGCCACCGTTCTCACTCCGCCGGCCGCTGTTGGTCGCGCCGGCATTCGGACGCGAACCCTCGCGCGGCGGTGTCGCCGTGCCGGCGTTCGGCCGTCCGGTCGCGTTGGATGGCGTGCGCGCCTCGGCCGTCTTCGGCGGCGTGGCCGATGGCGTCTCCTCGCGCACCGGCGGGCGCGCGGTCGGCGCGGCGGTGTCCGCCCGGGCAGTGGAGCGCGAGGGCGTGGCGCTGCCGGCGTTGGCCATTTGCGGCGGCGGCGCGGGCGCCGCCTGCTTCGAGAGCAGGAACGCGCCGACCGCCCCGCCCAGCACCAGCACCAGGGCGAGTCCGATTACCAGGTTACGCTGCATGGCGATTCCTCCATATGCATGATACGCCCGGAGGCCGCGCGCGGTTGCACGGCGACAGGAGCTATTCGTAGCGCAGCGCGTCAATCGGATCGAGCCGCGCCGCTTTCAACGCCGGGTAGACGCCGAAGATGATGCCCACCGCGGCGGAGAAGGAGAAGGACAGCACGATGGACACCGTGGAGACGACGGGCGTGGAGCCCAGCGTCTCGGCGGCGAAGGCGCCCGTCCAGGCGACCAACAGCAGGCCGAGCAGCACGCCGATGCCGCCCCCTGCCAGCGAGAGCACCACCGATTCCACCAGGAACTGGAGCAGGATATCGCGCCGCCGCGCGCCCAGCGCCATGCGGATGCCGATCTCCCGCGTGCGCTCCGTCACCGACACCAGCATGATATTCATGATGCCGATGCCGCCGACCAGCAGCGAGAGCGCCGCGACGCCGCCGAGGAGGACGGAGAAGATGGTGGCCGCTTCATTGGCAAACGACATGAACTCCGTCTGCGTCATGATGCGGAAGTCATCTTCAGCGCCGGAGGCCAGTCGGTGCCGCTTGCGCAGCAGCCGGGTGATCTCCTCCTGCGCCTGCGTCAGCGTATCCGAGGCGGTGGCGCGCGCGCTGATCATCCGCACGTTCTCCAATCCGAAGAGGCGGTTCATCGCGGTGGTGACGGGGATGAGAATCTGATCGTCCGGGTTGCCGAACCCGCCTTGCGAACCTTTCTGCGCCAGCACGCCGATGACGCGGAAGCGACTGCCGTTGATGCGGATATCCTTGCCCACCGGCGTTAGTTGAGCAAAAAGCTCCGTCGCCGTGTCGTAGCCGATGACCGCCACGCGCGAGGATGACCGCACGTCGCTGTTCGAGAAGAACTTGCCGGACGCCACCTTATAGTTGCGCACGCCCGGATAATCCGCCGTGGTGCCGAGTACCTGGGTGTTGGTATTCTGGCTGCGATACTTCACCTGGGCGTTGGCGCCGGCTTCCGGCGCCACCGCCAACACCGAGGGGCAGTCGTCGGCGATGGCGTAAGCGTCGTCCAGCGTCAGCGACTGCGTGCTGCCGAAGCCGCCGCGCGCCGGGCCGCCGCCGCCGCCGCGCCTGCCGCCGCCGGAGAAGATCATCACCACGTCGGTGCCCATGGACTGGATGCTGCTCATCATCTGCACGCGCGTGCCTTCGGCGATGGCCAGCATGGCGATGACGGCGAAGACGCCGATGATGACGCCGAGCATGGTGAGCGCGGAGCGGAGCTTGTTGGCCGCCAACCCTTCCAGGGCGACCAGTACGCTTTCCCACAGATTCATGCGTCCTCCTCCTCGTCCTCGGCGGGCAGCTTCGCCAGCACCTCGCGCGCGGCGACGCGCGCCGCCACCGGCTCATCCACGATGATATGGCCATCCTTGAAGCGGATGATGCGCTGGGCGTGGCGGGCGATATCTTCCTCATGGGTGACGATGATGATGGTCTTGCCTTCGGCGTGCAGCTCCTGGAAGATCGCCATGATCTCCTCGCTGGTGCGGGTGTCCAGGTTGCCGGTGGGTTCGTCGCCGAGGATGATGGCCGGATTATTCACCAGCGCGCGGGCGATGGCCACGCGCTGCTGCTGCCCGCCGGAGAGCTCGTTCGGACGGTGATGGATGCGCGCGCCGAGGCCCACCCGCTCCAGCGCGGCGACGGCGCACGCTTCTACCTCCCGCGCCGCGGGATTATACATCATGGGCAGCATGACCTGCTTGATGGCCGGGCGGCGGGGGATGAGGTTGAAGGTCTGGAAGACGAAGCCGATGCGGCGATTGCGTATCGCCGCCAGCTCGTCGTCGGACATGCCGGACACCTGGAAGCCGTCCAGGATATATTCCCCGCTCGTGGGCTTGTCCAGGCAGCCGAGGATATTCATGAAGGTGGATTTCCCGGAACCGGAGGGGCCCATGATGGCGACGAACTCGCCGGCGCCGATCTCCAGCGCAACGCCTTTCAGCGCCCGCACGGCGATGTCGCCCATGTGATAGGTTTTCTGCAGGTCGCGCACGGAAATCATGCGGTCACCTCCCTTCGCGCCTAGCGCCGCCGCCCCCCACCGCCGCCGAGGATCCCGCGCGTGCGCCGCCCCGACGAGGCGGACGGCTCGGTGATGGCGGTGACGACCGATTCGCCTGCGCTGACGCCCTCCAGGATTTCGGTATTGTCGACGCCGACGATGCCGACGCGCACGGAGCGCGTCACCCGTTTGCCGTCCACCATCACCGTGACGGTGGCGCCGCTGTCCGTCTCGTTCACCGCTTCGCTGGGCACCAACAGGGCATCGGTATGCCGCTCGGTGATGAAGTCGCAGGTGGCGTTCATGCCCGGCTTCAGGCGCCGGTCGGTCCAATCAAGCTGCACGGTGACCGGGATGGTGGTGACGGTCTGCGTGGTGGTGGCCTGCGGGGCGATCTTCGTCACCAGGCCGGAGAAGAGCTCATCCGGGTAGGCATCCACGGTGATATCCACGTTCTGCCCGACGCGGATTTTGCCGATGTCCGTCTCATCCACGTCCACCTGGATGCGCATCTTCGTCACGTCGGCGATATCCACCAGACCGACGCCGGCGCCGGAGCCGCCCAGCGAGGAGCGGCCGGCGGTGACGATGGAGCCGACTTCCACGTATTTTTTCACCACCACGCCGTCGCGCGGGGCGGTGATCGTCGAGTAGCTGACCTGCGTGCGGGCATTGGCCACTGACGCGGCGGTGCGCGCACGGGAGGCTTCCGCCTGGGTGATCTCCTCGCGGCGTATCTGCACCTGATGCGCGCTGGCGCGCGCTGAGGCCAAGTTCGCTTCCGCCTGTTTCAGCGCCGCGCGGGCGGCGGCGATATCCTGCACCTTCACGGTATCCTGTCCCTTGCCCGCCTGCGCGGCGGCCAGATTCGCTTCCGCCTGTTTCACGGCGGCGCGGGCGGCGGTCGCGTCCTGCCGCTTCAGGTCATCCTGCATGCCGTTGGCCTGCGCGCTGGCCAGCGCGGCTTCCGCCTGATCCACGCGCGCCTGCGCGGCCTGGATGTCTTCGCGCGCTTCATCTTTCACGGTATCCAGCTTCTGCCGGGCGGTGGCGAGCTGCGCCTTCGCGACAGCGAAGCTCTGCTGGGCGGTATCCACCTGACTGCGCGGCACGTAGCCTTTGGCGAGGAGCTGCTGCTGGCGCGCGAGGTTCGTCTCGGCGTGGGCGTAGTTCGCCTGCGCCTGGTCAAAGGAGGCCTGGGCGGCGGCGATCTTTTGCGGCGCCAGCGCGGTTTTGGTCTGCTGGAGCGCAGAGCGCGCGGCGGCCAGGCTGCTCTCCGCCTGCTTGATGGCGGTGGCGGTCAACCGGGGCTGGGCGGCGGCCTGCGCTTCCGCTTGCGCCAGCCGGGCGCGGGCGGCGGCCAGGGATTCCGTCGCCTGCTGCACGGCAGACTCCGAGGTCGTCGTCTGCATGTCGGCGAGTTTCTCCGCCTGCGCCAGCCGGGCGCGGGCGCTGGCGACGGCTTGTTCGGCGGCGGCCACGTTGGTGACCTGCTGCCGGCGCTGGAGCTCCAGGCTCTCGCGCGAGGAGTGCACGCGGGCGGTGGCGCCGGTCAGGTCGGCCTCCATCTGCTCCAGCGCGCTCAACGCGTCCGCCGGGTCTATGCGCGCGATGAGCTGTCCGGCGCGCACGAGATCGCCCTCATCCACCGCCAGCTCGACGATCTGCCCGCCGACGTTGGATTTCACCTCCACCGTGGTCACCGGCTGCAGGATGCCGTTGCCGGAGACGCTGGAGGTCACCGTGCCGCGAAACACCGTCGCGGTGCTGATAATGGGCTCCGGTTTTCCCTGTTGTCGGGCTTTCACGATGAAGAAGCCGGCGACGACGGCGATGACCGCGATGGCGATGATCCACCGGGTGGGACGGCGTTTAGTGCGCATAGAGACCTCCTTGCGTGCCGATGGCGTATTCGAGCTGGGCATACGAGGTGTAGTAGTCGTAGCGCGCCTGTATTGCGCTGCTGCGCGCGGTGACGACTTCCACCTGGGCGTTCAGCAGATCGAGCGTGATGGCCAGTCCCTGTGCATACCGATCCTGCTGGACATCAACGTTCTTCTGGGCGGCCTGCAGGCTCAGGTCGCTGGCCGCCAGGCGCTCGCGCGCGCTTTCCAGGTTGAGGTAGGCTGCCTCCACCTCGGCCTCAATGTCGCGGCTGATCTGCGCGGCGCGTATCTCGGCGGAGGACAGGCTCACTTGCGCCTCGCGGTACGCGGCGCGGTTGCTGCCGCCGTTGAAGAGGTCGTAGGCGATGCCGCCGACGATGGTGAAGGCGTTGGGATCGCCGCTGGCGATGGGCTGATCGAAGGAGCCGTTGACCACCAGTCGCGGCAGCAGCGCGATTTTCGCCGACTTCACCGACGCGCCGGCGGATTGCACGCCCGCCCGCGTCTCTCCCACCTCCGGCCGGTCCGCCGCGCCGCGCGCCAGCGAGTCTTCGAATGAGGTGATGGGCAGGGCCGGCGGCGCGGCATAGTCCGCCACCGTGAAGGCCGGAGACGGCGACAGCCCCATCGCCTGCTGCAGCTGCACGGACGCCGTGCGGATGGCGGTGTGCGCCGCCAGCAGGTCCACGCGGGCGTTGGCGAGTTGCGCCTCCACCGGCAGCCTGTCCACCTCGGCGGCGTCGCCGGCATCCACGCGCGCCTGCACCAGCGTCAGGTAATTCTCCAGGTATGCGACGCGCGCGGTTTGCACCGTGGCGAGCTGCCGGGCGCGCAGCAGCGCGAAGTAATCGCGGGTGACGGCGTAGACCACCGTCTGCCGCGTGCGCGCCAGCGTATAGCCGCTCTGCGCCACGGCGGCGTTGGCGCCGCTGATCCGCGCCTCGCGCAGCCCGCCGTCGTAGAAGTTTTCGGTGATGGTCAGTGACGCGCCGTCGCGCTGGCCCGTCGCGCGCCCCGATTCCGCCAGCACGGTGCTGTGCGAGATGGCGATGCTCGGATAGTAGGCGCTTTTCGCCTGTGTTGCCCGCGCGCGCGCGCTCTCCACCGCGTTGGCGCCCTGCAGGATGCCGGCTTGCCGCTGCAGGGCGGTCTCCACGCAGGCGCGCAGGGTGAACGGCGCGGGGTCCTCGGCCAGCGCGGGGAGGGTGAGGGCGAGCGTGAAGAGCAGGAATCGGGCGATGGTGTTAGCGGTCATGGTGTCCTCCGTGTGGCGCGCCGGGACAGGCGGCGTCGCCATTCAGGGCGAAGCGCCGCCGTAGGATGCCCATCGCGTGGAGAATGGCGCGCTGTTCGTCGTCGGTCAGCGAGGCGAGATGGGTGGCCAGGTAGGCGACGCCTTCCTGGTGGAAGGCATGCAGCAGCTCCCGCCCCCGCGGCGTCAGCGACAGCAGGACGCGCCGGCGGTCGTCCGGCGCGATAGCGCGGGCGACGAGCCCGCGCTCCACTAACCCGTCAACGAGTTTTGACGCCGACGGCAGGCCCGAGGCGATATGGCGGGCGAGGAAGGAGAGCGAGGCGCCGTCGTGTTTATCCACGACGTTCAAGGCGTGGAATTGCGGGGCGGAGAGGTCGCCAGCGTGCCGCCGGTGCATTTCGGCGCCGATGGTGCGCATGATGAGCGGCAGCGTGGCCATCACTTCCGCGGCGCAACTGCGCGCCGCGTTGTCAGCAATAAGTTCACTCATCGAATAATTCTCCCGCATAATAGTTGCATATGCAAAGTATAATCCCGGCTTGCCGATATGTCAAGCGACAGGTTGAGGGTAGTTCCTGGTTCCTCGTTCCTGGTTGGAGCGGGTTGAGATGACCGGTCGGACCGCCGGCTTCCAGCCGGACACCGGTCATCGCGACCGTCCCGGTCACGTGCCGGCAGAATGCCGGCGGTCCGACCGCCGGCCGGCGCAGCGGGGATAAAAAACGCGGCGCGCGCGACTGGAGTGATTTATGCTACAATAGGGCAGAAGAGGCATCGGCCGTATACGGGCACGGCATCCCCGAGTCCCGGGCAGCGCACAGGAGATGATCAGTCATGCGTATTCTGGGCACATCGTATCTGCATTTGCTTGACAGCCTGCATGACGGCGTATACGTCGTGAATCGCGACCGCCGGATTCGGTTCTGGAACTCCAGCGCAGAGCAAATCACCGGGTATCCGGCCGCGGAGGTGGTGAACCGGCGCTGTTCCGAGAACATCCTCATGCACGTGGATAAAGACGGGCGCCCGCTGTGCAAGGATCACTGCCCGCTGCGCGCGACGCTGCAGGATGGGCAGAAACGCGAGATGGAGGCGTATCTGCACCACGCGGACGGACACCGCATTCCCGTGCTGGTGCGGGTCGCGCCGTTATTTAACGCGAAGAAGCAGATCGTGGGCGTCATCGAAAGTTTTAACGAGAGCACGCTACGCGCCGACCTCATCGAGCGCCTGCATCAACTGGAGGCGCTGGCGCTGCTGGATGAGTTGACGCAGGTCGGCAATCGCCGCTATGCCAACATCACCCTCAGCACGCGCATGCATGAATTCACCCGCTACGGCATTCCGTTCGGCGTGATGATGGTAGACGTGGATACCTTCAAAGAGTTCAACGACACGTACGGGCACGATATCGGGGATATGGTGATCCGCATGGTGGCGCGTACCATGCAGGACGCGCTGCGCACCAGCGACGTGCTCTGCCGCTGGGGCGGCGACGAGTTCCTCATTATCGTGCCGAACGCGAGCGAGGAGCAGTTGCAGCGCCTGGGCGACCGCTTGCGCGGCCTCATCTCCACCTCGTTCCTCACCCAGTCCCAGGGGATCCTCAAAGTGACGGTCTCCGCCGGCGCGACGATGGCAGTACTCGATGACTCGGCGGAGACGCTGCTGAAACGCGCCGACATGCTGCTCTACCGCGCCAAAGACGGCGGGCGGAATCGCGTCATCGTCGAGCTGGCCACGGCCGCGGCGGGACGGGACGCATGACGATTCCCCTGCGCATCTTCCGCTCATGTCGCGCGAATTTTTACGCGAATGACATCCGATGCGCTCCGGAACATTACGCTGACGCCTACTTTGACGCGCTGACCGCGCATGGCTTCAACGCCGTCTGGCTGCGCGGCCTGCTGCGCGACCTGGCGACCACCGACGTCTTCCCCGAGCTGGGCGAGGAGGTGGCCGCCCAGCAGGATGCGCTGGGGCTCGTGGTCGAGCGCGCCGCCGCGCACGGCGTGCGCGTGCTGCTGTATCTCCAGGAGCCGCAGGCGCTGCCCGCGGCGCACCCGTTCTGGACGCATCACCCGGAGGCGCGCGGGCATACCGCGCCCTTCGCGGATTACGCGGCCGAGCCGCTCACCGCCTTTTGCACCTCCGAGGCCGCGGTGCGCGCCTGGCTGCGCGCGGCGATGACCGGCCTTTTCCGCGCCGTGCCGGGACTCGGCGGCTGGTTTGCCATCACCGCCAGCGAATACCCCGCCCACTGTTACTCCCGCATCCTCGGCTACCGGCGGGGCGAGCGGACGACCTGCCCGCGCTGCCGCGCGCGGCAGCCGATGGCCATCGTGCGCGAGGTGCTGGAAGACCTGCATCAGGGCACCCGCGCCGCCAGCCCCGACGCCCTCACCATCGCCTGGAACTGGAGCTGGGCCTATTACGAGGCGGACCCGCAGCCCTCGCTGCTGCCCTATCTGCCCGCCGACATGGCGGTCATGCTCGATTGGGAACGCGGCGGCCATCACGCGCTGCCGAATGGCAAACCCTACTTCGTGGATGAATACAGCCTGGCCTACCCCGGCCCGTCCGCGCGCTGCATGGCGCTGTATGACGCCGCGCGCCGGCGCGGATTGCCGGTGATGGTGAAGCTGCAGGTCGGCACTACCCACGAGCTGGCGACGGTGCCGAACCTGCCGGTGGTGGATACCCTGTATCGCAAGCTGCTCGACGCGGAGCGCTTGGGCGTCGCCGGTCTGCTCGCCACCTGGAATTTCGGCAACACCTTCTCGCTGAACACCGCCGCCGTCGCGCGGTTCGCCGACACGGTCGCGCGTCCGGCGCCGGCGACATTCGTCGCGCGGTTGGCCGAAAGCTATTTCGGGATTGCCGATGGCGGCGGCGTTGCGGCGGCGCTGGAAACATTTTCCGCGGCGCTGGTGTGGTTCCCGTCCGATCAGGACCTGCTGTACTTCTGGCCGGGCAATTACGCGCCGGCCTATCCGCTCACCCTCGCCCCGCTCACCGGCGCGCCCATGGGGTGGAGCTGCCTCGCCCAGGAGCGCGGCGACGATCTCTCCGCCACGGAAACGCAGTTCACCGCCGAAGAGATCGTGGACTGTCTGGACAACCTGCTCGTCGCCTGGGACGAGGGCGTGGCCCTGCTGGACGCCGCCCTCGCCGGCGCGTCGAGCGCGACGGCGCGCCTGGAGCGCGGCGTCGCGCACGCCATCGGGCATATTTTTCGCAGCGCACGGCATATTTACCAAATCTACCTGCTGCGCCGCGACCGCCCGCCGGACAGGGAAGCCCGCTACCGCGCCATCCTCGACGCCGAGATCGCCAACCTCACCGCCCTCCTCCCTTTCGTGGAGGCCGACCCCCGTCTCGGTTTCCACGCGGAATGCCAGCAATATCTGTTCACGCCGGAGAGCATCCGGGCGAAGCTCACGGATCTGCGGGACCAGCTCCACCCGCTCATTTCTCGTGAAATCCCGCGGCATCCGGCAGGGAAATCGCCAGACCCGGCGTAATTGTCTACCCATGCCTGGCATCCCATTGCGCATCTTTCGCTCGTTTCACGCGAAATATTATGCGGATGACATCCTGACCGGTCCGGACGCCTATCCGGAAGCGTATTTCGCGCAGTTGGTGGAGCACGGCTTCAACGCCGTGTGGCTGCGCGGCATCCTGCGCGATCTGGCGGCGACGGACATCTTCCCGACGCTCGGCACGGACATCGCCGCCCATCAGGACGCGCTGGCGACGGTGGTGGAACGGGCGAAGCGCTATGGCGTACGGGTGCTGCTCTATCTCAATGAGCCGCTCTGCCTGCCGCGCGATCATCCCTTCTGGCTTGCCCATCCGGAAGCGCGCGGCGCCGCCGGCCAGTCCGGCATGGACGAGTGGCCGGAGACCTACGCCTTTTGCACCTCCGCGCCGGAAGTGCAGGCGTGGCTGCGCCAGGCGGCGGCGAACGTGTTCACCGCCGTGCCCGATCTCGGTGGGTGGTTTCTCATCAGCGCCAGCGAGCACCACACCAGTTGCTATTCGCACGTCTGGGATGTCCCCGGCGGGCAGCGGCCCGCCTGCCCGCGCTGCGCCGGGCGCGCAGCGTCCGACGTGGTGGCGGAGCTCATCACTGCGCTGCGCGACGGCACCCGCGCCGCCAGCGCCGACGCCCTCGCCATCGCCTGGAACTGGGGCTGGACGCAGTATGAGCCGGACCCGCAGCCCGCGCTGGTCGCGCAACTGCCGAAGGATGTCATCGTGCTCATTGACTGGGAGCGCGGCGGGCATCGCACGCTGCCCACCGGCCAGGAGAACTTCGTTGACGAGTATAGTCTCGGATACGTCGGCCCGTCGGAACGCTTCCGTCATCTGCATGACGAGGCCAGACGCCACGGATTATCGGTGATGGCCAAGCTGCAGGTGGGCACCACCCATGAGCTCGCCACCGTGCCGAATCTGCCGCTGATAGATCACCTGTACGCGAAACTACGCGGCGTGGAGGAACTCGGCCTGCGGGGCATGCTCGCGACCTGGAATTTCGGCAACAGCTTCAGCCTCAACACCGCGGCGGTGGGGCGCTTCATCGCGCGGCCGGAGCGCCCGACGCCCGCGGAGTTCGTCGCCCGGCTGGCGGAGGAATACCTCGGGGTGGCTGATGGCGCGGGCGTGGCGGACGCGGTCGCGCACTTCTCCGCCGCCTTTGCCTGGTTCCCCTTCGATATGTCGCTGCTCTACTGGTGGCCGGGCAACTACGCGCTGGCGTATCCGCTGACGCTGGAGCCGCTGACCGGCGCCTCTATGGGCTGGACGTGGATGATGCATGAGCGCGGCGACGACCTCACGCAATCCGCGGTACAATTCACCCTCCCGGAGATCGTCGAGCTGCTCACCGGCCTCGTCGCCGAGTGGGACAACGGGTTGGCGCGGTATCGCGAGGCGCTGGCCGGCAGTGCGCGGCCCACCGCGCAGCTCGAGCTGGGGACGGTGACGGTCATCGGCTGCGCGTATCGCAGCACGCTGCATATTTATAAAACGTACCTGCTGCGCCGCGACCGGCCGGAAGATCGGGTCGCGCAGTACCGGGCGATTCTCGACGATGAGATCGCCAACCTCACGCTGGCGCTGCCGTGGATCGAGGCCGACCCCCGCCTGGGCTTCCATGCCGAATGCCAGGGGTGGATGTTCTCCGCGGAAAGCGTCCGTGAAAAACTCGCGTCACTGCGAGTACAGAAAGAGGAATGAAAGAACCCGTTCGTAGTCAGGCACGCAGCCGCAGCGGAGTGCCGTTCGACCATGCAATCGGTTACAGGAACCAGAATCGGACGGCACTCCGCTGCGGCTGCGTGCCTGACTACGAACGAGCTTGAGCGAAAAGCATTATAAGGAGACACCGCATGACTCTCGTTATTGACTCTCGCACCGGGCTGAAGCGTCTACCCGACAGTGAATTTTCCGCGCGCCTGGCGCGCACGCGGCAGGCCGTGCGCGACGCCGGGCTGGACGCCATCCTCGTGCACAGCAACGAGGCGGACTTCGCCAACGTGCGCTACCTGACCGACTACTGGCCGCTTTTTGAGTCCGCCGGCTGCATCGTGCCGGCCGACGGCGAGGCGATCCTGCTCATCGGCCCGGAGAGCAAGGAGTATGCCGAAGACCACAGCATGCTGCCGACGATCCGCACGATGATCGCCTACCGCGAATCCGCCGAGCCGGACTACCCGGAACTCTCCGTGAGCACCTTCGGCGATGTCTTCGACGAAGCGCTGGGCGGCAGGCCGCTGCACACGCTGGGGCTGGTGGGCTACAGCATCATGCCGCTGCCGGTCTACGACGGCGTGCGCGCCGCCTTCCCCGGCGTGGAACTGGTGAAAGCGGATGAGATCATCATCAAGCAGCGCGTCATCAAGAGCCCGGCGGAGCTGGAGGTGATGCGGGAAGCCTTCCGCATGAGCGAACACGCGCTGGAGGCGGTGGTGTCGCACATCCGCGCCGGCATGACGGAGCTGGAGCTCGTCGGCCTCATCCAGAAGGAGCTGTACGCCGCCGGCGCCGAGTACGAGGCGCATGCCGTCTACGCCTTCGCCGGCCCGCGCACCCGCCACGCCATCTCGCGCCCGACGCACAGCCCCATCATGCCCGGCACGATGATTCAGCTCAACCTGGGCGCGCGGCTGGCGGGGTACTCGCCCAGTGTCGGCCGGCCGCTCTGCATCGGCCCCATGCCCGCCGAGATGCGCGCGCTGGTCGAGGTGGGCCGCGACGCCCACTACCAGACGATGGCGTGGATGCGGGCCGGCGTCATCGCCAGCGACGTGGTGAGCCGCTTCTACGACTACATCCGCAGCCGCGGCTTCGGCGACCACCTCCTCTACGGCCCCTGCCACGGCCTGGGGATGATGGAGGTGGAGCGCCCGTGGATGGAGAGCACCACCCATTATCCGCTGGAAGAGAACATGACCTTCCAGGTGGATACTTTTCTGCAGACGCCGGCGTTCGGCCTGCGCTGGGAGAACGGCGTGCGCGTGGCCGCCGATGGCGTGGAGACGCTCTCCGACGCGCTGATGGATATCATGGAGCTGCCGTTATGATGGGCCACACCCGTTGGGCGTTTCCCGATGGCGACCTCCCTCCCCGCGGGGAGGGGGAGCCCCACGGCCACGAGTCGCTGGTCATCCTCAACCCGAACGGCGTGGAAGCGGCGTGCCGGCTGACGATGTACTTCACCGATCGCGAGCCGGTGCGCGACCTGACCTTCACCGTCGGCGCCGAGCGCGTCCGCTGCCTCCGCATGGATGAGCCCGTCGGCGACCAGGGCTTCATGGTGCCCTTCGGCCAGTATGCGCTCGTGCTGGAAAGCACCGTCCCCGTGGTCGCGCAGATCGGCCGCATGGATGTGCAGCAGCCGAACCTGGCGTATTATACGGTGATGGGATTCCCGGTCGCATAATCGTCGTCGCAGTCGTAGTCGTAGCCGTAGTCGTAATCGAAAGGTTTCTGATTCACGACTACGACTACGGTTGCTCACGAACGCATCTATTCCAGGGAGGGTATTGTCCTTGTATGATGATAGTTGGGTAGAGAGTCGAGCCGGGCTCCCGCCCCGTTCCAGACGGTGACTATACATAACAACAGGAGCTGTCATGCGCGTCATCTTCGGTTTCGATATGGAGACGGATATCGGCAGTTGGACGCCATTCTACGAAGGGCTGCAACACGGCACGCCGCGGTTGCTGCACCTGATGGCGGACAAGGGCATCGTCTCGACCTGCTTTTTCGTGGGGGATGCCGCGCGGCGCTATCCGGAGATCGTGCGCGACGCCGCCGCCGCCGGGCACGAGGTGGGTGCGCACGCGCTGTATCACGAAACGGTGGGGGAGCCGCTTTTCGAGATTCCCGGCATTTACCCGCTGCTGCCCGCCGAAGTGGAGCCGCGGCTGGCGCTGACCACCGACCTCGTCGAGCAGGCGCTGGGCGAGAAGGTGGTCTCCTTCCGCGCCCCGCGCCTCTTCGGCGGCACGCACGTGGTGAATGCCCTCGCGCGCCTGGGCTACCTCGCCGACGCCTCCTACCCGATGTATTTTTACCGGGAGCGCCTGGCGCCGTACCATCCCAGCACGGACGATTGGACGCGGGAAGGCGACAGCCCGGTGCTGGAAATCCCCAATTTCGCCGACATGACCATCGAGAGCGCCGACCCCTACGGCCGCGACCGCGACCAGTGGCCGAAATGGCGCACGGAGAGCGCCGAAGCTCTGATGCGCCACATTGACAACTTCCTCGCCTACCTGCGGGCGCGCGAAATCCCGCCCACGCTCTGCTTCTACTTCCACCCCTGGGAATTCTGGCCCATGCCCACCGGCGCCATCCACTACGGCGAAGGCGCCGTCATCCCCGACCAGTTCATGGTGGAGGGGTGCGGCGACTACGCGCTGGAGCAGCTCGGGGTGTTGATTGACCTGCTGAAGGAGCGGGGGGCGACCTTCACCACGTGCAAGGCGCTGGCGGCAGGCTGGGGAGTGAGTCAAGCGTGAGCCGTGGGAGGGCGAGCGTCCCAGCGAGCTTCATCCGACGGCAAGCGGGTAATCCCGATTCATGCGCTGTGACAACGTGTTTCCGCTGTGGTGGGCTGTTCACTGGGGCCGCAGAGTACAACTCCGCGGCCCCAGTCCCCCGGATTGAAATCCGGGGCTGGAGAAACGAAGTCCGCCCCCGCGGACTGGCCGGATCGGGCCGACCAAGCGGATACCGAGCACAACGGGAGTCATGTTTCACAGCGCATACATCGGGATCGTCCGCCTAATTTCACCGCGGCGCGTCGGTGCGGAAGGGCACCGCTGGCAGCCCCGCTTGGTTATACAGGTTGCACTCCGGATTGTTCGCGAAGGCGTAGCGCACGGCGACGGGGCTGCGCACCGCCGGGCTGTTGACGACCACGGTATCCCCCTCGATCACCGCGTCCGCCCAGGCGAATTTCTTGTCTTCGCCGCAGATGACGAAGCCCTTGAGCTTGTCGCCGCGCACCGTCAGCCCGCCGCCGAGGTTGGCGAACCTGATGCGGACCGTCGCGCCTTCCAGCGTCATGCCGGCGTAAGTGGGGCCGGAAGAGACCACGTCCTGGCCGTAGGTCTTCGCTAGCGCGTTCAGCGCCAGCCGCTTGCCCACGTCCTGCTTGTTCTTCGGGTGGATGTCGCCCGCTTCGCCGATGTCAATGATCGTCGCCATGCCGGTGTTGGGCAGCGCCAGCGCCATCGCCTGTGCCTCGCGCAGCTCCGCCCAGCCGCTCTGCTCGCCGGGGTCTTTCTGCGCGGCCAGGTGATTCGCCAACTGCACGAAATAGAAGGGGAAATCGCCCTGCCCCCAGGCTTTCCGCCAGTCGGCGATCATCGCGGGGAAGAGCGTGCGGTATTGCGCGGCGCGCCCGGCATTCGATTCTCCCTGGTACCAGATCGCCCCGGCGATGCGATAGGGGATGAGCGGCGCCAGCATGCCGTTGTACAGCGCGCAGGGGAAATTCTGGTTCGCGCGCGGGTCGGGCAGCGCGTGCAGCGGCATGGGCGGCATGGGCTTCCCGTCGGCGGTCGCCCGCTCCGCCGCCGCCAGCCACTGTTGCAGCGCGGCGCCGTATTGCGCGTAGATTACGCGGCTGTAGCGCTCGGTCGCGGTATCCGCCGCGCTGATGATGCCCGCCAGCTCCGGTGAGGCCGCCAGCGCCTCGCGGCTGGTCCACGCCTCCGCGATGGTGCCGCCCCACGAGGTGTGGATCATGCCGATGGGCACCTGCAGTTTCTCGTGCAGCGCTCGCGCGTAAAAATAGCCCACCGCGGAGAACGCGCCGGCCGCTTGCGGCGTGCAGACCGCCCAGCGGCCGGCGCACTCGGCGCGGGGCACATCCGCGACCTGCTTCGCGACGGTGAACATGCGCATTTGCGGATACGCCGCCGCGGCCATTTCCTGCTGGGCGTTGGCCGCCCGGTTGACCGTCCATTCCATGTTCGACTGCCCGGAGCAGACCCACACCTCGCCGATGAGCACGTCTTTGATGGTGAGCGTATTTTTACCGGCCACCGTCATCGCGAAGGGACCGCCTGCTTTCATCGGCTTCAGGGTCGTCTTCCAGGCGCCCGCGGCATCGGTGGTCGCCGTCACCTGTTGCTGGTCAAGCGTGATGGTGACCGCTTCACCCGGCGCCGCCCAGCCCCAGACCGGCACGGGGGCATTCCGCTGCAGCACCATACCGTCGCTGAAGAGGGTGGGCAGCCGCACCTCCGCCAGCACGGCGGAACAACACGTGAGCGCCAGCAGCGTCCAGGCATACACGCGCATGAAAAACCTCCGGACGGTGAGATATGCCTCTCTTCGCGCCCGCGCGCGCAAATTCCTTCCACGAACGCCTCCCGCATGGGGAAGGTCTGCGCGGCGCGATCCTACGCGTAGCGCATGACGTGTGATTCGACGCTAGATAGCGCGGCAAAATTATCGTAACCCCCCTTGACAACCCATCGCGGAAAGAGTACGATGCCCCCACAATTGAAGATTGTCTGCTCGGATGTTAAGGGAAGCCGGTGCGAATCCGGCGCTGCCCCGCAACTGTAACCGCCGACGAGCCGTGCATTCTGCCACTGTCCGATGAGGATGGGAAGGCGCACGGGGAGGATGACGCGGAAGCCAGGAGACCGAATCCGGCGCGGGATTCGACACCACTTCGCGGGAACTGGTGCGGACGCCGGATTCACCCTCCGTCTTGCCGCACCCTCGCCCTTCGTGGCGGGGGTGTGTTGTCTGAGACCGGGCATCGGGCCTCCGTACCGGAGAGAGGTCGAAATGCTCTATACCGGACATGGCGACGGGGGATTCACCCGGCTCATCGGCGGCGCCGCGCTGCCGAAATGCGACCGCCGGCTGGAGGCCATCGGCGCGCTCGATGAAGCGCAGGCCCACCTCGGGCTGGCGCGCGCCCTGCTCCATGCCACCGCCTGGAATCCCGCGATTTCCCGCGTGCAGGCCGATTTGCGCCTGCTGATGGCGGAGCTCGCCGCCCCGGAAACCCCCGACGCGTTCCTGGATGGCGCGCATCTCGCGCGGCTGGAGGCGGAGCTGCGGGCCTGGGACACGCCGTTTCGCGGCTTCGTCACCCCCGGCGAAGGCGTGGGGAGCGCCCACCTGCACGTCGCCCGCGCCGTCATCCGCCGGGCGGAGCGGCAGGTCGTCGGCCTCGCGCAGGCCGGTGAAACGCTCAGTCCGCTGGTCATCACCTATCTCAATCGCCTGTCATCCTGGCTGTTCGCGCTGGCGTTCCAGGTGGACGCCGGCGAGGCGGATACCGTGCACATCTCGCTCACATCCGTAGCTTAAAGGAGGTTCCCGTCATGTTCACTGTCCCCCGGCTATGCGCGCTTTTCGCCGTGCTCGCCCTGTCCTCCCTGCCCATGCTGGCGCAGGATGTCGGGGAGGAAGAACCGGAAGTGACCGTCGTGGTCACCGCCGACCGGATCGAAGGCCCGCAGAGCGAATCCATCGCGACGGCCACCGTCATCACCGGCGAGGAGATGCGGCGGCAGGGCGCGGAGACTGTCGCCGACGCGCTGAAGCTGGTGCCCGGCGTCGCGATCAAGCAAAACGGGCAATTCGGCGCCCTCGCCGTGCCCGCCATCCGCGGCACCTCCGGCAACCAGACGCTGGTGCTGGTGGACGGCATGCGCGTCTCCAACTCGTCCTTCATGGGCGGCGCCGATCTGTCGAAATTCCCCGTCGAAGAGATCGAGCGCGTGGAGATCATCCGCGGGCCGGCCTCCAGCCTGTACGGCTCGGAAGCCATCGGCGGCGTCATCAACGTCATCACCAGGCGGCCGGAGGGCTCCGGCGGCAGCAGCATGATCGGCTATGGCAGCAAGGGGCGCCGGACGCGCAACCTGTCGCTGTACGGCGCGCTGCCGCAGATGGCCTGGCAGCTCACCTCCAGCCTGCCGGAATACGACGGCACGCGCCCGAACAGCGACTTCAGCGCGACGAATCTCGCCGGCCGGCTGGATTTCCCCGCGGTGGCCGGCTGGCGGATGACGCTGCGCGCCGAGCATTACCGCGATGACCTGGGCCTCCCCGGCGCCGACACGGGCAACACCGGGTTCGCCGACCTCGACGACCGCCAGGAGTGGGACCGCAATGAGTATGATCTCTCCGCCAGCCGCGAGCTGGGCGGCGGCGAGCTCGCCTGGCGCGCCTATCTGGTGCGGCAGGTGCTGGACAACCTCTCCCCCGGCACGGACTGGATGACCGGCAATCCGGCGGTCTTCCGCTCGCTCGTGACCGGCAAGACGAAAGTCGGGGAGATGACCTACAGCGGCCGTTACGGCGCACACCGCGCGCTGATCGGGCTTGAATACCGGGCGGAAAGCTATGAGAACGCGGAGACGCAGGACGGCGCGGCCACCAGCAGCCAGGACCAGGACGTGACGACGCGCGCGCTGTTTGCCCAGGACCGCTGGCGCCTGACCCCGGCCACCGACCTGGTGCTCGGGCTGCGCTTTGACGATCACTCCGTCGCCGGCAGCCGGCTGGCGCCGCGCGTGGGCGTCAACACCGCCGTGCGTCCCGACCTCAACCTGCGCGCCTCCTACGGCGAGGGGTTCCGCTCGCCGGCGCTGGTGGAGATGTACTACAATGCCATGGGCTTCACCGGCAATCCGAACCTGCGGCCGGAAGTCTCGCAGCAGTACGAGGTGGGGCTGAACTGGCAGGGTGCGCGGAGCAGCGTGGACCTGGCGCTCTTCCGCAACAGCGTGTATAACGAGATTCAGTGGGCGGGCATCACCTTCAATAACGTGGCCCGCACGCGCCACCGGGGCGTGGAGCTGGCATGGACGCGCAAGCTGGCGGGCAAGACCGCCCTTAGCGCGACCTACAGTTATCTGGATTCGGCGAACCGCGACAGCGGCGCGCGCCTGCTGCGCCTGCCGCATAACCAGGCGACGCTGACCCTGAGCACGCAGTTCCGCGAATACGGCTGCGCGCTCACCGGGCGCTGGGGCGATGAGCGGCTGGATATCGTCGGCTTCGATCCGGTGACGTTCGCCGCGATCACCGGCACGCTGCCCGCACGTACGGTTTTTGATTTGTCCGTCACCCGCACCGTCGGGGCCGTGCAGCCCTACCTGACGGTGCGCAACCTGTTGGACAAGGCGTATCAGGAACTCGCCGGGTATCCCGCCGAAGGCCGCAGCCTGGAGGTGGGCGTCCGGTCGGCGTGGAAATAACAAGAGCAACGGGGCCGGGCGGCGTCATGCCCGGCCCCGCGAGGATTTTTTCGCATCATGCCCATACACCATTTGCTGCACGATCCGGTGATACTAGTCCTGCTGGCGGCGTCGCTGGGGTCGTGGGGCATCATCATTGATCGCCTGCTGGCGCTGGGGCGCTGCCGCGGCGCCGACCGCGCGTTTCAGCAGGGGCGCGCGTCATCCGGGGTGCTGGCGCACCTGGCGCGGCTGCGCGACGAGCACGCCGCCGGCGGGCGCGAGCACCTGGCGACGCTGATGGATACCGCCATCACCGTGGCGCGGCACCGGCTGGAAGGCTGGCTGCCGGTGCTGGGCGTCATCGGCAACACGGCGGCCTACGTGGGCCTGCTCGGCACGGTCATCGGCATCATTCACGCCTTCCAGGCGATGAAGGTGCAGAACACCATGAGCACGGAGGTGGTGGCGTCCGGCATCGCCACCGCGCTGGTGGCGACGGCCTGCGGGCTGGGGGTGGCGATTCCGGCGGTGGCCGGGCACCACCTGCTCTCCGCCGCCATCAATCGCCGGGTGGCGGAGTGGGAAGACACCGCCGCGCAGTGGCTGCCGAAGGAGGAAGCTGATGAGCCTGTCGCGCGGGCGTAGGCATGAGCTGCATCCGAAGGTGGAGATCAATATCATCCCGCTGGTGGACGTGATGCTGGTGCTGCTCATCATCGTCATGCTCACCGCGAGTTTTGAAAAAACCGCCGGCCTCAGTGTAAAACTGCCCACCTCGGCGGTGACGCGGTCGCAAGGGGCGGTCGCGCACGATATCGTCATCGGCATTGATCGCCGTGGGGGATATTTTTGGGCCGGCCGGCCGGTGCCCGACGCCGCGCTGAACGCGCTGCTCGCGCATGAGCGCGCGCAGTACGGTACCGAGGGCCGGGTGATCGTACAGGCGGATGCCCGCGCGGCGCACGGGCGCGTGGTGGGGGTGATGACGCTGGCGCAGCAGGCCGGTTTTGGGAAGCTGGTGGTGGCGACGCAGGGGACGCCGCGGGGGACGCATGGCCGGTAACCGCCCGCACGGGATACAGCGCCTCGCGCCGGTGCTCTGCTCACTGCTGGTGAACGGAGTGCTGGCGTTTTGCCTCGCACGGCTGGCGGCGGCGCCCGCGGCGGC
>JAKPKV010000105.1 GCA_029553475.1 Armatimonadota bacterium
GGAATTGTGAAGCGCCCCGCGGCGTGCGCTGCGGCGGTACGCAAGGCGATCCGCGGCGGGATCCACGGCGCGGTTCTCGGATCCGTTGTGCCGCGGGTCAATGCGGCGTGGCGTCGGCTTGTTCGCAACGAAACGGGTTACGCGCTGCTGGTGGTCAAGGCGGATCTGCCGATGGACGTGACCGTCGATTATCCCGCCCCGGAAACGATCGGCGCGGACCGGCTGGCGGGCGCCTGCGGCGGCGTGCGGCGTTACGGCGCGCCGCTGATCGTCGCGGATTTCGGCACGGCGCTGACCTTTGATGTGGTCACTCCGGACCGGCGTTATGTGGGAGGCGTGATCGCGCCCGGCCTGCCGCTGATGACCGACTACTTGTATGAGCGGACGGCACTGTTGCCGCGCGTGACACTGGAGGGTCGGTGTCCGAAGGTGGGACGCAGCACGCTGCAGGCGATGCGGATCGGCGCCCAGATCGGTTACCGGGGCATCATGCGCGAGATCGTGACCCACCTGCGGGCGGCGATGCGGTGCGAGTTCAAGCTGGTGGCGACGGGCGGATATGCGGGCTGGGCGCTCAAAGGCAGCGGCATGGGTTTTGTGGTCGACCCGTCGTTGACGCTGTTCGGCTTGGGGTGTATCTTTGAGAGCAATCTCGAACCTGAAGCCTGAAACCTTGAAACAGAATACGGGAATATTAGAATGAATCCGACACTGGTGATTTTGGCGGCGGGCATGGGTAGCCGGTACGGCGGTTTGAAACAGGTTGACCCGGTGGGGCCGTCCGGCGAAACGATCATGGACTATTCGGTGTTCGATGCGGTGCGCGCCGGATTCAACCGCGTGGTGTTCGTGATCCGTCGGGATTTCGAGGAGGTCTTCCGCGAGACCGTGGGAGCGAAATATGCCGGGACGGTCGAGGTGGGTTATGCGTTTCAGGCTCTGGACGATCTGCCCGCAGGGTTCACGGTGCCGGCCGGGCGGGCCAAGCCGTGGGGCACGGCGCACGCGATCCGTTCGGCGCGGCAGGTGGTCGAGGCGCCGTTTGCCGCGATCAATGCGGATGACTTCTATGGTCAGGATGCGTTCGCGCGGCTGGGGACGTTTCTCTCCGCGTCGCGGCCCGCCCCAAAACCACGCTTCGCTATGGTCGGCTACCGTCTGGATCAGACGCTTTCGGAACATGGCGGCGTGGCGCGCGGCATCTGCCGCGTGACGCCGGAGGGGATGCTGGAGACGGTGACTGAGATGACCAAGCTGGTGCGCGTGCCCGGCGGTGCGGAGAACCGCGAGAGCCCCGGGCAGCCCATCGCGCTGACAGGGGCGGAGCGGGTGTCGATGAACCTGTGGGGCTTCACGCCCGCTTTGTTCGCGGCGTTGGAAGAACGTTTCCCCGCTTGGCTGGCGGCGCATGCGGCGGATCCGAAAGCCGAATGGTACATT
>JAKPKV010000129.1 GCA_029553475.1 Armatimonadota bacterium
GGCTGCGCGGCGACGGCGCCACCGAGCTGAGCATCCGTGAACACGACTGGCGCCTGACGCTGGACATTGCCACCGGCCACAAGACGGGCTTCTACCTCGACCAGCGCGACAGCCGGGCGCGCTTTGCTGCGCACGCCCGCCACCGGGGCTTTCAGCGTGTGCTCAACTGTTATTGCTACACCGGGGGATTCACGGTCGCGGCGCTGGCCGGCGGCGCGGCACACGTCACCTCGATCGACTCGTCCGCGCCGGCGCTGGAGCGGGCCCGGGCCCATGTGGCGCTCAATGGGTTTGAGGCGGCGCGGGCCGATTTTCTGGACGCTGACGTCAATGCCTCGCTGCGGGCCTTCATCGAGGCGGGGCGCAGCTTCGATGCCATCGTGCTGGATCCGCCGAAATTCGCGCCCACCGCCGCCCACGCCGAACGGGCGGCACGCGCCTACAAGGACATCAACCGGCTGGCCTTCAAGCTGCTGGAGCCCGGCGGCGAACTGTTCACCTATTCCTGCTCCGGCGGCATCAGCGCGGACCTGTTTCACAAGATCGTCGCCTCGGCGGGCATCGACGCCGGCGTGGAGGGCTGCATCAGCGAACGCCTGCAGGGCGCGCCGGACCACCCGATGACCATCCATTTCCCCGAGGGCGAGTACCTGAAGGGCCTGGTGGTGGTCAAAAAGCCGCTTTGAAGCCGTTTTATGAAAGAAAATGGCATCAACCCGGCGCAGATTGGTCACATCATGCTCCTTGAAAGATAGCGTTTACGGGTGCCCGGCTGGCGCTGTACCCCGACGGTGGGGTCCGGCGATCCGGGTCAAGGACCGCTACACTCCCCCATCTTCGCGGCCTCTCAGCCGCCACCGCAGGGTTCATCCATGAGTCTCATTCCCGCCACCATCCTCACCGGCTTCCTCGGCTCCGGAAAGACCACGCTGCTCAAGCGGGTGCTGTCCGAAGCGCACGGACAGAAGATCGCCGTGATCGAGAACGAGTTCGGCGAGGAGAACATCGACAACGACATCCTTGTCGCCGACACCAGCGAACAGATCATCCAGATGAGCAAC
>JAKPKV010000052.1 GCA_029553475.1 Armatimonadota bacterium
TAACGGCAGCCGCTATCCGGGCATCAAGTGGCACACCGCCATCGAGACCTATGCCGGCTCCCAGAAGATCTTCTTCTGCCCCTCGGACGCCGCCAACGACAAGAACAGCCCGATCAGCTACGGCTACGCGGGCATCCTGGTCCGGTCGGATGATTCCGTCGGCACTTCGGCCGCCAACAACACCGGCGTGAACGAAGCGCAGATCAAGGCCCCGACGGAAGTCGGCTGCATCGCGGACGCCACCCCCTCCCGCCCGTGGAGCGATGGCGGCGGCCTCATCGGCGGCGGCGCGCTCGTCAACCCGACCGACCCCGCGTCGAACAACGCGGTGGAGCTCGACCCGCGTCACAACGGCGTCATCATCGGCTTCTGCGACGGCCATGCGAAATTCTTCCCCGGCAAGCAGGCGAACCTGAAAGACATCAGCTACGGCCCGGGGCGCGCGTTCTATCAGGCCGTCGGCCTCGGCATGGTGCAGAACTACGGCGGCGGCATCCAGAGGGTGGCCGGCAGTCCGACTGCGCTGAGTCCTGTGCAGGCGTCCGTCATTTCCATCGGCGGTGACTACGCCACCATGCCCATCGTGATGGCGGCGGCGGAAGTCTGGGCTGGGTACAATGGGAAATGGTTCAGCCGCGGCTTCAAGGGCTCCGGCGACTACGGCAATGGCACCGGTGCCAAGTTCGCCGACTTCCGCCGCGCGGCAGCGAGCGGCCATTTCGTCTGGGGTGTGGCTGACGGCAGCGTGATCGCTGGTGGCCAGATATCTGTCGCGCGTGACGCGTTCGTGTTCATCGTCTCGAAGAACTGCAAGATCAACTACGCGGGCATCAGCAGCACCGACTTCGACACCAGCACCGGCGACCTGGCGACGATCTTCAACGGCGCCGACAAGGGCTACAGCGCGAACGTCTTCCAGGCCTACACGATGGATAAGAACAGCGGCTCGCGCACCTATGCCATCTCCGGCCTCGCCGGCCTCGGCGGCATCGGCACCCAGGCGGTGACGGTGACCGACGACCTTGACATGGTGGAAAAAGTCGCGGCCGACCCGTACGGCGTGGGCTACTGCTCCGCGGCGTTCGCCGACACCGACAAGGTGACGATCCTCGACATCGGCGGGAAGATCTTCCCGAACCAGAACCCGAAATATCGCTGGCTCGTCCGTGACGATCCGACCGCGAGCACCGGTGAGTTCGAGTATCCGCTCATCCGCACCCTCAAAGTGCAGTTGAAGGGGAACGGCGGTGCTGTCCCGGCGACGGCCGGACAGTTCGCCAATATCTTCCAGGATACCGAATTCCAGAATGGTCCGCTCTTCCGCGCGACCAGCTACTGGCTGCCGTAACGGCTGACAGCGATCAGTCCGTGAGGATCCCGCGCCCCGGTCACCCCCTGACCGGGGCGCGGGCGTTGTGTGGGGCATCTGACAAAAGAGGCCGCCCGCGGCCGGTGCAGGGCCACGGGCGGCAGCAAGCCCTGGTCGCTGAGGGAGGAGTGCGACCGCAGGGCGACCCCCTGGTGGTCAGGCAGAGGGCGAGCGCGGATCCACCTTCGCGGCACGAATCCACCTTTCCACTCTACCGGCCGTACATGAAGACCGCATGTCCGCACGTTACGGCAATGTCACGCTATGTTACCAACATGTTTCCGGTTTGTCCAGTCACCGCTGTCGCGGCCCCCCGCCCCTCCCCGATACGGGCGCGATGTTACATGCCGGAAACATGAGCAGAGACGCCGCGGATTTGCGAATCCGTCCGGTTATCCACAGGACAACCGCTCTCGCATCTGGTATGATAAAGGTTACCTATTCCCCACTGGTGGCTGAACGATGACAAGCGGCAATCCCGTACTGGACAAGATTCCCCCGCAGAGCCTGGAAGCCGAGCAGGCGGCGCTGGGGGCGATGATGCTGGAGCAGGAGGCGATCGCGCGCGCGGTGGAATTGCTGCGCGAGGACGATTTCTACCGCGAGGCGCACCGCACCATCTTCCGCGGCATCCTCGATCTCTTCGGGCGCAGCGAGCCGGTGGACCTGATCACGCTGGGCGAATGGCTGCGCGCGCGTGACGCGCTGGAGACGGTGGGCGGCACGCTGTACCTCACCACCATCATGTCGCAGGTGCCCACCGCGGCGGGCATCGGGCACTACGCCACCATCATCCGCGCGCGCTCGCTGCAGCGCCAGCTCATCCGCGCCGCCGACGAAATCATGACCTCGGCCTACCAGAGCGACAAGGACGTGGACGAGCTGGTGGACGCCAGCGAGCAAAAAATCTTCGCCATCGCCGAGCGCAGCGTCACCGGCGGCTTCGTGCGCCTGCAGGACCTGGTGCGGCAGCAGTTCTTCCAGATCGAGGACTCGCGCGAGAGCGGCACGCTGGCCGCCGGCGTCGGCACCGGCTTCGGCGAGCTGGACGCCATCACCGCCGGCCTGCACCCCACCGACCTCATCATCCTCGCCGCCCGTCCGAGTATGGGCAAGACGGCGATGGCGCTGAATATCGCGCGCAACGTGGCGATGGACGAGAAGCTGCCGGTGGCCATCTTCAGCATCGAAATGGCCAAAGAGCAGCTCGCGCTGCGCCTGCTCTGCTCGGAGGCGCGGGTGAGCCAGGACGCCGTGCGCCACTCGATGGTCTCCGACGACGACCTGACGCGGCTGGGGCGGGCGGTGGAGCGCATCTGGGAATGCCCCATCTTCATAGACGACACCCCTTCCATCACCGTGCTGGAGATGCGCGGCAAGGCGCGGCGCCTGAAAGCCCAGCACGGCCTCGGGCTCATCGTGGTGGACTACCTGCAGCTCATGCATAGCAGCGGCACCGCGGAGAACCGCGTGCAGGAGATCGCGCAGATCGCCCGCGGCCTGAAAGCGCTGGCCCGCGAGCTCAAGGTGCCGGTGGTGGCGCTCTCGCAATTGTCGCGCATGGTGGAATCCCGCCAGCCGCGCATCCCGCAGCTCTCCGACCTGCGCGAATCCGGCGCCATCGAGCAGGACGCCGACCTGGTGATGTTCCTCTACCGCCCCGCCTATTACGGCGACGAGGAAATCATCCGCGCCTGCGTGGAGAATCCGAGCGAACGCAAAGATCTGGAGAATATGCCGCCGGAACAGCGCCAGGCGGCCCTGGACAGCATGCGCAACACCACCTTCCTCATCGTCGCCAAGCAGCGCAACGGCCCCACCGGCAACGTCCGCCTGCTCTGGGTGAAAGAGCACGGCATTTTCGGCGATATCGAGCACCGATAACGGGAGACGGGCGGCGCGGGGTGCGCCGCGTGAAAAACGCGGTAGCATACCGCGATACCATCCAGCGCATATACGTCCCGGCTTGCCCCGGCGAGGGAGGTTGTCATGCGATGTCCGTCATGCGGCGCGGAACAGCCGGATGCCGAGCTGGTCTGCATGGAGTGCCATAACTACCTGAACCTCTCGGAAGAGGAGCTGGACCGCGTCGAGCAGTATCGCCTGAGCACGCACACCGAGCTGCTGTGCGTGATGTTCTGCGACATCAGCGGCTTCACCACCATCGCCAACGCCAGCCTCAGCGAGTCGCAGCGCATCCTGGCGCTGCACGGCGTGATCGTGCAGACGGAGGTGGAGCGCGACCGCGGCGGGGAGATCGTCAACACCGCCGGCGACGGCATCCTCGCCGTCTTCGCCAATCCCGCCACCGCCACCGAGTGCGCGCTGCGCATCCACGAGGCGACGTACCGCTATTACGAGCGCAGCCTGGACGACCACGCGCTGGCCGCGGCGCTGCACGCGCGCGGGGTGAAGCGCATGCCCACCGCGCACGACGTGCCGCACGCCGTACACGTGGGGATGCATCTCGGCATCGTCACCCGCGGCGGGCGCACCTCGCGCGATGTCTTCGGGCATAACGTGAACATCGCCTGCCGCCTGTGCGACCTGGGCGCACCGGGGCAGACGTATATGTCTACCCCGGTGTATGACAACGCGCGGCTGATCATCGGCGACCGGGCGGATTTGCGCTGGCTGGCGTGGGAGGAGCTGCCCATCCGCGGCATCGCGGCGCCGATGACGGTGGTGGGCGTGGCGCAGCACCCTTACTACGAGATTCTCCCGCCGCGCGGCATCAACACGGCGAAGCGCACGGGCGGGCTGAAGGTGCCGCTGGCGATGGCGGCGGCGGGGCTGGCGGTCGCGGTGCTCATCGGCGGCGCGGTGGGGGTGATGATGAAGCGCGGCCCGTCGGCATCGCCGGTGACGGTGGCCACGCCGATGGCCGCGCGCAGCGGCGAGGAGCCGCTGCCGCCGGTGGTGGCGACGGTCGCCGATCCGCTGGAAGAGGAGCCGGCCGATCCTGACGCGCCCGCACCGTCTCCCGACGGCGACACCTCCCCGCCCGACGGTGAGGCCGCGCCGCCGGACGCCGAGGCGCCGGGGACGGAAACCGATCCGCATGCCGCCGCCACCGCGACCGCGGTCACGCTGACGCCGACGCCTGATCCATCTCCACCGCCGGCGACCGCGGAACCGAAAACGCCGGCGATGGATCCGGATATCAAGGCCTATTTCCCGCACCTGCTGAAGCCCGGCGCGCCCATCACCCTGGGCGACGGCGCGGGGGCGAACGTGCCCGGCACGCTGACGATCATCCGTGCGAAGGGCGCGCTGCTGGTGGCGGTCGGGGTGGAAGAGCCGACGACGGCGGAGTCGCGGTTGGCGCTGGTGGTGGACGGCAATCGCGACAACCGGCTGCAATCTGAGCGCGAGAGCCCATTTCTCGACCTGATGCTCAGCGCCGCCGGCCCGGGCGCGGAGACCCCGCCGGCGCTGCTGGCGCTGAAGGACGGCAGCCCCGGCGATCCGCTGACGGTGCACGGCGCCGCCGGCCGCGTCACCACCCAGGGCCGGCGCACGGTGTGGATGTTCCGCGTGCCCTTCTCAGCGCTGGGCGTGACCAGCGGCATGCGCGTCAACTTCCGCGTTGACTACGCCGCGGACACGGAGGCCGCCGTGCTGCGCCACCCACCCGGCGCGGATGGGAGAGGGCTGCGGGAGCTGGCGATACCGTAGGCCCTTTTTGGCGTGCGGCAAGCATTGCCGCTTTCATTATATGCACGGTAACGACACCGATATCTCCTACCGTTCATACAAGAAAAGCGGCAATGCTTGCCGCACTCCACTCCAAATTATTTACTGGATGCGCCAGACGGCGGTCTCGCCGCGCGCCAGCTCCACGGGAAAGCTCTCCGTGTCTTCCGCGATGGGCGCGCCGGTGTAGGCGTCGTACACCGAGGCGGCGCGAGGGAGGCGGATGGTCCGGAGGCCGGGGCTGGCGGCGTGGAGGGCGAGGAGGTCGCCGGCGGCGAGAACCTGGTCGCCGGCGTCGGTGTAGATGTGCGCGCCGGCCCCCGCGGCGAGGTGGCGCAGGAGCGCCGCCGGCAGGCAGGGCGCGGCGCTCCAGACGCTGCGCCAGCCATCCATGTCTTTGGACAGCAGGGCGGGCTGACCGCGGTAGGCTTCCCAGCCGTGGACCTGCGCGTCGGGGTCGTCGCCGTGCAGGAGCGGGGCGATCTCGCGGTCGGTGCCGTAGCGCAGGCGGGCGCCGGTGAGATAGCTGTCCACCAGCAGCGGGCCGGAGCGGTCCTCCAGCTTCACGCGGATGCCGGTGATCGCCGCCTGGGCGTCGGGATCCAAGCCGGCGGGCGTCGCCAGCCCGGCGGCATACACCCAGGCGAGGGTGCGGCCGTCGCGGGCGAGGGCGCGCATGGCCTGTCGTTCAGCATCCGACAGCTCCACGCAGTCGAGGAAGAGCAGCAGGCGGATTTGCGCGGCCCACGGCTGCGCGGCGAGGACGGGCAGGTCGGCGGCGCGCAGCGCGAGGTGGGGGGCGCCGAGGGCGTTCACCTCGGCCATCTGCCAGGTGAGGAGGGCGTCGGCGAGCGCGCTGTCGTGGCGAAAATAGGCGAGCGAGGCGTCGCTGACCACCACCGCCACCTGCGCGGCGGGGGTACGATCGCGGTCGAGCACCTCGCGGCCCAACTGCACCTGCCGCGCCACCTCCGCCATTACCGCGTCGTCGCGATACCAGCCGTCGCCGTCGTGGTCCATCCACCAGTGGGTGCCGCCGTCGGCCAGCGCGCCGGCCAGGTTGCGCCGCAGCACGTGCGCCGTCGTCGCGGCGTCCGGGCAGATATAGCGCCAGGGGGTGTAGCTGGCGCGATGGGTGAAGGTGTCGTCTTCGTCATAGAAGAGCTTGCCGCGCAGGCGCAGACTGCCGGGGAGCAGCTGCGACAGGTAGGAGCCGCCGGCCTGCCGCTCCTGGTAATTGAGCGGCGCGCAGAGAAAATCCACGTCCGGCGAGGCGAGCACCGGCTCCAGCGCGTGATGCCCGCTGCCCTGCAGCGCGTAGGGGATGCGCAGGTTCACGAAGTGGTAGCCGTAGAAGACGCCGCAGACCTTCTCGCGCCCCAGCGCCGCCAGCTCCGCCTTCGCCACCCCGCAGAAGTGCGTGACGGCGTCGGCGACGACTTCCGAATGATACCGCTGGTAGTCTATGCAGCGCATCTCGCGCGCGGGATCAAAGAGCGACCACGGGCGCGGGTAGACGCCGACGGGACGCAGGCGCTCCGCGTACGGGACGTCAACGGTGGCGAAATCCGCGTCCGGGTCGCCCCACGCCGCGCGCAGCGCGTCCACGTCGCCGTACTTTTCCTTCAGCCAGGCGCGGAAGCCGCGTACCTGCGCCGGGGAGAATTCCCCGATGACCGGGCGCCAGGCGTAGGCCCACTCGCCGCAGTCGCCGGCGCAGAGGTGATAGCCGAAGATGCGGTCGGCGTAGCGCGCCTCGCAGTAGCGGACGAAGGCGCGCAGGGCTTCGGCGGCATCCCACCGCCAGGGGCGCGAGGAGAAGGAGACGCGGTAGTGGATGGGATCGCCGCTGCCGACATCGTAGTGGCGGTCCATCTCCTCCGGATACGCCTGCGCCCACCACGCCGGCGGGTTCAGCCCCACGCGCGGCAGCACCAGCGCGTCGGGGTGCGCGTCCAGCACGGCGGCCATCTGCGCGTCTACCCGGCGGTATTCCAAGGCTTCCGCCCCATGCCGGTACACGACATCCCCGAAGCCGGTGGTGATGAGCTGCACCCCCGCCGCCGCGAAGAGCCGCAAATCCGGCCCCGCCTCGTGCATCTTCGAGTGCCAGAACATCAGCCCGGTATGCGGCCGGCCGTCAATGAACAGCGCCGGCGCGCCGTTGTGCGGGCGCACCGCGGAGGTGAGGGCGGTGGTGGTGGTCATACGCGTGATCCCTTTCCGGGGTGGAAGGTTCGGCGCGCGGGCGGCGGATACCTGCCGGAACAATACGGTGCTGCCGAGAATATACGCCAGTCCATACAACAAGGTGGCAAATGGTGTTGTGAGTGTGGTTCAATGTTCACATATTGAGAAATTTATGACATGCGCTTGACAGAAAAACAAGCGATCAATATACTTAATTCTATAATAAATTACTTTCGACATTATATTAAGTTGTAATATATAAATGGGTTTACTTTCTTTTCACACTCCTGGGTGGCATAATCGTTAAACTACAATACCAAGCAGATCCACCTCGTGTCGCCGTTCACTGGTGGATGTGGTTTTACGGCGAATCAACTCACATAGCACAAAGGAGCAAGGCATGGCATCACAACAAGAGCAGGTATTTCTCGAAACGAGCGAGATTCTCATCACCAATGCACGCATTCGGCTGCAAGGCGGAAAGACCTTCGCCACAGCCAATGTCACGTCGGTGTCAACGCAGATCGTTGAGTATCCACAGCCACCGGAACCCTCGAAGAAGGGCCCCATCATTATGATTATCATCGGAGCGCTTATTGGTCTCAGTTCACTGGGGAATTTCGGATCCAACGCTGGGGGTGCGTTCTTTGGACTGCTCATCGGCGCTGGGTTGGTCTTTGGCGGTATCCAATGGTACAAGAGCCTGAAAGCGCCGGAGCGTGAACGGCCTGATTATCTGCTGATGATCGGATCCGCATCTGGTGAGTTAGAAGGGATGCGCTCAAAAGATCAGGCGTTGATCGCTAGAGTGGCGGAAGCCATCAATCAAGCGATGATAGCGCGCGGATAAGCTATTTGGCAGCGTCGTTGTATGATGGACGGGGAGATGGTCTCCCGGTCCATCTCTGTCTCTAACGTGTAAAAAAACAGGTGGTCCGTGATGGATGATTACCGAGACAACAACTGCATGTGGGGAATATCTACTCTGACATAAGCGATGGGGGAATGGAGCGTAGAATAAAAACGGCGAGCCTCGCCGCACGTGAACCCGCGGCCGGGGCGCGTGCCCCGGCCGCGGGTGTGATGGTTCCGTCAGCGGCCGTCCGGCGGGGGGAGCGGCGTCTTAGGCTGAAAGAAGAGGACGTTGATACTGTTCAGGCGGACGATCTCCGTCTCGTTGCGGAGCTGCACCTGGGCGAAGAGCGGCAGGCCGGGCTGCAGGTCTTTCGCGGTGATGGGCACGCTCTGGCGGGCGGAGAACTGCGGCTCTGCTTTGATGGTCACCGTGGTGTCCTTCACCTTGACAGTGAGCGGATTGACGGCGGTGACGATGCCCACCAGGTGCATGTAGGTGATTTTCTCGCGCCCGGGCGCGCGCCCCTGGATGCGCGCGGTATCTGTGTCGTCATCAGGCAGGATGATGACATCGCCGATGAGGGTGGCGGCCGCCGGCACCTGCCCTTCCGGCGCGTCGCCTTCCACGCGCACGGGCAGGCCGACGTGCATGCCCGGCGTGATGGTGGCCAGCGCCACGCGGCGCGAGCCGATGAGTTTCACCGGGTCCTGCGCGGTGATGACGTGGTGCACCTCGCGCCAGGAGAGGAGTTCGCGAATCAGGCGCTGCAGGCGCTGAACGCGCAGATTCTCGCCTTGCTGCTCGGCCTGCCGCATTTCGCGCTGCAGGACGGCGGCCTTTTGCGCCAGCTCATCGGGCACGTTGCCGGGGGCGTTGGGGTCCGTCACCTTCAGGTGCAGGGCGATGCGCACGGAGCGCTGCGTCAGGTCCACGTCCAGGATGCTGCCTTTGACCACCTGCGTGCCGTCGGGCGCGCGCCGCGGCTCATTGCCGGGGCCGGGGCCGGGGCGCTGAGCCAGCGTCATGCCTGCCAGCAGGATCAGCAGCGGTGTCAGCCAGCGTAACGTCTTCATGGTCAGATCCTTTATCCTCCAGACCCGGCGGTGTCCCGGGCCATCAACAGCAGGGCATCAGAGGCGGCGAGCAGCGTCTCCGGATTGGGCAGCGCCTCATAGGAGGCCGAGTAGGCTTCGTAGGCCGTTTCGTAGTCGCCCACCGTCTGCGCGGCGGAGCCGGCGGTATACAGTGCGGCGGCCACCACGGTGGGAGAGGCGTCCGGCGCGGCGGACGCGGGATCGGGCGTGCCGGCGGCCGGCGGCGCGGTGGGCGCCTCCGGCTGGTGCCACGCGCGGCGCGGCTGTTCCACCGGGGCTGTCACGGTGGCGCGCGGCCCTGTGATCTTCTCCACCAGCAGCGGGGCCTGTTGCGGCGCGGCCTGTTCTTGCGGCGCCGGCGCGGAGGGGTCGGTGTGGACCACGTCAGTCTTCGGCCCGTTCAGCGGGCCGAGCAGCAGCAGCACCACGGCGGCGGCGGCGGCGGCGAGGCCGGTGGCCCAGCCCCAGGCGAGCCAGGGGGCCGGGGCCGGGCGCACGCCGGTGGTGAGCACGCGGCGCATGATGCGCTCGGTGCGGCCCGGCGCCTCTTCCAACGCGGGGTCCTCCGCGAAGGCATCTTTTAGCAGCGCGGCCAGCGTCGGGTCGCGCAACTCCTGTTCACACGTATCAGTTCGTGGCATCTTCATAATCCGCCCCCTTCTCCTGACCGAGCGGGAGGGTGTCACCCAGCGCGGCCATGACCAGGGCCTTCAATTTATGACGGGCGCGGTGGACGCGGCTCTTCGCCCCGGCCAATCCGCAGCCCAGCACTTTCGCGATCTCCTCCAGCGGCCGCTCCTCCAGGTAAAACATCAGCACGGCCGCCCGTTCCTTCATCGGCAACTGATCGAGGCAGGCCCGCACCACGTCCCGGCGCGCGCCGCGCAGCAGCTCTTCCTCGGGCGTCGGCGTCTCCGACGGCCGCTCGCCCATTTCCTCCAGCTCCACCGTCGGCTGCGTGCCCCTTTTCCGGATCACCGAAATGCCCAGGTTATTGGCCACCCGCAGCAGCCAGTGGATGATGGACGGGTCCGCCCGCAGCGATTGCAGATGCTGGAACGCGCGCAGGAAGGTTTCCGACACCAGATCTTCCGCCTCCGCGGCGTTCCCGACCAAACGATAGCTATGCGCGAATACCCGCTGCTGATGCATACGCACCAACTCCTCGAACGCGACGAGATCGCCGCGCTGCGCTCTGGTGAGCAGGCGCCCCTCCTCTGTATTCGCCACGGTCTACCGCCCTCTCCTACTGTATCATACGCGGGACGAGTGGCATAGTTGCACGCCGCCGCGCGATTTCCGACAAACGCTCTCGGTATTCCGCAGAATGGAAGGCGATAAACGGGATGGCGAGAGCATTCGCATTCAGATCAGGTCAGCACGCCATCCCGTTCGTCGTCAGGCACGCCGTCCCGGACGACGCACGACGAGGTCTGCACACGGGTGCAGCGTACGGATACGGGCGGTTGCTTGTCCGGGGAGGGGAAAGGATGGTATAGTGTCGGTACTCGATGTTCTCCCGGAGGGATGCGCGATGCGGCGATGGTATGGCTTGGCGCTGGCGGCGTTGCTGGGCGTGGTGCTGTCCGGATGCGGCGGCGGGGGCGGGGGCGCGGCGGCGCCGCTGGCGACGATGACGCTGACGCTGCGCACGCTGAACGGCGCGACCCCCACCTCGGCAGCCTGGGTGGCCTATCAGGACGGCGAGGGCGTCTGGAAGACGCTGGCGCCCAAAAGCGCGGGCGTCTACACCGCGAAACTCACCGCCGCCGACGGGCGCTACGGCCTGGCGATTGCCGCGCCGGCAGGTACCCAGCCGGCGATGACGGTGTACCAGGGCACGCTGGCGGAGATGGCGACCGTCACCCACCTCCTCTCCCCCTTTTCGCCGGGCACGTTCACCCTGGGCGGGCAATTCCTGGGCGCGGTGCCGGGCACGGACACCGCCACGGTCGCCCTCGGCCTCAACACCGCCATGTCGCCGCAGTTGGCGCCGTATCAGCTCGCGTTCCTGCCCGCCGGCACCTGCGACGTGGCGGCCGTGCGCCGCAAGCTGGCGCCGCCGCACATTGATAAGATCTTTCTGCGGCGCGCCTTGTCCCTGAAGGGCAACGCCACGTTGGACATTGACTTCTCCGACGCCGCGCAGGCCTTCACCCCGCAGGCGTTCACCCTCACCTGCCCGGGCATGACCAGCGGCAACGTCACGCTGCGCACCCCCAGGGGCACGCTGGTGCCGGTGTCTGACACGCCGAACGGCGACGCGCTACGCTTCGTCGCGCTGCCGCCGCACCCGGCGGATACAGACGACCTCTACCTCGCCACCGCGACGATGCTCTCGCAGGCGGGCGTGCTGCAGACGCAGCAGACGCGGACGGTGGCGATGCACGCCGCGGCCGACCGCGGCGTCACGCTGCCGCCGACGTTCAATTCGCCGATCGTCACGGAAGGCGACGCGGGGCAGCTCACCGCGCGGTGGAACACCTATGCCAACGCGCTGGCCTACAACGTGAAGCTGGCGCCGGCCTCCGGCAACCAGTGGAGCGTGTGGATTTCCGCCGGCTGGCTGCGTCCGGGCGCCTCCCACAGCTACCCCGTTCCCATCCTGAGCCACCTGGCCGGCTGGCAGGCGGCGTGGTCGCCCGCCGGCGGCGACGACGAGTGGACGGCCGACGCCGTCACCGGCAATCGCCCGCTGGCGGCGGTGGCCGCCGCCCTCGCCACCGGCGCCTACGCCGACGGCATGGAAGTCGGCGTGTCGGGGATGGGCGTGCGGCGGCCGTAACGCGCGGGCACCCGCCCGGTGATGCCACCACAGCCCACAGCCCTATCGCCCCCGTAGTGACTGTTTCGGGCAGTCGCCGCGGAGGCGATAGGGCTGTGGTAACGTTTCGCCTCCAGTGACACGAGGCGGTTTCCGCCCTGGCGTACTGGATATGCCGTTCGTCGCGGTAGCTCCGCGCGACACATGGCGTCGGGGGGCAATGCTGAACGGTAACCCGGCAGGCGGATGATTGCGTCTTCCCGGTGCGCCGCCCGCCCCGCCTGCGCCCGTTGCGCCCGCCGGGCGGGATAGCCGGCCACCATCACCCAAATCTGTGTACGCGCATCGAAGTTGTACGGCTATCGTGCCCGCGTGAACGGTTCCGGAAATCGCATATTTCCAGAAGCCAGCGGGCGAAAAATGTGCTGCCTGGCGCTCCTTTCACTCTGCATGGGGTGTAGCGTGCCCTCGAGCGCTGCTGTCCGGCGGCGGTACAGGGGGCGTTGGGGAGGGAAATACTCAAAATGCTTGACAAAATGGGCCCATGAACGTATCCTAAGTTCCGGAAATATGCGAATCCCTGAAGCTTTCACGTTGGCCATGATACGTTCTTTTGAAAGGAGTGTACGGGTATGTTTCACAGGCAAAGCGGGGGAACCCGTCGCGCGGGGTTCACCCTCATCGAATTGCTGGTGGTGATCGCCATCATCGCGATCCTAGCGGCGATCCTCTTCCCCGTCTTCGCGAAAGCGCGGGAGAAGGCCCGGCAGAACTCCTGCATCAATAATCAACGGCAGATCGGCATCGCCGTGCAGATGTACGTGCAGGACCATGACGAGACCTTCATGCGGGACCCCGGCACCCACGCCTGGTCGTCGCTGCTGAGGGAGTACAACGAGCCGACGATCTATGACTGCCCCACAAAGACCGGCAAAGGCAGCAACACCGCCCCGGAATACGGCTTCAACGCCTTCCTCTTCGGCAAGGCATTGGGCGATGTCACGACGCCATCCATCATGTTCCTCACCGCCGACCTGGCGAAAGTGGCTGCTGACGGGAATTTCACGGTAAATAGCAATCTCGCTACCGCCGTGGATGCCCGCCACAACAAAGGCACCGTTGTGAGCTGCGCTGACGGTCACGTCGCCTATGAAGCGCAGGCGACCGACGGCACCTCGATGGGCGTGACGCTGCTGCAGCGCGGCTACGACTTTTTCGTCGGCGAGGTGCTGGCCACGCATACCGGCGAATTGAGCCAGTACGCGACCCACACCGCGTGGGGCGGCGACATGCGCGCGCCCACGAGCCGTTGGATCGGCTGCGGCACCCTCGCCATGCCGACCGGCACGTATCGCGCCACGGCGAGCGATCCCGCCCCGAGCATCATGGTCGAGTGTGACATGACCTGGCAGGCGAACGTTTATCAGGCGCTGCACTACGGCGGCGCCTGGATCGTCTCGCTCTACGAGGATGGCAGTCTCGATCTCAACGGCGGCACGACGACGGCCTACAATCTCGACGAATTCGTCCCGCCGGCGGCGAGTTTCACCCCCAGCGTGGTGGTGGGCGGCATGATGCGCCAGAGCACGAAGACAACGAAGTGGCAGGTGTCAGCGCAGTTGAATGCCGGCAGCCGCACGGTGGTCGGCACGTCGGCGGTGCCCTACCAGCAGCTGGTGGGCGTCAACTGGACGCTGGAGAAGTGGCCGTCGCAGAAGATGAAGCTGGTCATCATCAACGGGAAGGATTTCTACCTGACGGTGAGCGGCGCCCGGCAGACCGGGCTGATCGGCACGCTGGATATTTCGCCCATCACCACCCGTTCGCAAATCGGCTTCTACACCGGCGCCAACGGGTCGGCGGGGGCGCGCATGTCGGTGAGCAACCTGGTGATTTCGCGGATTGACTGAACCGCTCGTCCGCGCAATGCGCGCGCGAGGGCCCGGTCACCCGACCGGGCCCTCGCGTTTGGCCTCTTCCGCCAGGAGACCTTCCAGCACATCCAGCCACCGTTCGCCATCGAAGCGGTCGCGAACGCGGGCGGCGGCGGCGGCGCCGAGGGGGGCGCGCACGGCGGGATCAGTCAAGCGGGCGAGCGCGTCGGCCAGCGCGGGCGCATCGCCGGGGGGCACGAGGCAGCCGGTGACGCCGTCGTCAATCGCCTCGGGGATGCCGGAGATGGCGGAGCCGACGGCGGGCAGGCCGGTCGCCATCGCCTCCACCAGCACGTTGGGCAGGCCGTCGCGGTCGCCGTCGGCGGTGATGATGGACGGGCAGCAGCAGACGTCCGCCCAGGCGTACGCCGCGCGCACCGCGCCCTCCGCCGCCCACCCGACGAACTCGACGCGGTCCCCCACCCCCGCCTGCCCGGCGTGCTCCCGCAGCGCCTCGCGCAGCGGGCCATCACCAACCAGGCGCAGGTGACACGGCACGCCGGCCTGCTGCAGGCGCGCGCAGGCGTCAATGAGTACCCCGTAGCCCTTCTTCGCCACGACTCTCCCCACCGCGACGAGGCGCAGCGGATCACCGGGAGCGCGCCGGCGGTCAGGGACGGGGGCATCCAGCCAGGCGCGGGGCAAACCGTGGTAGACCAGGCGCATCTTCGCCGCCTGGGCGGGATAGGCGGCGCGCAGGAAGGCGGCATTGGCGGCGGTGCAGGTGACGACGACAGCGGCGCGGGCGATCTTCTCCTCCAGCCGCTCCGCTTCCACGTAGAGATCGCGGGCGTGCAGGCTGAGCACCAGCGGGCGGTCGCCGACGGCTTCCAGCGCCACGGTGGAGGGCAGTGAGCCGAAATGCGCCACCACGGCGTCATAATCACCCAGCGCTTTTCGCCAGCGCCGCGCCAGCGCCCCCGCCCCCGTCACTTTGCGCAGCAATCGCGCGGCGGCGTTCGGCCAGCCGTAGACCACGCCCTCCGCCGGCCCCTCCGCGGGCGCGAACAGGCTGTAGATGTCGAGCGCATGCCCCCGCGCGCGCAACCCGGCGATCTCGCGCGCGATAAAGGTCTCCGACGCCCGCGGATAGGCGCCCACAATATAGGCCAGACGCATGAGGGAAACGTTCGGCGCAATGGGGGGGAGTCCTGCCGGGAAAATCTCCGTGCGGGCCTCCAGAACGGCGTTCTGGCGGTCGCGACGCCGCCGCGCCGGTCCCCTGGCGGGCGAGACTCCGTCGAGCCGCGTGCGTCGGGACCGTGGACGCCTCTTCACCGACCGGTGACCGGGTGCGCCG
>JAKPKV010000136.1 GCA_029553475.1 Armatimonadota bacterium
CGCAGACATTCTCGCCATGCCGCCGTTCGACAGGCTCACGGATCGGTGGCCTGGCCGGCCGCGCCCCCAGCGCGCGAGCCGGCCACGATCCCGGCTCGGACAGTTTCTTAGCGGCATGTGGAGATCGTTTCTAAATTCGACTGATATGATAACATATTATGCATCAAATCTGTAGTCAAAAAAGATATGCATGCCTAAAGATTTTCTAAAGATGCGTTCGATACTGTTCGCGTCGCGGGCCGCGGGACAGCCGCATCAGGTACTCGCTCACCCCGGCGAAATTGTAGTCGGTGATCTCGCCCACCTGCACGAAGCCCAGCCGCTCATAGAGTGCCTGCGCCCGCGGGTTCACCGCGCTCACCGTCAGGTAGATGTTCGCGTGCGGGTAGCGCGTCTCCGTCACGTACCCGATCAGCGCCGTGCCCACCCCGCGTCCGCGCCGCGCCTCGTCCACACAGATCAGCTCGATCCACACCCCGCCGAAGCTCCCCTGCGGATTGATCTGCGCGAAAGCGACGACGGTCCCGTCCTGCTCCGCCACATACAGGGTGAGCCGCGGATTGCGCAGCCGCGCGGCGCACTCCGCCTCGCCATATCCGAAATACGTCCACGGATGCGCCCCGCACATCAGCCGGGCCACCCCGGGGATCTCCTCGCTTCGCGCCTCACGAATCACCAGGTCGCGCTCCTCACCTTCGTCTTGCCGCCCGACGATCGTCATCCCTCGCCCACCAGCAGCAGCACGGTGTCCTCGGGGGGAAGCTGCTGCAGCTCGGCGTCGGCCAGGGAGATGACCTGGTCGGCGGTGAGGAGGCCGGAGAGATTGAAGACGCGCGGCCCGGCGGTGAGGAAGACGGCGGGGAGGCGCTCGCCGCCGTCGCCGTAGTGAGTCTGGGCGCCCATCATCTCGCGCAGGCGGGCGGCGGCGCGAGCGACGGGGGCGGCTTCGGCGGCGCCGTGGGCGAGCTGCAGGCGGATGACGCCACTGCGGTCGACCAGGCGGATCGGGGTGCGCTCGGTCTTCAGCAGGCGCGTTCCCATGCGCGGCAGCAGCACCGCCATCATCAGCAGCAACTGAACGATGTAGCGCATGGCCGCAACGAGCGGCACGGGGTACTGGGTCACCAGCGCCTTGGTGACAATGTCGTTGCCGGCAAACAGCAGCACCGAACCCATCACCATC
>JAKPKV010000146.1 GCA_029553475.1 Armatimonadota bacterium
GTGCCGGGATGCCGACTCCTGCTCGCGGACTAAAGTCCGCCGCCGCGGCAGGATTGCGCGCGGCGGGGACGAATGTAGCGGATACGATGCCTACCTTATTACAATTCGGCGCCGGCAATATCGGCCGGTCATTTATCGCCCAGCTCTTCTCCGCCGCGGGATACCAGGTGGTGTTCGTGGAGGTGATGGACGAACTGGTCACCGCATTGAACGCGCGCGGGCGCTACCGTGTGATGATCAGGGACGTGCAGAGCGAGGAGCTGTGGGTGGAGCATGTGCGCGCCGTGCACGGGAAGGACCTGGACGCGGTGGCGGACGCCGTGGCGGAGGCGGATATCGCCGCCACGGCGGTCGGGCCGAACGCGCTGCCCTTCCTCTACCCGGGCATCGCGCGCGGGCTGATGACGCGGCAGGCGCGCCGCGGCTTGCGCCCCCTCGACATCATCCTGGCGGAGAACCTGCGCAACGCCGCCGCCATCGTGCGCACCGGCCTGCAGGGGCACCTGCCCGCCGACTTCCCGCTGGACGAGATGGTCGGGCTGGTCGAGACCAGCATCGGCAAGATGGTGCCCATCATGACCGAGGAGCAGCGCGCGGAGGATCTCCTGTGGGTCTTCGCCGAGGCGTACCATACCCTGATCCTGGATGCCCGCGCCTTCCGCAACCCGATTCCCGAGGTGCCGGGGCTGTCCCCCAAGCAGAATATGGCCGCCTACGTGGACCGCAAGCTGTTCATCCACAACCTGGGCCACGCGGCGGTGGCCTATCTGGGATATCTGTTCAACCCGGATTACACCTACATCTGGCAGGCGGTGTCGGAGCCGGCGGTGCGCGAAGCGGCCAAGGCCGCCATGTGGGAGTCGGCGCGCGCGCTCATCGCCGCGTATCCGGGTGAGTTCACCGCGGAGAATCAGGACGCCCACATCGAGGACCTGCTGCGGCGCTTCGCCAACCGCGCGCTGGGCGACACCATCTTCCGCGTGGGGCGGGATCTGCTGCGCAAACTGTCCCGCGAGGACCGCATCATCGGCGCCATGCTCTTCGACCACGCCCGCGGCCTGCCGTAC
>JAKPKV010000152.1 GCA_029553475.1 Armatimonadota bacterium
TGGAGCTGGTGGTCGTAGGTCTGCTCTTCGGCATCTATACCTGGCTGCGCCGCCGACCGGTGAGCCTGTCTACACCCTGACCGGCCTCGCTAGGCAGCCGCGGCCGCTCGCGCGAAAACGCCCCCAACAAAAGAGACGTCCCTGATGGGGACGTCTCTGCGCGTTAACAACGGATTTTTGGTGTGCGGTTATACGTCGGTCAGGCTGCGGCGCATAATCGGGTAGTTTTCGAGGGCCCGGCCCGCACCGATGGCGACGCACGCCATCGGCTGCTCGGCCACGAAGGCAGGCACGCCCGTCTCGCGGGTCACGAGCCGGTCGATGTTGCGCAGGAGCGCGCCGCCACCGGAGAGCACCATGCCCCGGTCGATGATATCGGCGGCCAGCTCCGGCGGGGTGTCCCGCAGCACGCCGCGGATGCCGTCGCAAATGGCGGTCAGCGGCTCGGCCAGCACCTCGCGCACTTCCTCCGAGCTGATGCGGGCGGTGCGCGGCAGGCCGGTCATCACGTCGCGCCCGCGCACCTCCATCGTCAATTCGGGGTCCAGGCGGTCGGCAGAGCCGATCTGCAGCTTCACCTCTTCCGCCATGCGCTCGCCCACCAGCAAGTTGTGCGCGCGGCGCAGGTGGCGCGTCAGCATCTCGTCCAGCGTGGCGCCGCCGGTGCGCACCGCCCCGCCCACCACCATGCCGCCGAGGGCAATCACGCCGATATCCGTGGTGCCGCCGCCCAGGTCCACCACCATGTTGCCCTGCGGCGCGGTGACCGGCAGCCCGGCGCCGATGGCCGCCGCCACCGGGGCGAGCAGCGGGTAGACGCGCCGCGCGCCCGCCTCGTGCGCGGCGTCCAGCATGGCGCGGCGCTCCACGCCGGTGGCCCCGCAGGGAATGCAGATCGCCACGTCCGGGTGGATGAGACGGCCTTTGCCGCACAGCCGATCCATGATATGCCGCAGCATCGCCGTCGCCACGCTGAAGTTGGTGATGACCCCGGCGTCCAGCGGGCTCACCGCCACGATGTTGCCCGGCGTGCGCCCCAGCATCTGCCGCGCCTCTTCGCCGATGGCGACCAGCTTCCCCTCGCTCCGCGTCACCGCCACCACCGCCGGCTCGCGCAGCACCATGCCGCGCCCGTGCTGATACACCAGCACGTTCGCCGTTCCCAGATCAATCCCTAACGCCGTCCCGAAGCCAAACCAACCCATAGCTACCGTTGCCGAGTTTCACGTTGCGCGTTTCCGGCGCCCATCCCGCCGCGCCCTCAAGTGGATGATTGCCGCCCGGTATCACCGGGACTGACTGCGCATGGCCGGCTCGGCAATCGGCCACTGCCATCCCCACCTGTCGCGCGGGCAATTTCGCCTTGCCATGCGTAGTCTGTCCCTTCCGCCCCGGTATCAAACGATACGAGCACCAGCGCCGCCCCGGCCGTAATTATCGTGCCCGTGCAACAGGGTGACGCTCACAGCGCCCGGCCATCGCCTACGCCCCCACCGCCGCCAACGTATCGCACTCCGCAAAAAACGCCACCACGTTCTCCACCGGCACCTCCGGCTCCAGCACGTGGGTAGGGCTGAGCATCAGGCCGCCGTTCAAGCCGTCCAGCGCCTCGGTGTAGTAGCGCGCCATGCGGCGCACGTCATCGGCCGTGCCGAAGGGGAAGACCGTCTGCGTGCCCATGCAGCCGTCGAAGGCGAGGCGCTTGCCGCAGCGCTTGCGCACCGCCACCGGGTCCATGCATTCCGGCTGCACCGGGTTGAGGATGGTGATGCCGATCTCGACGAGGTCGTCGAGAATCTCGAAGATGTTGCCGTCGGAGTGATACCAGACGTGGATGTCCGGCTTGATGGCGCGGGCGGCGGCGATCACCTTCGCCCAGCGCGGCTTCATCACCGCGCGCCATAGCTCCGGCTGGAACATCAGCGCATTCTGGTTCGCCACGTCGTCGCCGATGCGGATCACATCGTAGCCGGCGCGCGCCGCCGCCGCCGCCGTGCGCACGTTATTGTCGCAATAGCGGTCCAGCAGCAGCTCCGCCCACTCGCGCTGGGTGAGCAAGTCCATCAGGAACTCCTCGTACCCGCGCACCTGCCAGGCATTTTCATACATGTGCCCGACGAAGATCTCGGCGAAATCCCCCGCCGCGTGCGCCTCCTCCGCCACCCGGCACATGCGCGCGTCCGACCATCCCGCGTTGCTGACGACCGGATACGCCTCCAGCGCGTCAAAACGCTCGGCGTGGCGCAGCGGGCTGATATATTCGGTGAAGTGGTAGAACCCGTGGTTCAGATGCCCGCAGCCGTTGCCGTCAATGGAGAAGTCGGGGTTCTCCAGCCACTCCGCGTGATAGGCGCGGTAATCCGGCGGCTGAAAGCCCTCCGGCGGCGTGAGCCCGGCGCCCCGGCCGCTGTCGCTGTCGAAATAGTCATACGGGCTCTTCCCCAGCGCCGCGGTCAGCTTCTCGGTCAGCGACCCGACGTACCCCGCGTGCCGCGGAATCCGATCCACCGGCTCAAAATTGGCGAAAGCCAGAAAACGTTCGCGCTTAGTCATACGACTCCTCAATTATGCCGCGTATTCGCGAATATCCACGTGTGCTCCGGCACAGGCCGCCTGCTCGGCGGTGGCGAGAATATGGCGAGTCACTTCTTCTGAAAATATGCTTCACCGCAAGTCGTGCAGACATCCGCGGGCACGTTGCGTACCACCGCGGTCACGCCATCACGATTTTCTGCTGTCGCCCTTTCAGGGCTTCCCTTCTCATGGCGGACCCGACCCACGGGTTCCGCTCTCGCTCCACCCGTGGCTAGCATCTTCCGGCCCGTCGGGCCTGTGTCATCCCCTCACCCCGTCACCTCTTCACCCCTTCACCCCGTCACCTCTTCATTTACCGCACCGCCACCCCCCGCTCCCGCAGGTACGCCTTCAACTGCGTGATGGTATACTCGCCATAGTGGGTGATGCTGGCGATGAGCGCGGCGTCGGCTTTGCCGTCCGTGAACGCCTGGTACAGGTGTTCGGGGCAACCGGCGCCGCCGGAGGCGATGACGGGGACGCGCACGGCGTCCGCCACCGCGCGCGTCTGCGGGATATCGTAGCCGGCCTTCGTGCCGTCGGCGTCCATGCTGGTGAGGAGGATTTCCCCCGCGCCGCGCGCCTCCGCCTCCGCCGCCCACGCGATGACGTCTTTGCCCGTCGGCGTGCGCCCGCCGTGCAGGTAGACCTCCCAGTAGTCGCCGTTCCACTTGCCGTCAATGGCCACCACCACGCACTGGCTGCCAAAGCGCTCGGCCGCCTCGCTGATCACCTCGGGGTGCTGCACGGCGGCGGTGTTCATGGAGATCTTGTCCGCCCCCGCCTTCAGCAGATCGCGAAAATCCTCCACCGCCGTGATGCCCCCGCCCACGCAGTAGGGGATGAACACCTCCTCCGCGGTGCGCGCGGCGATATCGAGGATCGTCTTCCGTCGCTCGTGCGAGGCGGTGATATCGAGAAATACCAGCTCATCTGCCCCCTCGCGGTCGTACAACGCCGCCAACTCCACCGGATCGCCCGCGTCGCGCAGATCGAGAAAATTGGTCCCCTTGACCACCCGCCCGTCCTTCACGTCCAGGCAGGGGATGACACGTTTCGCCAGCATGCCCCAAGCGTAAAGGGTTTGACGAGAAGCGTCAAGTCGAGGTGCCCGCACAGCTTGTGCGCTTCCTTTCGACCGACGCTCCCCTCTCCCCCCGGCCCCCTCCCCTAATGCTCTTTGACACATGCATATGGCGATCTCCAGCCTCCGGTTAGTCTGTTCGATCCGCCGCGTCCCTGGAGAGGGACGCCTGGCCGTTACTTGTCCCCCGTAGCGTTGGCGAAGGGGGATGGCCCCGCAGGGGGTACTTCAGTGCCCGCATCCCCCACCATAACGACAGGCGACGATCAAAGAGCAGCATGGGGAGGGGGCGTGCGTGGCCATGCGACGACGGGCTGGCGTTGCGATCCGGTCCCCCCCTCCCCGCTCAGGCTTAGCTGCACGGCTAAGTGCCGGTTCGGAGGACGAGGGGTCATCTCCCTGACAACTCAAATGAGACTTGCTACACTGAACCTCCCCCTGAAGGGAGCATCCTATGCAGACAGTCCCGTGGGCGACTTACACCTGTCG
>JAKPKV010000153.1 GCA_029553475.1 Armatimonadota bacterium
CGGTGGAGCATGCCGGGCAGACAGTGGCCACGTTCCAGCGATGAAGACTGTCCAGCTTTGGAGTTACGAAAACGTTCAGTCTTGGCTGTTACGTAACACACCCATCCCGGCAGGATTCCCCTCGCCGCCCGCGAAATGAACGAAAAACGATTCTGCATGTTCGACGGAGGTTCCCCCATGCCGTACCTGCTTGGCATTGACATCGGCACCAGCGGCACGAAAACGCTGCTCGTGGACGCGGAGGGGCGCAAGATCGCCAGCGCCACGGTGGAATACCCGCTGCACACGCCGCACCCGATGTGGGCGGAGCAGGACCCCGGCGACTGGTGGCAGGCGGTGATGATGGGCGTGCGCCACGTGCTGGCGGAGGCGAAGATTGACGCCGGGCAGATCGCCGGCATCGGCCTCTCCGGGCAGATGCATGGCTCCGTCTTCCTCGACGCCGAGGACCAGGTCATCCGCCCGGCCATCCTCTGGTGCGATCAGCGCACCGCCGAGCAGTGTGCGTGGATCACCCGCCGCGCCACCGAGAAAGTGGTGCACGAGGAAACCCTCAATCCCGTGCTCACCGGCTTCACCGCGCCGAAGATCGTCTGGCTGCAGCAGAAAGAGCCGCAGGCGTGGGCGAAGGTGAAGAAGATCCTGCTGCCGAAGGACTACATCCGCTTCATGCTCACCGGCGAGTTCGCCACCGAGGTGAGCGACGCCAGCGGCACCGCGCTCCTCAACGTGCCGAAGCGCCGGTGGTCGGCGCCGATGATGCAGGCGTGCAACGTCACCGCCGACATGCTGCCGGCGGTCTACGAATCGCCGGAGATCAGCGGCAGGATCAACGCGCGGGCGGCGGCGCTGACCGGGTTGAAGGCAGGCACGCCCGTGGTGGGCGGCGGCGGCGATCAGGCGGCGGGCGCGGTGGGCAACGGCATCGTGGAGGAAGGCATCGCTTCCTGCTCGGTGGGCACCTCCGGCGTGCTCTTCGCCCACATGCGGCAGCCGCATACCGACACACTGCTGCGCACGCACACCTTCTGCGCGGCGGTGCCGGGCGAGTGGCACGTGATGGGCGTGCAGCTCTCCTCCGGCGGCTCGCTGCGCTGGTATCGCGACGCCATCGGCGACACGGAGAAGGCGGTGGCGAAGCAGATGCACGTGGACCCGTACCAACTGCTCACGCACGAGGCGACGGCGGCGCCGGCCGGCTGCGAGGGGCTGATCTTCCTGCCCTACCTCACCGGCGAGCGCTGCCCGCATCCCGACCCATACGCGCGCGGCGTCTTCTTCGGCCTCACCCTGCGCCACGACAAGGCGCACCTGGTGCGCGCCGTGCTGGAAGGCGTCGCCTATGGCCTGCGCGACTCGCTGGAAATCTTCCATGAGATGGGGGTGAACCCCACGCAGATTCGCCTCTCCGGCGGCGGCGCGCGCAGCAGCGTCTGGCGGCAGATTCAGGCCGACATTTTCAACCGCGAGTGCGTCACCATCAATATTGACGAAGGCCCGGCCTTCGGCGTGGCGCTGCTCGCCGGCGTCGGCGCGGGCCTCTATCCCAGCGTGCCCGCCGCCTGCGCGCAGACCATCCAGGTGGTGGACCGCACGGAACCCGATGCCGCCCACGCCGCCGTCTACGCCCGCTATTATCCCATCTTCCGCCGGCTGTACGACGACCTGAAGGACGAGTTTAAAGCGGTCGCGAAGGCGTACGAGGCGACGACGGCGTAACGTCGGGCGGGCGAGCGTCCCCGCGAGCCGACGCCGGGGGGAAGTCTTATCCGTCGTGCTCACGAGAGAGTCTTGCTATCGAACACGACATGCGATCACTTCCGCCCGGCGTCGGCTCGTGGGGACGCTCGCCCGCCCGTGTATCACGCGATGCTCGCCGGACTCAACAAGGAATCCACACCGTCCTGCTGAATCCTTATTGTATCACCATGCCACGAGGGGGCTTGCCATGTCGCATCGCCGGCGGTTGCGTGACGCGTTGAACCATGTGGACGGTCCGGTGCCGGTGGATTTCGGCGCCACGGCGGTGACGGGGATGCACGTCTCCTGCGTGGCGGCGCTGCGCGACTTCTACGGGCTGGAGCAGCGCCCGGTGAAGGTGCACGAGCCGTATCAGATGCTCGGCTTCCTCGAGGATGATCTGCTGGACGCCATCGGCGCCGGCGTGGCGGGCCTGTACGGGCCGCGCACCCTCTTCGGCTTCGCCAACGACGGTTGGCGGGAATACGCGCTGCCCTGGGGGCAGGTGGCGCTGGTGCCGGCGGGCTTTCAGACCTCGCCGGACGGCCAAGGCGGCCTCTTCATCTATCCGGAGGGCGACCGCGCCGCCGCGCCCAGCGGGCACATGCCGGCCGGGGGATTTTTCTTCGACTCCATCGTGCGCCAGCCGCCCATTGACGAGGACGAGCTGACCCCCGAGGACAACCTGGAGGAATTCGGCCCCATCTCGGAGGCCGATCTCGCGCATTTCGCGGCGCGGGCGGAGGCGCTGGCCGCTACGGGCCGCGGCGTCATCGCCTCCTTCGGCGGCACCGGGCTGGGCGATATTGCCCTGGTGCCCGCGCCGTTTCTGAAGGCGCCGAAAGGCATCCGCGATATCGAGGAATGGTACGTCACCACCGCCATCCGCCAGGATTACGTCCACGCCGTCTTCGCGGCGCAAATCGAGACTGCTTTACAAAACCTCGCCCGCCTCGCCGCCGTCGTCGGCGACCGCGTGGACGTCGCCTTCACCTGCGGCACCGATTTCGGCACCCAGCAGTCCACCTTCTGCTCCGAGCGGACCTTCGACAGCCTCTACGCGCCGTATTATCGCCGGGTGAACGACTGGATTCACGCCCATACGTCCTGGAAGACCTTCAAGCACTCCTGCGGCGCGGTGGAGGCGTTCCTCGGGCGCTTCATTGACGCCGGATTCGACGTGATCAATCCCGTGCAGTGCTCCGCCGCCGGCATGGATCCCTGCCTGCTGAAGAAGCAATACGGCGCGCACCTCGTCTTCTGGGGCGGCGGCGTGGATACCCAGCGCACCCTCCCCTTTGGCAGCCCCACACAGGTTCGCGCGGAGGTGCTGGAGCGCTGCCGCACCTTCGGCCCCGGCGGCGGCTTCGTCTTCAACGCCGTGCATAACGTGCAGGCGAATACGCCGGTGGAGAACATCGCGGCGATGCTCGCGGCGGTGAAGGAGTATAACGAAGCGAAGACGGCGGTGTGAGCGGTGCTCCTGCATGATGAGTATACGTCAGACCCGCGTCGTCTCTGACGAAAAAACCAGCCGGCAAAGGCGTAGGCCGCACACTGGTGACGACCACCCCACGCCTCCGCCAGGCCGGCAGAGGGGCATGGGGTCACCATTTATCCAGCAGGTGCTATGACTACAGCCGGGGCAGCGCCACTCCGCTCCGCTACGTGGCGCACTACCAACAGCCGGGTACTATTTTCGAAGGAGTTATCCCATGCCCCCTGCCGTTCTGGCGAAGGCATCAGTGATGCCATTTTCGATGGTCACCATGGGGTCACGCGAACGGTGGGGTCGCGACATCGCTGCGCGCTTACCCCTCTTCAGGCGCGGGATCGAACCGGCGCGCTTTCTTCACCACCTTCTCGCGGGTACGGAGGGTGTCGTCGGGGCGCGCGCGGCGGCGCAGGGCGCGCCTGAGCAGGAAGAGCACGGTGAAGCCGGCCAGGAACGCGCCGAGGAGCGAACCCCAGAACAGGCGCATGTTGCCGCCGGCGGTGGGGGTGTCCGCGGGAGCGGCCGCCGCCGGGGGTACGACCTGGATGCGGATGGCGTGCTCCTCGGGATTGATATAGCCCAGGCCGCGGGCGATGCCTTCCGAGCCGTCGTCGGTTTTCGCGACCTCCAGCTCGTTATGCAGCCGGTCGCGTTCGGCGCGTTTGGCTTTCACCTGCGCGTCCAGCGCGCGGGCTTCCGCCGATGAACGATACAGGCGCACCGAGGGATTGATGATGGTGACGTAGAGCAGCAGGGCGATGACGACGCAGGCCACCGCGCCGGCGCCCACCATGAGCAGCGTGGCCGCGGTCATGGGCCGCTGCCGCGCGCCGGGAGAAGGAGTGGTGCGTGGCGTAGTTCGAGACATGGCGCCTCCTCCGGACCGAAAATCGTCAGGGTCGGGGAGTCGTGCGATGACCCACTTGACGATTATGTATGAAAAGTGTGATAAATATGCGGGTGCAAGCGATCGTCCCCCGCCACATCGCCATCCAGTATACCACATTCGGGCGGGGGCGCGGGCGGAATTCGCGAGAAAATCCGCGGGAATTCCGGCGGAGCGGCCCGACGCGCACCCTGTCAGGAGCAAGCATGTTCGGCTCGCGCAATCGGTGTTATGGCAGCATCCTGGTGCTCGTCCTCTGCGTGGCGGGCGCCGTCGCCCAGCCGCCGGCCGCCCCGGCGGCGCCGGCGGAACCGCTCACCGTGGAGGAGGCGGTCGCCTTCGCGCTGCGGAACAATCCGGCGGTGACCGTCGCCGCGCAGGACGTGCGCATCGCCGAAGCCGGCGTGGCGTCCGCCCGCGCGGAGGGCCGCCCCACCGTCACCGTGGCCTCCACCTCGACGTATAACCCCGCGCCGGCGTCCATCACCCTCCCGGGCTCCGGCGGCGATCCCGATCGCACCATCAATTTGAGCGATTCGTTCTCCACCGGCATCCAGGTGACGGGGTCGCAGCCGGTCTGGCCGTCCAGCCGCTGGCGCGCGCCGGTGGAGGCCGCGCGGGCGCAGGTGGGCGCACAGGAGACCACGCTCTCCCGCACCCGCCAGCAAATCGCCTATCAGGTGCGGCAGGCGTACTATCAGCTCCTCTCCGCGCACCAGTTGCAGGACGTGGCCGATGACGCCGTCCGCGTCGCCGAAGGCCAGTTGACGCTGGCGCGCAATACCTTCGAGGCGGGCACCGCCCCCCGGTTGGACGTGGTGCAGGCCACCGCCGCGCTGGAATCCGCCCGCGTGGATCAACTGCGCGCGCAGAACGCCACTGACCTGGCGGCGGCGGCGCTGGCCGTGCAGCTCGGTCTGCCGGCGGGCACGGACCTGCGGCTGGCGCCGCAGGCGACCCTGCCCCCGGCGCCGGAGGCCGTGGACCCGCTGGTGCAGGCGGCGCTGGCCCAGCGCACCGAGCTGGCCGAGCTCAACTTTCGCCGCGCGCAGCTTCGCGCCACCATGGAGCTGATTACCCTCCAGTCGCGCCCCATCGCCAACGTGCAGGTGAACTACGGCGACACGCTCATCGGCAGCGGCGGCCTCTCCGGCTCGGAGAGCCTCACCCTCGCCCTGTCGGTGGCGATGGCCGTCTACAACGGCGGGAAGACGAAAGCTGACCTGGACGCCGCGCGCCTGCAGCTCGAGCAGCTCGATACCCGCGCCCGGCAAGTGGAGCTGGGCATCACGCTGGAAGTGCGCCAGGCCGCGCTGAACCTGCGAAACGCCCTCGCGCAGCTCACCGCCGCCCAGCGCCAGCTCGAAGCCGCCACCCAGGCGCTGGAGATTGCCCAGGTGCGCTACGATTTCGGCGAGGGGATTTTCCTCGAAGTCGAGCAGGCCCGGCTGCGCCAGACCCAGGCCCGCACCGCCCTCGCCCAGGCGCGCTTCCAGGCGAACCTCGCCGAGGCCCAGCTCGCCTATGCCCTCGGCGCCCCCGTGCCGCCGCCCGCCACGCCGCCCGCGCCCGCCCCCGCGCCGGCCCCCGCCGCCGGGCAGTAACCCCGCGTCCGTCCCACCACCTGCCCTCGCTGCCGCGTGTGGGCCATGGTGCGAACGGAACGGTTGAAGAGAAAAGGGCACGGCGTCAGCCGTGCCCCCCGATCCCATATCACACATCCCCCGTCCGACATCCCTACACGCCGGTCAGGAAGCGCATGTCGTTTTCCATCAGCAGGCGGAGATAGGGGATGCCGTAGCGGAACATCGCCACGCGGTCCACGCCGCAGCCGAAGGCCCGGCAGACCGCCCCTCCGTGGCGTTCGTGGTGTCGCAGTGGCATTCCGGTGTGCCTGCTCGCAACCACGAACGCCAGAGGGACGTTGCTACAGATCATTCAGCCGGCGCATCACCGCAGAAACTGCTTATACGTATAGGTGATCTCGAGTGTTTGGCCGGCGGGCACCATCGTTTCCCAGGTCAAGGCTTTGCGGGGATTGGCGATATCGCGGCGCGGCAGTTCAATCATTGATAGCGGCTTCTGCGAGGTGGCGGTCACGTCGCCGTCAACATCCAGGTTGATCTCCATGCGGATCGTCTTGCCGGTGCCGTTCGTCACGTGCATGGTGCCGGTGGTCAGGTACTTTTTATAGGTCACCTTGTTGATGACCACCGATTCCGCTCCGCCCGCCGATTCCTCCTGTAAGGTGGCCTTCACGTTGATCGCTTTGGTGATGCGCACCTCGGTATGCGCGCCGGGGGGCGTGTAGCTCAAGATATCCTGTCCGAGCAGTGCATCGCCCTGGGTGATCATCAGCGGCGCCGTGGTCCAGGGAACGTTCGTGTTGTTGATGAGGCGCACCAGATGCCAAACCTCGGAAGCCGAGTCCTCGCCACCGTACCTGTATGCACGCGGGTTCCAGCGGAAAATCTCCTTGCTGGCAATCTGCTTGTCGAGGAATGGCAGATAGGCGCGGTCGCCCGTGCCAACGGTGACATCCTGGAAGCGGTAGAGGTGCATGTCCGCGGTGTCGTTGGGCAGGGTGGGGGGCGCCGTACGCGGCATGTGCGTGATCGGACGGATGTCGTTATACGCGACCGCCGAATTCGCCGTTATCGCCATCTGCCCCATCACCGGCGGCGGCTCGGCGCTGCCGCCGTACTGCAGCGACGCGAAGAACTGGCTCATGGATACCTGCATGCTCAACGGATCGAGGACGTTGGCGAACTTGATGTTCGGGAAACCGGCCACGCAGGCCAGCTCCGGCGTGTTGATATCCTCGATGTCGTTAATCACCACCGCTTTCCCGCTCATGCGGGCGGTGCCGTTGCCCAGCTCCAGCCGGTAGCTCGGCGCCCAGGTGATACCATAGGTGAGGTAGCAGATCTGCACCGTGCCGGCCTGGCCATCGCTGCGCAGGCGCAGCACCGCGCCCGGCTCTTTGCGCGAGAAAGTCATCGTCAACTCGCCAGTGCCGGCCGGCTTGCGCACCTGCATCACGCTGCTCACCGGCAGCGCCGTCGGTCCCTGCGCCGTCTTCAGCACCAGCAGGTTGGCGGCGTCAGTGGCCATGGCGCGCAGATAGGCCCGCTCCGGATTCAGCGCCGCGCTTTTCTCGGCGCGGTTCCGGTTCTCCGCTACCGAGAGCAGCGTGCCTGACGTCCAGCCGTCGGGCGTCTTCACTTCGATCACTTCTCCGACATTTGCCTGCAACAGTTCGGGCAGCGTCACCGCGGGCACGCTCTGCACGCGATCACCCGTGGTAGCCGTCGCCGTGATCTTTGCCAACTGCTCCATCGTGCCAACAATCCAGAAGGTGCCGTGCACGGGTGCCGGCATATCGGCGACGCGCACCTCCTTCGCCCCTGCCGGCAGCGTCACCTCACGCACCATCAGGCCGTAACCCTGCTTGAAGAGCACCACGCGCGTCAGGCGCGACGCAGCGTCTTGTTGAGCGCACGCGCCGATCGCGGCTGCCACCAGCAGCAGCACCATCCATCGAACGTTCATGATGTTATCGTCCTTTCGCAAGCGGATTGTCGTTCGGTTATACGACTGCAGGCTGGCGTTCGTTACAGCAAAACAAAAAGGGCACGGCGCCAGCCGTGCCCCACGATCCCATATCCGACATCCCTACACCCCCGTCAGGAAGCGCATGTCGTTTTCCATCAGCAGGCGGATATAGGGGATGCCGTAGCGGAACATCGCCACGCGGTCCACGCCGAAGCCGAAGGCCCATCCGGTGTATTTTTCCGGATCGAGACCGACGCCGCGGAGGATGTTCGGGTGCACCATGCCGGAGCCGCCGAATTCGATCCAGCCGCTGTTCGAGCACAGCCGGCAGCCGCTGCCGTGGCACTGGAAGCAGGTGAAGGAGAAGTCGGCGCTCGGCTCGGTGAAGGGAAAAAAATCGGCGCGGAAGCGCATCGCCGTGGTCGGGCCGAAGAGCTCCTTGAAGAAGGCGTCCAGCGTGCCCTTCAGGTCCGCGAAGGTGACGCCCTCGCCCACCAGCAGGCCGTCCACCTGGTGGAAGGTATGCGAGTGGCGCAGGTCCACCTGCTCGCGGCGATGCACGCGGCCGTAATAGATGCAGCGCACCGGCGGCGTGCGCTCCTGCAGGATGCGCACCTGGATGGCGGTGGTGTGCGTGCGCAGCAGCGTGTCGTCGGTGAGGTAAAAGGAATCCTGCTCGTCCATCGCCGGGTGGTCTTCGGGGTAGTTCAGCGCGGCGAAGTTATAGGTGAATGTCTCCACCTCCGGGCCGTCGAAGACGTCGAACCCGAGGCCGGTGAAGATGGAGAGCACTTCATCGAGCACGCGGGACAGCGGGTGCTTGCGCCCGATGCGCGGGGCACGGCCGGGCAGCGTCACGTCCAGCCGTTCGGCCTCCAGCGTGCGCGCCTCCTCCGCCGCCTCCACCAGCGCGCGGCGCGCCTCCAGCGCCGCCTCCACCCGCTCGCGCACCTCGTTGGCGCGCTTGCCCACCAGCGGGCGCTCCTCGGCGGATAGCCCGCCCATGCCGCGCAATACGGCGGTGAGCCGGCCCTCTTTGCGCCCGAGAAACTCCACGCGCACCGCGTCCAGCTCCTCGCGGCGCTCCACCGCCGCCAGCCGCCGCAAGGCGTCCGCTTCAATCTGTGAGAGTTGCGAGAGAATGTCCATGATCGGGCATAGCGTAGCACCGGCGGGGAGGGGCGTCAAGCCGAGGGCACCGCAATCGAAATCGGCATCGTCAGCGAAACCGTTATCGAAAAATCGCCCGCCAAGCCGCGAGTGAGCACGCACAAGGGATTTCGGGGAGGGGGGAGAATACGTGAAGATGCGGCATCCGCTGACACGGACACTGCCTCACGGATGACTCCGCACTGCTCATTGGAGGTCACAGCATGCTTCGACTTGGCGTGATGGGTTTTGGCGGGCGCATCAGCGGCGTCATCAATCATGTGCTGCGGCCCCTGGCGCCCGACGCGCGGGTGGTGGGGATCGTGGACCCTGACGAAGCCGGGGCGCGGACGCGGCTGGCGGAGTGCGATCGGGACGACGCGCGCTTTTACCCCTCGCTGGCGGAGATGGTGCGCGCGGGGAAGCCGGACGCGCTGCTCATCGGCACGCGCTGCAACCTGCACGCCCCGTATGCCATCGAGGCGGCGGCCTACGACCTGCCCCTCTACCTGGAGAAGCCGGTGGCGATCACGCTGGAGCAGGCGACGGCGCTGGAGGCGGCCTTCGAACACTCCCGCTGCCCGGTGGTGGTGAGTTTCCCGCTGCGGGTCTCGCCGCTGTGCGTGCTGGCGCGCGCGTTGATCGCCGACGGCGCGGTGGGGGCGCCCGAGCATATCTTCGGCGTCAACTACGTGCCCTACGGCACCTGCTACTGGGATGCCGGCTACCGCAATTTCGCCATCACGCAGGGCCTGTTCCTGCAGAAGGCCACCCATGACTTCGACTACATGATGTATCTGCTGGACAGCCCCATCGTGAAGGTGGCGGCGATGGCCTCCTGGGGACGGGTGTTCGGCGGCACAAAACCCGCCGGCCTCACGTGCGACCAATGCGAGGAAGCGTTCACCTGCCTGGAAAGCCCTGACAACCGCAAGCGCCACTGCGCCGGCGGGGATCTGCATCCGCACCCCTGCACTTTCGGCGAGGACTGCGGCTCGCCGGAGACCGGCATGAACGAGGATGCCTCCAGCGCGCTGCTGGAATTCGCTAACGGGGCGCGGGGCGTCTACACCCAGGTCTTCTACACCCGCCGCGACGCCGCCGCCCGCGGCGCCACGGTGAGCGGCTACCTGGGCACCGTCGGCTTCGACTGGTACACCGGCGAGCTCAAGCGCGTGCGCCATCACGCGCCGTATTCCGACACCGCGCGCGGCGCCGACGGCATGAGCCACTTCGGCGGCGACGACGAGCTCTGCCGCGATTTCCTGGACATCATCGCCGGCCGCGGCGCCTCCCGCACCACCGTGCAGATGGGCATTCAGAGCGTCTACGCCTGTCTCGCCGCGAAAGAATCCGCGGAGACGGAGCGGTTCGTGGCGGTGCGCCAGGTGGGGCAGACGGCGGCGGTGACCTCTCCCCCCGGCCCCCTCTCCGCTTAGGCTTAGCTGCACGGCTAAGTGCCGGTTCGGAGGACGAGGGGTCATCTCCCTGACAACTCAAATGAGACTTGCTACACTGAACCTCCCCCTGAAGGGAGCATCCTATGCAGACAGTCCCGTGGGCGACTTACACCTGTCG
>JAKPKV010000160.1 GCA_029553475.1 Armatimonadota bacterium
TCACCTTCGACTACGGTTTCCCCTTCCGCGATTGGGCCGACAATCCGTGCCGCTGCGGAGCGCCCGACTGCGCCGGCTACATCGTCGCCGCAGACCAGCGCTGGCGCCTGCGCCGGGTGAAACGCACCGCCGGGACCGCACGCTGACGAAGCGGTCCGGCACACCGCCGGAGCCGCCCACACGCAACGGTCAGGCGCGCGCCGCCTTCGCGTACGCCGCGATGATTCCGTCGAAGCTTCCGTTGGAGAAAAAGATCACCACGCGCGGCTTTCCCTTCGGCGGCAGCGTCTCGCCGCGCAGTTGTTCCAGCAGGTGCGCGTTGTCGGCGAACCAGTGCGCGTGCACGCCCTGTGTCTCCAGATGCTGCGCCACCGCCTCGGCGTCGAAACGATCCTCCGCCTTCATCTTGTCGGCCCGGTTGACCGCGCCGAGGTACACCTCGTCGGCCTGCGCAAGCGCGCGCATGAAGCCAGACTGAAGCGTCTTGGTCCGCGCGGTGTTGCTGCGCGGCTCGAAAACCGCCGTGAGCAGCGCGCCAGGGAAACGCGCGCGAAACGAGTGCAGCGTCTCCGCGAGCGCCGTCGGGTGATGCCCGAAATCCTCGATCACCGTCAGCGCCGGCGTGCGCACGAGCACTTCCTGACGTCGCTTTACGCCGCGGAAACGCGCGAGCGACTCCAGCGGAAACGCCGACGGATTGTCCGGCGAGATCGCCAGCGCGCACGCCGTCGCGGCCATCGCCGCATTGCGCGCGTTATAAAGTCCCGGCAACGCCCAGCGCACCTCCGCCCACGGCTGGCCGCGCCAGAGCAGGCGGAACGACGCCCCGTCGGCGTCCTCCGAGAAATCGACGATGCGCGCGTCGGCCAGATCGCCGGTGCCCACGCGCACGACGCGCGTCCACGGCAGCGGCCCGAGGGCGCGCAGGTTGTCGTCGTCGGCATTCATGACCACCCAGCCGTTGCGCGGCACGATGCGCGTGAGGTGGCTGAAGGTGCGCTGCACGTCGGCCAGATCGCGGAAGATATCGGCGTGGTCGAACTCCAGATTGTTGAGCACCGCGATGTGCGGCGCGTAGTGGATGAATTTGCTGCGCTTGTCGAAAAACGCGCTGTCGTACTCGTCGCCCTCGATCACGAACGGATCGTCGAGCACGCCGAGGTGGTT
>JAKPKV010000166.1 GCA_029553475.1 Armatimonadota bacterium
CGCCGAGGCCGACCTGGCGCGGTGCAACCTGATCCTGATTGGCGGTGCGGCCGACAACGCGCTGGTGGCGCGCATGGCCGGGCACCTGCCCTTCCGTCTCACGCCCGAGGGCCTGGTGGCGGGCACGCATGCGCCGGTGAGCCTGCACAATGCCGCCTATTCGCTGGTCTATCTCAATCCGCTGGCGCCGTCCCGGCTGCTGGTGCTGCTGGCGGCGGATGTGGAGGGCGAGGCGTTGGACAACTGGTTGCGCTACCTGCCATGGCGCGTGCCCGGGGCGCACGGGCATAACCGGCTGGCCGAGCCCGACCTGCAGGTGGCGGAGATCAATGGCCCCATTCGCCTGGCGCTGCAATTCACCCACGGGTGGCAGTGGCGCCGCGTGCCGGGGGGCGAGGCGCCGCTGGCAGACCATCTCACCGGCGGGCAATATACGCGCGCCGTGACGCAGTTGATGCGCCAGGCGACCGGCGCCGAGGTGGCGCTGTCGTGGGGCAGCCATGACACGCAGGTGATGTATGACGCCGCGACCGTGACCCGCGGCGAGGTGCTGGCGACCACATCGGCCTCCCGGACGCTGCTGTGCCGCATGACCGGCGCCGAACTGGCCGACCTGCACGCGACACTGGGCGCGAAGGGGTGGATCTCCGCCGACCCGCCGCTGGACCCGACGGCGCTCACCCCCGCCCGCTCCTACCGCGTGGTCATGCCGCCCCCGTTGTGCCAGATGCTGGCCCAACAGCGTCGGCGCAACCTGACGGACGTCACGGCCGGCCCGGTGATCTCCGCGGAGGCGGTGGCGAGGGCACTGTTGGAGCAGCATGCGCCGTAATATGCCCCTTATACTCGCGCCGTCCGGGTCTGCGTTTGCAGCGCGATGTCCGCGCTGTTCATCGTCACACCCTTCATCCCACGTCATCTCCAGCGCGGGGTTTTCCGCACTGCTCGTCATGCAGATCAGTCCGCATGTAGCCCGATGCCGCTTGCTCCCGCGTATCTCCCATCCAGAGCGTGATTTCGCGCCCCGCTATGGCTATGCGCGAAAGTTTGTTATGATAGATGCGAAAGTTTGTTATATGATAGAAGGTGGCGGTAGTCCTGCGGCGAATGACTGGGGTAGGGCACGGCCCAGAAATGGAGTGCGATGATGGCGTGGTCGGATGAACACGAGCGTCAAATAGAGGGCGAGGTAGAGCTTCCTGCCATTTTTGCCGGGGCTGAGCCACGTACGCCCGTGTCGCCGTCGCTGCGAAAGGCCGCGATGGTGCTCAGCGTCGCCGGCATCGTCTATACCATCTTCCCGAACGGCATGCTCCTCGGCTTCGCCTTGTGGCAGAGTTTTGACGGCTTCAAGCTCTTTTTAGTCATCCTCGCGCTGCTACCCGCCATTTTCCTGCGGGTAGACGCGTCCGACATCCTGCATCACGTCGCGTCCGCCCGCAAGCGCGCCCCCTTCACCCTGCTCTGGGTCTCGCTGCTGGAGATGATCGTCCTCTGGGTGGGCGTGCGCGTCTTCAACAGCTTCCTCGCGCAGCAGCCCTTCACCCTGCACAATCTCAATACGGCGGATCGCATCCCCACCTACATCCCGCTGGGCGTCTTTGCCCTGGTCGCGGGCATCCTCGTCGCCGTCGTGCATAACCTGCTCACCACGGTTGACGAGGTGCCGGTTGCCGTCCCGGCGCATCCTGAGGTGGCCCCGACGGATTCCGCGGAGCGATGCTGACGCTCCTGCCGCCCGCCCGCGTCCCCCGGCACGGCGGAAGTTGTCAGTGACGCGGTGCACAGCGGTGGCGCGCCGGAAAACATCGGTTCGCGTTCTCCTTGACGCGCGAGAGGGAAAGGGGTAGGATAGAGCCATCTCGCGCGCGGGTGGGACGGGGCACATGACGCTGTGGCGACAACTGGGCTCGTGGGCGCTGCTGGCCGGGGTGCTGGTCTTCGGGCTGGGCGCCGGCTGTTCCGGCGGCGCGTCGGCGCAGGGACACGACCCGCTGCCCGGTGAGCCCGTCGTCATGTTCGACGAGACCCGCGCCTGGGATGACCTGGAAAAGCAGCTCCTCTTCGGCCCCCGCGTGCCGGGCACCGCGGGGCACGTGCAGACCCGCGAGTGGCTGGTGGCGCAGTTGGCGGCGCAGACTGACGACGTGACGCTGCAACCCTTCACCCATCCGCTGGGGGGCAAGCCGACGCCGCTGTGGAATATCCTCGCCCGCTTTCCCGGCACCGGCGCCGCCCCGCGCGAGCATATCCTGCTCGCCGCGCACTGGGACACCCGCCCGACGGCGGACCGCGACCCCGATCCCGCGAAGCGGAACACGCCGATTGACGGCGCCAACGACGGCGCCTCCGGGGTGGCGGTGCTGCTGGAGATCGCCCGCCAGCTCAAGGCGCGGCCCATCGCCCGCGATGTCACCATCCTCCTCTTCGACGGCGAGGACTACGGGCCGAACATAGACACTATGCTGCTCGGGTCGAAGCATTACGCGAAACACCTGCCGGACCCGAAGCCGTCGTGGGGCATCCTGCTGGACATGATCGGCGACGCGGACCTGGCCATTTACCGCGAGCCGAACTCGGACAAATACGCAAAAGCGGTGAACGACCGCGTCTTCACCGCGGCGGCGCGCCTGGGATATTTGCGCACGGGGGCGCTCTCCGGCTTCGTGAACGCGCCATACCGTTTCCCGGTGACGGACGACCATATCCCGCTGAACGAGGCGGGCGTGCCGATGGTGGACCTGATTGATTTCGACTACCCGCCCTGGCACACCACCGCCGACACCGCCGACAAATGCAGCCCGAACAGCCTGAAAATCGTCGGCAAGACGGTGCTGTATGCCATTCAGATGCCGTAACACCCGACACGCGACACGCGAGAACGATGCCCTATGGACGAACGCTTAATCTCATCCACGGAAACGCCGGACGACCTGGCGGTGACCTCCGCGCTGCGGCCGCAGACGCTGGACGACTACATCGGCCAGCCGCAGTTGAAGGAGAACCTGCGCACGGCGCTGGCGGCGGCGCGCGGGCGCGGGGAGTCGCTGGACCACGTGCTACTGTACGGCCCGCCGGGGTTGGGGAAGACCACGCTGGCGCACATCGTCGCCAACGAGATGGGGGTGGAGTTGGTCACCTCCTCCGGGCCGGCGCTGGAGCGCGCGGGCGACCTGGTGGGCGTTCTCACCAATCTCAAGCCCGGCTCCGTCTTCTTCATTGACGAGATCCACCGCTTGCCGCGCATCGTGGAGGAGTATCTCTACTCGGCGATGGAAGATTTTTCCGTGGATTTCATGATTGACAAGGGCGCCTTCGCGAAAAGCATCAAGCTGCCGGTGGCGCCGTTCACGTTGGTCGGGGCCACCACGCGCGCGGGAAAACTCTCCGCCCCGCTGCGCGAGCGTTTTGGCCTCTTCTACCACCTGGATTTCTACCCTGACGCCGAGCTGGTGAAGATCGTCGCCCGCTCGGCGCAGATCCTCGGCGTGCCCACCGAGCCGGACGGCGCGATGGAGATCGCCCGCCGCTCGCGCGGCACTCCGCGCATCGCCAACCGCCTGCTGCGCCGCGCGCGCGACTTCGCCCAGGTGAAGGCGGACGGCGTCATCACCCGCGAGGTGGCGGACATCGCCCTCACCGCGCTGGGGGTGGACGGCCGCGGGCTGGACGAGCTGGACCGCAAGCTGCTGCGCACCATCATTGATTTTTACCAGGGCGGCCCGGTGGGCGTGGAGGCGCTGGCCGCCACCCTCAACGAAGAGAGCGATACGCTGGTGGATATGGTGGAGCCGTTCCTGCTGAAGATCGGCTTCCTCAGCCGCACCCCCAGCGGGCGCAAGACCACGCCGCTGGCCTACCAGCATTTTGGCCTGCAGCCCGGCCAATCCACGCTGCCGGGGCCGGGGAATTTGTTTACCGAATAGTCGTCTGGCCGTTACCTGTGCGTCATCTTCCGCAATCTCCCGGCAACGTGGGGGTGAGATACTCCGGTATCCTAACCCGTTGGAGGTAGCGATGCGCACACTCGTCGCAACACTGTTGCTGGCAGCCGGCCTGGCCGCGTTTGCCACCCCGTCCACGCTGGTGACCATCCCCAGCACCGACATGCAGGCCGCGGGCACCTGGCGCCTCGGCGCCGACACCGTGGTGCCGATGACGGCATCCGAATCGGTGCCGTTCTTCGACCTCGGCCTCACCTACGGCGCCTCGCCGCGCGTGGAAGTCGGCGTGGACTTCATCAGCCCCGCCGACACCCCGCTCTGGCTCAACGCGAAGGTGCTGGTGCTCACCCCCGCGCGGTCGCCGGTGCCCGTCGCCGTCGGCGTCTACAACTTCGGCACGAACGAGGCGGAGAACCAGCGCGTGCTGTATGCCGTGGGCAGCTACGTGCTCCCCGTCGCCGACGGCCTCCGCCTCACCGCCGGCGCGTGGCAGGCGAATGATAAAGCGGCCGCCATCGGCACGGAAGACACCGGCATCATGCTCGGGCTGGACACCACGATCGGCAAGTGGTGGCTGGGCGCCGATTATGTGAGCGGCGACAGCGCGCTTGGCTCGGTCAATGTCGGAGTTGGCTACGCCCTGACGGATTCCATCGGGGTTATACTGGGGTATGATCATTACAATGCCTCGGGCGCGACCGACGCGGTGAATTTTCAGCTCGATGTCAATTTTTGACCTGCCGCCGTCCTGTCAGGGATGACCACCGTGCGCCCATGGGCGGAAAGGAGTCGTATGAAGCCGGAAATTCAGCCCTTGCCCGCCCGCGAGCCGGGGGGCGCGCGCGGCAAAGAGGCCCGCGTCACCTGCCCGGTATGCGGGGGAAGCGATAAACTGAAATGCACCCACGGCATGCTCGTCTGCACGCGCTGCTACTGGGCGACGGAATGGAAACAGGCCAGTTGACGCACTGACAGACCACCCACGCGAGCCCGGCGGCCACCCCGCCGGGCTCGCGCGCTCAGCCCCCCGCTCGCGTTCGACTACGGGCTCATCACCTGGCCGCCGGTGACGTTGATCGCCTGGCCGGTCATGTAGCTGCTGGCGTCGCTGGCGAGGAAGACGACCATGTTGGTGATATCGTCGTAGCTGGCGCCGCGGCCCAGCGGCACCTGACCCTCGTACATCTTGCGCACGTCCGCCACGCTCATGCCGCGGTTGCGCGCGTATTGCTCGAAGAGACTGTCCTGCCACAGCGGGCTGTCCAGCAGGTTGCCGGGGCAGATGGCGTTGGCGCGCGCGCCGTGCGGGGCCAGCTCCAGCGCCACCGACTGAATCAGGCCGATGGCGCCGAATTTCGACGCCGCGTACGCGCTGTTGCGGAAGGAGCCGCGCTTGCCGGATTTGGAGTTGATGGCGACGAGGGCGCCGCTCTGTTGCGTGATGAACTCGCGGGCGGCGTATTTACAGCAGAGCATGGCGCCGACCAGGTTGACGTCAATCACCGTGCGCCACTTCGCCGCGTCCGCGTCTTCAATCGCCTCGGCGATGAGGATGCCGGCGTTGGCGACCATGATATCCAGCCGCCCCCAGCGCGCCACCGCGGCGGCGACCATCCCCGCCACCTGCGCTTCATCGGTGACGTCCACCGTATAGCTCATGGCCTCCGGCAGGTCCGCCGCCACCGTCGCGGCGTTCCCGCCGTTCAGATCGGCCACCAGCACTTTGCAGCCTTCCGCCGCCAGCCGCCGGCAAATCGCCTCGCCCAACCCCTGCCCGCCGCCGGTGACAATGGCGACGCGGCCCTCGATATTCGCTAACATCACATGTTCTCCCTTGGACTCGCTAGGCAAATTTCAAGCGCCCGATCGGCAACGGGATCGGCCGATTGAGCGATGTTGCCGTTTCGATCCACTCGTTGATGATGATCTCGGCGTTGGCCAGCGCTTCCTGATACGTGCCGCCATCGGCCATGCAACCCGGTAGCTCCGGCACTTCGGCAATGAAGGCATTATCTTCATTGCTCCAGTAAATGATAATTTCGTATTTAATCATCATCGCCCCCCAACTGGTATCGCACCAGCAATTCTCGTACCTGCCTCACCTGATATGGCTTTGCATGATGTCCCAACGGCTGCAGGTTAAGAATTTCGACCACACCTTCGCGGGTGAAGATGTGATGACTCCCGCGTATACGCTCGGTGAAACCGAGTGATCTCAACAGCGCACACAGTTCGCTGAAATCAATGTCAGCATTCGCCGCGCAATATCCGATTGATCAGCCGCGAAAACTTTGTCATCAGGCTATCCTGCCTTCAGTATAACATGGCTCACTATTACCCGCCGACTTTTTCAGCAAACCCGACTCCGCTGACGCGTTCAGGCGCTCCAGCGCGGACGGGGGGAGAGCGCGGCGTGTCCCGGCTATCCGCGTCCAATAATGCTTTCACTCACCGGGCGCGCAACTCCTGCTCCGCCGTGCGTTCAAGCGTCAACTCCATATAATATTCCGGCTCCTCGGCGAAGCCGCGGGCGGGGTCGGGCTGGCGGGTTTGCTCGCGGACGACGGTGAAGCCCATGCTGGTGTAGAGTTTCACGGCGCGGGTGTTGGCGAGCTGCACGGTGAGGGACATGACCCGTGGGCCGACCTCGCGGGCGATGGCCAGCAGGCGGGTCATCAGCGCGCGGCCCAGGCGCTGTCCCTGATAGGCCGGGCGGAGGCAGATGCCGAAGATGCTGGCCGGCGCGCCGTCGCTCCAGCGATACCAGGCGTAGCCCGCGATGCGCCGGTCCGCCGTTTCCGCCACCAGCACCACCTCCGTGGGACTGTCCGCGCGGCTGGCGTTGCGCAGCGCGTGTTCCCGGTCCAGCGGATAGGGGCAGTAGAAGCGGATATGCTCCGGCGGGATGTCCGCGTAGCAGTCCGCCAGCGCCTCGCCGTCCGCCGTGGTCAGCGGGCGGAGGTGGACCGTCTGGCCGTTCTTCAATACTATCGCCACGCCGGGAAAGCGTGCGTGATCCGCCGGGAGCATGGCGCCTCCTTTGTGAGAGCCGTCGGTGTCGTGCGAAGTGCAACTCCGCGGCCCCAGGGTTATTCGGTTCGCGCGTCTGCCATCTCGCGCAGCATCGCCAGGTTGGCCTCCAGCAGCATCGCGCTGCCGCGCGGGGCGACGAGGGTGACGGTGGAGATGAGGCTTTCGTAGCCGCCGGCCTGCCAGGCTTGCTCGGTGATGAGGTACCCCAGGGCGCCGTTCGCCAGCTCCACCGGGTAGGTCCACGGGAAGGGGCTCTCCGCCTTCACGCGCAGGCCGAGCTCCACGAAGAGCTCGCCGGGGAAGGTGGCGAAGGCGACGTCGCCGATATGGAAGGCGGCGGCGCGCGCCGGCAGCGCCTGGGGGTCGAGCCGCCGCAGATCGCGCTGCGTGTCGCGGAAGAACGCCTGCTCGCGCGGCGCCCACTGCGCGGCGCGCAGCCGGTCCTCGCTATCCAGATGCACGTCGCGCGGCGGCAGGCACAGCGCGCGCTGGCGCACCCCCAGCACCGGCGTCAGTTCACGCCCGCCGGCATCCAGGCGGGCGATGATCGTCTCCGCCAGTGCCTCGCCGATCTCGCGGGTGGGGCGTATCGGATTCAGGTCGCCGCAGGCGCCTGGCATGAAGAGGGTGATGACGCCGGGTCCGTAGCGCTCGCGCAGCCGCGCCGCCACCACCGCCGGGTAGTCGCCGCTGAACGCGGACCCCCAGCGCGCATTCGCGTGCAGCGCGAAGGTGTAGAGCACGGCGCGCACGCCGCCGTCGTCCGCGAAGGCGACGATGCCCACCTCCGGGTCAATGGGTCCGGCGGCGCCCACGGCCTGCACGTCCTCCTCGCCGCCGTGCAGCAGCCAGGTGTTGATCTCGCGGCCGTCTTTGTAGCGCAGGCGGCGGTTATGCGCCAGATCGCAGCAGTAGCCCCGCGCCCGGCGGGCGCGCATCGGCGCTTTCGCCGCGTCGGCGCGGCGCACGCACTCGGCGAAGCGCGCGAGGAGGGTCTCCCGCCAGGCGTAGTCCACCGGATCCGGCTCGGTGCTCGGCAAGTAGTTCACCGTGGCCGGCCCGCTGTGGGTGTGCGAGCAGCTCCAGACGATATGGCCGGCGGGGATGCCCGTCGCCGCCTCCGCCGCCGCCGTCAGGCGCGCCCCGAAGGCGCCGTCCAGCGCGATCAGATCGAAGATGGCGTACGCCAGCCGCGTGCGCCCGTCGTCCAGCACCAGCGCCTTCACGTACAGCGGGTCATACACCCCGGTGGACGCCCGGGGCTGCAGCGCCCCCGCCATCAACGCGCCGACCGGCGGCGTGATCTCCACTTCAGCGGCGCCGACGAGGAGGTGAGACATGGGTCGCTCCTTAGTCCGAGAGGGTAGGCCCTGCCCCCGCGTAAGGGGAAAAGGCGCTACGGGGTACGGGGAAATTTACGGTCCTGGCGAGAGAGAGAGACAACGGAACCCAACGTTGATGCTCCAGTAGTCCGGGCTGAAGTAGTAGCGGAGCGCGCCGCGGCAGTAGCCCTCGCCGTTGAGCCACGAGCCGCCCCGCAGCACACGGTTATCGCCCGTCGCCGGGCCGGTGGGGTTGCGTGACGGCGCCGTCTTGTAGTAATCGGACTGGTACCAATCCGCGCACCACTCCCACACATTGCCCGCCAGGTCGTGCGCCCCGCACCAGCTTACACCCACCGGAAAACTCCCGGCCGGCCAGGTGCTGATGTCCTTGCTGGATGAGTTGGAGGAGTTCGCACACTTCGCCCCGTCCCAGGCGTTCCCCCACGGGTAGAGGCGCCCGTCCGTCCCCCGCGCCGCTTTCTCCCACTGCGCCTCTGGGGGGAGTGACACGCCCGCCCAGTCCGCGTAGGCTGTCGCGTCGTGCCAGGTCACGTTCACGATGGGGTGCCCCTGCAGCGCCGTGTCCGTCCAGCCGCCCTTTCCCGCCCAACTCCGGCCGGGGGGGAAGCGCGGCAGCGCCCGCCCCGTGGCTTGACAAAACGCCCGGTATTGCGCCACCGTCACCTCGTACTTGTAGATCCAGTAGCCGTCCAGGTAGACGCGGCGCTGGGGACGCTCATCGCTGAAGCCCTCCTTGTCCGTGCTCCCCATCAAAAACTCCCCCGCCGGAACCCACGCCATCACCGCGCCATCCTTCGGGTTCGTCCGCGCTTTCGCGCGCGCCGGCGGCGGCTCCTGGCCCTTCCACGGCCCAGGGCGCAAGCCGTAGCCGATGGCCGTCAGCGCGAGGAGAAAGAACAGGCCGGCGAGGAAGATGCCATAGCGCTTGAGGGGCCGTCCTGGGTGGGCGCGCGCGTGCAGCGCCGTCTCCGCCCCGCAGGCCGGGCAGGTGAGCGCGCCGGGAGGGAGGTGGTGGCCGCAGTGGTGGCAACTCATCGTTCACGCTCTATGCCAGTCTGTTTGCAAATCCGGCGCTTGTACGCCGGGTCTTCCGCTGCAATGGAATCGCCTTCCTCCCAACAGTATTCCTCTGCTGCCGTTGCTGTCAAACCGGTCGCCTCACTCTTGTTGCCCGCGGGCGCGCGGCGATCCGCCGCGCCGCCCATCCCGGCTCCATGCCCGCCCGCCCGCGGCGCCGTTGACCGCCGCCCGCCCCCGGTGATAGGATGGGTGAAATGCACACACGTAAGAAACTCTCTCAACATGGATCGCAACCGGATTGCGGAGGATTTTGCGTGTCTGGCAAGGCGGATGTCCGAAGAGTGTATGAGGCCATACATGCTCGGACATCCAACGCGGCCAGGCGCGAAAAAGACCCGCAAGACGGCTGCGAGACGTGTTGAGAGAGTTTCTAAAGGAGCCGTATGCCTGAATCCTTTTCCCTCGCGGTCGCGGCGCTGCCGGTTGATGAGCTGATGCGCGTGCTGGAGGCGGATGCGCCGGCGCTGCGCGCGTATCTGGGGCGGGAGATTTACGCGCAGGAGGACCCCGCCTACCTGGAGGCGGGGCGGGCGCGGCTGCTGGAGACGCTGCGGCTGCACCGCGAGCGGGTCGGGAACCGGCCGACGTGGCTGCTGCGCGCGCCGGGGCGGCTGAACGCCTTCCTCGAATACCTGGACATGTGCGACGGCGACCATATGTCCACCACCATTGACGGCGACATCCCCATCGCGGTGTCGCCGCGCGAGGACGATCTGCTGGACGTGGGCAACACCCATCCCCTCTTCCCGCCGCAGCGGCTCGCGGTGCGCGCGGCCTTTCGTGACTTCACCGAGGCGCCCTTCGCCACGAAAGCGGTGGCGGGGATGGCGGACAACTGGGACACGCGCTCGCTGCTCTTCCCCTACTACGGGCGCGAGCAGGGGCACTGGCTGAACTACGTGCTGAGCCCCTACATGCGCGTGCTGTGGGAGCATCCGGAGCTGCCGCTGTGCGGGGCGGACATCACCTTCGGCCCGGCCACTGTGCCCTTCCGCGCCGGCACCAGCTCCTCCTCGGCGGTGGTGGTGCTCGCCTTCCTGGCGATGTGGCTGACGAACCGCGAGCATCTGCCGGCGTGGTCGAAGACGGAGGTCTGCCGCCTGCTGGGCGAGGCGGAGTGGTACGTGGGCACGCACGGCGGCGCCAATGACCAGATGACCATCCTGCTGAATCCGGCGAACAGCGTCAGCTACAACCGCCACTCGCGCGCCGAGCTCGGCTCCACCCCGCTGCCCTTCCTGCGCGGCGTGCACGTGGTGCTGGCCAATTCGCTGTGGGAAGTGAACAAGAGCGCCGGCGGCAACCAGAGTTTCAATATGCGCAAGGGCTGGATGCAGATGGGCGACGAGCTGGCGCGGCTGGTCATCGCCGCCGCCTACGCGGCCATCCAAGCGGGCGCGGCGGCGCAGCCGGGCTGGCTGACGGCGCTGATGGCGCGCAAGTTCAATTTCACCCCCGGCCAGCCGCCGGAGCTGCTGGAGCGCCGCCCGGACTACTGGGAGCAACTCGCCACCAAATACCACAAGTTCGGCAGCCTGCACGAGGAGATCCTCGGCATTCCCGCGGCGGCCATCGAGGAGTTCATCGCGATCCTGCCGGTGAAGATCACCCCGGCGGAGGCGGGCAAGATCCTCGGCCTGCGCCGCGAGGCGGTCGAGCGCATCTACACCTCCCCCCGCCGCGACATTGGCGGCTATCACATCCGCACCACCGCGCGGTTTTTCCACCGGCAGAATATCATCGGCCGCCGGCTGGAGGCGATCTTCCTTGAGGCGGAGGCGCGCATCGCCGCCGGCGACCTCACCCCGGACTCCCCGGACTACGACACCTACCGCCATGAAGTGGGCGTGCTGGTGGACGATCTGCAGGACGCCCTCACCTTCGATTTTCGCGTCTCCGTGCCGCAGCTCGACCTGCTGCTCAGCATCGCCAAGCGCGGCCCCGGCTACCTGGGCGGCAAGCTGACCGGCGCCGGCAAGGGCGGCTGCGTCTCCATCCTGACGCGCGGCGAGTCCTCCCACGCCATGTGCGCTTATCTCGACCGCGAATACTACGGCAAGCCGGAGCGTTTCGAGACCTACCGCCAGATGCTGGAAGACGACCTGCGCTACAGCGCCCCCGGCAGCCGCGAGTATGAGTCCGCCCAGGAGCGCCTGCATATCCTCGAGTCCGCCCTCGCCCACATCACCGATCAGCGCCGCGTGGTCACCTTCAGCCGCGGCGCCTGCCCGCTGGAGCTGGGAGGGAAGGGGTGACGGGGCGTATGCGCCACGATAGGGTTCGCGTATCCTTCGTACTCGTACTCATCGGAGCGCCCATTGGAGCGCGGACATCCTGTCCGCACGTATCTGATTTCGAGTACGACTACGAGCACGAGTACGAGCACGAGTACGAGCACGAGTACGAGACGAGCGCTGACGCGCTGATGGCGCGTATGGGGTGAAGGCGGGGGGACGCATGACACGCATCGCCTGTATTGGCGCGGGAGGTATGGCGCGGGTGCGCGGGAAGGCGCTGCGGGCGGCGGGGGCGGAGATCGTCGCCGTCGCCGCGCGGCACGAGGAGACGGCGCGCGCCTGCGCGGAGGCATTGGGCTGCGACAGGTGGACGGATGAGTACCGCCTGGTGCTGGACGCGCGGCCTGACGCCGTGCTGGTGGAGGTGCCGCACGCCGCGCAGCAGGGGATCGTGGCCTGGGCGCTGGCGCGGGGGCTGCACGTCTTCATCGGCGGCGCGCTGGCGGGGTCGGCCGCCGAGGGGGAGGAGATTCGCGCGCTGGCCGCGCGGCGGGGTCTGGTGGTGGAGGCCGGCTACCAGGCGCGCTACCAGGATCTGTTCGAGACGGCGAAGGTGATGCTGCGGGCGGGCGCGCTGGGCGAGCTCGTGGCGGTGCGCAGCATCGCGCTGTGGGGCGGCGACCCGGCGACGTGGTACTACGATCAGGCGATGAGCGGCGGCATGCCCCTCACGCACATGACTTACGCCTTCATCAACCCCGTGCGCTGGCTGCTGGACGCCGACCCGCGCTGCGTCTCCGCCTTCGCCAACCGGAAAAAGCACACCGCGCCGCACCTCATCGCCGAGGAAACCTGCGTGGCGACCCTGCTGTTCCCCGCGGATGTGCCGTACACCCTCACCGCCGGCTTCGTGAAGCCGGACGCGCTGCCGGCGTGGAGCATCACCCTCATCGGCACCGCGGGCGCGCTGGAGCTCTTCCCCGACGACATGGAGCCCGGCCGCTATACCGCGTACCTCGGCGGGGAGCCGCGGACGGTCCCATGCGCCAGCGACGGCTTCACCGCGCAGGCCGCCGCCTTCCTCGCCGCCATGCGCGGGGAGGAGGCCTGCCGCAACGCCCCGGAAGCGACCCTCGGCGACCTGCGGGTCGCCGAGGCGATTGTCGAATCGGCGCGGACGACGCGGACGATCGCGTTATAAGTCAGGTTCCCGATAAAATCGGAACGCACACTCGGTCCCGCCGGGACTGACTGCGCATGGCCGGATGCGCACCCGGTGGCATCGCTGCCGCCCCGTGTCGGGCGCCATCCAGCCATGCCATGCGGAGTCTGTCCCTTCCGCGCCGGCGCCGCCGGGCTAATTCCGCCCGCCGCCGCCGGCATTCCCGCCGGGGCCGCGCCCGCCGCCGCCCTGGAACGTCGGCTGCACGGGCTGCAACTGCGCGGGGAGGGGCTGGCGGGTGAGCTTGCCGTCGGTGATCTCCACCGAGAGGATGTCTTTCGACCGCAGCAGGTAGAGGGTGGTATTGACCAGCAGGTAGCCGGGCGCCGGCTCCTGGCGCACGCCGCGCTGGTTGGGGTCCGCCGTCTCCGCCGGGTCCTTCAGGTTGGCCGTCGCCTCCACCTTCAGCGTGTCCTGGTTGATGCGGGCGAAGATGTCGCCGGTGACGAGGAGCAGGTCGCCGTCCTTCACCAGCAGAATGGCGGGGGCGTTGCGCTTCGCCACCTCGGCGTAATACTGCTGGAACGCCTCGCGGGCGGCGCCCTGGGCGGGCGGCTCCGGCAGCGCGCCGTAAATCTGCATCACCTTCTCCACCTTCAGCGTGGCGGGCGCGATGCGCGCCAGCACGCCGGAGCGCAGGGCGAAGATGCCCTTCGGCGTGTTCACCATCAGCGCGCCGCCGTTCGGCGCCACCTGGGCGAACAGCGCGCCGCCCAGCAGCAGGATCACGAACAGGACGAACGTTTTCATCAGGTACCTCTCTTTCTCTGATTGCGCGGGTCTTTCTCTGATCGCGCGGGCCCGGTTATGGCTTCTCCGCCTCCGCCGCCGGCGCGTTCGGGGGCGCCGGCGCCGCGGGCGTATCGGACAGCTTGGCGCGCTCCTGCTCGGTAATCGCCGTCACGCTCTCCTCGTCGCGCAGGATATGCGGGGTGAGGAAGACCATCAGCTCGCTCTGCTGCGCCTTGTTCGCGCGCGACTTGAACAGCCCGCCGAGCAGGGGGAGTTTTGACAGCACCGGCACGCCGGAGTTGACGTTCTCGGTGTTCTGCTTGATGATGCCGCCGATGACGATGGTCTGCCCGTCATTCACCATCACCGTCGTCTTCGCCTGGCGGTTGGCGATGATCGGCGCGTTCATTTCCACCTCGCGCCCGATCAGCTCGTTGATCGTCTGCTGCACGTCCAGGCTGATCATGTTGCTGTTCTGGCTGATGCGCGGGGTGACGTTCAGCGAGATGGAGACGTTCTTGAACTCCACCGTCTGGCGCAGGTTGCCGTTGCTCGTCTGCTCTGACGAGGAGACGAAGGGCACGTCCTGCCCGATGCTGATCGTCGCCGGCACGTTATCGGCGGTGGTGATGCTCGGCGTGGAGTAGACCTTCACGTTGGAGCGCGTGGTGAGCGCGTGCAGCAGCGACTGCAGGTTGGCGCTGATGACGCTGTATTTCATCCCCAGCTTCTCCTCGGCCAGACTGAAGGCGGTCTTCACGTCGTGCTTCGTCGGGTCATGGTTCACCCCGTGCGGGTCGTTCGCCCAGTTCCACTCCACGCCGAACTTCGTCGAGTCATCCAGCGTCACGTCCACGATGGCCACCTGGATGAAGACCTGCGGCGTGCGCCGGTCAAGCTGTTCGATGATGCTCTCCACCATGGAGAAGGACTGCGGCGGGCCGGTGACGAGCAGCGTATTGGTCTTATCGTCCGCCACCACGGTAATGCGGCGCAGCGAGGCGATGGGATCGCCGCTGTTGGCGTTGGCGCTGCCCATGACCACATCCCAAAAATTCATGCGCGAGCCGCTGCCGCGGAAGAGCGACATCATCGTCTGCGAGACGGTGGACGCCTTGGCGAACTTGAGCTGGAAAGTGCGGGTGACGTCGCTGAGCACGTTCGGCGCGTCGAGCTCCTCGATGAGTTTGTCGAACTCGCGCAGGTTCTGCTCGGTGGCGGTGGCGACCACGGCGTTCGTGCGCACGTCGGCGACGACGACGTTCTGCTTCAGGCCGGCGTATTCGGTGGCGGTCAACTGCCGCTGCTGCGTGGACGTCCACGGGTTGCGCGACGGAAGGCCCCCCTGCGGCTGCTGGAAGAGCGTGTTCAACTGGCTGGCCACATTGGTGGCGTCGGCATACTGCAGCCGGTAGGTTTTCGTGCGGACTTCCGGCGTGGTGTTGATGTCCAGCTTGCTGATCAGCCCGATCACCATCTTGATCCGCTCTTTCGAGGCGGAGATGATGATGGCGTTCGTGCGCTCATCGGCGGAGAGTTTCAACTCGCCGCGCAGGCTCAGCACGCCGTCGTCCGTCGCCACCCGCGGCTGTCCCGGCTGGTTCGGCTGATTCGGCTGGTTGGGTTGCCCCGGCCGCGGCTGCACCGTCGGCGTCGCCGCGCCGAAGACCTTTTCCAGCGAGGTGATGAGCACCCTCGCGCTGGCGTACTGGCACAGGTAGACCTCCACGTCCAGCACGTCGGACGTGTCCTTGTCGAGCAGGCTGATGATCTGCATCAACCGGCGCACGTTGCCTTCGGTATCGGTGACGATGAGCGTATTGCTGCTGCTCACCGCCAGCAGGTTCGCCTGGTCGTCCGCCACCAGCGGCTTCAATTCCGCCTGCAGCTTGGCCGCGCTGATGTAGGTCACCGGGATCACCTGGGTGACGATCATGTCGCTGTCGCCCAGCGTCGCCGGATCGGCGCCCATCTGCACCGTCGCCTTGTCGGCGATGGATTTCTTCAACGGCACCACGCGGATGAGCTTGTCCTTCAGCGTGCCGACCATGGTGTAGCCGCGCACGCGCAGGGCGGCGTTGATCACCTCATAGGCCAGCGGCAGCTTCACCTTGTGCATGCTGGTGATCGTCACGGTGCCTTTCACGTCGGCGTCCATCACGATGGGGATGCCGCTCGCCATGCTCAAGAAGTTGAGCACGTTGGCGAGATCCGCCTTGGTGAAGGCGATGGACACCTCCACGGTCTCCGGGTCGGCGGGGATGGGCGGCGCCGCCGGCGCCGGGGCCCCGCCCGGCGCGGCGAACGGCACCTCGATCTGCTCCGGCGCGTCCCCCGCCGGCGCGGCGCCCTGCCCCCAGGCCACCAGCGCGGAGACCCCCACGAATAGAACTACGATCACCAGCGTGAGCTGCAAACGTTTCATCACAGTGTCCCTTCCTGCGCGCCGCGCGCGCGCCCGCGCCCGCGGAAATCACGGGTTGGCTGCCCATTATCTATCGCCGACGGTCGGCCACCCGGCGGCGGGGCGGTATTCGCCGGCTGCGCCGCCGGCGGGTTGGGCTGGGCCGGCGCGTCAGTCTTCGGCGGCGTGGTGGCTTCTTCCACTTTATTCGCCCCCAGATTCAGCGTGACAGTGTGGCCGTGCGCCTCCAGCGTCACCACCTCCGGCTGAATGGTTTTCAGCGTGTAACCATAGACCATGCTGCCCACGCGCGCGTATTCGGCCAGCTTCGTCTCCAGGTTCTCGATCAGCGCGTACGCCTCGTCGCCGATCTCCACGTTGCCGGTATAGGCCAGGGTCGGCCGCGGCGCGGCCGGCGGCGGGGCGACCGGCGGCGGCGTCACCGGCGTGATCTGGAAGGGCACGTCCGGCACGGGCGGCGGCACGTCGGCTTGGGCGGGGATTATCGGCTTGCTGGCGGCACCGCGCGCGCGAAAAAGGTTGCGCTGCACGATGATGCCGTCATCGGCCGTGTCCCCGCCCGCCGTCTCCGGGGCGGCGGGCGTCGTCGCCCGCGGGCGCCCGGCGCGCTCTGCCGCGAAATCCTCGCCGGCGGAGCCGGAGAGGATCCTCACCACGGCGAAGATGACGCCCCCCGACAGCGCGAGCACGACGAGGATGGCGATGAGCGCCATGCGCGGCGAGACGTCCCGTGAGGTCATGGATGCAGCGGTGCTCATGGCTTCCCTCCCGACGTGCGGCCATCCGCCATCACGTAGCTGGACAGCGTCAATTCCACGCGCAGCGGATCGCCCGGTTGCTCGCCTGGGCGTATCGTCACCTGGTCCACCGCCAGCAGCGGCGTCGCCTCCCGCGCGCGCCGCAGCAGCGTCGTCAGCGCGGAGAGCGTGGCGGTCACTTTCAGGCGCAGCGGGAAGCGCGTCACGCCCGCGCGCGTCACCGGCGGCGCGGGCTGCATCGTCGCCACCGCGGCGCCGCAGGATTCCGCCAGCGCCCCCACCTGGGTCATCGTCGCCGGCAGGTGCTCGCTCCACGACCAGGTTTGGGCGCGCGCGGGGATGCGCGCGACGAGCGCCTCGCGTCCCTCCAGCGCCGCCGCGCGCTGCCGCGCGTCGCGCGTCGCGCGGGCGATCGCGTCGCGCGCCGTCGCGTCGGCGCGGGCGATATCCCCCGCGGCCCAGTACTGGTATCCCAGCAGCGCCGCCAGCGCGAGCACCAGCACGACCGCGGTGCCCACCATCCGGCGCATGCGCGTCAGTGCTGTCGTCATCGGCGTCCCTCCGCCACCCGGCCTGGCGCGCGCGTCACCGTCGGGTCCTCGGCGACCGCCAGCAGGCAGGTCAGTTGAAAGGTATATCCCTTGCCGTCGCTGTCGGCCGTGGTGGCGTCGAGCATGGCGCGCGTGACGCCGCTCACCGCGCCCAGCGCGCGCACCGCGTCGGCAACGGTGGCGGACGTATCGGCATGCCCTTTCAGCGTCAGCACGCCCTTGCCGCGGTCATAGGAGAAGTCGGAGAGCGTCACCGGTTCCGGCAAGGTCGCGCTCAGCGCGCGCAGCAGCTCCAGCGGACGGCTCGCGGGCGCGGCCAGCGCCTCGGTGACCTGTTGCGCGGCGAGCAGCCCGCCGCCCGGCGATGGGGGCACCGCGCGCTGCGCCGCCAGCGCCTCCGCTTCCACGCGCCGCAGCGCCGCGCGTGACGCCGCCAGCCGCTGGTGCCCCTGATAGGCGAAGGTCGCCAGCACGACGGCGATGAGCAGCAGCGCGGCCAGCGCCCACGCCAGCCGCGCCCGCTCGGCGCGCGTCCGCGTCACCCGCGCCGGCAGCAGGTTCAATCCTGCCGCCCCCCGCGCCGCCAACGCCAGGCCGATGGCCGTCGTGAAGGCGCCGGGCGGATCAGGCAGCTCCTGTTGAAAGCCGTGCGGGTCGCGCACGGCCTGCCAGGGGGTGGCGCGATGCACCGGGATGCCGAGGGCGTCAGTCAACGCCTCCGCGCCGGCCTCCGCTCCGGCCAGCAGCGCCTGTGCCGGCCCCGCGGCGCCCGTCAGCCAGGGACGCGCTTCACGGGCGATGCGCGCCGCCCAGCCGTCGGTCGCCGGCGCGCCGGCGAGCACGCTGCGGCAGTTCAGCAGGCGGTCGCCGTCATACAGGCAGAGGTCGCTCCACTTCGCCCCCGCCATCACCAGCAGGTGCGGCCCGTCCGGGTGGCGCACCGCCCCGGCGGCGGCCAGCGGCGCCGGCAGCAGCAGGGCGCAGGCGCGCCCGGATTCCCGCGCCAGCAGCAGCCGCTCCTCCACCGCCGTGCCGCGCGCGCCGGCGATGACGGCGTGCGGACGCCCGTCCGGCCCCGGCGTCAGCGCGTAATGCCACGCCATCTCCGGCAGCGGCAGGGGAAACTGCGTTTCCGCCTCAAAGCGCACCACCCGCGCCAGCTCGGCCGGCGCCGCCGGCGGCAGGCTGGCGGTTTTCACCGCGCAATCTGACCCCGGCAGGCTCATGGCGAGGCGCGCGGCGCCCACCCGCGTCTCGCGGAAAAAGCCGGCCAACACCTCGCGCGCGGATGCGCCCTCCAGCGGCAGATACGCCGCCAGCGTCACCGCGCCGTCGCGCCGCACTTCCACGATGCGTATCGCATCGTCGCCGATATCCACGCCCAGCGTGCCGTTGCGTCCCACCATACACGTCCTCGATCCTGACTGTTGTCGGGGGGCACCTCTCCCCCCGGCCCCATACGCGTCATCATCGCGCGTCAGCGCTCTTTTCGTACTCGTGCTCGTGCTCGAAATCAAATACGTGCGGACAGGATGTCCGCGCTCCTCATGAGTACGAGTACGACTACGAAGGATACGCGAACCCTATCGTGACGCATATGCCCCCCAACTCCCTCCCCTGAGCGGGGAGGGGGAGGGAGCGGAAATATGATTCCGGTATAAATTTTCTACCCAGGTGCTCCCCCTCCCCATTCAGCGAGGGGGTTGGGGGGAGAGGTGAAGCTCGTCACGACTCCCGCCAATACATTGTCCGCGTCGTCCAGTCGCTCCCGTTCTGCTCCAGGCCCAGCACGCAGGTCACCGTCGCCTGCACCCCGTCGGCGTCCTGGCCGGTGGAGCGCACGGTGAAGACGCGGGAGCGCGTGGTGAGCAGCTCCGCCACCTGGCGGAAGCGCTCGACGCTCATCCCTTCATCGTCCAGCAGCTCGCCCAGGCTCGCATACGGCCCGGTCGTCTCCCGCCGCTGCACGATGGCGTCGGCGGCGGCCTCGTCCATGTCGGGCAGGGCCATCAGCACCGCTTTCGGCGCGGTATTGATGTTCACCAGCCCTTTCCGGACGCGGTCCGTCGTGGTCGTCACCCGGTCGTAGATCGCCGCCACCTTCTCGCGCGACAGGCCGTCCATCTGCAGCAGGTCCGCCGGGCTGCGGAAGGCCGCCGCGCCGCGCTGCGCGATGATGGCGTCAATCTCCTCTTCCGTCAGCTCTTCGCTGAACGCCTCGGTCAACTCCTCTTTGGAGGCGGTGAAAAGGTTCACCCGCGGCTGGCCGGCCGCGTCGGTGTTCGTGTCCGACGACGAGACGGTGAGCAAATCCTCCAGCGTCCGCCCGTCCGCCGTCACCCGCGTGGCGAGCAGCTCGCGAGTGATGCCCTTCACCAGCAGCAGCTCGCGCACGGTGACGAACGGCGCGTTCCGGCACCGGTACGGCGGCGTCAGCGTCTGGTAGTAATCTGATTCCGCGCCCTGCTCGCCGGGCGTGTCGTCCTCGTCGCGCCAATCCAGCACGGCGTCCACCACCTCCGCCGGCAGCAGCATGGCCAGCGTCTCCGCCGAGGCGGTGTTCAGGTTGATCTTGCCGGCCTCGTCGTCCACCAGCGTCCGGTAGACCGTCATCCCCGCCGCCGCGCCGTCCGCCTCCGCCGGCTCCAGCAACAGGCGGCCGGCCTGCAGCGCGGTATACGGCTGTGCCATCTCGCTGATGAGCGCCGCTTCCGCCCGCGCCAGGCCGGCGCGCGCCGCCCAGCGCGCGCGCGTCAACTGCGCGAAATTTCCCGCCGCCTGCGTGTCGCTATGCACGGCGGCGGCGAAGCCCGCCACCAGGATGACCAGCACCGCCAGCATCCAGAGCGCCGTGATGAGCGCGATGCCCCGGCGGTTACGGCGTCGCATCGGCACCCTCCTCACCGGCCGTCTCCGCGGTGGCCATGGCGAGATTCGCGGTGGCGGAGAGCACCACCGGCGCGGCGCCGTCCGTATCCGACCGCAGCGTCAGCTCCACCCGCGCCGCCCGCGGCAGCGTGGCGCCGTCCGGCCATTCCATCAGCCAGTCGCCGTCCGCCGGCAGGTAGCGCACGTTGAAGCCGATCACCCGCGCGGAGAGCCGCCGCGTCTCCGGCTCCGCCTCCGTCTCCGTCTCCTCGGCTTCCAGGCCGGGCGTGCGGTGCACCTGCACGTACAAGCCCGGCTCCTCGCCCGCCGCCGCGTCCGCCATGCGGTAGCGCACCTGCTGGAGGTCGCCCGCCGGCGCCTCACCGTCCAGCGCATGCGCGGTGGTGAGGAAGGTCACCTGGTCGGTCTCATACTCGGCATCCGCCCCGACATTGTCCTCGCCCACGAAACCGGTCGTCTCGCCCGGCTGCGGATAGGCGCTCGCCAGCTCCGCGGTCAGTTGCGCCAGCAGCACGCGGCCCGTCTGATACACCGCCTGATGCGCCTCCGCCCGCGCCATCGCCGTGGCGGCGGCGCCATAGACGCCATACACGGCGCTGATGAAGATGAGAAAAATGCCCATCGCCACCAGCATCTCGATCAGCGTGAAGCCGGAATGGCGTCGTGTCATCCGCCCGGCCTCCCCGGCGCGGCGGGGTTTTCGCCCGCGCCGCCCGCACTGCCCGCGCCGTCATCCGGCGCCGGGCCTTCTCCCCCCCGCTCTTCCTCCGCGACCGGCGGGGCTGGCAGCGGCCGCGGGCGCAGCGCGGTCTCCAGCGTGTAGCGCCGCAGGCCATGTTCCCAACTCACGGTGACGCGCAGGGGATACAGGCCCTCATCGTCCGCGCTGGCCACCTGCGCCTCCCAGGCATACCCGGACGCCAGCTCGTCGAAGGCGCCGTGCTCGGCGCCGGGCTCCAGCATCTCCTGCCGCGCATATTCCGCCGCCACCTGCTCCGCCAGCAGCGCCGCGCGCGAATAGGCCGCGGCGGCCTCGCTGCCGCGCAGGCACGCCGCGGCCGCGCCCACCACGCCGACGATGCCCACCGCCAGCACCGTCATCGCGACGATGACTTCCAGCAGGGTTAAACCCCGTCGGCGGCGATATGCGGCTGTGCGGCAATCGTTCTTCACACGTGCCCCTGTTCTCACTGATGGCTACTCATCCGCCCGGACGACCTCGCACTGCCCGGTGAGGCCGTCCACCACGATGACGCGGGCGCGGCCGCGCGCGTCGCGAAGGGTGATGCGCACGTCCTCGCCGCGGCCCAGCGCGGTGAAGGTGACGCCGGGGTCGTGCTCGGCGTCCTCCGCCGTCGCTGGATCCGTCACCTCCGCCACCTCGACCCCCGCCGGCAGCGGCCGCGAACGGCCCGCGGGGGTGGTGAGGGGGCGCCAGCTCTCCGCGCCGTCCTCATCCACCTCGCGGATGTACACCCCCACGCCGCCCGCTGCATCGCCCAGGTGCACGGCGGCATCGGTGCGGTGCGCCACCGCGTAATCGCGCGCGCAGCGCAGCGCCGCCAGCACCATGCGCGCGCCGCCGCCCAGCCGCGCGTCTTCCAACGCCGGCCCCAGCGACACCGCCACCACGCCGGTGAAGAGCACCATGATGACCAGCGTCACCATCAGCTCAAAGAGCGTGAAGCCGCGCGGCGCGCGTCCATCACTCCCAGTTGAGGATATCCGCGTCATTCCCGTCGCCGCCCTCCTGCCCGTCTTTGCCCAGGCTGAACAGGTCATAGGCATCCGGATTATGCTCGCCCGGCGTCTGGTAGAGATAGGCGCGGCCCCACGGGTCGGCGGGGATCGCCTTCTTCACATACGGGCCGTTCCAGTTCGGGGTCTCCTCGCCGGAGGGCTTCACCCGCAGCGCGTCCAGCGAGGGCGGGTAGGTCTGGTTGTCGAGCTTATACAGATCAATCGCCGTCTCGAAGCTGGCGATGTCCGCCTTCGCCCGCGCGTGCTTGGCGTCTTCGGTGCGCTTCATCACCAGCGCCGTCACCGTGCCGGCCAGCAGCACGAGAATGAACATCACCACCAGCAGCTCGAGCAGCGTGAAGCCGCGCCGCGCGCGACGCATCCTGTTCACTGTCATATTCCCCTTCTTTCGCGTATCCCGCCCCCGGCGTGCGCCGGGGCCCTCATCTACGACCCCAAGAGATTGATCGAGTAGATCGGCAGCAGCATGGCGAGGATGATGCCGCCCATGATGGCGCCGACCGTGATGATGATCACCGGCTCCAGCAGGGAGACCAGCCCTTTCAGCGAGGTTTCCACCTCGATGTCGTAGGTATTGGCGACGGTGTGCAGCATGCTGCGCAGGTCGCCGGTCTCCTCGCCGATGCCGATCATGTGCGTGAGGAAGCCCGGAAAGACCCCCGTCTGCCGCAAGCGCTCGGCGAAGCGCTCGCCCTCGCGCATCCCCTCGCGGGCGTCGTCGGTGGCGCGGGCGAGGATGTCGTTGTCCAGCACGTCGCGCACCACGCTCAGCGTCTCCAGGAGCGGCACCCCGCCCTGCATGAGGGTGGCGGTGGTGCGCGCGAAGCGCGACATGGCCGCTTTGCGCATCAGCGGGCCGAAGAGCGGCGCGCGCAGGCGCAGCCGATCCACGGCCAGCCGCCCGCCGGGGGTGCGCGCGTAGCGCCGGAACCCGACCACAAGCAGCGCGATGCCCAGCGCGATGGCCCAGCCCCAGCGTCCGAGGAAGCTGGAGGTGTGGAGCAGGATGAGCGTGGGCAGCGGCAGCGCCTGGCCGAATTCGTCAAACATGGTGGCGAAGCGGGGCACTACCAGCGTCACCAGCAGGATGATGGCCAGCGCGCCGGCGATGACCAGCAGCGTGGGATACATCAGCGCGCCGCGAATCTGCATCCGGCGCGCCTGCTCCTGCTCCTGGTAGTCGGCCAGCCAGTTGAGCACGGTGGAGAGCTGGCCGCTGGCCTCGCCCGCCTTCACCATGTTCACGAAGAGCGGGGGGAAGACGTCGCGATGCGCGCCCAGCGCTTCCCACAGCGTGCTGCCGGCGTGCACGTCCTGCTGCATCTCGCCCAGCACGGCGCGCAGGCGCGGGTGCTCCGTGTGCGCGGTGAGCGCGGCGAACGCCGACATCAGCGGCACGCCCCCGGCTACCAGGTTCGCCAACTGCCGGGTGAGCACCGCCACGTCCGCCGCCATGTTGCGCCGGCCGAACAGGCTGCCGCCGGTGCGCGCGGGCGCCGCCGTCTTCGCCTTCGCCGGCTCCACCGCCGTCGGGAAGATGGCGCGCGCTTTCAGCAGCGCGGCGGCGTTCGCCGCGTCTTCCGCGACGACCTCCCCGCTGATGGTCTTGCCGTCCTGATCTAGTCCTGTATAGACGTAGGTGGTGGGCATACGATAACTTTCACCCGGACCCCTCCCCCCAACCCCCTCCCCGAACCGGGTGAGGGGGAGTGATCGCATACTATTCCGTATTATTCTTCATGATCTTCACCCCTCACCCGGTTCGGGGAGGGGGTTGGGGGGAGGGGTCCGGGTACCGGAAACCCCTCTCACTCCACCGGCTCGATATCATCCTGCCGGGTGACGCGCACCACCTCTTCCAGCGTGGTGACGCCGAGCAGCACTTTCCGCCAGCCGTCTTCGCGCAGGGTGCGCATGCCGTGCTGGCAGGCGACGGCGCGGATGACGGCGGCGGGGGCGCGGTCCATGATGAGCGGGCGGATGGCATTGTCCATCACCAGCAGCTCGTAGATGCCGGTGCGCCCGCGATAGCCGCTGTGTTTGCACTGCTCGCAGCCGCGGCCCATATAGAGCAGGTCGCTGTCGCCCAGCGGGAACTCGCTGTCCGCCAGCTCGATGCGCTGCGTCTCCATATCCGCGCGCGGCGCCCGACAATTCGGACAGATGGTGCGCACCAGCCGCTGGGCGACCACCGCCTCCACCGACGACGCGACGAGATACGGCTCGATGCCCATCTCCAGCAGGCGGGTGACGGCGCTGGCCGCGTCATTGGTGTGCAGCGTGCTGAAGACCAGGTGGCCGGTGAGCGCCGAGTGCACGGCGATCTCCGCCGTCTCGCCGTCGCGAATTTCCCCCACCATGATCACGTCCGGGTCCTGGCGCAGGATGGAGCGCAGCCCGGCGGAGAAGGTGAGGCCGATCTGCGGATGCACCTGGATCTGGTTCACGCCGTGCAGTTGATATTCGATGGGGTCCTCGATGGTGAGGATCTTCTTCTCCGTCGAGTAGGCGGCGGTGAGGGACGCGTACAGCGTGGTGGTCTTCCCGGAGCCCGTCGGCCCGGTGGCGAGCACCATGCCGTGCGGCAGCGTGATGAGCTGCTCGATCTTCCGATAGGTGTCCGGCAGCATGCCGATATCGGCGAGGCTGTAATTCATCGCGCTGCGGTCGAGCAGGCGCAGCACCACGCTCTCGCCGTAGAGGGTGGGCACGGTGGAGACGCGGATGTCAATCTCGCGGCCGGCGATGCGCGTCTTGATGCGCCCGTCCTGCGGCTTGCGCCGTTCGGCGATGTCGAGACTCGCCATGATCTTCAGCCGGGAGATGATGGCGGCCTGCAGGCGCTTCGGCGGCGCGGGCACCTCGTGCAGGATGCCGTCAATGCGATAGCGCACCTGCATCCCCTTCTCAAAGGGTTCCACGTGCACGTCGCTGGCGCGCTCCTGCACCGCCTGGCGCAGGATGAGGTTCACCAGCTTGACGACGGTCGCCTCGCGCGCCATCGTCTCCAGGTCGCCGATCTCATCGCTGCTCTCGTCGAGCACCTGCACGTCGTCATCGGCGGTATCGGCGATCATGCGACGGGTGTAGTGCTCCTCCACCAGCCGGCGCACGTCCAGCGGGTTGGCGTAGACCAGCTCCACGTCGCGGCCCGTCACCAGGCGGATATCATCGGCGGCGGCGGTGTTGAAGGGGTCGGCGATGGCCACGCGCAGGGTCACCGGCGTCGCCGACAGCGGCAGCGCCTGGTGGCGGAACGCCAGCTCGGTGGGGATGAGGGCGATGACGCGCGGGTCCAGCTCGCGCTCGACGAGCGGCACGAGCGGCAGCCCGGCGCGCTCGGCGACCGCGGCCAGCGCCGTCTCCTGCGTGCAGAAGCCCAGCTCGATGAGAATTTCGTCCAGCGACTGTCCGGTCGCGGTCTGCATCGCCTGCGCGGTGCGCCACTGGTCGTGACTCAGCAGATGCCTGGTTGTGGCGTGCTCAACGGGCACTCTCGTTCTCCTGTCGTTCGATCTCGATGCGCCGGTCCGGGGGGAGGGATCGCCGCGTCGGTCATCCGTGTCCGCGTGGCGCGGGATCGGGGGCTCCCGCGGTCTCGACCGCCAGCGCGGTCTGCAGCGCGCGCATCGCCTGGATCACCAGGGCGCGGTCGCCGTCACTTAACTGGCCCAGCGCATCCGTGAGCCGGGTGTGCGCCGCCTGCCACATGCTTGCCAGCATCGCCTGGCCCTGCGCGGAGAGGCGCAGCTCCACCCGGCGACGGTCGCTGAGCGAATAGACGCGCGCGACGAGATCGTGCTTCACCAGCACATCAATCAGCTTCGACGCCGACGCCAGCGTCAGGTCCAGCTTCTCCGCCAGCGCCGACAGTGACAGCCCGGGATGGCGATGCAGGATGCGCAGGGTACGGAACTGCGGCATGGACAAGCCCGCCACGCGTCCGTTCGCCCGGCGCATGATGCGCATGAGCAGCGGCATCGTCTCCATCACCAGGCCCGCGCACTCGTCCATGCGCGGCACAGTTAACTCGTCGAATGATTTCATTGGTTAAGTATAATACTCTCCCCCGCACGCCCGGTCAAGAGGCGACAATCCGGGACAAGCGGGGAGCAGGGCATCCGTACAGTGATACAGACACCATGAGCCGGAGAAGGTTGCGGGGGGCCCCGTCCCGGACGCGAAAATCATCAGGATATGCCGCCGGCATCGCGCGGGCCGTGTGTGCGGTCGGCGGGGCAGGCGGTGATCCCGATCGCGGCGGGACGCGCCCGCGTTGGCGAGGTGCGCGGGCGCGGGCGCGTCGAGCACGCGGACAGGCGCGGTCGCCCACCGCGTAACTGGTCAGTCACTTTTCTCGGCGATCATGCAAGAAAGGCCTTGACGGTGGGAACAATGGGGCATATATTAAAGTCATAATTTTTATCTTTTATAAACTGCACCGGTGACGCCGCCGTCACGGAGAGCGGAGGACGCGATGCACAATCGTCGGCGAGAGAGGGATACGATTTCCACAGGCTACGGCATGGCCATGCGGGCGGGACGGGTGGGGTGGCTGCTCCTCCTCCTCTGCGCGCCCCCGCTCTGTGCCGCCGACACGACGCGGGAAGAGATTCACGGCCTGCTCACCGTGCTGCATCCCGGCGCGGGCGCCGTCCGCGAGGCGGAGATTGACCGCGGCGGCGACGACGGCCTGGTGGTCGGCTGGCGCGGCACGCTCTGGTCGCGCTGGGACAAGGGGGAGGCCCATGAGCGCCACGTGGCGCCCATCGGTGCCGGCGAGGTCATCAGCCTTACCCCGCGCACCGCGCGTCTCCGCCTGACCCTCACGCAGCCGGAAGGCGATGGGCTGGCGCGCGTCGGCGACCTGTTTTCCCTCAACGCGCGGGTGCCCGCGCTGCCGAATCGGTCGCTCCTCTGGCGGCTGGCCCGCCTGCACATCACGCTGCTGGACGCCGAGAACGCGACGCCGTTCAACGACTACCGCGCGCTCTTTCATGACGAGACGCCGGACGCGACGGCCGCCATCTACGCGGCCATGCGCGAGGATATCGCCTGGACCGGGAGGGAATTCGCCGACGACGTGATGCCCGACCCCATCACAGGGGGACGGTATGACGGCCAGACGCTGCGCCAGGTGATGGAAGGCGCCATGCGCGCCGATCTCGATCACTTCTTCCTCTTCGTCGCCGGGTACCCCGGAAAATACCTGGGCAAATCCTGGAAGCTGAACGAAACCTTCGCCACCTGGGTCATCAACGGCGCGCCCATCGGGCAGGAGGAGCTGCGGGGTCTGTTGCTGGCGGCGCAGACGCCGGCGGAGCGGACGGCGCTCGTCACCACCTACCGCCAGGATATTCAGAATGGGAAGATGATCGCCGACTGGTACAGCGCCGCGCAGACGTTGGCGGCGGCAGGGCAGGCCGACGCCGCGCTCGCGCTGGCGGACGCGGCGCTGGACGCCGCCCGGCAACTGCGGCGCGCGGACGACGAAAGCTGGTGCCTGTTTGCCCGGGGCTACGTGCTGAGAGAAGCGAAGCGCTACCCGGATGCGCTGGCGGCGTTTGACACGGCGCTGGCCGCCTTCCGCGCGCGGGAGCAGGACGACGACGCGGCGAAAGGCGTCGCCTTCAGTCTGGCGCATCGCGGAGATCTCCTCGCCGCCCTCACCCGCTACCAGGAGGCGCTGCCCGTGTACGAGGAGGCGCTGAGAATCCGCCGGCAGACGCCGGCGCTGGCCGCCACGCAGGGGCACACCTGGTGGGCCATCGGGCACGCGCATTACAACCTGGGCGACTACCGGCAGGCGCTGGCGGCCTACGAGCAGGCGCTGCCGTTCATCCGCGCCGGGCAGGATACCGTGAACCTGACGGCGCTGCTGGGCTGGATGGCGAAGGTGTATGCCCGCGTGGGCGACAACGCCGACGCCGAGCGCATGTATATCGAGGCGCTGGCGATCAGTCGCCGCGAGCAGGCGCGCGGCGCGGAGGCGGAGACGCTGGGCACGCTGGCCAGCCACTACTGGGGTATCGGCCGCTATGCCGATGCGCTGACCCATTACCGGCACGCCCTGGCGCTGCAGCGCGCCCTGGACGCGCCGGCCGAGATCGCCGCCACCCTCACCGGCATCGGCAAGCTGTCGTGGAACCTGGGGAATTTTCCAGAGGCGCTGGCCGCGCACACGGAGGCGCTGGCCCTGCGCCGGGCGTTGCGTGACCGCGCCGGCGAAGCGGAATCGCTGCGGGAGATCGGCGACCTGCGCCAGCACAGCGGCGAGTACCCCGCGGCGCTGGAGGCGTATGGCCGCGCGCGGGACATCGCCGTCGCGCTGGGCGACCAGCGGCTGGACGCGCACATCGCCGTGGCGATTGCCGGCATCCACCAGTATCAGAAGAAATACGCGGACGCGCTGGACGCGTACGACCGCGTGGTGACGGTCTACCGCGGGCTGGCGATGAAAGCGGACCTGGCCGCGGCGCTCTCCACCCGGGGAGGGCTGCTGGAGCGCCGGCAACGCCCGGCGGACGCGGAACGCGATTATCGGGAAGCGCTGGCCCTGCGCACGGCGATCGGCGCGCGGGCGGATGAAGCGGAGAGCCTGCTGGCGCTCTCCGGCCTGGCCTGGCGCCGGCAGGATTTCCCCGCGTCGCTGGCGCACCTGCGCGCGGCGCTGGAGATCGCCCGCGCCATCACGGATCGCCTGCTGGAAGCGCGCTGCACCCGGTACCTGGGATTCTATCACGAGCAGGCGCTGGAATTTCCGCGGGCGCTGGACGCCTACACGCGCGCGCTGGCGATCTATCGCGATCCGGCGGTGGGCGACGCCACCGGCGAAATCGAGACGCTGCTGAACTTGGGCAGCTACGCGCAGACCCTGGGCGATTTCCCGCTGGCCCAGCAGCAGTATCAGGCGGCGCTGGCGCGCGCGGAGCAGGCCACCGCGCGCCCGCAGCAATCGGGCGCGTTGAGCAGCCTCGGCTGGCTGTACCGAAGCTGGGGGCGGCTGGATGACGCGCTGGCCGCGCAGCAGGACGCGCTGGCCATCGCGGAAGCGGTGCAGGACGCTTACGCCCGCGCCGCCACCTATCACGCCATCGCCGCCCTCTATTCGGATTTCGGGCAGAATGCCCGCGCGGTGGAATACGCCGGCAAAGCGCTGGCGCTGTACCAGGAGGAGCAGCACCGCTACGGCGAAGCGCTCATTGCGAACGCGATGGGCGTGTATTATTATCGCCAGGGCGACTACGCCGCGTCCGCCCGCCACCTGCGCGCCGCGCTGGCGCTGGCGGAGCAACTGCAGAGCCACGCGGATATCCTCACCGCGCTCATCAACCTCGGCGAGCTGGCCATGCGCCAGGATGATTACGCCGGCGCCGCCGAATATCTGCGCCGCGCGCTGCCGCTCAGCGCAGCCTACGGCGGCGGCACCGGCGGCATTGACCTCGGCATCCTGCTGGCGCGCATGCATCGTCTGCAGGCGGAGGCGGCGCCGGCGCAGGCCGCCACGCGTTATCGCGAAGCGGCAACGCACCTGCGAGACGCGTTAGCGCGCGCGCGGGAACAACAGCTGCCCGCCGCCATCATCGAGGCGCTGCTGGAAGAGGCGCGGCTGGCGGCGGCCCAGGGGCGCCGGACCGAGGCGCTGCCGCCGCTGGCCGACGCCATCCGCCTCGCCGAGGCACGGAAATTCCGGCATCAGCTCTGGGAGCTGTATTTCGAGCAGGGGCGGCGGCTGCTGGCGCTGGACCGCCTGCCGGCGGCAGAGGCGGCGCTGCGCAAGGCCATCGCCGTGCTGGATGAGCTGCAGGGCGGGGTGGCCGGCGGGGAGCAAGGCAAGGAAACGTTCCTGCGCAGCCGCATCGCCGTGTACGAGACGATGGCGGAGATCCTCGGCGCGCGCAACGCCCAGGAGCAGGATCCCGCCGCCCGCCGCCAGCGGGCGGAAGAGGCGCTGAGCTACGTCGCGCTGGCGCGCTTCCAGGTGGTCGCCGGCACCGCCGGCGCCGTGGCGGAGACCGGCAACGCCGCGCTCGACGCCGCCCTGCGCCGCCGCGACGAGGTGGTGCTGCGCCAGGGGCAGCTCGCGAAGGAAGCGCTGGCGGCGCTGGAAGCCGGCAACACCGAGAAAGTGGAACGCCTCGACCGCGTGCTCGCGCGCACCGAGGAAGAGCTCGCCGGCGCCTACGCCGACATCAAGGCGCAGGACGCCGACCTGGACGCCCGGCTGAAATTCGACCCCCGGCGATTGTCCGACGCGGCGCTGGACCTGCCCGCCGGCGCGGTGCTGCTGGTGCTCTTCCCCGGCCGTGACGACCTGCACCTGTGGGTCTACACGCGCGAGGGATTCACCGCGTGGCGGCAGCGCCCGGTCAGCCGCGCGGACCTGTATGGGCTGGTGAAGGCCTTTCGCGGGGGGATTGACGAGGTGATCAGCCGCGTGGAGCGCCGCGAGCGGATTGGGCGCGGCTTCGGCCCCGCCGCTGAGGCGAACGACGCCAACCCGTCCTGGTATCGCGAGAATATTGCCGCGATGCGCCGGGCGCTCGCCGCGCTGTATACCCACCTCATCGGTCCGGTGGACGCGGATCTCGCGCACGCCGGCCCGCTGATCATCCTGCCCTATGGCCAGCTCTGCTACCTGCCGTTTGAAGCGCTCATCCGCGAGCAAGACGGCGCGATGACCTTCCTCGGCCAGGAGCGCCGGGTCGTCTACCTCACCAGCGAGGACCACCTGCGGGAGACGCTGCGCGCGCTGGCGCGGCCGCTGCCGGCGACAGAGGACGCCTGGGTGGCCTTCGCCGACCCGCGCGGACGGCTCGGCTCCTCGCTGGCGGAAGCGACGGAGATCGCCGCCTTCTTCCCGACGCATGAGATTCACAGCAACGCCACCGGCACCGCCGGCAAGGACCAGGTGGAGGTATTGCGGGAGGATTGCACTATCCTGCATTTTGCCACCCACGGCTTCCTCAACGGCGCGCGGCCCAGTCAAACCTACCTGGAGCTGGCGGCGCCGCCGGGCGACGGCATGCTCTCCCAGGCGGAGATCTGGCCGAAGCTGAAGAACCTGTCGAAGCCGTTCAAGCAGCGGCGCCTGCGGCTGGTGGTGCTCTCCGCCTGCGAGACGGCGCGCGGGCAGGAGGCGCCGGAGGCGGAAGTGCTGGGCCTGCCCGACGCCTTCACCATGGCCGGGGTGCCGGCGGTGGTCGGCAGCCTCTGGTCCGTGTACACCTATACCACCACCGATTTCATGGTGGATTTCTATCGCCAGCTCGCGCGCGAGCAACGCGGGAAAGCCGACGCCATGCTCGAGGCGCGGCGGGCGATGATTACGCAGCATGACGGACGGTATGCCCATCCCTTCTACTGGGCGCCGTTCCTGCTCTTCGGCGATTGGAGGTAATGGAAATGAACGCACACCTGTACCCCCGCGGCGCCGCGCTGTGGCGCGGCCTGGTCGCTGGCCTGTTGGCCGGCCTTGTGCTCCTCACCGGCGCGCCGGCGCGGCTGCGGGGCGCGGACGCGCCTGTCAGCGCCGTCATCCTGCGCCAGGTGGATCCCAACGGCCCCTTCACCGCGGCGACGGTCATTCGCGACAGCGATGACGCCGTCCTCGTGGAGGTGGCGTGGGCGAAACCGGTGGCCGCCGATGCCCGCTACACCGTCCGCTGGCTCGGACCGGACGGCACGAACTATTACGAGAGCGCCGAGACCGTGAAAGCCGGCGCCGATTTCTTCTCCGTCGGCCTGCGCGTGAACGGATATCCACTGAGCCGCCTGAAAGGCCGGCATACGGTGGCCATCCTGCGCGCCGGCGAGGCGCAGCCGCTGGCGCAGCCCGTCTTCACGCTGGAGCCCGCCGCCCGCGACCCGAAGAAGCCGCGCTTCACCGGGCTGCTCGCCGCCGGCCTCGATGACGAGCTGACGCCGATGGGCACGGCGACCAGCTTCTTCAGCGATACCGGCACGCTCTGGGTCCGGTATGCGGCGGAGGCCATCCCGGAGCGCGGGCACGCGCTCACCGCGAAGGTCTACGACGCGGAGGGCGCGCTGGTGCTGAGCGGCACCCCGATCACCACCGACGGCACGTCCGACATCTTCGGCGCCGGCTTCTACCTGGCCGGGCGCGCCTGGGCGAAGGATGGCGGCAAATTCACGCTGCGCGTCTTTTGGGATGAGGATCCCGACGCCGTGGTGAGCCTGCCCTTCACCGTGACGACCGCCAACCGGTATGCCCTGCTCATCGGCATCGCCGATTACCCGGGCGAGGACAACGACCTGCCCGGCTGCGACCTGGACGTCGCGGCGGTGCGGGACATGCTCGTGGGCGCCTACGGCGTTGACGAGAAACACATCACCACGCTGCTGAATCTGGACGCCACGAAGAAGAATATCGTGAACGCGATTACCGCGCTGGCGGCGAAGGCGAAGAAGGACGACGCCGTCTATATCCACTACTCCGGTCACGGCGGGCAGGTGCCCGACCTGGACGGCGACGAGGAGGACGGCTGGGACGAGGCGCTGGTGCCCGCTGAGCCGGTGGCCGCCATGGCCACCACCGAGGCGGATATCGCCCGCTACCTGACGGATGACGAGATCGCGGCGCTGCTGCGACAGTTCGTGACGAACAACGTCACCGTCGTCTTCGATTCCTGCCATTCCGGCACGGCGGTGCGCGCCATCGGGCCGGATGCCCTCACCCCGCCGGCGGCGCTGCGCCGCACGCGGGCGCTGAACACCGAATTCAGCCGCGAGCTGATTCGCCGGGCGGAGGATGCCCGCCAGGCGCCGCGCGGCGATTCTGATCCCGCCGGCCTGGACATCGGCAAGCGCTACGTGTTCCTGTCCGCCGCCCGGCCGTGGGAGCTGGCCTCCGGCGACGACGACGGCGGCTTCTTCACCATGGCGCTGGTCCGCGCGCTGACCTACGCCGACGGCCGGAGCTGGGAGCAGCTGATGACCGACGTGCGGAAGGAAGTGATGGCGATCAACTTCTCGCAGAACCCTGCGGCCGAAGGCGCGGCACGCCGCCTGCCCTTCTCGCTGGCGGAGGCGGCGGAGGACGCCCCGTTCGTGCGTCCCACGCTGGCGGTGGCCGGCGCGGCGGAAACGGGGCAGGAGCAGCCCACGCGGCTGGCCGCCGGCAGCGCCGGCAAGCACCTGGCGCTCATTGAAGGCCAGAGCACGGTTTACCTGGAGCAGATCGGCGCGCTGTACGACGTCTATCCCGCCGGCGCCACGCCGGCGGCGAAAGCCAAAGGCCGCGTGCGCATCACCGGCGACCGCCAGGTGGCGGCGATCCGCAACAAGAAAGGCGAGGTGGTCTTCGAGGAGCGCTACACGGCCGGCGAGCTCCTCGCCGGCACCGTGAGCCGCGGCGACCGGCTGGTGGCCGTGTCGGTGCCGGCGCCGGCGGCCAGCCCGAAGGTCGGCTTCTTCATCGGCAAGGACAGCCTGGACGTCGAGCGCAAGACCGCGCAGACGATCAGCGAGACGCTGCGGCGCGATCCGGCCATCCGCATCATGGACCGCGGCGCCTTCGCCGACATGGATTACGTCGTCGAGACGCGCCTGCGGAACACGGTGCTGACGGCCATCATCTGGTCGCCGGGCGGCTGGCTGATGGCGGACTTCACCGGCGCCGAGCGCGAGCTGGGCGAGAAGGTGAAGGCGTTCATCGCCGACCGGCATCAGCAGTACGCGCGCTTCATCCGGGTGAGCAACCCCGGCGCGGCCTACGCCCTGCGCGCCGACGTGGCGGGCGGCGACCTGCCCCGGAAACGCGGCGAGACGGTGACGATCACCGTCACCGGCGGCGCGCCGGGCTACCTGACGGCGCTGGCCGCGCCGGCCTTTGGCGCGCCGCGGCTCATCGGCGCCTCGGCGTCCGCCATCCCCGCGGGCCGGGCGCACACCTTCGCGGTGACGCTGCCGGATACGCCGGGGCGTGTGCCGGTGAAGATCATCAGCACCGCGCGCCCGCTGGACGGCGCGGCGATTGACAGGGCCGCACCGGCCGGGCGCACCGACGCTTTCCTCGCCGCCCTGCGCGGCGCGGTCGGCGCCGGGCTGGCGCCCAATCACCTGCCCACCGCCGACTGGGCGGATGCCATCGTCTGGATAGACGTCCGGTAAGCGGGACGCGAAAGCGGGCGGGCGAGCGTCCCCCGGATGTGCATCCGGGGGACGCTCCGCCCACCACTGGGGCCGCGGCGTTGTACTCCGCATGCATTTCTACACAGGTCTATCAGATAATCCATGTGCAGATGCGTGCGGAGTGCAACTCCGCGGCCCCGGTGGTGGCGTTGTTCGGGGGAGGTAGGGTGTAGAGGATGCAGAGAGCGGAGCGCGTGACCGCGAAAGCGGGGCGCGCAGGCCGGCGCGGCGGGCATCAGTACGCGAAAAAATCCACGATCCGCCGGAGGAGTTCGCGCTGGAGCGACTCCACGGTCTGCGGCGCGGCGGCCGGCCCGGCGGCGGCGGTCACGCGCGCGCGCGATTCCCGCAGCTCGTGCTGGCGGGCGGCGAGGACGGCGCTGATATGCTCCGCGAGGCGCGGGGTGGCGTCCAGCGCCTGGCGCATGGCGTCCTTCCCCATCACCAGCAACTCGCTCTCGCCCTCGGCCACCACGGTGGCCGAGCGCGGTTCGCCGGTGAGGAGCGAAAACTCGCCGAAGAACTCGCCGGCCTGCAGCGTGTGCGAGAAGACTTCCCGCCCCTCATCATCGCTCGCCGTCACCCGCACGTGGCCGCGCGCGATGACGTAAAAGGTCTGCCCCGCTTCCCCCTGGCGGCAGATCGTCTCGCCGCTGGCGAACAGCGCGGGGTGCAGGCGGTCCGCGAGCTGCTGCATCTGCTCGGGCGACAGGCTCTGCAGGAAGGGAATCGCGCGCAGCAGGGCGACCCGCGCGCCGGCGGCCGCGGCCGGCGCCGGCCGCCGCAGCGTCACCGCGGTGGCGGGACAGGCGAAGCAGATATTCGCCCGCCGGAAGTGATACCACAGCGCACGGTGCACGGCGGTGAGGATGGCGTCGCGCGCGCCGAAATCGGTGATCCAGAACCGCACCGCGTAGCGGATGCCCTGGCCGTCAAACGCGAGCAGCCGCGTCTCCGGCGCCGGCGCGGGGCTGATGCCGTCAAGGTCCCGCAGCGCCTCCAGCAGCACGCGCTCGACCTGCTCCGGCGGGTAGCCGCACTCCACCACCACCGCGACTTCGTCGGCATGCAGCCCACCCCGCGCGGCGAGGTTGACCACCTCCACCTTCGCCAGCAGGCTCAACGGCAGGATGACGCGGTCGCCGGCGGCGGTGCGGATGGTCAGCGAGCGCCAGTCCGATCCCTCCACCTGTCCCTGGTGCTGCCCCACGCGCAGCCAGTCGCCCGGGCGGTAGAGGTTCGTCACCTGCAGGCTGAAGCCGGCGAAGAGGTTGGCCAGCGCTTCCTGCATGAGCAGGCCCAACCCCAGCAGCAGCACCGCCGCCCCAATGAGCACACCGGCGACGATCTTGATGTTGAAGAGGCTGACGAGCACCAGCAGCACGGCGAGCAGGTAGATCAGCCCGCGCACGAAGGCCTGCACCACCGGCGGCACGTCCATACGCCGCCGCACGGCATACACGTAGTCGAAGATGATCACCAGCAGCGTTTCCACCGCGATGATGACGAGCAGGGCGAGGATGCCGGTGCGCGGCAGCCAGGACAGCCAGACCTTGACCGAGAGCGCGGCCAGCGGCGCGTGTGCCAGCTTGGCGCCGATCCAGTTCAGCGTGCAGAGGAGGATGAGCAGGTAGACCCAGAAACGCACCCGCCGCGCGATGGGCTCGACAAACGAGCCGCGCCAGGGCAGGAATTTGTACAGCAACCAGTATAGCGTGCTGAGCCCGATGAAGATGAGGGCGGCCTGCAGGATAATCATCACGCGCATGTGCTCCTCTCATACGGTAACAGGGGAGCGGCATTTTGTCGAGTCGCGCGTCCCGACCAGGTCACCAAACCATCCCGTTCGTAGCCAGGCACGCAGCGGCGCGGCGTGCCGTGCGCAGGGGGACAGTCCCCAGTGTGTTCACTACGAACGGGGTTTGGTGTTACCACGTGCAAAGTCGTCCGCTGGCGCAGACCCCCGTGCGGCGCCAGGTATAGCGTCACTCTTTCAACGTCACCGTTTCCTCCACGCGGTAGACGGCGCCGTCGCGGATGGCGAAGTAGTGGAGTTTGGTGGGGGTGTCGAAGAAGACGCGGCTGATGATCCGGTGGTAGGTGGGGCCGAGGTGGCCGTTGACGACGGCGCTGTCGCGGCTGTAGCGGGTGGCGGTGTAGGCGACCAGCGGGGCGTCGGGGGCGAAGACGGGGTGATTGAGGCTGCTGACGGTTGGGCCGCGCCGGCCATCCACCACCAGCGCGCGGCCATCCGGCATGTTGATCTGATAGGAATAGTGCCGACTGTCGGGGGTGAAGGTGATGAGTGACTCAATGGACGCGCTATGGCGCAGGGTCTCCCGGCCGTCCACGACGACCACCTGCTGACCGCGATCCTTCGCGAGGTAGATGGCGCGCTTGCCGTTCGGGCTGAAGACGACGTAGGGATCAATCTCCGCGTAGCGGTTGCCGGCCTGCCCGTCCATCACCATCTGCTGGTATTTGCCCACCTGCGCGAGGTAATAGACGCCGGGGCTGTGCGGGATGCCGCCCAGCATGTGGATTTTATCGTAGCGCCGGCTCTCCTGGCCATTCACCACCACCACGTACTGTTTGCCGACGGGCGCGGCGAACGCCCAGGTGCCGCCGTGGTGCAGGACATGTTCTTTAACGGGGTAGCGCTCCTTCGGCGGCGGCGTTGTCAACGGCATGGTGATGGCCACGGCCAGAAGCTCGCGAACGAACAATACGGTCGCCCCCTCATCCATCCCCGCCGCGATTGACGCGGGCGGCGGGGCGAATTCCCGCCGGTAGACGGCATCCTGGCGGGTGGTTTCGCGGCCGTCCACCACAAGCATTTTGCGGCCGCCGCGCCAGGCGGGGTAGGCGAGGTGGCGGCTGTCGCGGCTGAAGGCGAGATCTATGCTGCTGGAATAGGCGTAGGCGGGGATGATCTGGTCATACAGCGCTTTCGGCTGGCCGTCCACCACCACTTTCCAGCCCGCGCCCTGCTTGGCGACGTAGGCCAGGCGTTTTCCATCCGGGCTGAAGGCGATGGCGCCGATGCGGTCATACGGCGGCCCTTCCACGCCGTCCACCACCACGTGCTGCTTCCCTGCGCGCTTGATGACCCAGGCGAGACGATGCGTCGCCTCATGCACCAGGGCGAATGCCGGTGAGAAGGCTGGGCGGTCGGATGGCATGTAGCACGAAGAGGTGGCGAAGTATGTACGAATGATCGGCGCGTTCGGATCGCATTCCCGCCAATCGCTGCCTTCCACGCTCCCCGTCGGGCGGTCACTGGCCACTTGCAGCGATTTAATGCCGTCATACGGGCCGTATTCCCGCGTGCCGTGGACAAGGTCGTATCGCGCGTCCTTCTTCGCCAGGTAGTAGGGCGTGTCATCCCGCGTGCAGTGAATCGGACTGATGACTTTGTCGAATACTTTGTCCGGGACGCCGTTGATGAAGACGGTCTGCGGCTCGCCGTCCTTGCGCGCGCTGGTATGGACAAGGAGCTTGCCGTTGGGACTCACCAGATACTGCGGGCCGCTGAACACCGACGCGAAGATGAAGTTCCGCGAACGAGGACTGACCGTCTCACCATTTTCGGTCTTGACCGGCGGCGGCGGGGGCACGAGCAGCGTCTCCGTCGTCGTGCGTTCCGCCACCGGCGGAACGGCCAGCGCGGCGCCGGCGAGGGCGAAGCAGAGGATGAGCATCCGTGACATCGTTTCACTCCCGAACAGCAGTGTTCTCATCTCATACGCCATAGCGGGCGAGCGGTTGCCGGAGGCTCGCCCGTCCCGTTACCAGCGAGCGGCGTTGATGGCCTCCTGGGCGTCGGGGTATTTCCCGGCGGTGGTGAAGGAGCGGTAATATTCGTAGGCGGCGCCGGTCCAGCGGTAGAAGCGGAACTGGTAACGGGCGTCAGGGTCGGCGGGGGTGGCGTCGCCAGCGCGGCCGGCGGTGATGATCTCCAGGCCGGGGGCGGCGCGGTCGGCGTCGTCGAAGAGCCAGGCGCCTTTCGCCGCGTGGGCGAAGGGCAGGCGGCTGATGAGGCGCAGTTGCGCGGTGCCCGGCCAGGCAAAGAGGAACAGCGCTTCCTCGCCGGTGCGGGCGGCGAGCACGACGTAGAGCTCCAGCACGCCGTCGCCGTTCACGTCGCGGATGCCGAAACTGCCCAGCGGCGCGGGGATGTCCGGCGTGGCGCCGGCCAGCCCGGTCCAGCGGAAGGCGGTCTCGTTGGGGACGCGCTCGTCAAAGGTGAGGGTATCGAGCAGCTCGGCGGGGATGACGCCGTGCTCATCCGGCGCGGGGAAGATGCGCAGCATCGGCGGCAGGTCGGTGCCGCCGTCCGCGACGGCCACCGCCACCGTTTCCGCCGTCCCGTCGCCGTTCAGGTCGGCCGTCCACGCGCCGACGCACTGATAGCCCTTCGAGAAGAGGCGGGGAAATCTCGTCTCCGGGCGGGCGATCATCTCCATGGGCACCGCCGGGCGCGGGGTGTCCGTCGCCGCCCCGACCGGGATGACCACGCGGAAACCGACGTTGGCATACATCTCGCCGGGCCGCATGGTATCCAGCCGGTAGGCGCAGCGGAACTTGTAGCCGTGCGTATCCATCGGGTCGAAGCAGGAGTTGCCGCGCACGGCGTACTCCTTCAGCGCCGCCGGCCCGCGCGGGTTGGCCCAGCGGCTGCTGCCGGGATCATCGGGGACCAGCCAGTCGGCGCAGAGCTCCGCCATGTTGCCGGCCATGTCCAGTAGGCCGTACGGGCTGGCGCCCCCCGGAAAACTCCCCACCGGCTTGCGGGCATCAATGCCCGGCTTGCCCATGAAGGGCGCGTAGCGCGTCTCGTCGCGGCGATTGCCCCACGGATACTCGCGCCCGTCCGTGCCGCGCGCCGCTTTCTCCCATTCCGCCTCGGTGGGCAGGCGCCCGCCCGCCCAGGCGGCGAAGGCGGCGGCTTCTTCCGGCGTCATGCCGCTGACCGGGTAGTCGTCCTTCCAGCCCTCCACGATTTTGCCGTCGTCGCGCAGCACCTGCGGGGGCACCGGCATCGGCGTTTTCGTCGCCGCGCAGAACTTTGTATACTGCCCGGCGGTCACCTCGTACTTTGAAATCCAGTAGCCGTCCAGGTGCACCATGCGCGCGTGATGCTCCAGCGGGTTGCCCGTCTCCTCGATCTGGAAGGCGGTGCTCTGCAGCGTCACCGCTTTATCCGCGCCGTCGCCGGTGGGGGTGAGCACCGTCGTCTCCAGCGGCACGGGGCGGGCGCGTTTCAGGCCGCTGCTGCCCATCTGGAACGCGCCGGCGGGCACGAAGACCATGAGGCCGCCGTCGGGGCTGTTCAGGCGCAGCGTGGGCAGCGCGAAATCCGGTTTCGGCGGCCCGGCGCGGAGGAGGGTGCGCATGGTGGCGGCGTCGCGGCTGAGCTGCACGTTGAGCAGCCCGGCCAGCCCGCGCGCGATCACGTAGCCGACGGCGTCATATTTCAGCATCGGCTTGCCCAGGTCCACCGTCTTGATCACCGGCGCACTCTTCGGGCCGCTGCCGTCCGCCGTCGGCTGCCAGGCCGGATCGAGGATCTCCGCTTTCGCGCCCATCATGGTGAAGCGGATCACCGTGCGCGGCACGGCGGGGAGGGTGAGGGTGAGGGTATTCGTCGGCGGGTCGAAGACCAGCTCGCCCCCCGCCCACTCCGCGGCGGCGCGCAACGGCACGTAGGTGGTATCTCCCACCAGCAGCGCGAAGGGCTCGTCGGCGAGGAGGGCGGCGGCGCAGGCCAGCGCGCAGACCAACATGGCGCGGCGAAACATGGCGGCGATCCTTTCCACGGCGTCCGGGGAGCGGCGTCCACGACAGTACCCGAGTCTGCCTCCATTATATCGGGAAGCCGGGTCTATATCCATAGACACCGGCCGCGGCGGAGAGTTTTGCCGCGGCCCGGCGCGGGCGCCCGGCGAGAATGTCGGCGCATGAGCCCATCCTCGTCCAGCCTCGCTGGATGGCGCCCGGGAAAATCCGCACATCTTCGCGCCGCTGTCACGCTTTTGCCGCATGGCGCGCCTGCCGGGGAAAAGTGACGGCGAACCGGCACGTCGCGCGCTCACCCGGTGTGCGAGACTGGGCTGGAACATCGGGCATCCCTCGCGCCCCGTGTCATGTACCCGTACCGCAGCGGTGGCATGGCCAGCGGGTGAGCCGGTGGATTCGACGATACCCTTGGGGAAAAGGAGGATCTCCCGATGAAAAACGGGTTGATGGGTCTGCTCGTCGGCCTTGCGCTGGTAGTGAGTGCCAGCGCGATGGCCGCGCCGCAACCCCTCACGAATGCCGCCCTCGACCAGGTGGTCGCGGGGGAGGCGACGGCCAGCGGACCACAGGCCGTCGCCGTGGACGGTGATGACAGCGCGAACGTCGCGGCGGGCGCGCTGGCGGCCGGCGCGGCGCAAGCGGTGAACGGCGCCGGCAATATCACGACGCAGAATCCGACGAACAGCGCGGTGTCGTCCACGGACGGCGTCAGCCTGAACGCGGAGAACGGCGGCATCGCGGCGGCGCTGGCGGCGGATGCGCTGGCGGCGGCGTCCAACAATCCGGACGAGAGCGCCGTGGCGCTCGGCCATGACAACCTCGCGCGGAATTTCGCGGACAACGACGATGTCGCCAATGCCTCGGGGGCCGCGCTGGCCATCGCGGAAGCGGATGACGCCGCCAACGCGTTCGGCGCGAACAGCCAGGCGTTCGACGGCAACGATGACCTCGCGGTGGCCGACAACGGCACGGCGATCGGGGCGGCCGGGGACGCGGCGCTGAATCTCGGCCATGCCAACGTCGCCATCGAGGCGCCGGACAACGCGACGCTGGCGCAGGGCCAGGGCGAAGCGGTGCAAAACACGGGCGCGCTAGCCTGGGCCGATACCGGCGTGGCGGTGGCCAATCCGTCCGACCTGGCGCTGGCGGCCGGCAGCGGCATCGCCGCCGTCGGCAGCGACTTCGCTCTCGCGTCGGACGACGCGGCGGCGGCGAACGCCAACGATGACGCCGCGCTGGCGCTGGGCGTCGGCAATATCGCGCTCGATGCGCCGGACGACGTGGCCGTGAATACCGGCAGCGGCGTGGCCGCCGTGGACAGTGCCCTCGTCCTCGCGGAAGAGGGCGGCATCGCCGCCGCGGATAGCGACGAGGCGGCCAACGCCCTCGGCCATGGGAACACGGCCATCAATGTCGCCGATAACGCGGATAGCGCCATTGCCGTGTACGGCGGCAACGCGGGCCGCGCCAACGGCAACGGCCAGGCGGCGGCCGGCGACGGCAACACGCAGCAGTATCAGGACGCCACCAATGCCATCGCGGCGATGGATGACGCGGTGGTCCACGTCACCGCGTCCGCCATTGACGACACCACGGTGGAACGCGGCTCGGCCGCGATCATCGGCGAGAGCAACCAGGTGGCGGCGCTGGCGGGTGAGACGGAGATTGATGTCGAGACCGATGGCGGCGACCTGGAGATTGACGGCGTGGTGGCCAAATCCGCGGCAATCGTGTGCGCCTTCAACGAGGACGACCGGACGATCACGGTGGAGGTGGAGATTGGCGACTCCTTCAACGTCGAGAACAACGTGCTGCGCATCTGCGGGATGGATCAGGCGTCCGGCATCGTGCTGGCGAGCTCGCTGAACGACCAGCAGACCGGGGCGAACCTGAACGTGACCAGCGCCACCAGCGTGGTGCCCACGGTGACGGGGACGAGCGTGCCGGCGACGGCGGTGGGCACGGCGACGGCCGACACCGCGCTGAACCAGTTGGTGAGCAACGGGTCTGCGCTGGTGAATATCCAGTTCTGACGCCGAATCCCCCCGGCAGGGGAGCTGTGCGCGCGGGCGCTGTCGCTCGCGCGCACAACGTTGTCTGGCACGTCGCGCAACCGGCCGTGGGGCAGGCGATGGGCTGAGAAGTCCACAACGGGGCGTGTTTGCACGGATTTACACGCAAGCGGGCATGCCGGGCGGGACAGTGGCGGGGAAGGTGCACATGCCCGGCATGCCGGGGGTGCGAGACTATGCATGAACGCCGGGGAGCCGCTCGCCCCTGATGCTGGGGTATGATACCGCTGCGGCAGCGTGAGGATGGCGCGGGCCTCCCGATGATTCGACCACCAAGGGGAAGAAGGAGGATCTCCCGATGAGACAACGTGTCACAGTGTTGATGGCGGCCTGTGTACTGGCGATCAGTACGGCCGCCTTTGCCGCGCCGCAGCCGCTGACGCAGGCGGAGCTGGCGCAGGTGTCCGCGGGCGCGGGCATCCTCGACTGGTTCCTGGGCGCCGGCACGGGCAATCCGGCCAGCGGCTTAGCGAACTCGACCGGCACCGCGATCGCCGATGGTGAGCAGGCGGTGGCGGTGGATGGCGACGGCAGCGCCAATGCCGCCGCGGGCGCGCTGGCCGACCAGGCCGCACAGGCGGTGAATGGCAACACCAACACCACCGAGCAGAACCCGACGGCGAGCGCGGTGTCGTCCACCGGCGGGTTGAGCGCGAATACCCAGGATGACGGCATGGCGCTGGCGGCGGCGGAGAGCTCGCTGGCGGCCTATTCCGACAATCCGACTGACAGCGCGGTGGCCGCCGGGGTGGGGAATGACGCGCTGAACTTCGCCGACAACGGCGACGTGGCCAACGCCACCGACAGCGCGCTGGCGATCGGCGACGCCACCGGCGCTGCGAATGCCTTCGGCGAGAACAGCCAGGCTTTCGACGGCAACGATGACGTGGCGGTGGCCAGCAACGGCGTGGCGATCGGGAATGCCGACGGCGCCGCGGCGAACATCGGTGACGGCAACGTCGCCATTGACGACCCGAATAACGTGGTGCTGGCGCAGGACCAGGGGCTGGCCGTGCAGAACGACGGGGAGCTCGCCTGGACGGCGAGCGGCATCGCGGTGGCGGATCCGGGCGACGTGGCCATCGCGACCGGCAGCGGCATTGCCGCCGAGGACAGCGCCTTCGCCGTGGCCTCCCAGAACGGCGTCGCCGCCAACGACAATGACGCCTCGGCGGTGGCCGCCGGTCAGGGCAACATCGCCATTGACGACCCGAGCGACGCGGTGGTGAACACCGGCAGCGGCATCGCTGCCGGCGATAGCAGCCTGGCTGTCGCCACCGGCAGCGGCATCGCGCTGCAGGACAACGATGACGCCGCCAACGCGGTGGGCACCGGCAACACCGCCCTCAACGCCAGCGACAACTCGGACAGCACGATCGCGCTCGGCGGCAACGCCGCCACCGCCACCGGCAGCGCCCAGGCGGCGGCCGGCGACGACAACAAACAGCAGTATCAGGACGCCACCAATGCCATCGCGGCGATGGACAACGCCAGCGTGACAGTGGCGAAGAACGACATTCGCGACAGCACCATCGAAGACGGTTCGGCGGCGGTGGTGGGCAACGGCAACCAGGTGAGCACCGTCTACGACGAGACCACCATCGCGCTGGAGACCGACGGCGGCGATATCGAGGTGACCGGCGTCATCGCGAAGGAAGCGGTGATCACCGATTCGTTCAACACCAAAGAGGTGGAGATTGACGTCACGGTGACCATCAGCGACTCCTTCAACGTGACCACCAATGTCCTGGAGATCAGCGGGCAGAACGGCGTGTCCGCCATCGTGCTGGCCAACTCGCTCGGCGAGCAGTATATCGGCACGAACCTGAACGTGACCAGCGCCGCCAGCACGGTGCCGTCCGTGTCCGCGCCCGGCGTCCCGGCGGCCACCATCGGCACCGCGACGGCCATCACCACGCTCAACCAGATCGTCATCAACGGCAGCACAGACATCACGGTTACCTTCTAAGTCATCTGGTCGGACCATCCGGGGAGCCGGCGGGAGGCCGGCTCCCCACCGAGGAAGGAAGGAGGGAACGATGGGCAGGAACGTGAGCCGTATCCTCGGCTGCGCGGGCATCGCGCTGATGATGAGCCTGATGGCGGTGGCCGGCCCTCGTCCGATGAGCGATGATCAGCTCGACGCGGTCTACGCCGCCGGGTTCGATGTCGAGATCAGGATGGATATGGATCTCGCGGCCAGCAACCCGGACGCGCTGGTGCTGCAGGGCGGCGACCCGGAGATGCTGGCGCAACTCTTCACCAGCGGCATCCCGCTGCTGCGGAGCGCCGGCACCGGGCGCAATACCGCGCTGATAGATCCATCCGGCGCCTATATGCCCAATCTGCAAAATCTGACGGTGAACAACATCAACATCACCGGCGAGGCGCTGAAAGGGGCGACCACCCTGCTGAACATCTTCGCGTTGGATGGCGACGTGGCGGTGGGGCTGAACCTGAACGTGATCGTGAATCCAGTCGGCGGCACCTGGAACATCAATCAGACGAACATGAACTGGGCGAATCTGCTCGTTTCGGATGCGCTCAAGACACTGGGCGCGGGCGGCGCGTGGTAAACTGAACGGCGAAGCGATGTGAGGACGTTCATGCGGCTGACCGGTACCTGGACGATACTCCTGGGCCTGGCGCTCTGGGCCCTGGCGGGCGCCTCACCCGTGTGCGCGGGTGAGGCGCGCATTCCCGTCGGGCCGGCGGCGGCGCTGACGCTGTCCGTCGCGGTGGACAGCATCAAAGAGATGCGCGAGGCGGGCATCACCCTGCAGCAGCTCGATTACAGCTGCGGCTCGGCGGCGCTGGCCACGCTGTTCACCGCGTACCTGGGTCAGCCGTATACCGAGGCCGATATCATCAACTTCATCGTCAAATCCACGGATTTGCAGAAGGTGGCGGCGCGGCGGGGCTTCTCGCTGCTCGACCTGAAGCGCTTCGCGGAGGCGCACGGGGTGCAGGCGGAGGGGTATCAACTGGATACTCCCGGCCTGCTGGAGCTGAACTGCCCGGTGCTCGTGCCGCTGTATCGTCCGGACACGAAGATGCGGCACTTCGTCATCTTCCGCGGGGCGCTGGGCGACCGCGTCTTCCTCGCCGACCCGGCGGTGGGCCGGCAGACGATGTTCCGCGCGGAGTTCGAGCGCCTGTGGAATCCGCGCGTGGGCATGGTCTTCACCCACGCGGGCGCGCCGCCCACGGAGGAGACGCTGCTCGGCGTGAAGCCGGGCGACGAGATCTACATCGGCGCGGAGGCGCTGCGCGCGCTGGTGATGCGCACCGCGCTGCAGTTTATCCATCAGGCGCATGAATACTGATCGCCCACCTCTCTCCCCGACTCCCTCCCCTGGGAAGGGAGGGAGAGACATGGCGAAGGGCGGGGAGCACCTCTCCCCCCAACCCCCTCCCCTATGAAGGGAGGGGGAGACATGGCGACATAAAAAGGAGCGCGGCGTGCGAACCCATCTGCTCTACACCATCACCCTCGTGGTGGGACTGATGTGTCTTGGCATCCTCGCGCGGGCGCAGACGCCCGCGCTGCCGGCGGACATCCCCGCGGCGAGCGGCACGCCGGCCCTGCCGCCGGAGGGCGGCGACGGCGGCGCGACGGACGACGGCGCCACCCCGCCGCCGACCGTCACCCCGCAGCTTCCCGCCAGCGCCACCCGCTCGGACCTGCTGGTGCGCCGGGGGGCCAAAGAGGTGGAGCTCCGGCTGGCCTACTCGCATTTCTCGAAAAACACCCTCTTCATTGACGGCGTGGCGATGCTGCCGGTGCTGGTCATCGGCGAGGTAGCGGTGGAATCGGTGCGGCGCGACGTGCTCATCGCTTCCGTCGCCGGGCGCTACGGCATCCGCGACAACCTGGAGGTGGAGGTGAAGGTGCCCTTCCGCTACCAGTACGAGACGCGCGACGTGCCGCAGGCCGACCCGCCGCAGCAGATGTCGCTCTCCGCGCTCGGCCTCGGCGACATCGAGGGCGCCGCCTACGTGCACCTGGCGTCAAAACGGCGGACCGGCGCGCGCTGGATCGCCAACGTCTCGGTGAAGTCCGCCACCGGCAAGGATATCTTCTCCATTGATCCCGATACCGACGTGCCGCTCGGCACCGGTTTTTGGAGCACGCGCGTGGGCGTCACCGGCATCAACATCGCCGACCCCGGCGCCGTCTTCTGGAACGTCGGCTACACCTACAACTGGCTGCGCACAGATATCCGCGTCGTCACCGAGGACGCACAGACCGGCGACCAGTTCGTCAGCTACGTGGACATCAAGCCCGGCAACACCTTTGACGTGGGCGCCGGCTACGCCTACGCCATCAACCCGCGCATGTCGGTGAACACGGGGCTGTCCATCTCCTTCAATGGACCCACCCGCTCCAACGGCCGTGAGCTCGCCAACACCCGCCTCACCAGCGCCGCCCTGCGCCTGGGCGCCGTCTGGCTCACCGAGCGCAAATTCCCGGTGGACCTCGCCGTCAGCATCGGCCTCACCGACGACTCGCCGGATTTCACGGTGGATTGGCGGCATAGCTATAAGTTCTGAGCGGGGGCGTGTCTGGCGATAAATCCGGGGAGGGGGGCCGCCGCCGTCCCGCCTGTGCCCTCGCGGGGTTGGGAACAGCGCCACTCCACTTCGTTGCGTGGCGCACTACCAACGAACGGGTGCAAGATCGGCGCCGTGCTTCCCCGCTGTCGCCGTTTCGCCCCGCGCCTTGCCAGCAGCGGCCTCTGGCGCGTATACTGGGGGCAACCCCGCGGCCTGCCGCAGTCGGTTCGCCCATGTATCTCAAACGACTCGAACTCGCTGGCTTCAAGACCTTCGCCGAGCGCACGACGCTGGAATTCGGTCCCGGCATCACCGCCATCGTGGGGCCGAACGGCTCCGGCAAGAGCAACATCAGCGACGGGCTGCTCTGGGTGCTGGGCGAGCAGGGGCTGAAGGCGCTGCGCAGCGCGAAATCCACCGACATCATCTTCAACGGCTCCGAGGGCCGCAAGGCGCTGGGGCTGGCCGAAGTGCACCTGACGCTGGACAACGCCACCGGCTTCCTGCCGACCGAGTTCACCGAGGTCACCGTCACCCGCCGCGTCTTTCGCTCCGGCGAGTCGGAATATCTCATCAACCGCACCCCCGTGCGCCTGCGCGATGTCCAGGAGCTGTTCATGGACACCGGCATCGGCAAGCACTCGTACTCCATCATCAGCCAGGGCGAGGTGGACGCCGTGCTCTCCTCGCGCTCGGAGGACCGCCGGGCGCTCTTTGAGGAGGCGGCGGGCATCACCAAATACAAGCAGCGCAAGAAAGAGGCGCTGCGCAAGCTGGAGCAGACGCGCCAGAACCTGCTGCGCGTGAGCGATGTCATCAGCGAGCTGGAGGGGCAGATCGGGCCGCTGGCGGAGCAGGCGGAGGCGGCGCGCGCCTACCAGGTGCTGCACGCGGAACTGGTGGAACTGCAGCTCGCGCTGCTGGTGGCGCAGTATACCGGCCTGCAGAGCAGCCTGGGGCGCGCCCGCGAGCGCGAGACGGAGCTGACCACGGAGTTGGAGGGCCTGCGGCACGCGCTGGGGCAGATCGAAATCCGCGAGACGACGCTGCGCGCCGAATTGGCCGCGCTGGAAGACGAGCTGGAGGAACGGCGGGGGCTGGAGAACCGGCTGGCGAGCGCCGTGCAGGCGGTGGAGAGCCGCATCACCCTGCTGACACAGCAGGAGGAGCAGGCCCGCCGCGAGCGCGCGCGGCTGCAATCCGAGCGCGAGGGGTGGCTGGGCGAGGCGGAGCTGTTTGACGGCGAGATCGCCGCCGCCGACGCGGAGTGCGCGCGGCTGCACGGCGTCATCGCCGGACTGGACGCGGAGCTGGCCGACGCCGACGCCGCGGTGAAGGACGCCGCCGCCGCCGTGGACGCGCTGGCGGCGGAGATTCAGGCCCGCCGCGGCGTCTATTTCGACGCCCTCGACGCCGCCGCCAGGATGCGCAACGAGCTGGCGCGGGTGGCCTCGCTGCTGCGCTCAGCCGAAGGGCGCGCGACGCGCATCGCCGACGAGCAGGCGGAGATCGCCCGCAAGCTGGCGGCGGCGGGGGCGGCGCGGGCGGCGGCGGCGGCGCGCGCCGATGAGCGCCGCGCCGCGCGCGAAAAACTGGTGGCCGCCCGCGCGGCCGCCGGCCGCGCCCGGCAGGGCGCGGCGGAGGCGCAGGCGGGGCGGCGCACGGAGGAGGCGCGCGCGCGCGAAGAGTTGGCCGGCCTGCGCGCCCGCCAGCAGACCCTGCGCGAGTTGGAAGAATCGCTGGAGGGCTATTTTCCCGGCGTGCGCGCGGTGGCCGCCGCCGTGCAGGCTGGGCGACTGACGGGCTGGTACGCGCCCGTCGCGGAGCTGCTGGACGTGCCCGCCGAGCTGGAAACCGCCATCGAAGTGGCGCTGGGCGCCAACCTGCAGGATATCGTCACCGATACCGAGGAAGCGGCGCGGGCGGCGGTGGCGCTGCTGAAGAGCACGCGGGCGGGGCGCGCCACCTTCCTGCCGCTTGACCTTATCGCCCCCGCGCCCCGCGCGGACGTGCCCGCCCTGCCCGGCATCCTCGGGCTGGCGATGGATCTGATTCGCTACGACGCCGAGTTTGAAAAGATTGCCCGACACCAGTTGGGCCGCGTGGTCATCGCCCGCGATTTGGACGCCGCGCTGGCGCTGGCAAAAGCGGGCACGGCGAAGGGCTGGAGCCGCATCGTCACGCTGGAGGGCGAGGTGGTGCATCCGTCGCGCGCCATCACCGGCGGCTCGTTGGGGAAATCCGGCGGGCTGTTGACGCGCAAGCGCGAGCTGCAGGAGCTGACCGACGGCGTGGCGCGGCTGGAGCGCGCGTGCGGCGCATTGCAGCGCAAGGCGCAGGACGCGGCGGCGGAGGTGGCGCGGCTGGACGCGGAGCTGAGCGCGCTGGCGAAAGCGTCAGAGGAGGCCGCCGCCGGCATGGCGGACGCGGAGCGCGCGCTGGCGACGGTGGGCCGCGACGTGGCGGCGCTGGACGAGCGGCGCGCGGCGCTGGCCGACGAGGCCGAATGGCTGGCGCGGGAGCGGGCGGAGGCGAAGACGGAAGAGACGCGGTTCCTCGCCGAGCTCGACGCGCTGGACGTGCGCTGCCGCGAGGCGGAGGCGGCGGTGGATGCGGCGGAGCGCGCGCTGGCCGGCGGCCAGCAGGATCGCGACGCCGTCACCGAGCGCTACGCCGCGCTGCGCCTGCGCGTCACCGAGGAGCGCGGCACGCTGCAGGCCCGCCAGTCGGCGAAGCGCCGGGCGGCGGAGATGCGCGACAGCCTGGCCGAGCGGCTGGCGGCGAATGCGCGGGCGACGGCGGCGCAGGAGGGGGCGCTGGCGGAGCTGGCCGTCCAGCAGCGCGAGGCGTCCGCCGAACTGCTGCGCGGGCGGCAGGCGTATGCCAGCGGGTCAGCGGAGGTGGAGGCGGCGCGCAACCGCCGGGCGGCGCTGCTGGAGTCCATCGCCGCCAACCTGCAGGAGCACAAAGACGGCCGCGACGCGATTGAGGAGTGCCAGGGGCGGCTGCATCGCGCCAACCTGCGCACCACGCAGGTGGAGACGGAGCTCGGTTTTTTGCGTGGGCAGTTCTTCGAGGATTACCGCCTCACCGTAGACCAGGCGCTGGGGAAAGCCGCGCCGGTGGAGAGCCGCGGCGTCGCCGTCGCCCGCCTGCGCGAGCTGCAGGCGGCCATCGAGGAGATGGGGCAGGTGAACCTGGGCGCCATCGAGGAATACGCGCGCATCCAGCAGCGCCTCGGCTTCCTCACCGCCCAGCGCGCCGACCTGGAAGAAGGCCGCGAGCGGCTGGTGACGGTGATCGCCGAGATTGACGCCACCTGCACGGCGAAGTTTCTGGAGGCGTTCGCCGCCATCGCGCGGGAGTTCCAGGACCTGTTCGTGAAACTCTTCGGCGGCGGCCATACCGAGCTGTCGCTCACCGATCCGTCTGACGTGCTGGAGAGCGGCATCGAAATCCACGTCACCATCCCCGGCAAGCGCAATCAGCATCTCCTGCAGCTCTCCGGCGGCGAGCGCGCGCTCACCGCACTGGCGCTGCTGTTCGCCATGCTGCGGGTGAAGCCCAGCCCCTTCGTGGTGCTCGACGAGATTGACGCCCCGCTGGACGAGGCGAACGTGGGGCGCTATTGCGACGTGCTGCGCGACTTCACCGCCGACACCCAGTTCCTCATCATCACCCACAACAAGGGCACCATGGAAGCCGCCGACGTGCTCTACGGCGTCACCATGGAGAAGGCGGGGATTTCAAAAATCGTCAGCGTGCGGCTGGCGGAGGCGGGGGCGGCGGGGTAGGGGAACCGACGGATCGTGACACGACGCGCGCCCCGGGCCGGCGGCCCGGGGCGCGCGTCGTTGGTCAGCGCCGCGCCGCTCTACAGCAGGGAGAACTTGATGTTCTGAATGGTCACTTTGACGTTGCTGGAGTTGGAGAACACCGCGGCGGTCATCTTGTTCTGGGTCATGATGCCGCTGACATCTTTCGTGCCGGACCAGGTGTAGACGGTGCTGCCGCCGATGGGGCCGATGGCGCCGATATGGCTCTTGCCGCCGAGCAGCGTGTAGGTCCAGCGGAAGTAGGCGCTGGTCGGCGGGGCGCCGGTGACGTAGCCGGGGAGCTTGCTGGCGCCGACCACGCCGGAGGTGGCGGTGGGGGCGGAGAGGCCGGCTGTCTGCGCGCAGGTCACGAAGCTGACCGTAGCCAGGTAGCCGCCGGTGAAGACGCAGTTCGCGAAGGGCACCACGCCCTGCAGCCAGCTATCGCTTGATTGCGTGACGGGCGTGGTGCCGGGATCAAACAGCGTGAAGCCGTAGGCCACGTAGTCATTGACGTAACGGGTTTCGTTCATCTCCAGCTCCACGCGGATGTCCGGGACATTGCCCTCGGCATCTTTCAGCAGTTGGGAGGGGATGGTGATAAACGGGTCAACGCGGGCGGACATATTGGCGGCGGTCTGCTGTGCGCTGTAGGGGCCGGCCAAGGTGGAGACCAGCTCCACCACCGGGAAAAAGTCGTACCCGCGGTTTCCCAGCGCGACGAACTTGCTGCCGCTCACGTTGTTGAAGGACTCGTAGGCGACGTGGCCGTCCACGCAGGTGAGCACCAGGCCCTTGTTGTGGCGGGCATCGAGGTCAACGTCGTAGTCTTTCAGCGCGTAGTTCGGCGGCGGGTTGTCCTTGCTCAAGTCGGCGGTGAGCACGGCGGCGACGGGGTTCGGCACGTCGCCGAGCGCTTTGCCGAAAAGCTTGCCGTTGAAGCCATACTCCGGGGCGGTGTTGCTGCCTTGGCCGGTCTTCGTCGGACAGTCGTAAATCGTGGGCTCGTTGTAGTCCTTCAGCAACGACGACCAGGCGTTGGTGCCGGTATCGCGGATGAAGGTTTCCGCGTGGTCCTGCACGTACATCGTCATGGCGATGGCGATCTGCCGCTGATTGTTCATGCAGGTGTTGGTGCGCGCCTTCTCCCGCGCCTTCGCGAAGACGGGGAAGAGGATCGCCGCTAGGATCGCGATGATGGCGATCACCACCAATAGCTCGATGAGAGTGAACCCCGTGCGAGGGGTCCCCCCACGTTGCGTGTGAAACATACCTCTACACTCCTTTCGACGAATGCAGTCGCGTTGTCAACGCGAAAAAGTCCAAGAATCGCATGTTTTCGGAAACTAGCGGGCGAAAAACTTCATACCTGGCATCGCGTAAAGCGTGAAGGGGGTGCACTGGGCCACCGATGGCTGCTGTCCGGCGGCGATATAGGGGATAATTGGGGATAAATGCTTGAAATACTTGACGAAAGAGGCTCATACCGAGTATGCTAGTTTCCGAAAACATGCGATTTTCGGAACCGTCCGCGCGGGCACGATAGCATCAATCCTCGGCATGAAGAGTCTTTGGGTGCTCATCCGTGAGCGGGCCGGCGGTGTACGGCCGGCATTCTCCTACCCCAGAACAGCGTAAGTCCCGGCCGGCAGGCGGCGGAGGCCCGTGTCCGGTCGCATTGACGCATCCCGGCAGGCGCGAGCCAACGGCTATGTGCCTGGCGTCCCCGACGTCAAACGGCTCGCGGGGGCGCGTCTCAGCCGGGGAAGATCTCATCCGTCGTGTGCGCACGATACCGCGGGCGCGGACCGCCGGAACTGATGCCACGCCACGGGCATTACAAGCCCGCGTCCCGCTTGAAGGCGTCCTGTTCCACCAGCGCCGTCGCCTGCTCCAGCACGCTATGCGCGTTGGCGGTGGCGTAGTCTTGCGGAGGAATGGCGGCCACCGGCACGCCGTACTGCGCGCCCTGGGCGCTGATCTCCGGCAGCAGGTGGCGCATCTGCGGGCCTACCAGCACGACATCCACGCGCTGCCAGGTGGCGTCGTCCAGCGCGCTGGTGCTGGTCGCCTCCACCGTCACCTCCAGCGCCCGCTCCGTCGCGAGTTTTTGCATATTATTCGCCAGCAGGCTGGTTGACATGCCCGCGGCGCAGGCGAGCAGAATGCGCATGGTTGTCCCTCCGATCCTCCTCATCGTACCTGACCGCGCCCTCTTGCGCAAGGGCAATGTGCCGACAGGGATTCCACTTCCGGCAGCGAATGAAGCGCTATCCGCCGCGAAGGAGCCACGCCATGTCTATTCGGGGATTGCTGGTCGTGCTGCTGCTGCTGGGCCTCGCCGCCTGTGCCGCGCCGCCCATCACCTTCACGCTGAAAGAGTATCTGGGGGAAGACTGGACGCAGGAGCGGGTGAGCTTTCCGGTGACGCTGCCGAGGGGGTGGGATGCGGACGCGTTGGTGGTGCGAGAGCCCGGTGGCACAATACTGTCGGCAGAGTTTATTCCAGATGCACTCGGAAGCGGTAACGGCGAAGGACAGGTGTGCTTCATCGTAGACCTGCCGGCAAAGGCACGGCAGACGTGGACGCTGGTTCCGGCTTCGGCAAAGCCACAAACGGATTTGTTTGTGAACGACATGCCGCGCAGTTATTATGAATTCGGCAACAACCATATCGCCGTCCGCTGTCCGAGAGGGATCTGGGGACTTGATGCGTCGGGGGAAATCCCGACGCCAATACAGGCCATCCGCATTGGTGGCGGTCCCTGGGTGAGTGGCGGAAAGCTGGTGAGTGCACACAAGCTGATCGGCGCCGAAGGGCGATGGTTATACGATAGCTCCGTTTCGCTGAAATACCGCATGACCTACACCTTCGAAGGCGGCAAAACCTACACCATCACGCTGGAGGCGCTGGCCGGGCAAGAGGTGATCCTCATCCGCGAGGAGTCGAACCTGCACGACAAGGCGCAGTTCATGGAAGGCGTCCGTCCCGCCGGCGCGCCGGAGGGGAACTACGTGATGCAGGGCTACAGCACGCGGGGGCGGGAGCAGGGGAGTTACTGGACGCTGGGGCTGGACGGCGCGGACCGCATCGCCTGGCAGCCCACCGGCACCGTGTGGGGGGCGAAACCCGCCGACGGCGAACCCTGGGGCACCTTCCCCCGGCCGACGGCCCCCGGATCCTTCGTCGTGCTGAATCCGTCGCACGGCGAGTGGTGGATGAACTGCAGCCAGTGGGCGGGCGTCTACGCGCATAACAGGCAGCCGTTCCTCGGCCTGCTGGCGCTGAACGCCGGATTATGGAAGACCCCGCACGAGAACGCCATCGTGCTGGAGAATGACGCCCAGGGCATGCCGCGGGCGGTGCTGCCCATCAACACCGGCGCGCGCGCCTGGGCGCTGTATGCCTCGACGAAGGACGCCGCCACTGCCATCCCCGGCGAGGAGCCGCCGGGCGAAGAGTATCCCGGCCGGCAATACGCGCGCCCGCCGCATCTGGCGACGATCAAATACGGCCTGCTGCCGCTGGATACGGTGAAGGACTGGACGCTGGAGTTTCCCGATCCGAAGGGCACCGTCTTTCCGCATGTCTTCTCGCAGGCGGCGGCGCTGCCCGCCATTCGCACGCGTATCGCCGAGACGCCGGCGCTGCAGCAGCAGGTGGACCGGCTGAAGGGGCCGTGGGCCGGCTACGTCGCCAGCAGAGACCCGAATTTTCCCCTCTATACGATGCGCCGCATGTATCCGCGAGGGCTGGATAACCTCTACATGGCCACCGGCGACGAGGAATACGCGAAGGCGATGACCGTGCTGCTGCTCGATCACCTGCATTATTACCTCCACCAGACGAAAGCGGGGGTGGGCGTCACCGGCTACCGCTGGAGCCACAGTTACGGCATGTTCCACCTCACCACCGGCGTCATCCCGTACTGGTTGAAGATGGCCGACCTCGCCCTTGGCTCACCGAGCGTCACCCCGGAGCACAAGGCGGAGATTCGCGCGCTGATGGCGTTCTGGGGCGAATTGTTCTCCTCGCGCGACTATGCCCCGCCGGGCTACAACCACGGCAATACCGACATGGTGGCCAGTTGGGCGACGACGCTGGGCGCCATCGGCTGCCTGCTGAACGGGCACCCGAAGGCGAAGGCGTGGGCGGCGATCGCGGTGCGCGACATTGACCACGCGCTGACGCGGCGCTGGCACCTGCCCGACTACACCCAGGACGAGTGGTACGGCGCGCTGACGCTGGAGATGTGCACCTGGTCGGCGGTCATGCTCAAGCAGGCCGGCTTCCACGACTTCTTCGCGGACCCCCGCTTCCGCGAGGGGCTGGACTTTTACGGCAAGCTGCTCACCCCGCCCGACCCGCGCCACGGCAACGCCGGCTCCATCGTCCCCTTCGGCAACGGTCAGGGGCCGTGGAACCGCTCCGGCATGTGGGCGGTGGCGGCGGCGGCGGTGAACAAGGATGATCCGGCGTTCGCCGGGCGGCTGATGTGGTACTGGCAGCGCGCCGGGCAGCCGGGCGCCTTCCGCATCGGCGACCGCAACGATTTCGGCTGGTCCACCCTCGGCTGGATTGACCCGACCATCCCGGCGAAGAACCCGGAGTTCGCCAGCGAGTGGCTGACGGACTGGGGCATCCTCTTCCGCGCCGGCTGCGGCACGCCGCGGGAAACGTATATGGCGCTGCAGATGGGCAAGCCCGCCGGCCTTGGCGGCTACAACGCCGAGGGCGGCTTCCACCTCTACGCGCAGGGGGTGCCGCTGAGCCTCATTTTCGGCATCCGCTCATATGACGTGGCCATGCACAAAGGTTCCGGAAACCTGACCCGGCAACGCTGGCTGGCCAACCGCCCCAGCTTCGACAACCGCAACGAGCAGCAGGGCGGCACCGGCACGGTGGTGGAGTGGGCGCCGTCGTTCGGCGCCGACTACGCCTGCGGCGAGTGGACCTTCACGCGGCTGCAGGCGATGGTGAACCCCTATCCCCGCGAGGGCGACGACCGCCTCATCCTCAGCACGCCGCGCTGGGAACCGGAAGGCCTGGAGCCGAACATCGCCGGTCCGATGAAAACGGTGCCGCCCATCACCTGGCGGCGGCAGGTGCTCTTCGTGAAAAGCCCCGATCCCGCCGGTCCCAACTATTTCGTCATCCGCGACAGCGCGAAGACGACGGTGCCGTGGGATTGGAACGTGTGGTGCCTGGCCAGCGAGCTGCGGGTGCAGGACAACGCCGCCAGCTTCACCGGCAAGTTCGGCGTGGACCTGGACGTGGTGCCGCTGACGCCCGTGCCGGAGCTTGTCACCGGCGCCTGCGGCCCGACCCAATCCTTCGCCGGCGACTGGCGGCAGCAGGTGTATCAGGGGCGATTGCCGGGAAAAGACGGTGAGTTCGCCGCGGTGTTGTTTCCGCGGAAGCATGGGGAGGCGGCGCCGACGATTGCGGTCATCGGTCACCATGGCGCGACGATTCGTCTGCCTGATGCGGTGCATCTGGTGGGCTTTGCGAATGATGGCGCAGTGCTGGTGGTTGATACGAAAAAGCAGGTCACCATTTCAATGTTCGCTTCCGACGGTCAGATGCTTTACGACGATTACAGCGTTTGGGTCTCATGCGAGAAACCGGTCACGGGCAGCCTGACGGCGACTTTCGCCGAGGGGGCCATTACCGGTGATGCGCACGGGTCCCAGCGCGAGGTTGAGCTGACATGGGAGAATATGGCATTCACCACCCTCGTGCTCGACGGCAAACCCGTCGAGCCGACAGAGAGAGACAACGGGAAGGTACGGTTCACCATTCCGGCGGGCGACCACAGCTTTGTGGTAAAATAAGGCATCACGTCGGGCGGGGAACGCGGTAGGCTATCATGTTCACCGGTATCATTGAAGAACTTGGCGTCGTCGCCTCGCTGCGGCGGGAGGGGAACGTGGCGCGGCTGGCGGTGCGGGCGGAGGCGGTGCGCGGTGAGCTGCGCATCGGCGACAGCCTGGCGGTCAACGGCGTCTGCCTCACGGTGGAGCGCATCGAGCCCGCGCAGCTCTGGCTCTCCATGATGCCGGAGACGCTGCGCCGCACCACGCTGGGCACCCTGCGCCCCGGCGCGCCGGTGAATCTGGAGCGCGCGCTGCGCCTGGATTCCCGCCTGGGCGGCCACCTCGTCGCCGGCCACGTGGACGGCATCGGCGCGGTGCAGGCGGTGAGCGGGGCCGGGGAGGAGCGCGTGCTCACCATCCGCCTCCCCGCCGACCTCGCCCGCTTCGTCGCCCCCAAAGGCTCCATCGCGGTGGACGGCGTCAGTCTCACCGTCGTCGCGGCGGAGGGCGGCAGCGTCTCCGTCTCCCTCATCCGCCACACCCTCGCCGCCACCACCCTCAGCCTGCGCGCCGTCGGCGATCCGGTGAACCTGGAGGTTGACCTCATCGCCCGCTATCTCGACCGGCTCCTGCAGGGCGGCGGGCAGGGCGACGGACTGTCGCTGGCACGGATGCGGGAGCTGGGATTCTGAAACAGCGGCGCCGGCCGTTGGTCGTGCGCCACAAGGAGCGATGGATGCGCACTCTCCCCATGGTGTTGATCCTCACCCTCGCGACGCTGGCCGTCGCCGCGCCGACGTACCCCTGGCTGACAACCCCTCCCAAACCGGAAAACCGGCTGGAGCGGCGCATCGCCGCGCCGCGCGGCTATACGCGGGTGGCGGTGACGCCGCATTCGTTCGCCGAGTGGCTGCGCGGGCTGCCGTTGCGGCCGGGGCGGCCGCCGGTGCTGCTGTACACCGGGAAGCCCAAAGGGCGGCAGGACGTGCACGCGGCGGTGGTGGACCTGGACGTGGGGACGCGCGACCTGCAGCAGTGCGCTGACGCGGTGATGCGGCTGCGCGGGGAGTACCTGTATTCGCGGAAGGATTACGCCGCCATCCACTTCAATTTCACCAGCGGCTTCCGCGCCGATTTTTCCAAGTGGGCGCAGGGCTACCGGGTGGCGGTGCGCGGCGCCCGCGTGAGCTGGGTCAAGCGCGCGGCGGCGGACAGCTCGCACGCGTCCTTCCGCGCCTACCTGGATACCGTCTTCACCTACGCCGGCACCGCCTCGCTGAGTAAAGAGCTTGCCCCGGTGCGGGTGGAGGAGATGCAGATCGGCGACGTCTTCATCCGCGGCGGCTTTCCCGGCCACGCCGTCATCGTGGCGGATCTGGCGAAGGATGCCCGCACCGGCAAGCGCGTCTTTCTGCTCGCGCAAAGCTACATGCCCGCCCAGCAGGTGCACCTGCTAAACAACCCCGCCACCGGCACCCCCTGGTATCCGCTGGATTTTGGCGAGGAGCTGGTGACGCCGGAGTACGTCTTCACGCGCGGGGAGCTCAAGCGGTTCACGTAATGCCGGGCTCCCCGTTCCGCAATCACAACGGCACGCCGCCGCGCGCCGACGAACGGGGCCGGGTCGGCATGCCGCGCGTTTAGCCGTGCCGGCGCTCAAAATCGCCCATGAACGCGATGAGGGTCTCCACGCAGGCGCGCGGCACGGCGTTGTAGAGGCTGGCGCGGATGCCGCCCACCGAGCGGTGGCCCTTCAAGCCTTCCATGCCGGCGGCGGTGGCTTCCTTCACGAAGCGCTCTTCCAGCTCCGAACTGGCGAGGCGCCAGCAGACGTTCATGATGGAGCGGCTCGCGGATTGTGCCACCGGCCGCCAGAAGCGGCTGCCGTCGAGGACGGCGTAGAGCGCCGCCGCCTTCGCCTCGTTGGCCTGCTGGATGGCGGGGATGCCGCCCTGGTCCAGCATCCACTCGGTGACCAGCTTGGTGATGTAGATGCCCCAGGTGTTCGGGGTGTTGTACAGGCTGTGCTCCGCGGCGTGGGTGGCGTAGCGCAGGAAGACGGGCACGGTCTCCGGGCAGCGGGCGACGAGGTCTTTGCGGATGATGACCAGCGCCAGGCCGGAGGGGCCGATATTCTTCTGCGCGCCGGCGTAGATCATGCCGAAGCGGCGCACGTCCACCACGCGGCTCATGATCTCGCTGGACATGTCCGCGAGCAGCGGCACGTCGCCGGCCTCGGGAAAATCGCTGAAGCGGATGCCGCCGATGGTCTCGTTCGAGCAGATGTGCAGGTACGCGGCGCCGGCGGGGGCGGCGATCTCGTCGGGGCGCGGGGCGCGGGTATAATTCTCCGCCTTGCCGTCCCACACCACCGCCGTCTCGCCGGTGATCTTCCCCTCTTTGATGGCTTTACTCGCCCAGCTTCCGGTGTTCACGTAGGCGCCGGCCTGGCCGGGGGGGCGGAGATTGAGCGGGAACATGGCGAACTGCAGGCTGGCGCCGCCCTGCAGGAAGAGGATGTCGTAATCGTCGGGCACGCCCATGAGCTGGCGGATGTTGCCCTCCGCCTGCTCGACGATGGCCATGAAGGATTTGGCGCGGTGCGACAGCTCCATCACGGACATGCCGTGCCCGGCGTAGTCCACCATCTCCGCCTGCGCGCGCTCCAGCACGGGCAGCGGCAGCGCGGCGGGGCCGGCGTTGAAGTTGCAGATGCGTGCCATGGTCTCGGTTCCTTTCGGGCCTGAATCGTTCGTGGGAACAGTATTTCCGCGGGAATCGAGCGCTCCCCTGCCTGCGGGGGAAGAGATTGACGGGGAAATGGCGATATTTTCACCCCGGACCGTGACCGCGGTCAGGGGCGTGCCCGCGCCGGCGCGGGCGTTTTACCGACGCGGACATCCGGATGTTATGGCGAAGACGGTATTCAGCGAACCTGCCGGCGATGACATCATGACGTCCGCCTCTGATTATAGAACACCTCGACGCAATAGCCATCGGGATCGCTGACGATGAGGCTGCTGAATTCCGGCTGGTCAATCTCCACGTGGTCCGCGTCCTCCGCGAACTCCGCCTTCACCGCCTGAAACTCCGCCGCGGAGACCTCGAATCCCAGCGTATGAATACAGCGGCACGCGCGCGGGTCGGCCAGCGGGGCGTCGGGATTGTCGTGCGGGGACAGCACGAGCTCGATATCGTTGACGGCGATGACGATGCCGCCCTCCACGGCGTAGCGCGGGGTGAAGCCGAAGTGCGTGTGGTACCAGGCCAGGGCGGCGTCCAGATCGCGGACTTTGAGGTTCATCGCATTCAGGCGCGTGAGGGTAATCATCGGGCTGGCTCCCTTCTTCGTTGGCCGGCGCGTGGTCAGTGGACTATTCGGCGCTGATGTGGTGATGGCCTCCTTGTACCCGTTGTGATGGGCTACGCGTCCCCGATGCCGATGCGCCGAGCGGGCGAGCGTCCCCGCGAGCCGACTCCGGGGGGAAGTCTGGAATGTCGTGTTCGATAGTGAGACTATCTCGTGCACACGACGGATAAGACTTCCCCCCGGAGTCGGCTCGCGGGGACGCTCGCCCGCTCGGCGTCAGGCCGGGGCGTATTTCGCCGCGAAAGGCCGGTGCGAGATGGGCGTCAGCCGGGTGAAGGGGCCGGCCAGCAGCTCGTCGGCGTCCAGCCTGAAGGCGTCGGCGAAGGCGCGCAGGCGCGGGGTGAGCGCCTTGAGGCCGTCGGCGCTCACCGGCTCGCTGGACAGGTAGGGCGCCCTGGGCAGCGCGTCCGGCGTGGCGCGCAGGAAGATTTCGCCGCCGTGGATGCCGGAGGCCAGGTAGCCGCCCACCAGCCGCTGGCCGGGCTTGCGGTCGAGGCCGAGCACCACCAGCATGCCGCCGGCCATATATTCGCCGAAGAAATCGCCCACGCAGCCGCCGATGACGACGGCGGGAATCTGCGTCTTATACGCCTTCATGTGGATGCCCACGCGATACCCGGCGTCGCCGCGCACGAAGAGGCTGCCGCCGCGCATGCCGTAGCCCAGCGCGTCGCCGGCGTGGCCGTGGATGATCACGCGGCCGTCATTCATCGTGTTGCAGGCGGCGTCCTGGCCGTTGCCGAAGACTTCCAGCGTGGGGCCGTCCATGAAGGCGGCGAGATCGCCGCCGGGCACGCCGTGAATGGTGATGCGCACGTCTTTGCCGGTGAGGCCGTCGCCGATGTAGCGCTGTCCGCGCACGTTGCGCAGCGTCAGCGCGGTCTCGCCCGCCGCCACCAGCTCGCGCACGCGGCGGTTCAGGTCGCGGTAGTGCAGTCCGGCCGCGTCAATCACCACGCCCGCCTGCTGATCCGCCTCCACTTGCTCGGTTGTCGTCATCGTCGGTATCCTCGGTTTCCACGGTCCGCGCCCCTCGTCACGGAGAGCGGGGGCCGGCGTCAGCTTATGCCCCTACGCCGGCGGGTTTCACGCCCAGGATGGCCAGCGTCCGGTCATCCAGGCCGACGGCGCGCAGGCGCTCGCGGCTGCCGCGCAGCGATTCCACGGCGTTGACGCCCATCGCGCCCAGCATCTCTTCCAGCTCGGCGGCCCAGGCGTGCACCAGGTTGGCCACGCGCTCGGCGCCCCACACCGGGTCAATGCGCCGGGTGAGCTCGGGATCCTGGGTGGTGATGCCCCACGAGCAGCGGCCCGTGTAGCACTTCTGGCAGAGCGTGCAGCCCAGGCTGAGCAGCGCGGCGGTGCCGATGGCCACCGCGTCGGCGCCCAGCGCGATGGCTTTGGCCATGTCGGCGCTGGAGCGGATGGAGCCGGCGGCGATGAGGCTCGCCTGATTGCGGATGCCCTCCTCGCGCAGGCGCTGGTCCACCGCGGCGATGGCCAGCTCGATGGGGATGCCCAGGTTGTCGCGGATGACGCTGGGCGCCGCCCCGGTGCCGCCGCGCACGCCGTCCAGGTAGACATAGTCGGCGCCGGCGCGCACGATGCCGCTGGCGATGGCCGCCACGTTATGCACGGCGGCGATCTTCACCCCCACGGGCTTCTGGTAATCCACCGCTTCCTTCAGCGCGAAGATGAGCTGCCGCAGGTCCTCGATGGAGTAGATGTCGTGCTGCGGCGCCGGCGAGATGGCGTCGGAGCCGAGGGGGATCATGCGCGTGGTGGAGACGTCCGCCGTCACCTTCTCGCCCGGCAAATGCCCGCCGATGCCCGGCTTCGCGCCTTGCCCGATCTTGATCTCCACCGCGGCGCCGGCGTGCAGATACTCGACGTTCACGCCGAAGCGGCCGGAGGCGCACTGCACGACGGCGCAGTGGGCGTACGGTTTCACCTGCTCGTGCAGGCCGCCTTCGCCGGTATTCCAGAGGATGCCCAGCGCCTCCGCCGCCATCGCCAGGCTTTTTTGCGCAGTGAGCGAGATGGAGCCGTAGGACATCGGCGAGAAGATGATGGGGAAGGCGAGCTGATAATTCGGCGCGAGCGGCGTTTTCAGCGACACGCGGCCGTCGGCGGCGACCGCCACCTCGACCTGCTCCGGCTTGCGGCCCAGGTAGGTGCGCAGCTCCATCGGCTCGCGCAGCGGGTCAATGGAGGGGTTCGTCACCTGGCAGGCGTCGAGGAACAGGCTGTCGAAGAGCACCGGGAAATCCTGGTCGGCGCCCATGCCGGTGAGCAGCACGCCGCCGGACTCCGCCTGCCGGTAGACGTTTTTCCGGTGGCGCAGCGTCCAGTTCGCGTTCGGCCGGTAGAAGGTCGGGTTGGGCAGCACGGTGATGCAGGACTCCGGGCAGAAGACCTCGCAGCGATGGCAGCCCACGCACGCCTGCTGATCGGCCACCACGCGGTGCTCCCAGCGCAGCGCGCCCCAGCCGCACTGCTTGATGCAGCGCTTGCAGCGGCAGCAGGTCTCGGTATCGTTCGTCCAGCGAAATTCAGGCGGGATATAGCTCGTTGACATACGCGTTCCTCTGCAAAACCTCCGCGTGGGGCGACCTCACCGGGTCGTCTCCTGCGGCGCGAGCGGGCCGAAATCGGCGCGGGTGACCGCCGACGGCACCGCGGGGAAGACATCGGCGTCCAGCTCGACGATGGTCGGCTCGCCGCCGCGCGGCGCCCAGATGCGGTCCGGGTCGGGGCACATCTCCAGGATGCCGGACTCCTCGCTGGAGAGCAGCACCCAGTCATCCTTCTCGGCGGCCACCAGCGGGCGCAGCTTGATGCGGTCGTTCAGCCCCACCATGCCGCGGCGATGGCCGAAGACGATGGCGAAGGGGCCGTTCACCAGCGCGCCGGCGTACACCATGCGCAGCGCGCGGTAGAGCTCCGCTTTCTCCGGATCACGCTCCGCCAGCGCGTCAATGTCCCGCCAGAAGGGGGCGGCCATCACCGTGCAGGCCACGTCCACCGGCAACTGGTGCCGGCGCAGCAGCAGGTCGAGGAGATAGGCCATCACCTCGGTATCGGTGCGCAGCGTGCACTGGTAGCCGAACTGCTCCAGGTAGCGCTTGTTGATGCCGTAGCTGGAGATCTCGCCGTTATGCACCACCGCGAAATCGAGGAGCGTGAAGGGGTGCGCGCCGCCCCACCAGCCCGGCGTATTGGTCGGGAAGCGGTCGTGCGCAATCCAGATATACCCCTGATACTCCTCCAGCCGGTAGAAGCGGCCAACCTGGTCGGCCGAGCCGACCGCTTTGAAGGCGCCCATGTTCTTGCCGGAGCTGAAGACGTAGGCGCCGTCAAGGCGGACGTTGATCTCCATCACCGCGCGCAGCACGTAGTCCTCGGCGGTGGGCAGCATGGACTCGGCCAGCTTCAGCGGTTTCGGATGCAGGAAGTAACGGCGCAGCGCCGGCGCGGTCGAAGGATCCACGCCTTCCACCGGGCGGGTGGGGATGTGCTCCTCGTGTACCAGCTCAAAGTGCTCGTCCAGGTAGCGCTCCGTCTCCTCCTGCGCGCGCGGCGTGTAATACATCAGGTGGAAGGCGAACTCCTCGGCGTAGTGCGGGTAGCAGCCATACACCGCGAAGCCGCCGCCCAGGCCGTTGCCGCGCTCCCGCAGCAGGCCGATGGAGCGGATGATCGCCTCGCCGTTGACCGAATGCCCGCGGCGGCTCATCATCGCGCTCAGGCCGCAGCCGGAGAGCGTGCGTGCGGTCAGATCAAAGGGCGTGTGTCCCTGCATGGTCGGTGTCTCCCTGTCCCGGTCGCCGGGGGCGTCTCATCGCTCGCCGAGCAACGCGGCCACCTCGTCGGCGCCGGATTTCGGCACGGCGGGCAGTTTCAAGCGTTTCCGCGCGGCTTCCGAAGTCGCGATCATCGCGCCGGTGCCGGTGACGGCGGCGATGCCGTCGGCCACGCCGCCGGGCACGGCGCCGCGCGCGACGGCGAGGTGTTTCACCGTGCGGAAGATCTCGAGCATGGAGTAACTCTGGCAGCAGCGGTCGCTGCACGTGTAGCACTCGTGGCACTTCCAGGCGCTGCGGTCGGCGATGACGCCGTCCAGGTCGCCGGCGGCGAGGCGGCGGATGATCGCGTTCGGCACCCAGGTGGGATCGCCCAGGTTCACCGGGCAGTCGTTGCGGCAGCCGTTGCACGCGGCGCAGCCCGCCAGCCCTTGCAGGTCGAAGTGCGGGGCCAGCGTCTCCTGCGCCGCCCGCAGCGCCGTCCAGCGGGCGAAGAAGCGGTCGGTGCTGACGCGGTGCGCGGCGATGCCCAGCTCCTCCGGCGCCAGCCCCAGCGCGAGACCGAGCAGCTCCAGGTAGGAGAGCACCGGCACGTCGTAGACTTCGCCGCCGCGCGCCAGGTTGGCCTGCTGATACTCGTATTGCATGGTGCAGGACGGGCAGGTGGTGGTGAGGCAATCCACGCCGAGCTTCGCCAGCTCGGAGAGCTTCATGCGGCACATGTGCTCGGCCTGCGACTGGTCATCGGCGCGCGCCAGCAATCCGCCGCAGCACAGCGACTTGGTGGTGTAGGTCACCGAGGTGGCGCCCAGCGCCTCCACCAGCGTGTCGAACTTGCGCGGCGCGAAGGGGTCGTCGAAGGCGAGCTCCGTGCTGGGGCGCACCAGGTGACAGCCGTTGTGCACCGCCACGCGCAGGCCGGTGAGCGGGCGGGTGACGCGCTGGCGCAGCGTCTGCGCGCCGAAATCGTCCCAGAGCACTTCCAGCACGTGCTTCACCGGGACGCGGCCCTGATAGCTCCGGCCGACGCGCGCCAGGCGCGCGTTCACCATCGCCAGCGCGTCGGGGTGGGCGGCGAGCGCGTGGTTGGCGCCTTTCAGCGTGCCGTAGCAGCCGGTGCAGGGGGTGACGATGGCCACGCCGGCGTCCTCAGCGATCGCCAGGTTGCGGGCCGCCATGGTCAGCCACGTATCGTGGTCGGCGTTCTTGATCATGGACTTTTCGGGGCAGCAGCTCAGCCCCTCCAGGTCCTGGGCGGCGATGCCCAGCGCGGCGAACGCCGCGCGCATCGCTTTTTCGAGATGCGGCATGCGGCTGGGGAGGTAACAGCCCCAGAAATACCCGTATCGCGCCATGATGTCTCGCTCCCTCATCGAGCCGGTCGCCGGCGGCCACGGGCGGTGACGGGGCGTGGGGCGACCGTGGACGTCTCACCCTCCCCGCGGCGTTGACCCCCGTCGCGGGCGGGAAGGAGGGGACGCGTCCAGGTATTAGGGTACGGGGACAATGTTTCCAACAGATTACGCGCGCGGGAGCGCTGGCGCGGGGCACGCCCGGGCGGTTATTCCCCGGCGCCGTAGAGGGCGGTGAGGTGCGTTTTCACGCGCCGCAGGGCTTCGCGGGCGTTCTCGAAGACCACCAGCTCCATGCTGTCCCGCGGGGTGGCCCAGCGATAGGCGACGTGCTCCCAGGACAGGTAGATCTCCGTCGAGAGGGCGCGGGCGAGAAAGTAGGTCACTTCCTTATCCACCAGCGTGCGGCCGCGGCGGTAGCGGTAGTGGATAACGGAGCGGAAATCGGGGTCGAACTCGATGGCCCGCAGGCCGGTCTCCTCGGCGATCTCGCGGCAGGCGGCTTCCTCCTCCGATTCCCCGCGGTTCAGCTTCCCCTTCGGAAACCCCCAGGGCTTGCCGGGGGCGGGCTGCAGCAGCAGGAAGAGGTAACGCCCGTCTTCCGCGATCCGGTAGACCACCGCGCCCGCCGAATGCTCCTTCACCATGATCGAATCCCGCACTTCCTCACCGCACACTCAAATCAGTATACGGAAAGGCGCGCCGTCTGTCCAGCCGCGGGACGTGCTATTCCGCCGCCACCGCCGCGTCACCGCGATACCAGAGACGGCCTTCGATGCGGTCCCATTCCGTCCACGCGTGCTCCGGATTGCCGCCCCGCAGCATCTCGAGGCAGTGGGTGGCTTTGGCCTCCAGGTTGTCCACCGCGTGGAGGATCACCGCCTCCAGCATCTTCGGCACCACCGGCGCGCCGAACTCGCCGGTGCCGTGGTGGCTGAGGATGAGGTGGCGCAGGCGGGTGGTCACCTCATCGGAGATCCGCAGCCCGCGCGCCCACTCATACACCAGGCGGTCGCCGATGACGATGTGGCCGTGCAGGTTGCCGATGGTGCTGTATTCGATGGCCAGATGCGCCCAGTCGAATTCCTCGATCTTGCCGATGTCGTGCAGCAATACCCCGGCGAGCAGCAGGTCGCGATCCACCCGCGGGTAGCAGCGGGCAGCCGTCTCCGCCAGCTCCGCCTGGCGCACCACGTGCTCCAGCAGGCCGTGCAGGTAGGCGCCGTGCACGCCGCGCGCGGCGGGCGCCTCGCAGTACTTGCGGCGAATCTCCGGGTCGGCGAAGATGGCGCGGATGAGCGGGCCGATGTCGGGGTCGGTGAAGGAGGCGATGAGCGCGTCCAGCTTCGCGATGAGCGCGGTCACGTCGCCGTCATACGCCGGCAGGAAATCGGCGGGGTCCACCGCGCCGTCCCACGGGGCGATGGCCGACAGCGTGAGCTCCAGCGCGCCCTGGTAACTCTCCACGCGCCCCGTCACCTTCACCACCGTGCCATCGGGGATGCGCGCGGCGTCCTCGGCATCCTCCCACAGCTTGGCGCCGACGCTGCCCGAGCGGTCGCTCAACGTCACGCGCAGAAAATTGCCGGGCTTGTTTTTGAAGGGCGTCAGGCGAAACTGCCGCGCGACGGCCAGCGTGGAGACGGTCATCCCTTCATTCAGCTCAGTCAGCATCGTCTTCGCCATGGGGCACCTCGCTCTAGGATGGGGATCGGGCGCCTGCCCGGGACTACGGGGCTATTGTAGCAGAGATGGCGGCCCGGTGGAAATGCGGAGCGGTGAATGCTGAATGGCGGACCGCGCATGATGGGCGCGACGGCGTTGCGCCGCCTGCCAGGGGACCGACGCTGTCAGCGGAAAATGGTAACCATCACGCATTAGTGGGGGTGGATCGCCTGGGAGGGTGGGACTCCGTCGAGCCGATCTGCTGGAGGGCGAGACGGATGACGATGACGACGACGATGACGATGGCGACCTACGGTCCCTGCGCGCGCGGCGCGACGGCGTCTCGCCGGCCAGAAAGCTTACACGACCAGCTCCACTTCCCACGCGCGCAGGCGCGGGTCGTGGGCGGCGGCGGCGATGTCGGCGGGGGAAGTGAAGTGCATGCGCTCGCCGATGAGCGGGAAGGCGGTGATCGGCTCGCCGTGCCGCAGCATGTACTCCATGGTATAGGTCACGTAGAACTCGCCCGTTTCCGGGCGCGGGGTGCGGTCAATGTAGTCCCAGATCGCGGGGGTGAAGACCATGAGGCCGGCGATGTTCCAGTGGGTGCCGGCGGTGCCGGGGGGCAGCTTTTCCGCCAGCCGCAGCACGCGGTCGCCGTCGCGGTAGACGGCGCCGCCGGCATAGGGGTCCTCCACCCAGTTCACCCCCAGCACCACGGCGGGGTCCGCGGGATCGGTGATGAAGCGCTCGATGATGGCGGGGTAGTTGGCGGGGTCCACCAGCAGGTCGCCCCACTGCATGAGGAACGGCTCGTCATCGAAGAGATCGCGGGTGAGGCGCATGGCGTCGGCGGTGCCGCCCAGCGTGGGCTGGGCACGGTAGTGCAGGCGCATGCCGACGCGCGCGCCGTCGCCGAAATAGCGCTCGATCGCCGCGCCGTGGTAGCCGTGCACCACCACCGCGTCGTCAATGCCGGCGACGCGCAAGCCGCGCAGGATGCGCTCCAGGATGGGCATGCCGCCCACCGGCACCATGGGTTTCGGACATGCCGCGGTGAGCGGCATCAGGCGGACGCCGCGGCCGGCGGCCAGTATTAACGCGCGATGCGGGATCGTGTGCACGCGGACTCCTTCTCCGGGAAACGCCGCGCCTCCGCCCGGCTCCCATCAACCTCTGTGGGGTTAGAAACGGGAGAGCGGGGTTTGTTCCGTGCGATGGGGAGACCGTGCCACTATGGGGCGATGGTGCCGTAGAGCATCGCGACGACGATGAGGGCGATGTTCTCCAGCGTCACGATGCTGCCGATGATGATGCCGGTGAGGGCGTGGGCCTTCCCGACGCCGGTCCGCGCGACGTTCCGCAACCCGAGGATGCCGAGCACCACCGCGGCCGGCCCCAGCGTAGGCAGCGGAAAGATGCAGCAGAGCAGGCTGAAGATGCCGGCGTAATAGGCCCACAACGCCAGCGGATTCGCCGCCGGGATGAGCTGGTTCATGCCGGAGGGCGGCACGCGCGCCGCCGCCGCCGCGCCGGGCGTCCCCGGCATGGGCGGCGGCGTGACGGCCAGCGCCGGGAAGTCGCGCGCCGGTCGCTCCTCGCCGCTGGCGGCATCCACGATGACCCCATCCACCGGCACCCGCCCCTGCTGGTGCCACTGCACCAGCTCGTGAAACGGCACGGGCCCATACTGCTGCCCGTCCCGCGCGCGCAGATACACCTGTTCAAATGCCATGAGAAACCTCCCTGTGTGAAGTGAGCGGTACGTCGGGAATCAGCCTTCCCTCATCGTCCAAATGCCCCCGCGTCTTCCAGATTCTCGCCGTTCGCGCGGATCGTCTCGCCGTACCAGCGGGCGGAATCCTTGGGGAGGCGCCGACCGCTGGGGTAGTCCACGTAAATCAGCCCGAAACGCTCTTTGTAGCCTTCCGCCCACTCGAAATTGTCCAGCAGCGACCACTGGAAATAGCCGGCCAGCGGCACGCCGTCCTCGGCGGCGCGGCGATACTCCCGCAGGTAGCGCGCCAGAAAATCAATGCGCTGGGCATCGTGCACGCGGCCGTCGCGCATCGGCCAGTCGGCGTTGGACATGCCGTTCTCGGTGACGTAAATCGGCAGGCCGTAGCGCTCGTGGTAGAATTTCGGCGCCCAGTAGAGCGCTTCCGGCGTCACGTACCAGTTGAAGCGGGTGATGGGGTAGCCGGTCGGCATCGGCACTTCGGCCGGCGCGCCGTCCTCGCCCATGCGCACGCGCGAGGCGCTGTAGAGGTTGAAGCCGAAGAAATCGAGCGGCTGGTGAATCGTCGCCAGGTCGGCCTCGAAGCCCGCCGGCATGTCGCGGCCATACAGCGCCAGCCCGTCTTCGGGGTAGCGGCCGAGATAGACGGGGTCCATCCACCAACTGCTCGCCCAGAAGTCGCCGTAGCGCGGCATGTCGAAGGTGGCCCGCTTCGCGGCGGCGATATCCGCCGGGCTGTCGGTGGCCGGGGTGCGCATCACCCCCATCGGCGCGTAGCCGATGTGCGCCGGCTGTTTCGTCGCCGCGCGGATGGCCTGCACGGCGGCGCCGTGCGCGAGCAGCGCGTGGTGCGCCACCCGCAGGTACTCGGTGGGGAAGGCCAGCTTCACCCCCGGCGCGTGCACGGCGGCGCTGTGCCCCAGCGTCACGAAGCACTGCGGCTCGTTCAGCGTCATCCAGTGGCGCACGCGGTCGGAGAGGCGCTCGGTCACTACCCGCGCGTACTCGGCGAACCACGCCGCGCTGTCGCGGTTGAGCCAGCCCCCCTTGCAGTACAGTTCAAAGGGGAAATCCCAGTGAAAGAGGGTGATGTACGGCGTCACGCCGGCGGCGAGCAGGCTGTCCACCAGCCGGTCGTAGAACGCCAGCCCCGCGTCGTTCACCCGGCCCACGCCCTCCGGCAGCACCCGCGGCCAACTGATGGAGAAGCGGTAGCCCGTCAGCCCGATGTCCCGCATCAGCGCCACGTCTTCCGCGTAGCGGTGGTAGTGACCGCAGGCGACGTCGCCGTTCTGCCCGCCGTGCACCGCGCCCTCGCGCCGGCAGAAGACATCCCACACGGACAGCCCGCGCCCGTCCTCATGCGCCGCGCCCTCGATCTGATACGCCGCGGTCGCCGCCCCCCAGACGAAATCATGCGCAAATCCCATGGAAACCCCTCGTCAATAACGGTACCGTTATGGTACGGCGGGCAGGGGTCAGCTTCCTGCCGCCTGGAAAGCCGGATGTGCGGATAGCCACAATATCTGAAAAGCTCTCTGGCGGTGCGTGGTGGGTGTTATGGCTTCGCCGCGTACCGTTGCGCCCATTCCGCCAGGAAGGTGTCGAACGGTTCACCGGCGGCGTCGCGGTAGGCGGTGGGCAGCGGCACCCCGGCGGCCAGCGCGTCCAGCAGCGCCAGCAGTTTTTCCCGGCCCAGCGCGCGCGTCAACACGGCGGCCATGGCGTGCGCCTGGGCGTAGGCGGTCTCTTGGCGGCCGCGCGCGCTGCTCATAAACGCGGCATTGAGCTCGCGCGGGGCGAGCGGCGGGTCCGGAATGCGGCCGGTGGCGAAACCCGCGGTGCCGCCGTAGTGGCAGGCCAGCGCCTCGTGCAGCCACAGCGGCACCCCCTGCCCGCCGGTGCGCAGGTTGATGGCGAGGTGCGCCATCTCGTGGCGCAGCAGCGCGGCCAGCGCCCGGCGGGCGCCCTCCTGCTCCGGCCACGCGTCCGGCAGGCGCACCACCAGCGTATTGCCCAGGCAGTAGGCGTGGGCGGCGGGCGCCGCTTCCTCGCCGCGGTGGGCGCGGGCGTAGGTCTCATAGGCGCCTTTGGCGAGGAAGGCGATCACCCGAAAATCGCGCATCTCCACCCCGAAGGCCGCGCTGATCTCCTCGCGCACGTCATCCACCTCGTCCAGCAGCGCGCGCAGCATCCACGCGGAGGCGTCGCAGCGCAGCTCGAAGTGGACGGTGCGCCGGGCGAGTTTCGGCTCCACCGCCACGGGGCGGACGGCGAGCGCCTTCGTCCACTCGTCCACGGTGGCGCGCAGCGCCGGCGAGGCATCCCGCGCGGTGAGGCCGTGCAGCGCCGCCAGCGCGTCATGCGTGCGCCCGGCCATCACGCAGGCGGCGGCGTATTCGGTCACCAGCTCGGTGTCGGCGGGGAAGCGCGCCAGGAAGAAGGGCAGCACCAGCAGCGCGTCCTCCACCCGCCCGGCCATGCGCAGCGCGCGGGCGTACCAGTAGCAGGCGTCGCGGTCGCGCGCGTCCCGCTTCACCGCCTCGCCCAGGCGCTCCGCCGCCAGCCCGTAAAAGCGCTGGCCGTAATACGCCCGGCCCAGCCAGTACTGGCAGGCCGCGTCGAACGGCCGCGCCGCCGCCAGCGGGTAGAGCGCCAGCACCGCGGCGTCATACTCGCCCCGCGCCACCAGCGCCATGCCGTCCGTCAGCGACGCCGGCGCCTCCGCGCGCGACAGCGCCGGCAGCAGCCCGACGAGGAACAGGATCAGCAGGCCGATCATCCGCATTTCGCGCTTATTATACCCGGAAACGGGCGGCGCGCGCGACGGTGGGCATGGCAAGAGACAACGTGACGACCCGCGCCGCCTCTCCCGTCCCCGTCCCCTGCCGGCGCCGTCACGCCGATGAACCGGGCGCCGGCGCCGCGCTCTCCCAGAGCGCCGCCAATGCCGCCAGCGTGCGCTCCACCAGCAGCTGCCCGCCGTCGGGACCGACGAAATTGTCGGCGGCCAAGCCGCCGTAGTGTTTGGCGACGGCTTTCTCCGTGGGCAGATAGTACCCCCAGCCGCAGGAGATCTGGCTGAGGAAGGTCTGCTCGGCCGGGCTGCGCGCCTGGATGCGCAGGGCGTAATCCAGGTACAACTCGAAGGGGCTGGTGGCGAAGGCAATATCCCCCAGGCGCACCGCGTGCAGCTCCAGGGTGAAGGGGGGCTTTTGCCCGCCGGCTTCGTACTCGGCGATCATGTTGCGCAGGCGATGCTGCGCCCAGCTCGTCTTCGGATCCTGGTCGAGCACCGTCTCCAACTCCGCCAGCGCGTAGCGGTAATCCGCCTCGGTGATGGTGCGGCCCGGCAGCGTGAGCGCTTCGACGTGGTGCCGCAGCGGCGCATCGCGCACGGCATCGTCCTTCACCGCGTGATACACGTCCTCCACCGCGACGGCGATGCGCCGGCCGATCTCCTGCCGCCGGGTGAGGCCGCGCCGGGCCAGCATGTAGGCGTCTTCTTTCTGATGCAGCAGCAGGTGGGGCGACTGGTCGCCCGCCGGCGCGCACTGCGGCAGCAGGTAGACGTCCTCACCCAGGCGGGATGCCAGCTCGACCCGCACCTCGTGCCAGAAGTCGGCGGAGAGGGTGTAGTCGTTCTCCGTCTCCTGCGAGGGGCAGGACAGATTCGCCACCACGCCGGTGAGTGTTCCACCGGCGTCGAAGGTATAGAGCAGGTTGACGCCGGGGTCCGCGGACCCCTCGAGGTGGCTGAAATTCGGGGTATGCGTCTGCCCATACATGCGGGCGGTGCCGTCCAGGTAACTGGCGCGGCGGTTATGCCCGACCACCGCGTGCCCATAGCCGCGGGCGATGGCGCCCGGCGCGCGGGCATGCCACGCCGCCGCCGCCGCGTCGGCGAGGCGCGCGACGAGGAAGGCGAACACCGCGTCGGGCAGCATGATATCGGCGCCCTCCGGCGCCGTGTAAAATGCATCGGTGAACACCGGGCCGGTGTGCGTGTGGGTGGCCATGAGCATCAGCCGCATGCCGTCGAACCCCGGCAGCAGCGCCGCCAGCCGCTCGCGCACCGCCGCCATCAGCGCCTCGGGAATGAAGGCGAGGTCGCAGGAGACAAAGAGCGCCCCCTCCCCGCCGGATTCCACCGCCAGCGCCGTCGCGAGGAGCGGATTCTCCACCCCCCGCGAGATGCGCACGTGCATCTGCCCTTGCAGCATCACCGCCCGCTCCGGCGTGATGCTGGTCTTCGCCCAACCGATGGTCAACATAACTTGCTCCTTTTTGATGCACCGCTTTGATGCACCGCAGAGAACGCGGAGGACGCAGAGCGAATAAAAAAATCTTCTCTGCGCTCTCTGCGCCCTCTGCGGTGCATAATCATCTACACCCCCGCCAGTGCAATCGCCGTCGAAACCGACTGCGCGCACACGTCCTCGGCGCTGACTTCGTGGCCGAGTCAGCAGTGTCACTCTCACCGCAGAGAACGCAGAGGCCGCGGAGAAGTTTATTTTCTTGGCAAAGAGATGGCGCCTGGATCTGCGGGCATCGAGACGGTTTTTCGACCTTCGAGGCTTGGCAGGCCATTGGCGAAGCGGCGCACGCCCGTATGCAGATACTTGACGTTGAAATTCATCAACAACCCCAGCTTCATGCCTGAGAGCTTGAGATAGGAGATAAGCTGGGCTTCGTGAATCGCGAGAAGTCGTTCAACAGCCTTTAGCTCAATAACCACCAGTTCATCAACAAGCATATCGAGCCGATACCCACACTCGACCACTACATCGCGATACACCACCGGCAGCGGCTTTTGCCGCTCAACATGGTGACCGGCATCCATTAACTCGAAGGCCAAACATGCTTCGTACGCGGATTCCAGCAAGCCTGGGCCGAGCGCCCTGTGCACCGTGATCGCCGCGCCGATAATGTCATGCGTCAGTGCCGTATATCGTTTCTCTTCCGACTGTAGGTTCAGCCTGAACTCCTCTGTGCGCTCAACAGTTGCATTCTCACCGCAGAGAACGCGGAGGACGCAGAGCGAATAAAAACCTTCTCTGCGCTCTCTGCGCCCTCTGCGGTGCATAATCATCTACATCCCCGCCAGTGCAATCGCCGTCGAAACCGACTGCGCGCACACGTCCTCGGCGCTGACTTCGTGGCTGAGTCAGCAGTGTCATTCTCACCGCAGAGAACGCGGAGGACGCAGAGCGGATAAAAAAAATCTTCTCTGCGCTCTCTGCGCCCTCTGCGGTGCATAATCATCTACACCCCCGCCAGTGCAATCGCCGTCGAAACCGACTGCGCGCACACGTCCTCGGCGCTGACTTCGTGGCCGAGGCGGTCGGAGAGGTAGATGCCCTCGGAGATGAGCATGGTGTCCAGCGCGATCTTCGCGGTGGGGAGCAGCGGCACGCGCCCCTGCTGCACGGCGACCCAATGGTGCTGCGAGCTGTCGTAGGCGTCGGCGTTCTCGCGGAGCTGGTGCCAGCGGTAGCTGGTCTCGCCCAGGTTCACCGTGCTGCTCAGCGAAAAGTCGCCTAGGCTGGTGAAGAAGCCAAAGGGTTCCAGGCGGATGCCGCCTGTGCTGCCGACGATGCTGGAGCTTTCAAAACCGTCGAGCTGGATGGCCCAGGACTCGATGATGTCCAGCGTCACCCCGCCGGCGAATTTGACAAACCCCATGCCCAGCTCTTCCACGTCGTAGAGGTGCGCGTCGGGGCGGGTCATGTCGTAGTCGGTCTCCTGATACACCTTGCCGCTGATGCGCGCCACCGGCGGGCAGCCCAGCAGGTGCAGCATGCAGGCGATGTGGTAGACGCCCATATCATAAAACGCCCCGCCGCCGGCGATGGCCTTCTGCACGAAGGAGGAGGTGCCGTAGCCGTCCACGTAGGGGCGGCCGCGCCGGCGAAAACCGGTGGAGCGGGCGTGGTAGATATGGCCGAGGTGTCCGCCGTCAATGAGCGCTTTCGCCGCGCGCGTCTCGTTGGAGTAGAGGGTGGAGAGCTGGATGTGCAGCCGGCGCCCCAGCGACGCCGCCGCCTCGAACATCGTCAGCGCGTCGCGGTAGGAGCCGGCCATCGGCTTCTCGCAGTAGGCGTCCTTGCCCGCCTCCATTACCGCCACGCTCACCGGCATGTGCAGGTTGTTGTGCAGGCACACGTCCACCGCCTGGATGTCGTCCCGCCGCAGCAGCTCGCGAAAATCGGTGTAGACGTGCGGGATGCCGAACTCCTCGCTCACCCGCCGGCCTTCCGCCGCGTCAATATCCGCCAGCGCCACCAGCTCCACGCCGGGGATTTTCTTGTAGGCGTGCAGATGGGCTTTGCCGATCTGCCCGACGCCGATAATGCCGATACGTACAGGGTCCATGCGGTGCCTCCGTTGTGATCGTAGTCGTACTCGTGCTCGAAATGCGCTTACCCGAAGAGGTAAGCCTCGATATCATCAGGTCGAACCTTGCGGTCCCGTGCCCATAGATTCCGGCACCACGCGCCGCGGAGGGCGCGGCGACGGGACATGGTACAGCGTGACGACCTGCGACAATTACTGATTACTGGTCACTGATCACTCCCCCACTACTTACTCGCCGCCGCCGCCCGCTCCAACTCCCACCGCTTCACCACGCGCGCCACCTCGCTTATCTGCCAGGCCACCTCGGCGTATTCGTTCGTGCCGCTGTGGTGCTCCACGCCCCAGTAGCCCTGGTAGCCGGCGTCGCGGAGGATGGCCATGCGCGCCTCCAGGCCGGTGCGGGTGATGCGGGCATCCACGTGGGTGTGCATCGTCCACCCGGCCACCGCGGCGTCGTTGGTCGCTTCGTCGCCGGCGTTCCAATGGCCGATGTGCAGCAGCAGGCCATAGGCGGGGTGGTCCACCGCCGCGTGCAGGCGCCGTTGGTTCTCCAGGAAGAGGGACGCGCCCCAGTGGGTCTCCGGGCCGACCAGAAAGCCGTGATCGGCGGCGAAATCCGCGTATTCGCGGTAGCGCTGCACGATGTAGTCGAAGGCTTCGTCGCTGATGTCGTCCGCGCGCACCCCCACGTCCAGCCGCACTGTGCGCGCGCCGAGGATGACCGCCGCCCGCAGGTGGGCGAGGGCATTTTGGTAGAGGCGCTCCCGTTCCGCCGGGTCGGGATCCCACAGGTGCGCGCCGTCCACGCACAGGTTCGCCAGCCCCATCTCTTTTTCGTCCATCGCCTGCCGTACCTTGCGCAGGAAGTCCGGCTCGGTGCTGGGCAGCATGCCGTTCCAGATATCGGCGGCGTCCACCCGGTAGCGGTATTTACAGCTCTCCAGGTAGCCGAAGACGTCCATCTTGCCCTCGGCCAGCAGGCCGTGAAAGGCATACGAGGCAATCGAAATCTTCATGGGTCCTCCCCCGGGGATGGAATCAGGGTGAAACTTCGCGCCGGGGGGAGGTTCTCCTGCCGGGGACGGGGAGGCGCGGAAAAAAATATGCGTGACCGCGTCCGCTGCCGCGACGTAGCCGCTCGGTCATGCCGGTCGGGGATTCGCGCCCATCCACGGCCTCCCCCAGAAAAATCATCAGCGCGGCCACTTCTCGCAACAGGCGGCCGCCCTCCGGTGTCGAAACGAGGTGATGGAGCGGCGTGATGACGACGACGGAACAGCGGGTCACCATACGGGAGGCGGTGCCGGCGGATGCCGAGCGGCTGTTGACGTATATGCGGCAGTTGCTGGCGGAACCGGAGATTGATTTCATCCTCTCCGCCGGCGAGTTCACCGTATCGGTGGAGCAGGAGCGGCAGCTCATCGAGCGCTATGCCCTGCTGGAGAACTACAGCTTCCTGCTGGCGGAGGCCGAGGGGCGCATCATCGGCGTGCTGCACTGCCAGGGGGGCACCCTGGCGGCCACCCGCCACGTGACGCGGCTGGCGATCTCGGTGCGCCCGGAGTGGCGCGACCGGGGCGTGGGCGCGCGGCTGATGCGGGCGGCGCAGGCGTGGGCGCGCGGGGCAGGCATCGTGCGGGTGGAGCTGGAGGTCTTCGCGCGCAACGCGCGCGCCATCCATCTCTACGAAAAATGCGGCTTTCAGCACGAGGGACGGCGGCAGTGCGCCGTGTATCGCTACGGGCAGTACCATGATCTGCTGCTGATGGCGTGGCTGGTGGAGGGATAAGATGCGGCGAGTGGTGGTCACCGGCATGGGGATCGTCTCCTGCCTGGGCAATGACGTGGAAACGGTGTGGCAGGGGCTGCTCGCGGGCCGCAGCGGCATCGCGCCGATGACGCGCTGGAATCCGGACGGCCTGCGCAATCCGCGCATGGGCGAGGTGAAAGATTTTCCCTGGGACGACGAGCACGACGAAGCCACCCAGTTCGCGCTGTACGCCGCAGGGCGGGCGCTGAATGACGCCGGACTTTCCTGTTCCGAAAATGGGGACAGTCCCGGTGGTAACCGGGTGAATCATCCGGTCACCGCCGTCAGGGGGACAGTCCCCATTTTCGCGCGCATCGGCCTGGTCTCCTCCACCAATTTCGGCGGGGCGTCGGCGTGGGACCAGTACCTCGCCTGCCTGCGCGCGGGGGCGGTGAACGCGGAGACGGCGGAGTTGTTCACCGAGTTCACCTTCAGCCGCACCGCCGCGCTCATCCGCGAACGCCACGGGCTCGCCGGCCCGGCGCGCGTGCTCTCCCTGTCCTGCTCCTCCGGCACCGCCGCCATCGGGCAGGGGCTGGATCTCATTCGCCTGGGCAAGGCGGACGCCGTGCTCTGCGAGGGGCATGACAGCCTGGCGGTGCCCAGCCTGGCGGGGCTGTCCATCCTGCGCACCATCACCGCCGAGGAGCTGCGTCCCTTCGACGCCCGGCGCAGCGGCACTATCTTCGGCGAGGGCTGCGGCGCGCTGGTGCTGGAGAGCCTGGAGCGCGCGGAAGCGCGCGGCGCGGCCATCTACGGCGAGGTGCTCGGCTACGCGGTGAACAACAACGCCTACCACCTGACGGCACCGGACAAAGCGGGGGACGGCATCGTGGCCGTGCTGCGCGCGGCGCTGCGCGACGCCGGGGTGACGGGCGATGCGGTGGACTACGTGAATGCCCACGGCACCGGCACCGCCTATTTCGATGTGACGGAGACGACGGCGGTGAAAACGGTGCTCGGCGACCGCGCCTACCGCATCCCCATCAGCAGCATCAAGCCCGCCATCGGGCACATGATGGCCGCCGCCGGCAGCGCCGAAGCCATCGCCACCCTGTGCGCCCTGCGCGACGGCATCATCCCCCCCACCCTCAACCACGAGCAGCCCGACCCGGACTGCGACCTGGATTACGTCCCCGGCCGCGCCCGCCGCCAGCCCATCCGCACCGCCCTCTCCATCAGCAGCGGCATCGGCGGGAATAACGCGGCGGTAGTGCTGCGCCGGTGGGATGACACATCGTCATCGTAATCGCAATGTCTCACGCCAAGGCGCAAAGACGCAAAGGCGCGAGGTTATGATGGATCAGGATTCGAGGCGTCGGTCGTAGAATCCCCTCCACGATCTGATACACACCCGGACGCCAGGATGCTCCTTTTGATACGCGTATGCTTCAGTAACTGGACAAACCCAACCACCTCGAACGTTACCATCGTGGTCGAAATACATCACTACAACGACTGTTTCGCTTAAAATATCATGAATCATACTCATCGCTTGCTGGTAGGCTTCTTCATCACTAATACCTAACCAGCGGCCGAAGTGCGTATGCCAGCCACACCATCCAACAGTCACTTCTTCGTCTTCAGTCCAGATATAGAGGCGCTTTGTGTCATCGGGATGCGGGATGATGAGGTATATCGTTCCAGCGGGAACGCCCTCGGTATCGTCATACCGAGCATACGCCCGCCATGCCGGGAATGCGTCGAAGAGGATGTCGGCAAAACGGTGTGAAAAGGCATCCAGATGGTTCATGAACGCTCGCTTTCACTCCATCGGTAGTCCGTCCGCTCCCTCCGGGATCTGGTTAACCCAACGGCCGCAAGTTGCCTCACCGCGGCCAGTATTCGCCGAGCCAGCGCTGCACGTCGCCGGTCATGTCCGCGCCGGCGCGGCGGTCGAAGGCGAGGAGGATGCCGCGCTGGGCGGCGAGGGAGGCGGCGAGGGCGCGGGTGTCCTCCGCGATGCGCGCGGCCATGGCCGCGCGCTCGGCCGTCAGGCGGGCGATGACGCGATCCACCGCCTGCACCGCCGCCGCGCCGCCCTGGCGCGCCGCCGCGTCGGCGTGCATCACCGCGTCGCGCAGGTCGGCCGTCTCCAGGCGCAGCTCGCCGGCGGGCACGGCGTTGAAGGCGACGCGCACCGGGGGGGCGGGGGGAAGTTCGCGCAGGCGCTCCTGCGCCAGGCGGTCCGCCTCGTGCGTCACCTGCTGCGCCATGGTCTGTTTCGCGCGGGCGCGCAGCGCGGCGAGGGTGTCGTTCAGGCGTGTCGCGCTGTCCGCGACGGCGGCATCCACGTCGCGCTGATACGCCGCGTCCAGCGCGTTCAGCCGGGCGCGCAGCCGGGCGCGCGCCCGGCCTAGGTCGCGGGTGATGGTCTCCAGGCGCGCCGTCGCCGCGCGGGCATCCTCCTGCAGCACGTCCATGCGCCGGGCGGTATATTTCGCCCACGCCTCCGTCTTCTCGGCGCGCTCCCGCGCGCGCTTGTCGCCGGGATAGGCGTCGGCGTAGGTGCGCGCGGCCTTCGCCTGCGCGTCGGCGCCGGCGTCTTTCCGCTGCAGGTCGGCGATGAGCAGGAGCTTCGTCTTCACCTGCTCCTGGGCCACGGTGCGGCGGATGTCCAGCGCCTGCACGGCGAAACCGTCTTCGCGGGCCGCGCGCTCGATGGCCGTGTCCGTCTCCGCGCGCAGACGCTCTCGCGCGGCCGCGACCTGCCGGGCGGCGTCGGCGCGCAGCGCCTGTTCCTCACGCAGGAGGTCGCGGTCCGCCTGGCGCTCGAGGGTGCGGAGCAGCGCGGCGAGCTGCCGGGCATGGATGGTGGCGGTGGGTGAGGGGGGCGCGGCCGCGCTCTCCGCCGCGGGGGGGGCGGGCAGCGCGGGCGTGTCCTGCGCGATGTCGGTGGGCGGCGGCGCGCCGCCCGCGTCGCCAAGCAGGCGCGCGCGCTGGGCGGAGAGCCCTGCCAGCCGGCGGTCGAGGTCGTCGAGCATGGCGCCGTTCGGATGGCGAGCCGCGAGTTCAGCGACGCGCGCCCACCCCTGCCGCGGGGTGGGCGACGCTTCCTGTTTCCGGCAGCCGGCCACGAGCAGCGCGCCGAGGAGCAGCAGCGCCGCGGCGCCGGCGCCCCATTTACAGCGGCTTGATCTCCAGCATGGTGTCTTTGAAGGTATCATTGAGCACCTTCACCACGTCGGCGGTGATGTCCATTCCCCCCCAGATGACGAACCGCTCGGTGCGGATGCGTTGGGAGGCGGGGTCGGGGACCTGGATGTCGCGGCTCACCACGATCGTCAGCTTCTTCTCCGCGGCGACGCCGGCCAGCGCTTTGTCGAGTTCGGCGAGGAGCGCCCGGGTGTAGGCGGAGGCGCGCTCGTTATACTGGCGGTCATACACGTCGCGCTTCTCGTTCAGCTTCGCGATGGCGATATTGAACGTCTTGTTCAGCTCGGCCAGGCGGGCTTTGTCGGCGTCGGTGGGGGTCTGCTTGCCGCGCAGCGCGTCATACTCGTCGCGCACGGTTTTCGCCTTCTTCTCCAGTTCTTCGATGCGCGCCGGGTTCACTTTCACCTTGCTGCCGGCCAGCCGCTGGTACTCCTCGAACTCCTCGGCCTCCAGGCCCAGCCCCTTGGCCTCCAGCTCATCCAGAATGCCCTGGTTATCCTGGTAGAACGCGCTGAGCAGGTCCTGCGCCTTCTGCCAGCCCTGATAATCCTTCGTGACGGTGTCCAGCGAGATCACGCCGACGGCGGACAGCGGCGCCGGCGCGTCGGCCGGTTTCGCCGGCGCGGCCAGCGCGAGGCCGGCCGCCAGCAGCGCGAGGAGGATGACGGCGCCCAGGCGCCCGCCGCGAAAATCCTGTGTCATACCGATGCTCCTTCAGAAGGTGAGTGACGATCAGTGTATTGTTCCCGCTGACCCGCCCGGCAAACAGGCGGCGGGGAGGCGCGCGGGCGCGGCAGGCGCCGCGCCCGCGCTGGGCGATGGCGTCCGATCAGAAGGTGGGCCCGACGCCGAAGTGGAACTCGTTGCCGCCATCGCTGCCGAAGCCGTAGTCCAGCCGCAGCGGACCGATGGGGGTGATGATGCGGATGCCCAGGCCGTAGCCGGTGTGCAGCTTCAGGCTGGTATCGCCGAATTGGCGGGCGAAATCGCCGCCCCAGGCGTCGCCGATATCTAGGAAGCCGACGACCTGCAGCGAGTCGGTGATGGGGATGCGCAGCTCGTTGTTGAGCATGAGCATGTTCTCGCCGGGGAAGCGATCTTCCTGATAGCCGCGCAGGGTGTCGGCGCCGCCCACCAGGAACTGATCCAGGAAGGGCGGCGCGCCGGCGATGCTGCCGGCCGAGAGGCGGGAGGCGACCACCCAGGGGGTGGGCACTTTGCCGGCTTTCTCCTCGGTCTCCGTCGGTTTCCGCTGGCGCACGTTCCAGTAGCGGCGCACCTCGGCGGAGTATTTGGTGAAGGTGGCGCCGCCGAAGCCGGCGTACTCGATGCCGGTGGACGTATAGGAGCCGTTGGAGGGATTGGCGAAAGAGTTGCGCGTGTCGCGGATATTGGAGAGCGCCAGGCTGCGCACGTCGGCGCCGGTGAGCAGCGCGGGCGGCACGGGATTATTGTCCTCCTGGGCGGCGCGCACGCGGTCATTGCGCAGGGTGAGATAGGTGCGGGTGAATTTCGCGGTGGGGCGCCCGAAGGTGATGTTGCCGCCGCTGCGCTCCTCGTTATAGAGGAACGTCTGGTTCGCCTGCACGGCCTGGCGCAGGATGGTGCGGTCGTAGACGTTCATGGTGAAGCTGGTGCGCTTCGCGTCAATGTGCGGGTTGGTGTACGACAGCGAGTAGCTGCTGTCCGCGCCGAACTGCACGCGGGCGCTGATGCGCTGGCCGGTGCCGCTGAGATTGGTATCGGCCACGTCCACGAAGCCGATGAGCCCCTGGATATTGCTGTGGCCGATGCCGATGGAGGCGAGGCCGGTGCGGCGCTCGACCACGCGGATGGTGACGATGAGCGTGCCCGGCTGATCGCCCGGCTCCACCACGCGGGAGACTTCCTGGAAGATGCCCAGGCGGTCCAGGTTGTGCAGCGATTCGCGGATGACGAGCTCGTTATACACGGCGCCGGGGGCGAAGGTGAGCTCGCGGCGCACCACGTATTCGCGCGTTTTCCGATTCCCTTCGATGCGGATTTCGCTGATCTTCGGCTCGAAGATGACGAAGTCCAGCGTGCCCTCCGGCGAGATGCCGATATCCACCACGTCCACCAGCACGTAGCCCTGCTCGGCGTAGGCGCGGCGGATGCGCAGCGCGTCCTCGATGACCATGGGGCGGTTGAGCACCATGCCGACGGTGCTCTGCAGCGCCGCCTGCAACCGCTCATCGCTGAGCACCGTGTTGCCGACGAAGTTGATCTCGATGATGACCGGGTTCTCCACCACCAAAAAGACCAGGCGCACGCCGTCGTCCATCGTCTCGGTGCGGGCGTCCACGCGCAGGAACCACCCGGACTCCAGGAGGGTATCCACGTCCGCCTGCACCGTCTCGCGCACGGCCGGCTCGTTCACTTGCGACTTCAGCCGCTCCCGCAGCCCATCCAGCGCCGCTTGCTCCACGCGCTGTGTGCCGCGGAAGATGATCTCGCGAATGATGGGCTGGCCGTCCGGCACCTGCGCGAGGGCCAGCGTGCCGTACAGCGTGAGGATCAGCAGCAATAACCCTATCTGTTTCATGGCGTTCTCCTTTTTTCCGTGTCTGGTTCGAATGGGTCAACGTCCGTCTCGGCATCCGTCGGCCGCAGGTGCGGGCCGAGCACCCGCCGTAAATGGCCGCGCGCGCGAAAGATGCGGCTTTTCACCGCTTCGACCGAACAGCCGGTGATCTCGCCGATCTCCTGATAGGACAGGCCCTGCACGTCGCGCAGCAGGATCACCGCGCGCAGGTCCGGCGACAGCTCGCTGATGGCGCCCCGCAGCAGCTCCTGCACGTCCCGGCCCTCGGTGAGCACTTCCGGCGACTGGCTGTAATCTTCGATGTCGCGCTCGACCTCGTCGCCGTCCGCCTGCAGCGGCGCGTCCAGCGAGATCAGTTGGTAGCGGGCTTCGCGGTCGCGCTTGCGGAAGTGGTTCTTGCACAGGTTCACGGCGATGCGGTAGAGCCAGGTGTAGGCCTGCGCCTCGCCGCGAAAGCGATGATAGGCGCGCAGGGCGTGCAGGAAGGTTTGCGAGGTCAGGTCCGTCGCGTCCTCGATGTCGCCGACCATACGGAAGATGAGCGTGTAAATCCGCTTTTCGTAGCGCTCAAACAGCACCTCGAAAGGAGGAATGGTCGTGCCCGTCTGCTCAGCGCTCGCGCGGTGCTCGCCATCAGCCATAGACACGTCCCGCACACTCCCTCACTCGTGCCGCGCAACCCGGCGTGCAATCTCACCGGCATCCGTCGGGGGCGACGCCGGTCCCTGACAGTGTAACAACTTTTCGGTGGGTTTACAAGGTGAAATGCCGTCGGCGTGGTCCCGCCGGGACTGACTCCGCATGGCCAAATCTGCACATGCCTCCACAAGCCCCACATACGCCCCGTCAGCAGCCCCACGCCGCCAGGCGGAGTCTGTCCCTTCCGCGCCGCTCTCGAGCGAAAAAGAGACGCACGGGACAGACTCCGCCTGGCGGCGCGGAGTGCTCCCCGCCTCGCTGGCCTTGCGTTTACTCTCGTGTGCGGACTCGGCCATGCGGGGTCAGTCCCAGTGGGAGCATCATCTGACGATGCCGGAGAAGATGCTATCGGGACTCTCGACCATCCCGCCGTGCCCGCCACGACCATCCCGTCGCGATCCGACACCGCCGACTGCTGACACCGTTGCTTATGCCGCTTCGGCCTGTCCGCCGGCAATGCCGAGGAGCTGGCCGCCGTCGCCGCAGAGGCCGGCGGTGACGCGCCCGCCCGCCTGGGCATACCGGCCAATGACGGAGCTGATGACCACGCTGTCGCGCAACACGCGCGCGCCTTCCCAAATGATGCTGTCTTCTACGCGGGCATAGGGCAGCACGGCCACGCCGCGGCCCAGCACGGTCATCGGCCCCACCACGGCGCCCCGGCCGATGCGCGCGCCCGCGCCGATGAGCAGCGGCGGGCGCAACAGCGCGTCGTCGGCGATGTCCACGCGCTCGCCCGCCCAAATGCCGGGGAGGATCTCCCGCGTGCCGAGGGGGATGCGCACGCGGCCGTCCAGGATGTCGCGGTGCGCCTGCAGGTAATCGCCGGGGGTGCCCAGGTCCGTCCAGTACTGCGGCGCGCGGTAGCCGTGCATGGGCAGCTCCGCGCGCAGCAAGGCCGGAAAAATGTCACGCTCGACCGAGCACGGGCCGTCGGGAAAGTGCGCGAGCACCTCGCGCTCGAAAAGATAAATGCCGGCGTTGATATCGCGGCTGCGCGCCAGATGGCGCGGCGGTTTTTCCGTGAAGGTGTGAATGCGCCCGTCGGCATCCGTTTCGATGACCCCGAAGCGGCTGGGATCCTCCACTTCGTTCAACGCGATGGAGATCCGCGCGCCGGTGTCGCGATGGGCGCGCAACATCTTCGGCAAATGCAGCGTGGTAAAAATGTCGCCGTTGCAGATATACAGGCGATCGGCGCTCAGAAACGGCACGCAATTCTTGATCGCCCCGCCGGTGCCCAGCGGGGTGTCTTCGATGGCAAAGGAGATCGCGACGTCCGGCGTTTTTTGCGCGAAGTAGCGCTGAAACAACTCGGCATTGTAATGCAGACTCAGGATAACATGGTCCACGCCGGCCTCGCGCAGCCAGGCGATCTGCCGTTCCACGAAGGGGATATTGGCCAGCGGAATCAGCGGCTTGGGCAAACGTTGCGTGAGCGGCATTAACCGCGTCCCGAATCCCCCGACGAGTAAAATGGCATCCATGACACCTCCTCATGTCACGACCCGCTTGCCACATCCGACATTGGATGCGGGGTCGTGGCCGGGGAGTCCACCGCGGGTTCGATTGTCCATTATTTTCCCGCGAAAGGCCCGCGCGCGGTGTTCCATCGCCGGACATCCGCGCGCCGGAGTTTCGCGTTCCGCCACGAAAATGAGAGGAGAGCGCGCCCCGCGGCAGAATGTGGGTAATACGTAGACCAGATCCCGTTCCGGAGTGTTCCGCCGTGCGTCCAGCCTGGGTTGCCGTTGATCTCGATGCTATACGCGCGAACCTGCGCGCCATCCGTGCCCATCTCGGGCCGCGGACCGGCGTGATGGCCGTGGTGAAGGCCGATGCCTACGGCCACGGCCTGTCGCGGGTGGCGCGCGCCGCGCTCGACGGCGGCGCGCAGCTGCTGGGGGTGGCCATCCCCGAAGAGGTGGCGCGGTTGCGGCAGGCGGGCATCACCGCGCCCACGCTCATCATGGGCTGCTCCTACCCCGATCAGGCGGAGGACATCGTGACGCTGGACGCCTCGGCGGTGGTCAGCTATCCCGACGCCGCGCGGGCGCTCGCCGGCGCCGCCCGCGCCCGCGGCGCCCACGCCCGCGTGCACGTGAAGGTGAATACCGGCATGGGCCGGGTGGGCGTGCGCTGGGATGAGGCGGTCGCTTTCATTCGCCAGGTGGCGGCGCTGCCCGGCATCGAGCTGGAAGGCGTCATGACCCACTTCGCCACCGCGGATTACGAAGACCAGACGTCGGCGCATACCCAGTTCGCCCGCTTCATGGCGGTGCTGGAGGGCGTGGCGCGCCACGGCATCACCCCGCGCTATCGCCACTGCGCCAACAGCGCGGCGCTCACCTTCCTGCCGGAGACGCAGCTGGACCTGGTGCGGCCGGGCCTCATCCTCTACGGCATCCCGCCGGTGCCGCTGGCCAGCGATATCCCGCCCGCGACGGGCCACGCCGGCATCCACCCGCCGACCAAGCGCGTGGCGTATGCCCGCGAGCGCACGGAAGAGACGCGCGACCGCTACGTGCCCTTCCCGCTGCGCCCCGCGCTGTCGCTGAAGGCGCACGTGGTGCAGGTGAATCGCCTGCCGAAAGGCGACGCGGTGGGCTACAGCCTGACCTATCGCACCACGCGCGACTCTGTCTTCGCGCTGTTGCCGCTCGGCTATGCCGACGGCCTGGCCCGCGCCCTCTCGAACCAGGGATGGGCGCTGCTGCACGGCCGGCGCGCGCCCATCGCCGGCCGCGTGAGCATGGATCAGACGCTGGTGGACGTCACCGACATCCCCGACGTCGCGGTGGGCGACACCGCCGTCCTCATCGGCGAGCAGGGCGACGCCCGCATCTCCGCCTGGGAAGTCGGCCTCGCCATGGGCAGCATCGCCTACGAAGCCCTCGTCGGCCTGGGCTCACGCCTGCCGCGGGTGTATGGGCCGGATGACGAGTCGGGGGCAGACACCGCCGACCCTGCGCGCGGGTGAAGGAGGACGATGACGACTACGATGACGATGACGACTACGATGACCCGCCGACCCTGCGCGCGGGTGAAGGCGGGGGAGATGGGACGGCGCACGCTGGCCCGATCATCCCGATGCACTCTCGTTCGTGGGGCCGAGAGCGGCGGCGGCGATAAACACCCCGAAGCCCACGCCGTACAGCAGCCACCAGGCCGACCAGATGTTGCCGGGAAACATCCCGCGGGCGATCAGCCCCAGCGCGGGAATGCCCCACATGACGATCAGCGTGGCGAGGGCGCGCAGGACGACCTTTTTCGTCGTGAACGCAATCGTCGTCAGGCCGCAGCCGATGCCGATGAGCAGCACGACGAGCATGACGACCGCCCAGACGATGCCGCCGAACAGGTTCGGGCCGCCGCCCACGCGCAGGACATAGTGCTGGAAGGTCAGCCAGGTTAACCAGAGCGTGCCCGCGCTCAACAGCGCGAGCACCCAGCCGTTGAGCTGCGCCGAATACTGCTTCACCGGCGCCGGACGCGGTGCCGGACGCGCGACGGCGCGCCGCGGCGGCGTGCGCTCCTCGTGGAAAGGGACCACGATCTCCGGCTCCGCTGGTGCTTTCTTTGCGGGCGGCGGGGCATCCACGCTGCCGAAGGGGATCTCAATCACCGGTTCCGCCGGCGCGGCTGCCGGGGGCGGCGTGCGGGGGCCGCCCCCGAAATCAATCTCGATCGCCGGCTCGGCCGCCTTTTTCGCGGGCGCGACCGCGCCGGGGCGGTCCAGGTCGAAGGGAACATGGATCTCCGGTGCCCAGGGGTCGCCATGCCCGCGCGGGTCGGAACCCTCCGGCGCGGGCGCCTCCTCCCCCGCCCACCAGGCGCGGATACTCTTCGGGCGGTCGGCGCGCTGCACCCGCAGCGCGCTGGTGAGCAAGCGCGCCCACGGCTCCCCGAGGCCAGTGGGCAGCGTCCACTCGTCCTTGGTGACGCGAAAGAGCCCGACCGGCGGCCGCGTGGCGGTGAGCATCTCCTGCAGCATCACCCCCACCTCGTAGAGGTCGCTTTCCGGACCGACTTCCAGGCCGGCGATCAACTCCGGCGGGGCGTACTCCGTGGTGAAGGCGCGGGTGGTGCTGTGGGTATGGGCGGTGACGTCCTGCTTGCAGGCGCCGAAATCAATGAGCACCACGCGGCCATCCGGGGTGAGGATGATGTTGTCGGGTTTGAGGTCGAGGTGGGCGATGTGCGCATCATGTACCGCCGCCAGCGCGTCCACCAGTTTCTCCATGATCTCGGTGACGCGGGCGGGCGCCAGGCGTCCCCCCGCGGCATCCAGCTCGTCGCGCAGCGTGCGTCCCGCTACCAGCTCCATCACCAGGTAGGCGGTGCCGAATTCTTTGAAGAGGTTATGCACGGTCACGATGCCCGGATGGCGCAGTCGCGCCAGCGTGCGTCCCTCGCGAATGAAGCGGTCCAGGCCCTTCGCGAAGGCGTCCTGCTTGGACGGCGGCACGCCCACCCGGCGCGATTCCGTCTCCCGGTGCACGTGTTCGCGCGGATAGAACTCCTTGATGGCGACCACCTGTTCCAGCGACACGTTCATGGCGCGGTAGGTGATGCCGAAGCCGCCCTGGCCCAGCGCGTAATCAATGCGGTAGGCGTCGTCGCGCAGCAGCGTGCCGCTCGCCAGCACGTCGCGCAGCAGCGTGGGCAGGTGCGCCCCGCAGTCCGGACACACCACCGTCGCCGTCGCCACCCCATCTTTGTGACACGATAAACACCGCATCGCGACCCCCCGCCGGGAGAACCGTTCCCTCCCGCTCACTCATCTCCATATACGCGCGCCCCGACACGAGCTGTTACCACTTCCCGCCATCCAGCAGATCTTTGACCTGCGATTCCAACCCCACGGCCCTCCCGCCGGGCGTGGGCGCGTCATCCTTCGGCGCGCCGGCGGAGGGGACATCCGCCTCGCCGTCCGCCGTCTCGGCGGTCGGCGCGATGATGGACGCGACCACCCAGATAGCCAGGCCGAGGCCGAAGACCACGAACCAGCCGGCGAAGAATGACGCCGGGTGCTGGCGCGTATTGAGCAGGCCGAGGGCCGGCACGCCCAGCGCCAGCATCGTGGCGGCGATGCCCCGCCGCGCGCCGTTCACGCCCCGCAGGCGGATGACGGTGTCAGCGGTGACCAGGCCCATGCCCAGCGCGAAGACGAGCATCAGCACGCTCCAGAGGATGGCGCCCAGGATATTCGCGGCGCCGCCGGCCTGGACGTAATGCCATGCCGTGAGGCCGATGAGCGCTAGGCTGCCGACGGTGAGGAGCGCGCGGCCCACGCGCGCCATGCCGGCGGAGCGGGGCGCGGCGGGGTGCGCGGGCGGCGCGATCGTCTCTCCGGTGGCGGCGTTCACCACGGCCACGGCCGCGCCTTCCCGCTCGAGCTGGTGCTTGATGTCCCGCGCGACCGCGAGGTCCGGGAAGCGTCCCAGCTCCGCGGGCGCACCCTCGACGAGCCGGCGGGCGTCCGCCGCGCTCAGCGCCAGCAGCGAGCGCACGGCGGTGATCACTCCCGCCTGCCGCGCAGGCTCCACGCTGAGCAGGCGCAGCGCGAATGCCGGCGGCGGGGGCGGCGGGGGCGGCAGCGCCGTCGGCGGGAGCAGCCACGCCGCGGCGCCCGCCTCGCGCAGGCCCACCGAGGCCATGCGCGCGAACTCCAGCCGCTCGCGGGCGCGCCGCGCCTCGGACTCGTCAGCGAAGATCCACAGGACGTAGGGCAGGCTGTCCACGGCGTGCAGCGCCTCTTTCCGGCCATACTGCAAGATCTCGCAGAGCAGCATCGCCACCTCGACCATGTGCTCCGCGTCTATCGCGTCCAGCACCAGCTCAACGCGCCGCGCCGGGGCCGCGGTGGGCAGCGCGCGCGGCGGCAGCGTCCACGCGTCGGCGCCCTTCTCGCGCAGGCCCACCGCCAGCAGGCCGCCCTCTTCTAACTGCTGTTTCAGCAGGTCCGCTTCCAGCGCGTCGTCGCAGCGGCCGATCACCGCCGGGCAGCGCGCGGCCATGCGCTCGGCTTCCGCCGGCGACAGCCCCATCTTCAGCCTGAGCTGGCGCAGCGCCTCCTCGCGCCGCCCGGCGTGCATGGCGGTCAGCACCAGCTCGAAATGCTTGACGATCGGCGGCGGCGCGGGCGCTTCCGGCGCTTCTTCCCACGCGTCGCGCTCCCGGTTCCATACCCCCGCGGACGCGCCGGCGCGGACCAGCCGGTCCTTGCGCCGCCGCACCTCGCGCGGGCCGTCACATTCCAGCAGGACATAGGGCAGCGCCCCCAGCGCGCGCCGCGCTTCCGCCGGCGTCATGCCCCAATCCTCCCGCAGGCAGCGCGCCACGTCCTCTCCTCGCGCCGGATGGATCGCCTGCAGGATCAGCCGGTACGCTTTCGCCGGCGTATCGTCGCCGGGCGGCGCGCAGCACGGACCGTGCCCGATGATGGCCACCCGGGCGCCCTCCGCCTCCAACGCGCGCTGCATCCGCTCAGCCTCCTCACGCGAGACGCCGGTGGCGGCCGCCTGGGGCAGATGCTCGACGAAGGCCATGGCGTCCATCAGGCTACGGCCCGCCAACTGGTGGATGAGCATGACGAGGCCGTGCTTGTCTTCCGGCGGGATCGCCAGTACTTGCACGTCCCAGCGCTGCTGACTCGGCGCCATGGCCCACCAGCCGCGGATATCCCCCGGGCGCTCCGTCTGGTGATAATGGAGCGCCTCCGTCACGATCATGCGCCACGCTTCCGGCACCGCGCGGGGCGTCCAGCCGGCTTGCCGCCGCGTGCCGTTGAAGGGGGGCGGCAGCTCGCCCATCAGCACCTCGTACAGCATCACGCCCATCTCGTAGATGTCGCTTTCCGCGGTGAGCCGTTCATCGAGGTCGGCAATCTCCGGGGGGGCGTAATGCGGGCTGCCGATGCGCGTGGAGCCGGTGACCGAGGAGGCCGTGCGCTTGGCGGCGCCAAAGTCAATGAGCACGGGGCGGCCATCGCCCGCCACCATCACGTTGTCCGGCTTGATGTCCAGGTGGACCAGCCCGCTGGCATGCACCAGCGCCAGCGCGTCTACCAGTTGCGCGAAGAGCGCGATGATGCGCGCTTCCGCGAGCCGCCCGTCCGGCGCGCCGCAGAGCTCCTTGCGCAGCGTGGTGTTCGAGATGCACGGCATCTCCAGGTACGCGGTGTTGTTATCGGCGAAGATGGAGAAGACTTTGACGATATTCGGGTGGTCGAGGGTGCGCAGGACGTTACCTTCGCGCATGAAGCGCGCCAGCACGGCATCGAACTTCGCCTGACCGTTCGTGGGCATCAACGCCGCGCCTCCGGCGACGCGGGCAGCGAGGCCGAAGGGGTAGAATTCTTTAATGGCCACCACCTCGCCATCCGCCATGCGCGTGGCCAGGTAGGTTTTCCCAAATCCCCCGCTGCCCAGCGGGCAGTCCACGCGGAAACGCGCGCGGTCGAGCAGCGTGCCGTCGCTGAGCGTGTCCGCCGTCCATTTGGGCAGCATATACCGGCAGCGCGGGCAGTAATCGGCGCCGGAGCTGAAGCCATCCTCTTTACAGTTCGGGCAGCGCATGATCGTACCCCTGGTCGGCGGGACCACCGGCCTGTCGGTTGCCCCGGTCCGTATTGGCAGTACTTCCTTCGGCGCCCGCCGGCCGGATTCCTACCGGGACGGCGGGGGCTTTACAGAAAAATCATGCGCGCTCACCGCCGCAGGTGCTCGGTGAAAAAGGCCACCGACTTGTTGCCGCCCCAGGCGTGCTCGCCGGGGAAGAGGTCGAGGTCAATGGGCGCGCCGGCGGCGCGGTAGATGGCCTCCACCGCGCGGTAGGCGGGCAGCGCGGTGTCCAGCTTGAAGCAGGTGTCGTAGATGCCGAGATCAAACAGCAGCGGGGTGGGGGCGATGAGCCCCTGCAGGTTGGACAGGTCCACCAGGGTGAAGAGGCCGGGGGCGACCTGCATGCCGCAGTAGTTCAGGTCGCGCATGCCGAAGTAGGGCCACTGGTCGCAGTAGCACATGATCTCGGCGGCCGCGAAGCGCCGGTCGCAGAGCGCCGTCCAGGTGGTCATGGTGCCGCCGCCGCTGAGGCCCATCACCCCCAGGCGGTCGGCGTCGGCGTTCGGCTGGGTGAGCACGAAGTCGGTGGCGGCCATGCCGTGCGCCACGTTGATGGAGAGGCTGGTCATCCCCAGCATGGTGGCGTGCAGGTAGTACAGGTTGCACCAGTCGCGGCCGCCGTTGTGGGTGAGGTAGTGCGGCTTCGCCCAGTCGGCGCGCTCGCCCACGCCCATCCAGTCCAGCGCGAAGGTGACGAAGCCCGCCTGCGCCATTTGCAGGCCGTAGTTATAGTTGGCTCGCTCGATCTCCGCCCGGCGCTCCGGGTCGGAGGCGTTGCCCATCACCGAGTCCTTGCCGAATTTGCCGTGGCCGTGCCAGCAGAGCAGCGTGGGGCGTTTTTCCCCGGCGGGCAGGTCGGCGGGCCGGTTGATCTGCACCACCGCGGAGATGGCCGGGCCGACGTCAATGAGCCAGCGCTGTTTGCGCACGCCGTCTTCCCGCCATTCCGCCACCATCTCCGGGTTCGCCGGCACCCGCTCCGGGAAGGCGCCCAGCGTGGCGATGACTTTGGGATACACCTCCGCCTTCCACGCCGCGAACGCCGCCGGCGTGCTCCCGGCGAAGTTGCACGCCGGCGTGTGCTGCACCGCCAGCTCGAAAAACATCCGCTGCGGACTCAGGTTGCGCGCCATACACACCTCCGGGATGGGGAGTGACACGTGTCACGTTGCGGCCCCGCATATTGCGTACACGCCACCGGGTGCGCCTCCGCCCCCGGCAACACCAGAACCCGTTCGTCGTGAGGCACGCAGCGGAGCGGAGTGCCGTGCGAGTGTGCCGCCGGTTGCGTCCACGCACCAGGGGGACAGTCCCGGTGCAGCCCCTGTGGATCACCTGAGCACGACGTTCAGGGGGACAGTCCCCATTTGACGGCACTCCCCCCTTCGCTAAAGCTACGGGGGACAAGCCGCGCTGCTGCGTGCCTCACGACGAACGGGATGGTTTGAACACCTTACACCCCTAACACCCTGCCGAGCCATTCGTCGTCGCGCCGCCGCCTGCGCATTGGTCGCCTGGCGCGCGCCGTTACTCCTCCCGGTTCGCCGCGTTCCACACCTTCGCCGGCAGGCCCCAGAGGTCAATGAAGCCCTTGGCCAGCCCCTGGTCGAACTGGTCGCCGGTGTCGTAGGTGGCCAGCTCGAAGCGGTAGAGCGAGTGCGGCGACCGGCGGCCGGCGGCCATGCAGGCGCCTTTGTGCAGCTTCATGCGCACCTCGCCGGTGACCAGGCGCTGCGTCTCGTCAATGAAGGCGTCCAGCGCCAGCCGCAGCGGGCTGAACCAGAGGCCGTTGTAGATCAGCTCGGTGTATTTCTGCTCGATGCCCGCCTTAAAATGCGCCACCGCGCGCTCCAGGCAGAGCGTCTCCAGCTCGCGATGGGCGGCGAGGAGCGTCACCGCCGCCGGACACTCGTAGGTCTCGCGCGACTTGATGCCCACCAGCCGGTTTTCGATCATGTCAATGCGGCCCACGCCGTGCGCGCCGGCGAAACCGTTCAGCCGCACGATGATGTCCTTCAGGCCCATCGCCTGGCCGTCCAGGCTCACCGGCACGCCGGCGTCAAAGCCGATGGTCACGTAGCCGGGTTCGTCGGGGGCGTCCAGCGGCGATGTCGTCCACGTCCACACGTCCGCGGGCGGCTCGGCCCACGGGTCCTCCAGCACGCCGGCCTCGCAGCTCTTGCCCCACAGGTTCACGTCCAGCGAATAGGGGCTCGTCTTCGTCACCGGCACCGGCACGTTGTGCCGCTCGGCGTAGGCGATCTCCTCGTCGCGGGTCATCCCCCACTCGCGCACCGGCGCGTAGATGCGCATTTGCGGGAAGAGGCACTGCCAGGTCACCTCGAAGCGCACCTGGTCGTTGCCTTTGCCGGTGGAGCCGTGGCAGAGCACGCCGGCGCCTTCGCGCTCGGCGATTTCGCCGACGAGCTGGGCGATGAGCGGGCGGGCCAGCGCGGTGGAGACGGGATAGCGCCCCTCGTACATGGCGTTGGCCTTGATGGCGTGGGCGATATACTCGTCCGCGAAACGCTCCTTGGCATCAATCACGTAGGCCGCCTTCGCGCCGATGGCCAGCGCCTTCTGGCGGATGCCCGCGTAATCGCGCTCCTCGCCCACGTCAATCGCCACCGCGACGACGTCCATCCCCTTTTCCACCTGCAGCCAGCGGATGATGACCGAGGTGTCCAACCCCCCGGAATACGCCAGAACGACGGTCTCTGCCATGCCCCAACTCCTTCACAACGGTCGCTGCCGTTATTCTACCGCGAGAGGGGAGGCGGGGGCAAGGAGGGGCGGTCAACGTTGTCCGCATGCTGTGGCGTCTGTCCACCCACCTCTCCCCCCGCCCCTCCCCTGAGCGGGGAGGGGAGCACCGGCTCTGCACACCCATCACTCCCCCTTCCCGCTCAGGGAAGGGGGGTGGGGGGTTAGGTGTGCCATCACTCGGCGACATGCTGACAGGACTGAACGGTTACCGGTCAGCGTTGCGGTGTGCCGGGAGGCGTGTCCGGGGCTGCCCCCGCGGGGGGCGGGCGGGCGCGCGGCCCACCCCGGTCGGGGCGGCGATCGGCTCAAAAATCCCACGCCGGCAGCGCCGTGCCGGGCAACTGCGCGGCGAGGGCGTCGCGGAGCTGGCGGAAGAAGATCGTCTGGTCCACGCGCCAGGCGGCCGATTCGCGGACGAGGGGGAGCGTGAGGGCGCAGGTGGCCGTCACCGGCATGGGAGGCACGGCGGGGTCGGCGCCGGGCAACGTGATGATGAGCGTGAGGGTGAGCGGCGCGGTCGCGGCGTCGCCCTGTGTCGCGGCGTCGCCGGTGAGGGCGGCGGTATTCACCGTCAGCCAGCTGCCGGGCAGGCGGCGCGATTTGCTGTCGGCGGTGGCGAACTGCGCCTGCTCCACCGTGTTGCCGCTGGTGAGCGCGTTGAGGTACGCCTGCGCCACCGCCGTCGGGGTGTCCGCGCGCGGCCCCGGGCGAAAAGAAAAATACCAGATGAGGATGACGCTGACGATGAGCGCCGCCAGCGTGACGGTGATGCCGAGCAGCCACCACTCTCCGCGCCGGCTCGCGCGCGCGGCGGGCGCCGCCACGAAGGTGAAGTCATGCGCCGACGGCGGCGCCTCCTCCATCGCTTCCGCCGGCGGGGCATCCGTGTCCGGCGGAGCCGGGAGATCGTCCGCCACCTCCTCCACGGGCGCCTCTCCCGCGCCGGCAGCTTCTTCCGCCGGGGGGGAGACGGCACGGTTCTCGGCCTCCGCCGGCGGCGCCGTCGCGTGCTGGGCATCATCAGCGAACGCGTCGGCGGACTGATCCGGCGCGGCCAGCGCGTCCTCGGCGGCCCTATCAGGCACCGTCAGCGGGAGGAGCGCCTCCTCCGTCGGGCGTGATGCGTCTTCGACCGGCGCCGGGGGCGGCGGTTCGGACGGCGGTGGGGTGTCCGTCACCGGCGGCGCGGCGGACAGGCCGGGCGGCGGCGCGGGCGTCTCGTCCGCCGCCACGGGCGTCCAGCAGTTCCAGCAGGCGCGTCGTCCATCTTTATTCTCCGCTCCACACCGCGGACAGGTGACCATGCGCGCGTTCTCCCGCTACGTTGTTCCATGATAGCAGCATCTTTACACCGGGAACACCTGACGGGCGGGGCGGTCATGCGCGGCGGCGGGCAGGTCTTTCATTGACGCCCCCCCGGTTGCCTCCTATAATGACCCCTTGGATTCGGGTTCCGAGGAGTGTGTCCGCATGTTAGATCCGCTGCTGCTCGCCGTCCGCCAGTTGCGCCGGACGTTGATGGCGCGCGCGCTGGACGGCCAGGCGCCGCCGGTGAACGCGCAGAAGAAGCTGATGGAGCTGGCGCCGCAGATGAACAAGGCGGCGCTGAACGACCGGCAACTGGCGCTGCTCTGGGGCGAGTTGCAGTTGCTGATGGTGGAGGCGGAAGGCGGGCCGGACGACGCCATGACCTGGGGCCCGATTCGCAACGCCGCCGACGCCGGGCTGGTGGCGCTGCTGAAGCGCAAGGAGTGGGTCGGGCTGGGCGAGGCGTTCGCGAAAACGATCTTCCCCCGCCTCGCCTCCGCCATCGCGCTGCCCCGCCCGCTGCGCATCACCGCGCTCATTGACGCCACCACCCGCCTGCGCGCGCTGGCCGACCGTCCCGCCGGCGGCGCGCACCGCTGGCTGCTGCGACAGCTCGCCGAGATGCAGTACCCCCGCTTCGGCACCTCCGGCTGGCGGGCGCGCATGGGGGTGGATTTCTCCTGGCGCCGCGCCACCGCGGTGGCGCAGGCCATCGTGGAATACGTGCTGGAGAGCGGCCTCGGTCACTTGCCGCTCACCATCGGCTATGACAGCCGGGTGAACGCCGACCGCGTGGCCCAGCACATCGCGGAGATCGCGGTGGCCAACGGCCTGCACGTGCACCTCGCCGCGCGCGAGACGCCGTCCCCCGCGCTCATCTTCTACATCACCGAGGTGCTGGGCGTGGGCAAAAACGCCGGCCTCATCAACTGCACGCCCTCGCATAATCCCGTGCGCGATGTCGCCACCCGCCGCTACACCGGCACCGAGTATCACGGCATCCGCTACAACATGCCCTACGGCGCCGTCGCCCCCACCCGCGCCACCGATACCATCGGCCGCCGGGCGATGGAGCTGCTGCTGGAGGATGCCGCGACGCCCGCCGAGCGCCCGCGCGGCATGGTGACCTACTTCGATCCGCTGGACGCCTACGCCGACGCCATGGTGGGCGATCTCGCCGCGACGGTGACGCTGCCCGACGGCCGCGCGGGCGACGCGGTGGCGGCGATGCGCGACTACTGGGGCGCCGAGGACGCGATGGTGGTCATTGACGAGATGCACTCCGCCTCGCGGGGCTACCTGCGCGCCATCTGCGAGCGACTGGGCATCCGCCATACCGTGCTGCACGGCGAGAAGGATCCGCTGCTCGGCGAGCTGCTTTACGCGAACCCGGAGGAGCCGCACATCGCGCGCTGCGCGGGACAGGTGCGCGCGCTGCGCACGCGCTACCCGGTGATCATCGGCTTCGGGGTGGATACCGACTCCGACCGCTTCGGGGTGGTGGACGAGCACGGGCAGTATATGCTGACGAACCAACTGCTGCCGATGCTGGCGCACTACCTGCTCACCGCCGCCTACACCGGCCAGCCGGGACGCCTCATCCGCAACATGGTCACCACCCGCCTGCTCGACCGCGTGGCGGCGCGGCACCGCGAGAAGATCCTGCCGCCCGCCGACCCGGCGGCGATCGTGCCGCACGCGACGCTGCCCGGCTACACGGTGGCGCTGGGCGATCCCACCGCGCAGAGCGGCTTCCTCACCCATGTGGTGCCGGTGGGCTTCAAATATATCGCCGACGTGATGATGCCGGAGCTGCCGGCGGCGCTGGCCGGCGGCGAGCGCGACCCCGGCCGCCTGCAAAAGCTGTTCGATACCTGCCGGCACACGCTGCTGCTGGCCGGCGAAGAGAGCAACGGCATGACCTCGCGCGGGCACACGCCGGATAAGGACGGCCTGTGGGCTATCCTCCTCACCCTGCAGATGTGCGCCGTGCGCCGGCAGCTCCCCGCCGCGCTGTGGGACGAGGTGCTCGCTACCTATGGCGCGCTGGTCTCCGCCCGCCGTGACGTCTCCGCGCCCGACGTGGCGAAGGAGGCGCTGGTGGATACCTACCTGGACCGCTGCGCCGAAGGCCGGCGCACGGTGAGCGTGCCGGAGCCGTCGCTGGCGGGGTGCACGCCCACCTACTGCGGCGGCATCCGCGGCGAGATGGTGGAGATCATCATGGCGGACGAGGAGGGGCGCGAGAGCTACCTGGCCATCCGCGCCTCCGGCACCGAGCCGATCAACCGCATCTACGTGGAAGCGCCCGACGCCGCGCTGCGCGACGCCATCCTCCTCGCCGTGGGCCGGGAGCTGGAAGCGCGCATCCTCCACGCCATCAGCGAGGCGACGGACGTGATGGCCGTCGTGGACCTGCTCGACGCGGTGGAGCTGCCCCCCGCCGGCGGCGCCGACCTCCCCGCCACCTTCACCGCGCGCATCACCGCGCCCGCCGGCGCGCGCATCCGCGCCCTCGCCGGCCCCCACGCCGCCGCCGCCCTCGCCGACGCCAACCAGGAGTTGGCGCGCCGCAACCCGGCGAAGGTCGGGACGCTGGGATAGCGCACGGGTGAATTGCGCGGCGCGCCGGCGGCGCGACCACCAGGATGACCGGCCATTCATCGCACCTGTTTCAACGTCACCGCCGTGACGCCCGGCGGGACGGTGAGGATGTTCGTGCGGAACGCCACGCCTTTCATGGGCAGGGCCAGCGCCCATTGGCCGGGGGCGGTGATGGTCAGGGTGTGCGCCCGCTCGCCGGCGGGGAGGGTGACCACGAGGCTGGTCGCATCCCGCACGCGCAGGCTGGCGGGGCCGCTGGCCGCCAGGCCGTATTCCCGATAGCGCACGGCGCCGGGCGCGCCCAAGCAGAGCACGAGGCCGCTCTTCCGGTCCTGCACCGACCCGGCGGTGCCGTCGAACGACGCGTCATCGGCGGCTGCCTTCGTCGGGGCAAAGGCGAGGAAGCCGTAATCCGTGCCCCACGCGCCGCTCACCGTGATGACGTGGCCGTCGCCGCGGGTCGCGAATTGCGGCGCGGGCTGCTCGCGCGGGCGCGGGTAGACGGCGACGAAATAGGCGCCGTCCTTCGGCATCTGCACGTGCAGCAGGTCGTGGTATTCCTCGAAGCCGTGCACGGGCGAATAGCCGTAGCGCGTGCCCCAGCGCAGGGTGTGGCGCGGGGTGTCCGCCGGGCTGGCGATGAAGTATTCCACGTCCACGCCGAACTGCCCGATGGCGGTGAAGCGGTCGCCCTTCAGCTCGCGCGCCGGGCGGATGGTGTTGCCGGGCTTGGCGGCGAGGACGGCGGCGACGTCCCGCACGGCGTCCGGGGTATCCACCGCCTCGGAGATCGTCCACATCTGCCACATCGTCGGCTGGTTGCCGACGACGGTGTCGCGCAGCAGCAGGTAGGCCGGCCCGGCGGGGTCGTCGTCCTTGAGGAAGAGCGCCTGCCGGCGCCAGTCCACCGGCGCCGTGCCCTTCGGCGCCGCCGGCCAGGCGGGCAGATCTTGCACCGGCTCCCAGGCGGCGCCGCGCGCGTAGCGCATGCCGATATCCACCGCGGCGTAGTCCTGCCGGGGGAGCGCCGAGAAGGCGACGACGGCGATGAGGCCATCGCGCCCGCCGATCTCCACCGTCTCCTGCACCACGCGCTTGCCGGTGGCGGATTCCTCCAGGTTGTACGGGAAGCCGCAGTAGCCGATGAGCCTCTTGCGGTCGTCAATCGTGCCGGCGTCGCGGGCGATGAGCACCTTGCTCATCAGCAGCTCGTCGCGCTCGCCGTAGCCGCCGGCGAAGGAGCTGGAGACGGGCACGCCGTAGCTCCAGATGCCGGCGAACGCGCCGCCCTCGCCGGGGAAGATGGCGTGGGAAAAGTCGCCGCACACCAGGTTGACCTGGTGCTCGCTCGACGTGCCCAGACCGTGTCGCAGCATCACGCTGGAGAGCGGATAGACCTCGCTGCCCCAGTCGGGCGCCGCCGCCGGCAGCGTCCTGTCCAGGTATAGGTATTCCAGCCCGCCCATGCGCGAGTCGTGGACGAGGGTCGGCGCGCCGGAGTGCAGCCACGCCCACTGTAACGCTCGCGAATAGGCGGGATCGCTCGTCAGCGTGGCGCGCGCCATCACCCCCGCCAGGCTTTCGCGATTCCCCGCGCCGCCGCGGCCGTGCGGGGGCAGGGCGCGCCAGCCCGCCCGGCGGTCGCCGCCGCCGCGCGGGTCGGGCGGGGTGTATTGCTGCGTGTGCCACCGCAGCAGGCGCTTCATGCGCGGGTCGTTCACGTAGTCGTGAAAGCCGGCGTTCTTCGCGGCGATGGCGAAGACGAGCAGCGCGCTGGCGGTCACCCCGGCGTAGTTCGTCACGCTTTCCGGGAATTCCCCGGCCGGGCCCACCTCGCCGAGGATGGCGTCCGTCATGGCCAGCGCGGGCTTCACCCACTCCGTGGCCATCGGATGGGTGGGGATGGCGCTGGCGATCATGCCGACGTTCAGCACGTTCGCCACGCTCATGTTCAGGTTGTAGGAGCGGTAGCCGCGCTCGCAGGACCAGGTGGCGGGGTCGGCCAGCGTGTACCCCAGGTAGGCAAAAAGCGCGCGCAGGCTCTCCCGCTCCGCCTCCGGGGTGAGCGGGTCGTCAATGAGCGTATCGTAATACTCCGCCACCAGGCAGGTATAGCGCATGGTATCATACTTCCCCTGGATCTGCAGCGCGTTGCGGAAGCGCTCCAGTACCTTCGCCTCTTCGCCCACCCGCGGGTCGCCGGTGAGGAGGTAGGCGCCCAGCGCCATGGCGTCGTGATAGGAGGGGAGATAGCCGTCGCCGGATTTGTACAGGCCGCCGATCCAGAAGTTTTTCAAGCCCGCGAGCTGTGCCGGGTCGAGCTCTCGCCGCGCGCGCGTCTCCGCCATCTCCTGTTTCGTCAGGAACATGTGCGGGTGGGTGCCGGCGTCCTCCGGCCAGCTCAGCACGTAGTCCTTCACGCGATTCAGCCGGTGGCCGATGCCCGCCCCCGCGCCGCCCAGCGCCCATTTGCGCGCGCCTCGCGCGTTGTTGACGTGCAGCACGATGCCGCCATCCTCCAGCTTGCGCAGCGGCAGCAGCTTGGCCTGCCAGCCGGCCCAATCGCGCAGCGTGCCGGGGGCGGCCGGCTCCACCCAGGCGCCGGCGTCCAGGCTGTGCGCGGACAGCAGCGCCGCGCCGGCGGCGTTCGTGAAGGTCCACGCTGTCTGCGTGGTGCCGTCCCACCAGTCGCCCCACGGCGTCAGGCGGGTGATGTCGCCGGCCGGCTCTTTCTCCAGCGCCACCGCGAGCTTCTCATTCAGCTTGCCCCACTTGTTGATGCCCCATTCGCCGACCCACGGCATCCGCACCGCTTCGCCGGGCTGGAACAGCGTGAGCTGCCAGCCGTCTTCCGGGGCATCGCCAGTGACGTTCGTCGCCCAGTGCACCCGCGTGTCGCCCGCCGCCAGCCGCGCGGTGATGGCGAGGGTGGTGCCGTCCTCATAGGTGTAGCGCAGCACCGCTTCGGCGTAGACGGGGCCGGCGGCGGTGAGCTCGCCGGCGAAGGCGCGCACCTTCTTTGCGCCGAAGAGCCGGCTGCCGCTGAACTGCGCGTTCCCCAGGAACATCGCCCGCACCGGCGCGGGCGCCTGCGCGGCGGATATCGCCGGCTGGAACGTCTGCCGGCCCACCGGCAGCAGCAGGCCGAATTGCGTGGTGCGCAGCTCGACGAACTCCGGCTGGCGCACGACGATCAAATCGGCCGGCGGCGCCGGCCGCGCGACGGCTGTCCGGCCGTAACTCAGCGTGTAGGTGCTCGTGCCCAGCGGCGCCACGTCGGCGATGAACGAGACCGTCGCCGATTTGATATATGGCGTGCGCGGCCAGCGCACCACGTCGGAGAGCTGCATCGCCTGCGGCCCGTCCGGCCCGGTGAGCCGCAATGAGTCCTGGTGGCAGGCCCCCGTTTTCTCACTGAACGGGAAGGTAACCAGCTCGCGCGACCATGCCTGGTCGAGATGCTCGCGCAGCACGAGCTGGCGCTCGGCAGCGCCGGCGGCGAGGCAGAGGAGGCACGCCAGGATGCAGGACACGGCGCGGAGAGTCGGCATGATGGACTCCTTTGGCTGCGGTTGACTCCTCATGTTCGGCGTTCGCGCGGGAGTTCCTGCCCACGCCATCGGTTTCAGGAAAGGCGCGCGACCTTTCCCCCGCCCGCGTGTCCAAAGAGTTATAACGTTTAACAGGTGTTGCCAATTTTGTCGCGAATGTATCGGGTAGTTCGACCCGGAGGTATCGTTATGACTCGCGTGCTCTCCCTCGTTTCCCTGTTGCTGCTCGTGCTGGGCGCGTCCGCCGCCACGAAGCAGTTCATCATCACCGAACGGCTGAATCAACAGTACGGCGCCGAGCTGGTCAGCTATCCGTTCACCGCGGCGCAAGGCCAGTGCCTGCCCGATTCGCTGCAGCTCGCCGGGCCAAACGGCGCCGTGCCGGTGCAGCTTTCCGCGATCGAGCTGTGGCCGAAGACGAACTGGGTGAAGTCCGGCACGGTCTCGTTCATCGTGGACGGCCTGGCGCCGCTGGAGACGAAAACTTACACGCTGACCTACGGCACGAAAGCGGTGAAGCGCGCAACCGGAGACCTGGCGGTGATCAAAACCCCGCGGGCGGTGGACGTCATCGCCGGGCAGCTCGCCGCGCGTTTCCCGCTGGGCGGGGTGAGCTATCCCGAGCCAAAACCCGCCGCCGACGTGCCCGGTCCGCTAGGGGGGCTGCGCCCGGGCAAGGCCGCCTGGGCCGGCGGCAGCCGCTGGGTGAACGTCCCGGCGGTGAAAAGCTGGTCGGCGACGCTGACGGACGGCGGGCCGGTCTTCGCCCGCGTGCGCTTCGACTATGCCTTCGCCGACGGCAATATCGTCACGTTCATCGCCACCCTCGCCGCCGGCGACAGCACCGCGCGCTGGGAGATGGCGGTGAAGGACGACCGCCCCGACCAGGCGCTGCTCTTCACGCTGCCCGCGCCGCCGGGGGTGGCGCGGGCCGCCTTCCCGAAGGGCTACGGGCAGTGGGCGCGCGAGCGCACGCAGGCCCTCACCCCGTCGGAAACGCCGTTCTGCTCCCTGACGCCCGACCTGAGCATCGCCAACGCCTTCGCCGATCAGCCACAGGCGGTACAGTTCGCCGCGGAGGGCGGCCCGGCGCTGCTGCTGCGCTCGCGGGAGCCCGCCGCCTGGGTGGAGCCCGGCCCGCCCTATACCTACGGCGGCTTCCCGAAGTGGGACCTGGAGATGATCCCGAAGTCCTGGGACGCCTGGAAGCGCAAATCCATGCCCGTCAGCTACGCCGCCGACGGCACGGTGACGCTGAAAGCCACCCTGGCGAAGGGGCGGCGCGTCTGGACGGTCACCGCCGGCGCGCCCGCGGTGGGCGACCGCCTGCGGCAGATCAATGGCTATGTGCTCGACTGGCCGGCCAGCCCGCGGGCGCCAAAACACCCGCACCTCTTCGTGGACGCGGCGCGCATTCAGGACACTTGGGCGCGCGCGGACGCGGAGCTGAAGCGCGTGCTGGCCGGCGCGCCCTCCTACGCGGGGACGGCGCTGGCGGTGCTGATGAAGCCGGCCGAGCAGCGCACCCCGGCCGAGCGCGACCGCGTGGTCGGGCAACTGCGCGCTCAGCTCGCGCTGCTGGGCAATTTCGACGTGATGCGCGGGGCCATCGGCGTGACGGCGATGTACGACGCGCTCATTGACAGCGATCTCGTCACCCCCGAGGAGCGCGCGCTCTTCCGCGCGCAGATGGCCTACCTCGGCTACGTGATGGCCGACCCGAGCTGCTGGGAGATGGAGCGCGGCGCGCACTCCGGCAATCCGAACATGAGCGTCTCCTACACGCTGTCGCTGGGCGTCATCGCTTGCGCGCTGCCCGACCACCCGATGGCGAAGACGTGGGCGGCGCGCGCCACGGGATGGATGAACCACTGGCTGGCGACGGAAGTGGGCGCCAACGGCGAATGGGTCTGCGAGGGCTCGCACTACGGCTACGTCAGCCTGGAGCCGATGATCACCTACGCCATCGCCGCCAAACGCGCGGGATTCCATGATTTCTCCACCGACGCGCGCTTCAAAAAGCTGCTGCTCTACTTCGCCCGCTACCACACCCCGCGCGACGTGCAGCGCAAAAACGAGCGCGGCATCGGCGCCTACGGCCGCGGCCATTCCGGCGACCGGCTGGCGTGTTTCGGCGTGGCGGCGCCGCTGTTTGCGGAGGCGGATCCCGCCCTCTCGCGCGCGCTGCAATGGCTGTGGGCGGAAAACGGCTACCCCTACTTCATGGGCGACAACCGGCTGGGCGGTTTTGAACCCTATTATGCCGACCGCCGCCTGCCCATGGCCGCGCCCGCCTGGGGGTCAGAACTCTTCCCGGAACTGGGGGCGCTGCTCCGCCACGGCTTCAACACGCCGAACGAGAGCTACCTGAACGTCATCAGCCACGCGCAGTCGCTGCGCAACCTGGACATCTGGACGCCGGGTATCGGCGGCATCGCCCAGTGGTTCGCCCTCGGCCGGCCGATGAGCACCTGCTTCACCTTCGACATCGGCTACAATGAGCGCCATGAGCTGCTGCGTGATGGCGTGCGGCTGGCGCGCAACTGGGGGGCGCCCGGCGATCCGAAAACGCCGTTCGGCCACTATACCGCGACGCGGCCCGGCGCCTTCGCCGCGCAGCCGGCGGCCGACTACGTGCGCACCACCCTCGTCAATACGACGGTGGATGACCGCGACTGGTTCCCGGCGAATATGCCCGCCTTCCCGACGGTGACGCCCGCGGCGGGCACGAACCTGGAGTGGACGCGGCAGCTCCTCTTCCTGAAGGACGCCGACCCGGCGGGCACGGCCTACCTCGTGCTGCGCGACGCGACCCGCGGCGGGCAGCCCACCGCCTGGCAGTTCTGGACGAAGACGGAGAAGATCGGCACGCCGGCGCAGGCCGCCGACCGCGCCGCCTTCCTCGCCGACAAGCCGGGCTACGCCATCCTGCCGGCGCGCGCGCTGCCGATGAGCGACCGCTACACCGCGCCGGGGCAGTTCGACGTGGATATCGAATACTTCATCGCCAGCCCGGCGAACACCCCGCGCCATACCCTGCGCTATGGCGGCATGTGGGCGGGCAACCGCGTCTACGAATACCAGGATCTGCTGCATCTGCAGCTTCCCGGCGACGGCGCCTATTACGTGGCCATCGTGCCGCGCACGGCGGACGCCCCCGCGCCGACCTTCACCAAACTGGCCGACGGCGCGATCATCAAAGTCAGCCGGGCGACCGGCGCCGACTACGCCTTCCTGGCGACGGACGCGGCGACAGCGGAAGCGGAAGGCGCCGCCTTCGCCGGCACCGCCGCCGCCGTGCAGATACGAGAGGGGGAGATCATGCTGACGCTGGCCGCCGCCGGGTCGGTGCGCTACCGGGAGTATGGCCTCGACGCCGGACAGCCCGCCACCCTCACCGCCGCCGCGGGCACGCTGACGCTGACCGTGCCCGCCGGCGGCGCGGCGGCCGACATCACCCTCACCGCCCCCGCCGGCTACACCGGCGCCGGCGTGAAGGCGGACGGCACGCGCTACGTGGTGACCGTGCCGGCGAACGCGACCACGGTCACGCTGACGAAATAACGGGACCCGGTCGAAGCACACGTTTGTTGGTAGTGCGCCACGCAGCGGAGTGGAGTGGCGCCGCGCCGCCCACGATGTTTATCCCGCGGTCCCAGTGATGCGATTTTCGGTGGCGGTGTTCTGACTACGGCCGGGGCGGCGCCACTCCACTTTGTTGCGTGGCGCACGACCAACACGCGGAGGCTATTTGCGGTAGAGTCACGAATCATTCCGCCTTCCCATGCGTGACCAGATGTTCATCCTGGGACAGTGCCATTACCCTTCCAGAGCGTGCCCCATTTTCCGCGACGGCTCATCGCCCCGTGGCGAACACATACACCGCCACCCCCTGCGCCGATTCCAGCACCCACGCCAGATGCGTGCCATCCCCGGTGAAGGCGAGGTGCTCCTGGTAGAGCGCCAGGTGGTAGAGCCCCAGGCTGCTGGTCATCGGTTGGCCCAGGCGCGCGACAAACGTCCCCGCCGGCTTGCCGTCGCGGTAGAGCGTCAGGACGCGAAAGATGTCGGGGCGTGGGGCGGCGCCGAAGAGGCGATGCAGCAGCTTCGTTAACCGCTCCGGGATCGGGCGCACCGTCTCGGCCGTCGCCAGCAGGCGGCCCTCCCCCCAGGCGGCCAGCGCCGGCGCGTGGGGCTGCGGCGGCATCGCGGCGGACGTGTGGAAGAACAGGGGATCAGGCGCGAAATCCATCACGCCAGCATCCGTCGTCGCCGGCCCGCGTAGCGGCGCCAGCCGCGGCGCGCCGGTGCGCCAGTGCAGCAGGTGGTATGTTCCGGTATCCGTGCGCTCCCACACCGTGCCGTCCTCGCCCCACCACCAGCGGGAGCTGCCGCCGATGCCGACCCCCGTTCCCAGGGTGGCGAGCACCGTCCCTTTCTCCAGCACCGTCGCCTCGCCGAAATTCGGCACGATGAGGAGGCGCGCGCCGTGGGTGAAGACCATCCCCGGCGCGTGCCACGGCGCTGTGCTGCGCACCGGCAGCGTCACCGGCGTCGGCGGCCGCCGCGTCACGTCAAACAGGGTGAGCGCGCCGCCGCCGTCCACCGCGAGATAGCGCGGGTCGGCGCAGTCGTAGGTACACCCGTCGGAGCTCCAGTTCGGCAGCGTCGTCACCGTCGCCTCGCGCCCATCCGGATAAATGAAGCGCGCGAACGCCGTGAAGATCACCCCGCGGTCCGTCAAGCCGTACGGCGCGACGTAGCGGGCGCGCGCGTGCGATTGCCGCCGCGTCAGCCGTCCATTCGCGGCCCGCTCGGCGACCGCGTGGATGCCCGGGTCCGTCTCGTCCATGCTCACGAAGACCCGCCGCTGCGGGCTCACGCGGCAATAGGGCAGCCGAGCGGCGTCGCCGGGAAGCGGCCGGCACAGATCGTCGAGGATCTTCGCGCTGCGCGGCGGCGATTGCCGGCGCGTCTGCGCCGCCGGATACCCCATCTCGTTCATCGAAAAGAGGAACTCCGTCCCCGCCGGCAGCCGCCGCGCCGTCAGGGGCACGAGTTGCGGATGCGTGGCCCGATACCCCCACCACCCCCCGCCGATCACCGCGAGGAGGAGCAGCGACAGCCACCAGCGGCGGCGGATTGATCGTGTTCCTGTCGTTTTCGTCATCCTGCACCTGGTATCGCATTATATCATGGGCGGGCGAGCGTCCCCGTGAGCCGACGCCGGGAGGAGGTGATGGTCTGTCGTGTTCGGAAGATAGGCTATCTTGCACGCACGACGCATTACCGACGCGGTCATTGATCGCGTATAGCTATTATCGCGGGCTGCGCGATCGTAGATGCGTTGCATAGGGTCAATGACCGCGTCCCAGCAGTACGTCTCAATGTCCGTCTCTAGAGATTGCCGTCCGGAGTTGGCTCGCGGGGACGTTCTCTCGCCCATCACAACCCCGTCTTAAACGCATAGACCTGCACGCCTTTTCCCGCGTCAATCACCCAGGAGAGATGCTTGCCGTCCTTCGTGAAGGCCAGGTGTTCGGCATAACTCTGCGTCCGTACCAGTGTGGCGTGTGTCACCGAGAAGCGGATACTCGCCATTTTCGGCAGGGGGTGCAGCCTGGTCTGAAAGGTGCCGATCCGTTTCCCATCCCGGTAGAGCGTCAGCACCCGGGCGCGGTACGGCATCGTCGCATCGCGTGCCACCACTCGCACCGCGCGTTCCACCAGAGCAGCCGTTCGTGCCGAAATAATGTCATGGGTCTCCGTGACGGCAATAAGGCGGCCATCTCCCCACACGGCGGGGGCAGCTTTCAACGGGGTAAAGGCTGCGATATTGTGGTAATAACGTGGCGATAATTCGACAAACGTGTCCCCCCGTGTATACGACACCGGCAGCTTCACCAAACGGGGCGTGGTGTCCCGCCAGCGCAGCAGCGAGCAGTGCCCCTTCGGGTCCATCCCCCATACCGTGCCGTCTTCTCCCCATGCCCATTGCCAGTCGGGCGCGCCATAGCTGGCAATCAACCGCTCGTGCTGGTAGGCGGTCGGCATGTCGTCACCCGGCACCACCAGGAATCGCTCGCGCTGTCGGTAGAACATGCCGTCATTCAGCATGCGTTTTCGACTGGCAACAGCAAGGCGTGCCACTTTCTTCGGCTTACGCGCGCTGAGGTCGAAAATGACCACATTGGGACCGGTAGCGGTGGGTTCGAATGTGGTCACCAGGCTCGGTTCGTTGGTGCCAAGTATCCCCGGCCAGACGCCTGCCGGCAACTCGATTTTCCGCCCATTTGGTGTATGGAGGAATCGGGGGACGCGGCAGACCGCGCCGGCATCCGTCAGCGTAATCATGCCCGAGAGTGGCAGCAGCACCCCGGCACTCCCGGTGTCCGGCTTTCCATCTCGCCACACCGGTGTCACCAGATAGCCATCTTTTCCCTCATATCGCCCACAGGCGATGGTGCGCCGGGTTGGGCTCACCAGACCCAGTGTTGCCATCGGTGGCACCCCTGCCACGCGCCGGCAGCGGTCGTCCAGCAGCGCGCATACCGTCTTCCCCGCCGCATCCGTAACCGACTCCACGGCCGGATATCCCGCGCCATTCGCCGAGAAAATGATGCCTGATCCTGCCGGCAGCAGCCGCCGCGTCACCGGCGTCAGCACCGGATGCGCCACCCGATACCCCCACCACCCCCCGCCGATCACCGCGAGGAGGAGCAGCAGCAGCGCCCAGCGGCGCCGCTTACCGCACCGGGAAGACGACATGCCGCACCTCCTTCCCGGTGTAGAGGAGCCAGGCCAGGTAGTGGCCGTCGCCGGTGAAGGCCAGGTGCTCCCGGCTGCCGAAGGCGCTGAAGGTGTGCGTCATGCCCGTGCGGTCGGTCAGCGTGAGATGCGTCGGGTCAATTGTAATGCTGGCGGCGCCCCGCAGCATGCCCGGCGTGGGCCGCGCCGCCAGCGCGGACGGCTCCACCGGGATGCGGTAGCGCCCGATGACCTTCCCCGCGCGATATAGCGTCAGCCGGCGCGCCTCGCGCGGCAGCGCGCGATTGATGCCCACCAGCCGCGTCAGCCGCTCCAGGTTGCGGGCCGTGCCGTCGGGCAGCACGCGGTACGTCTCCGTGCAGGCGAGATACCGGCCGTCATCCCACAGCGTCACCGCCGGGGCCGGCGGTGGGCAAAATACGCCCAACCAGGAGGTCGGGGCGGCGAGCCAGTCGGCCACCCGCTCATCCGACTTCAGCGTCACCGGCAGCGGCGCCAGCGCGCACGCGCCGGTTTTCCACCGCAAGACTTTCACCGTGGGGCCATCCACCTGCCAGGCCGTGCCGTCCTCCCCCCAGCGCCAGCAGCCGGCCAGGCCATGATACGTGTAGAGCGTCTTCCCACGCTCCAGCACCAGCGCGCCGCCGGTCGTGGTGAGGATCAGGAAACGCCCGTGATGGTGAAACAGCATCCCCCGGGAGCCGAGGGATTTCGGGGACGCCACCAAGCGGCGCGCGGACAAATCGAAGATGCCGACGCGGTGCTGCTGACCCGTCAGCACCACGTAGCGCGGGTCGGCGCTGCGCAGCGTCAACAGCACGGCATACCCGTCCGGCAGCGCGATCCGCTGGCCGTCCGGGCCGAAAAGGCGGGCGCCGTCATAATCCGCGTGGTAGCCGGTCGCGGTGGGGTTCATCACGCGCAGCACCAGCCGGGACGCGGCCGGGACGGCGCGCACCTGCCGCCGGCCGTCGCGCCAATTCAGGGTGAGGGTCCCGCCCCGCTGCCCGAGCGCCACCTCGCGCCGCGGGCTCGTATAGTGCGGATACCAGGAAAATGATTGTAGATCCCAGTGGACATCGAGCGGCGTGCGCCCCGGCCTGCCGTCGTCGCCCAGCCAGTGCACCCGGCAGGGCTGCGCGCGGGAGGCCGCGCGCCACGGGTACGGTGCGGAATACGGCCCCAGCGGCACCCCCTGCAGCGCGGGATAGCCGCCGTTGCCCACCGAGAACAGGAACGCCGTCCCCGCCGGCAGCGCGCGCGACGTCACCGGCCGCAGCCCGGGCCACAGCCAATGCAACACCGCCCCGCCCACCGCCGCGAGCAGCAACAACACCAGCCCCCACCGCCGCCGCGACCTCCGTTTCCCCATCATGTCACCCATCCTGTGTCAGCGACCCGCCCCCGCACTCCGGCATGGCCGGCATCCGGAATACTGATTCCCGCCGCGTCTCGAAATGCCTCTTTGCCGTGCCTAATCGTTCGTAGTAGCGCCGCAGCCTCAGCAAGGCGCGTCCGACTCCGCACCCCGGCGCCACCAAACCCCGTTCGTCGTGAGCACACTGGGGACAGTCCCCTTGTTGACGGCACTCCGCGCCGCTGCGTGCCTCACGACGAACGGGATGGTTTGGTGATCTGGCCTGCATCCGCACCCCCCGTTTCACGAAAATGCACCAATTTGGGAGGCCTTCCGCTCCCCGGCGGAAACGTGTTACCATGACGCACTACATTCCTGGAGGTGTCCCATGGCGACGTTGCTGGAGCGCGTGCAGCGCGGTGATCTGCTGATGTTTGACGGCGCCATGGGCACCATGCTGCAGGCGAACGGCCTGCAGGCGGGGGAATGTCCGGAGCTGTGGAACGTGACCCACCCGGAGGTGGTGCGGGGGATCGCGGAGGCGTATTTCGCCGCCGGCAGCGACGTGGTGAGCACCAATACCTTCGGCGGCAACGCCCTCAAGCTGCGCGAGTTCGGGCTGGAAGGGCGCGCCCGCGAGCTGAACGCCGCCGGCGCGCGGCTGGCGAAGGACGCCGCCGGCCCGGAGCGCTGCGTCGCCGCGTCCGTCGGCCCCACCGGACAGATTCTTGAAGACGAGGGCGGCGACGCGACGGAAGCTGCGCTGTATGCCGTCTACGTCGAGCAGATCGCCGCGCTGGCCGAGGGCGGCGCCGATGCCGTCATCGTGGAGACGATGCTCTCCACGCTGGAGGCGGCGCAGGCGGTGCGCGCGGGCAAGGCCGCCGGCCTGCCGGTCTTTGCCACCTTCACCTTCGCCCGCGGCGCGCGCGGCTTCCGCACGGTGATGGGCGCCTCCCCCGCGCGGGTGGCCGAGGAGATGGCCGACGCCGGCGCCGACGCGGTGGGCGCCAACTGCGGCGGCGGCATCCGTGATCTGCTGGACGTGGTGCGCGAGTTCCGCGCCGCCGCGCCCGACCTGCCGCTGCTCATCCAGCCCAACGCCGGCCTGCCGGAACTGGTGGGCGGCATCACCCGCTACACCGAAACGCCCGCGGACATGGCCGCCCGCGTGCCCGACCTCCTCGCCGCCGGCGCCACCCTCCTCGGCGGCTGCTGCGGCACCACCCCGGCGCACATCGCCGCCATCGCGACGGTGGTGAAAGGCTGAATCGCGCTCACACTCAACGGGGACAATCCGGCCGCGCGCGCCGGGAAACTCGTGACTGCGACGGAAACGTCGCCCATGCCCGCGCCCGGCGGCGCGGCCGCGAAAAAGGCGCGCCCCCCGCGTGAGACTCGACGCCGGGCGCGGAATATGGGATGATACCGGAGGCGCCGGCAGGCGTCTTCGCGCCCATGATGACTGTGCATGATACACAACACTTGTCTGACGCATTCGTGCGACTGCAGCAGGGATGCTTGCGTCTCGGGTATCGCTACCTGGCGGCGGACGCCCGCGCCTGGCCGCTCACCAACCTGGTGATGGAGAAAGCGGGGCGCCTGCTGCTGCTGGCGCTCGTGCCCCGCACCCCGCCGGACCGGCTGCGCGAGGTCTACCGGCAGCTCCGCGACGCGCATGCCGGGGCCGGCGTGCTGCTCGCCGGCGCGCTGCCCGTGCATGATCCGCGCGTCAGCGATCTCTTCCTGGCGCTGCGCGACGCGCCGGTCGCCTACGTTGACCTGGAGAGCGGGCACTATCGCGGTCAGGACGGCGCGGAGGCGCGGGAAGACCTGCCCGACGCGCTCACGCCGGCGGCGCTGGACTGGCTGCTGGCGCCGGAGACCGCGGCGCGGGTGGCCGACGTGGATTGCCGGGCCGCGCTGAAGGCCCATCTCGCGGAGCAGCGGACGCCGACGCCGTGGCTCACCTATGCCATCATCGCCGCCTGCGTGGCGATGTTCGGCATCGCGCTGGCCCTCGGCGGCATGGACGGCGCGCTGCGGATGCGCGGCGAGGTGGTGCTGGCGTTGGGCGCGCTCTCCGCCGCGCACGTGGGTGCGGGCGAGTGGTGGCGGCTGCTCACCGCCGGCGCCCTGCACGGGTCGGCCTTCCACCTGTTCATGAACATGATGGCGCTGTTGTACTTCGGCGCCCCGCTGGAGGGGTGGGAGGGACGCTGGCGGCTGGGGACGCTGTTCCTCTACAGCGTGTTCACCTCGTCGGTGATCAGCCTGTACCTGCTGCCGGGCGCCCTCTCCGTCGGCGCCTCCGGCGGGCTCTTCGGCCTGCTCGGCGGCATGGTGGCGCTGCTGTGGCGCTACCGGCGGACGCTGGAGCCAGACCTGGGGAAGGGGCTGTACGACTGGTTGAAATCCATCCTCCCCATCAATCTCGTCATCTCCTTCGTGCCGGGCATCAACTGGGCGGGGCACTTCGGCGGCTTCCTCGGCGGCTTTCTCCTCGGCCTCGTCGTGCTGCGCCCGCCGTTCGTCCGCGCGCGGCTCGCGCCTTGGGAGCGCGTGGCGGTCATGGCCGTGCTGCTGCTCACGGGGGTGTTCACCGTCTACGTCATCGGACGGATACCGGCGGCGCTGTTGCGGTAGCGCGTCACTCCGTGTCTGCGGCGACCGCGCGCTGAATAAGGGCATCTATCGCGGTGATCAGGCGCGTGGCATCGCGCAATAACGCGGCAATCACCTCGGCCGGTGGCGTCATCATATCGGCGTAATCGCTTTCATGCCGCGCTTGAAAAAGCTGCTTGTAGACTTTCCCCAACTCCCGATCCACCAATCCTGTCTTTACAAAATGCTGGGAAAAGAGAACGGAGACCCCACGGTGTGTTGTCGAGGACAATCCCTGTGTGGCCAGCAGCGCGGAGACGGCGTAGAAGCAGGCATATATAGAGGCGGTTCACGCTGGCGAAATGTCGTCCACGGTCGAATAAGAACGTGGCATCGTCCAGCGTTTCAAGTGCACGCGAGAGCCGATAGCAGATCAGCGAACGGTCATCAGTCATCATACCGCTATTCCTTCGCGGCTGACGTTCTCATGGAATCGTGTCGTGGCCAGAGGCGGCATACTCCACTGCCGGCGATTGCGAATGATACTGGTAATCAGTTCCGCCGTGTCCAGCTCTAATTCATAGATGGCATTCCAGACGTCCTGCCGTAGCGACCATGTCACCTCCGCATCCGTCAAGACCAAAATATCCCAGTCGGATTCCGGCGTGGCGTCGCCGCGCGCCTGTGAGCCATACAGGATCACCGTCGCGTCGGGCAGAATCTCCAGCACCGCGGCTTTGATCCGCCGCAGCAATGCCTGTTTTTCCGGCGTCATGCGCCACTCCTTCACGCCTATTGTACCATGATATGCCGGGGATGACCTCACAGCGCCTCGTTCATGCTCCCCGTCCGATACCCTTGCAGGTCCACGGTGACGTAGGTGTAGCCGAGCTCGCGCAGGCGGGCGGTGACGCGGGCGCGCAGGGCGGGGTCGAGGAGGCGGGGGATGTCGGCGGGGGCGACCTCGATGCGGGCGAGATCGGTGTGATGGCGCACGCGCACCTGCGCGAAGCCGAGGTCGCGCAGGAAATCCTCCGCCTGTTCGATGGCCGAGAGCGCGTCCGTCGTGATGGGCGTGCCGTAGGGAATGCGCGAGGAGAGGCAGGCGAAAGCGGGTTTGTCCCAGGTGGGCAGCCCGAGGGCGCGGGAGAGCTCGCGCACCTCCGCCTTCGTCATGCCCACCTCCATCAGCGGGCTGCGCACGCCCAGTTCGCGCGCCGCCTGCTGGCCGGGCCGCCAGTCGCCCAGGTCGTCGGCGTTGTTGCCGTCCAGCACGGCGGAAAAGCCTTCCGCCTCGGCGATGGCGACGAGCCGGCCAAAGAGATCGGACTTGCAATAGTAGCAGCGGTTGCTCGGGTTGGCGGCATAGCGCGGATCATTCAGCTCCTCGCTCTGCGCCACCTGGAAGCGCGCGCCCATCGCCTCCGCCAGGCGTTTGGCCGCGGCGAATTCGCGCGAGGGATAGCTGTCCGAATCCCCGATCACCGCCAGCACGGCATCCGCGCCCAGCGTGTCCACGGCGACGCGCAGCAGCAGCGTGCTGTCCACCCCGCCGGAGAAGCCGACGACCACGCGGCCCAGCGCGCGGAGGAGGGCTTGCAGGCGGGCATATTTCTCGGCGGTGGTCGGTGTGAGTGCGCGCATGGCCGGTCCTTTTCGGTAATCCGGTGTATCCTATCGGAATAGCCGGCTTTTGTCAAAGGCGCACGGCGGGATGAGTAGGAACCGTCCGCTCGCCCGGCGAATCTTGGGCGCGGTGATGCGCTGTGCGCATCACCGGAAGCGAGGCGTGTATGGCGGAAATCTATGCCGGGGCGTTTGAGGGACAGGGCATTGCCGGGGTGAGTCTCGCGCGGGGGGCGGACGTGCTGGGCATCCGGCTGGCCTGCCCGCAGGTAGCGCTGGGCCTTTTTGACGGCAAGCCGGTGCTGCTGACGCTGGACGCGCCGGAGACGCACGCCCCGGACCAGGGCTACGTGCGCTACGCGTGGCGGGCGCCGGTGACGCGCGACGGCATCAAGCGCTTCGCCGGGCGGCCCTACTCCAATGTCAACGCCCCGAATGCCTTCGATTTCGCCCCCGGCGAGGCGGTGCGGGTGACGCTGGAGTGGTATCAGGACGGCGACGTCGTGCGTGGGCGCTATACCGCCGACGGGCCGCTGCGCGCCGCGCTGGTGGCCAATGGCTGTTTTACCCCGGCGCGGGTGCATGTCGCCGATCCGGCCATCTGCGTGCTGCGGCAGGGAGAATCCGGCCTGCTGGTGACGCTGCGCGGGGAGGTCGAGGCGCCGCTGCTGGTGGATAATCTGTGGCAGGCGGAGCAGCGCTTCTTCGGCGTGGCAGGGGAGCCGGGCGGCGCCATGGCGCTGTATCCGGTGCACCTGAGTCCGGCGACGCCGCTCTATTTCACCCTGCGCCTGGCGGCGATGCCTGCGCGGATGGCGGCCATATCGCCGAAGCCCGACCCGGCGGGCATTGACGCCGCGCTGGCCGCCGGCGCCGCCGCGTATGACGCCCTGCGCATGCGCAGCGGCGGCGCGCTGGCGGGCGCGGCGGAGGCGCTGGCGGGGTTGGCGGGGTACAGCCGCGCGTATGATCCGGAGCGCCAGTGCCTGCAGACCACGGTGAACCGCACCTGGCCGGGGCCGAACCGGCCGGGCTGCATCTTCGGTTGGGACAACTTCTTCACCTCCTACCTGGCCGCCTGGGAGGATCCGGCGCTGGCGGCGGCGTCGCTGGAGCACGTGGTGCGCACCTACGGCGAGCGCGGCATCGCCCACGGGCCGATTCAGCGCAACCTCATCATCCCCATCATGTACGGCCGCACGCTGGATATCCTCGGCGATGAGGCACTGGCGCGGCGCACCTGGCCGACGATGATGGCCTTCATGCGCTTCTGGTTTGCCGATCGCGGCGACGGCCGGCCCTGGCGCGACGGCAACGGCGACGGGCTGATCGAATCGGGCGTCTCGACCGATCCCCGCCAGACCACCCCGGGCCGGCTCATCTCCGACGCCATGGATGAGACCGGGTACGACGACAGCCCCATCTACTCGGCGGGCTTCACCGACGGCCGGCGCGGGCTGCTGGCCGACGGCGTGGAGTTCGACTGGGAGAGCCGCTGCCTCACCGTCACGCAGGTCGGGCAAAACAGCCTCTACGTCGCCGCCTGCCGGGCGATGGCGCGCTGGGCGGCGCGGCTGGGCGAGACGGCGGACGCCGGCTGGCTGCGCGCCGAGGAGGTGCGGGTGGCGGGGCGCATCCGCGAGTACCTGTATGACGCGCGGCTGGGCATCTACCAGGACCGGTTGTGGAGCGGCGCCTTCTCGACCGTGAAGACGATGACGAATTTTTACCCGCTGCTCGCGGGGATCGCCGAGGGGGCGGTGGCCGAACGGCTGCGGGCGATGCTCCTTGACCCCGCGCAGTTCTGGGGCGACAACCTCATCCCCACCGTCAGCCGCGACGACCCGGCGTATGGCGACGGCCTCGACGGCCGCGGCAACTACTGGCGCGGCAACTGCTGGCCGCCCACCACCTACATCGTCTACCTGGCGCTGAAAGAGGCCGGGTGGGACGAGGCCGCGGCGGAGTATGCCCGCCGGGTGGTGGCGCAGTTCATGGCATACTGGCGCGCCTACGGCCATGCGTATGAAAATTATCCGCCCGAAGGCAAGGTGGACCACGCCTTCCCCTACGTCGGCGGCTGGGGCGGGCGCGAGATCCGCTACACCTGGGCGAGCCTGCTGCTCTGCTGCGGCCTGGAGGAGTGCTTTGCGCCGGAAGTTCGACAACCGGGCGTGCGATTCGGCAACCCCTATATGGAAGTATCAACCTGGGATGGTTTCACCTACCGCGGCCAGCGGTACGCGGCGGCCGCCGGCCCGGCGCGCACGCGCGTCCGTTGCGAGGCGTGGGAGTTCCTCGCCGAGCCGGGGCTGGCGGTGCGCGGCTTCGCGGCGGACGCAGAGGGTGTCCGCTTCACCGCCGCCCCCCGCGCCGAGACGCGGGTGCGCCTGCGCGCCGCACTGACCGGGAGTGTGACCGCCACGCGCAACGGCGCGCCGCTGCCGGTGACGCGCGACGGTGACGGGCTGATGTTCTCGCTGCCGGCGGGGGAGGCGGCAGTGGCGCTGCTGCCGTGTTAGCGCCGGATCGCGATACCGTGTTATCATCGTGACAATGGCGGAAACAATGAAGAAGGCGGTCGGTTACCACTCTGTTCTGGAGAAGTGGAGGATATCATGGCTCTCGGTCTCTCCATCACCGCGCCCATGCTGCCGGAAGGTTTTCTTATTAAGCGCACGCCCACGCGCCAGGAGGTGCTGGACCGCCTGCGGGCGGGGATTCCGGCGCTGATCGAGGATGCGCGGCTGCGCGAGCTGCTGTGGATGGCGGTCGAGGAGGAGACGCTGCTGGTGGGGCTGCATCCCATGGAGGAGCCGGTGCGCTTCGCGTTCACCGGTGAGGCGCTGCGCTGCACGGCGCGCACCAGCGGCGCCGGGCCGGGGTACCACGCCTTCCTGGTGGACCTGCTGCGGAACGTCGGGCAGAAGTGCCGCCTGCGCTGGCAGTGGGAGGGTGAAGACTGCGGCGATGAGACGGGCTATGCCGCGCACCGGGATTTCGCCCGGCTGCAGGAGGAGATGCTGGTCTGGCTGCGCGCCGTCTGCGCGGCGGTCGTCGAGAAAGCCGCTGACGGCGCGACGAATATCGGCATCAGCATGCCGATGGGGTATCCCGCCGTGGCCGGCGACGATGCCCCCTTCGCGCTGACCATGCTGGGCCCGCGCACGCGGGAGTGGGTGGCGCGGGCCGCGACGGCCGAGGGGGCGGCGCTGCAGGCGGCGGGGGCGGAGTCTTTCCCCTGGTGGGGCCAGGCGCCGGACGAGGCGTTCTGGCGCAATACCGGGCTGGCGCTGGCCTGGGTGGAGCTGCCCTGGCATCCGCCGGCGGATGAGCAGGAACAGGCGGGGTACCAGCTGGCGCTGGCCTGCTGTGAATACGCCGCGGCGACGGATGCCCAGGTGGTGGGGCTGGTGAAAGAGATCCACGCCATGACGGCTGCCAGCCAGCAGGCGCCGCCCGCCCCCGCCCCCGCCGGCATCGGGTATCGCCGCCGCCTGCTGGCGTACGAGCTGCCGGGGCTGTGGCGCATCACCCTACCCGGGTACTGTTACGCCAGCGTTGACGCGAACGGCGAGCAGTACTGCTTCCGGCATGGCGGGCGCGACGTGACCGCCTTCACCATGACCATGGCCTCGCGCAGCGAAAACGCCGCCTCAGAAGAACGCCTGCTGCAGAACATGAAGGCGCTGAGCAGTGAGGATGAGCTGCACAAGTTCCAGCGCGGCACCTTGCTCGGTCGCGCCGCGGTGGGCCGGACCGAGGAGGGGTGGTCGCTGCTCGGCTACGTCGCCGCGTCCAACAACATGGCCGTCGTCTACATCGCCTGCCCCGACGAGGATGACGTGCCGTGGGCGCTCGGCGTCTGGCAGTCGCTGACGCATCCGGAAGGCGCATGACGTCCTCCCGCGCAGCGTTCCCGCGCGTCCGCGTATCTCAACCATGAGCATAGCGCGCCGCCGCCGCGGGAAAACTGCATGGGCGGCACACACCTGTGATCGAGGGGGATGTCATGCATACGGAGGACCAGCCGTTTTCGCTGCGCGCGGCGCGGGAGCGGGTGCGGGACTTGGGCGCGCGGGCGATGACGCCGGCGGGGCGCCGGGAAATCATCGGCAAGCTGGAAGAGGCCATCCATCGTTCGAAAATCGGCGGCGCGCTGCTCGACAAGCTGCGGCTGATGGCTGACTATTTCCGCGATCCGGCGGAGCCGCTGCAGCCGAAGCTGCTGGTCGGGGGGGCGCTGCTCTACCTGATTCTGCCGGGCGATCTCGTGCCCGACTGGATTCCGCTGGTCGGTTTCCTCGATGACGTCACCGTCATCAGCTTCGTCTGGACGCGCCTGCAGGATATTTTCCTCCATTACGCGAAACGTCGAGAAGCGAGACGGCTCGCGGAAGAGGGGTAAATGCGAGAGATGCTGGTGACGGGTATCGGTCCGGTGTCGGCGCTCGGCATCGGGCGCGCGGCATGGGCGGCACGCCTGCGGGCGGGGGCGCGCGCGCCGGGCGCGATTGAAGGCTTTGCGCTGGCGGAGATTCTGCCCAGCATGAAGACGTATACCGACCGCGCGTCCGCCTTCACGCTGGCGGCCTGTCAGTTGGCGCTGGCCGATGCCGGGCTCGCGCCTGGCGCGTATGATCGCTGGCGGGCGGGCATCGTCGTGGGCAGCGTCTACGGCTGCCTGCCGACCCTCTACACCTATACCGCCGCGCTGCAGCACAAAGGGGCGCGCTTCGCCAACCCGCTGCTCTTCAGCCATACCTACGTCAACACGCCCGCCAGCCTGGCCGCCATCGAATTCGGGCTGGGCGGGCATCATGGCACCTTCACCGGCGAACATGCCGGGCTTCAGGCGCTGGAGGCGGCGCGTGAAGCGCTCGCCCTCGACCGCGCCGATCTGCTGCTGGCGGTGGGAGTGGATGCCATCAGCGAGCCGCTCACCCGCGCGCGGGAAGCGCTCGGCGCGGACGAACCCCTCGGCGAGGGCGCCTGCGCGCTGGTGCTGGAAACCGCCGACTATGCCCGCGCCCGCGGCGCCGCCGGCCTCCCGCTGCCGGAACCCGTCCAGACCGCCTCCCTGCGCTCCCTCCTCGGCGACACCCTCGCCGCGGAACCCTTCTTCGCCGTCGCCGCCGCCCTCGCGCGAAACGCATAACCCGCCCCGTCAACCTTATCACCGGAACGAACGTAAACACAGAGACACGGAGGACACAGATGCGTGGTTACCGCGTGGGCTTGATTATCAACTTCAACGTTGGCGCCATTAAAGACGGTATAAAGCGCGTACGAAGCTAATCGCTGTTGACACATGCGTCTGCCTGAGTAATAGAAGCTTGATGCCACGACCAGCAGACAGCAGCCTGCACGATACGTGGTAAGGCTAACGATGACGGGTAAATAACCTCCTCGGTGTCCTCTGTGTCTCTGTGTTGAAATATCTCTGCTGATGGTACAATAGCCCCATGCCGACTGCGTATACTCCAGGACTACAGGTGACGGATCATACGGTGATCCGCAAGGTGCGGCGGTTGCCGTTGGCGGGCGAGGTGCTGGCGTCCGCGGGGCAGCGGGTGGCGGCCATGGAGATCGTGGCGCGCGCGCTGCTGCCGGGCAATATCACCGCCGTGCGCGCCGCCGACCAATTGGGCGTGACGCCTGACGAGGTGCTGCGCCTGCTGAAAAAAGGCGCGGGCGAGTCCGTGGAGAAAGGCGAGGCGCTGGCGGAGACGAAGGGCTTCTTCGGTCTATTCGGGGCCAAGCTGGCCGCGCCGGTGAGCGGCGTCATCGAATATATCAGCCCGGTGACGGGCACGCTGGGACTGCGCGAGCCGCCGGCGCCGCTGGATTTGACCGCCTACGTCGCCGGTACGGTGGAAGAGGTGATGCCTGGGGAAGGCGTGACCATCGTCACCGCGGGCGCGCTGGCGCAGGGCATTTTCGGGGTGGGCGGCGAGCGGCACGGCGCGCTGCTCACCGTCAGCGACGGCCCCGCCGCCCCGTTGGATGAGGCGAAACTCACCGCCGCCTGCGCCGGGCGCGTGCTGCTGGGCGGCGCCACCGTGAATGTGGCGCAGATTCGCAAAGCCGCCGAGGTGGGCGCGGTGGCGATGATCGTCGGCGCGGTGAGCGACGCCGTGCTGCGGGCGTACCTCGGCTACGACATCGGGGTGGCCATCACCGGGCAGGAGGACGTGCCCGTCACCCTCATCCTCACCGAAGGATTCGGGCAACTGCCGATGGCGGAGCGCACCTTCGCGCTGCTCCATCGCCTGCAGGGGTGCGAGGCGTCCGTCAACGGCGCCACGCAAATCCGCGCGGGCGTCATTCGCCCGGAGATCATCGTGCCGCACGCCGACGACGCGCCCGCCCACGAACGGGCGGAAGCGGACAGTGCGCTGACGGTGGGCAGCCGCGTGCGCCTCATCCGCGAACCCTATTTTGGCCGCTTCGCCACCATCACCGCCCTGCCGGCCGAGCTGCACGCCATCGAGACGGAAGCCACCGTCCGCGTCGCCGAGGTGGACCTCGACGGCGACCGCGTCCTCGTCCCGCGCGCGAATCTGGAGATCATTCAGGAATAACTCCGCACTCGGAAAGCCACCACGAAGCCACGAAGGAAGCAAGACGCAAAGAACAATCAACCTGTGTGCCTTCCTTTCTTCCACTCTTCGTGGTGAACCCAAGAGCTCCGGCATGTGAGAAGTATGTATGCCTGTCTACATCGGCCTCGATATCGGCGGCACGAAATGCATGGTGGCGGCGGCGGATGCTGCGGGGCGGGAGCTGGCCCGCGCCCGCGCGGAGACGCCCACCGGCCTGCGGGAGGGACTGGACCTCTTGCACGCGATGATCGCGCGGGTGGCGGGTGACGCGCCCATCGCCGGCATCGGCGCGGCCATCGGCGGGCCGCTGGACTACGCGACGGGCCTGGTCTCGCCGCTGCATCAGCCGGAATGGCGCGCGGTGCCGCTGAAAGCGATCATGGAGGCGCGCTACGGCTGCCCCTGCGCGGTGGACGTGGATACCAACGTGGCGGCGCTGGGCGAATACCGGCTGGGCGGGGTGACGGCCGACCGCTTCCTCTACATGACGGTGAGCACCGGCATCGGCGGCGGCTTCGTGGTGGATGGCAGCCTCTATCGCGGCGCGGGCGGCGCCCACCCGGAGCTCGGCCACCAATCCGTCCCCCCGCGCTGCGCCCATCCCGCGCGCGTGGCCTGCGAATGCGGCGCCCCCGACTGCCTGGAAGCGCTCGCCTCCGGCAACGGCATCCGCCGCGTCTATGGCAAACCCGCCGAGGCGCTCACTGATGCCGAATGGGCGGAGGTCGCCTACCATCTCGGTCAGGCGCTGCGCAACCTCGCCGCCATCTACGCCCCCGGCGTCATCACTCTCGGCGGCGGCGTGGCGGTGGGCGGCGGCTCTCGCCTGCTCGACGGCATCCGCGCCACCATGGCCGCCCATACCAGACTCGTCCCGTTGCCGGACGTGCGCCTGAGCGCCCTCGGCTACGACACCGCGCTGCGGGGCGCAATCAGCATCGCGATGCACGGGTTCTAACCCTGGGACCGCCGGTAGCCTGGGAGCGCCGGTGTCCTCACCGGCCCGAATGAGCAGCAGGAACCACCCGCTTCGCCGCGAATCAATCTCACAGCGCAATACGCATGCGTATTCCGGATTGCGAAACGTGCCGGTGGGACACCGGCGCTTCCAGGCTACCGGCGCTCCCAGGAGGGCAGCATGATTCTCTGGCGGTCTCGAGGGTATTTGCCGCACTTTGACGGTGAACACACTACGCAAATGGTGACATTTCATCTTGCCGATTGTCTTCCCACGGCTCTGCTGCGGCGTTGGCGAGATGAGTTACAATACTTGCCAGTACTCGAAGCAGAGCGAGAACGCCGTTGCCGAATCGAGGAATACCTTGACAGGGGGCACGGAAATACCTGGCTTCGCGACCCACGTATTGCTGAACTTGCCGAAACAGCACTCCTCTTTTTTGATCGCAAACGGTATAATATCCATGCCTGGGTGATTATGCCGACACATGCGCATACGCTCTTTACGCCTTTTCCACCCGACTCACTTTCGACGATCTTGCATTCATGGAAGACCTACACCGCACGAGAAGCCAATAAGATCCTCGCTCACACAGGCGCATTCTGGTATAGGGAGTATTATGATCGCTTCATCCGGAATGAAGAACACTTCGCGCGAGCAAAAAGGTATATTGAAAGCAACCCTATCAGCGCCGGATTATGTACCCGTCCAGAAGATTGGCCATGGAGCAGCGCCTCGTGGCCTCTCCGACACCGCTGAACCCGGGACCGCGGGCATCCCTGGGAGCGCCGGTGTCCTCACCGGCACGTGTTGTTCTTCGGCATATGCATAAGGACAATCTTGTACGCTTCGTTCTCCCCTGCCGACCCACAGATGCATCCACGGATCGCCTCGACCGGACTTGCCGGTGAGGACACCGGCGCTCCCAGGGACACCCACGGTCCCGGGTTGACCGATACCCACTGCCACCTCAACGATCCTGCTTTCGAGGGGCGCGTCGCGGCGGTGCTGGCGCGCGCGCGGGAGGCCGGCGTGGGGCAGGTGATCGTGCCGGGGTGGGATGCGGCGAGTTCGCGGCGGGCGCTGGCGCTGGCGGCTGAGTTCCCGGCAATCCTCCCCGCGGTCGGGCTGCATCCGTGGATGGTGGCGGCGGAGGCCGACACGAGATGGGTAGCCGTGCTGGCGGCGGAATCGCGCGCCGTTGCCATCGGGGAGATCGGCCTCGATGGCGCGGTGGAGGCGCCGCTGGCATGGCAGCTCCCGGTCTTCCGCGCGCAGCTGGCGCTGGCGCGGGAGCGAGACCTGCCCGTCCTCCTCCACTGCCGCGCGGCCTGGGAGCCGCTGCTGGCGTGCTTGCGGGAGGTTCCCGGCGTGCGCGGCGTGCTGCACGCCTTCAACGGCAGCGTGGAGGTGCTTCGCGAGTGCCTGGCGATGGGACTCTACGTGGCCTTCGGCGGCGGCGTCACCCGCCCCAACAATCGCCGGGCGCAGCAGGCGGCCATCGCCGCTCCCGCCGACCGCCTGCTGCTGGAAACGGACGCCCCGTCCATCGGCCAGGACGGCGTGCCGCCCGCCGCGGTGGAGCCGCGCCACGTCGTGCCGGTGCTGCGCCGGCTGGCGGCGCTGCGCGGGGAGGACGCCGCCGCACTGGGGGCGCGGATTGTCGAGAATGTCCGCGCCCTGCTAAATCACCGTCCATGACGGAATCACCGTGTGCTTGGGGATGATGACGATGCCGTCGCGGACGTAGTAGCCGTTGCCGTCTTCGTCCGGCTTGCCGGTGTGATCGGTGATGACCACGTGGTCGCCGATGCAGACGTTCTTGTCAATGATCGCGCGGGTGAGCTGGCAGTGGCGACCGATGCCGCGCGAGGGCGCGTCCCGATCGCACACGTCGTCGTCTTCATCCACCAGCGGCAGCGGCGCGGGGCGCGCGCAGGCCGGGCAGGCCTTCCCATAGGCGTCCTGTCCCAGCATCACCACCTGGTGCAGGGCGCTGCCGCGGCGCACGGCGGCGCGCACGCCGATGACCGAGTGGCTGATCTTCGCCTGCCGGATGAAGCAGCCTTCGCTGATGATGCTGCGGATGACCTCCACCTCGTCCAGCTTGTTGTTGGGCAGGAAGCGCGGGTGGGTGAAGACGGGCTGCAACTCGTCGTAAAACTCGAACGGCGGCTTCCACGAGGTCATGTCGAGGTTCGCCTGGAAGAAGGTGCGGATGGTCCCCACGTCCTCCCAGTACCCGACGAAGGGGTGGGCGTAGACGCGCAGGGTGCGCACGCACAGCGGGATGACGTGCTTGCCGAAATCCTCCATGTCGTTGGAGAGCGCGCGGTGGAGGTTGGGCAGCGAAAAGACATACAGGCCCATCGAGGCCAGCACCACCGGGCCGCTGAGCTGGATGCCCAGCGGCGCCAGCGACTCGCCGGGCACCATGAGGTCGGCAATCTGCGCGGGCGAAGGCTTTTCCACGAAATCAATCACCCGCAGGTGCTCATCCACCTTCATCACCCCAAAACCGCCCGCCTCGTCCGGGCGTTTCGGCGTCACCGAGATCGTCACGTCGGCGTTGCGCTCGCGATGGGCCGCAAAAATGTCGCGGAAATCCATGCGGTACAGTTGATCGCCGGAGAGGATGAGCGCGTGGGTGAAGGCCGGATCATTGAGGTGCCACAGGTTGCGCCGCACCGCGTCCGCCGTGCCCTGATACCAGGTGGTATTGCGCGGGCTCTGCTCCGCCGCCAGGATGTCCACGAAGCCGTGGGTGGTGAAATCCAGCCGGTACGACTGCTGAATATGCCGGTGCAGTGAGTGGCTGTTGAACTGGGTGAGCACGAAGATGTGTGACAGCCCGGAGTTCAGACAATTGCTGATCGGCACGTCCACCAGCCGGTATTTCCCCACGAACGGCACCGCGGGCTTGGCGCGGTCCTTCGTCAGCGGAAAGAGCCGGGTGCCGGCGCCGCCGCCGAGGATGAGGGCATACACGCGTCGGGGATCTATCACGACGAAAGCCTCCACGTTGCTGGTGTGCGTGTTATTGTACCATGTATCGGCGCGCCGGTCGGCCCCCCAGGAGGGGATGGCGCCCGTGCGCTTACACCGCCGTCGGCGCCGGATCCACCCACCACGCCGGATCAATAGTCGGGAACAGGTCGTCACGGCGTTCTTCCGTCTCCAGGAAGGCCAGGTCGGCGGCGTCCAGCACGCCGGACGCGGCGTACTGGCGCGCCAGGGCGGCCAGCCGGGTGAAGACGTCCCGGTGCTCCTGCAGGCGCAGCTCGGCGTAGTCGCGGGCGCTCCAGGTGGAGATGAGGAACTGCCAGTCGGACGATTCCAGCAGCAGCAGCTCGCGCGCTGTCTGCCGCAGCAGGCGCCGCAGCGTCGCGTCCTCGCTGTGCGCGAAGTCGCGCGCCAGCGCGCGCATCGTCTCCTCCGCCTTGTAGACTTCCTTCCACGTCCAGGCCGTCCACTCGTTGAGCCAGATCCAGTGAAAGCCGCCCTGGCCCCAGGAGCCCTCGGGCAGCGCCACGCCCACGGCGGGCGGATGCTGTTCCAGGTAGTCGCCGGCGGTCCGCAGCGTCACCCGGCCGCCGTCGTGCAGCCGCTTCAACGTCCGATATATCCAGCGCGGGCCTTCGTACCACCAGTGGCCGAAGAGCTCGGTATCATACGGCGCGGTGAGGAAGGCGGGGGCGTCCGGCTGCGGATGTTCCGCCAGCAGCGTCTCCACCAGCCAGGCGAAGTGCTCGGCGTTCGCGTCCAACCGCTGCTCCACATCCTCCGGGTAATAGATCAGCTTCTCCGCCAGGTCTGCCGTCGCCGAGGTGACTTTCCAGTACCGATGCCCGCCCGGATAGTGCTTCTTGTGGAAGTCCAGGTAGTTGCCGTCGCCGGGGTAGCCATGCTCGCCGCTCCACACCTGCAGGCCGGTGCGCTCCTCGCGCGTGTAAAAACTCACCGCCGGCCCGTCGTATTTGCCGCTGACGTAATAGGGCCGGTAGGGCGAGTGGTCGAAATGCGCCGGCTCGCCGCCCGGGGTGGCGTGCGCCTGCTCCCACAGCGCTTTCAGCGCGCCAAAGCGCTCGATGTAGACGCCCTGCGTCGAGCCGCCCATCAGCAGGTGGGTATCCACGAAGAAATACTGGATGCCGGAGTCGGAGAGGATCTCCTCGATTCCCGCGCGCGGCACGGGCCGCTGCGGCCCGGCGCCTTCGACCGGCGCCTTCCAGGCGTAGGCGGGGCGGTAGGCGCACTCCGGCAGCCAGATGCCGCGCGGGGCGCGGCCGTAGTGGCGCGTATAGCTTTCCACCCCCTGCCGTATCTGCGCGCGCACGCAGGTGTCATCGCCGAGCAGCGGCAGGTAGCCGTGGGTGGCGGCGCAGGTGATGATCTCCAGGTGTCCGTCATCCATCAGCTGGCGAAACGCCGCGGGGATGTCGGTGCCGTAGCAGTCGTGGAAGCGCGCGCGGATGCCGGTGAACTCGTCGCGCCAGCGCAGCGCCAGCCGCTCCAGCAACGGCTGCTGCTGCTGGCGAAACTCGCGGGCATTCTCCGCCGCCGCGGCGATGCGCTGCGCCAGATAATCGTCAAAGCCGGCCACGAAGCCGGGGTGGCGAAGCTGCTCGGTGAGCACCGGGGTGAGCCCCAGCGTCACCTGCGGTGAGATGCCGTCCTCCACCAGCGCGGTGAAGGCGTCCAGCAGCGGGAGATAGCATTCGCTCGCCGCCTCGAAAATCCAGTCCATGCCGTGCGGCCACACGCCGTGCGACAGCACGTAGGGCAGGTGGCCGTGCAGGACGAAGGTAAACGCGCCGACGGATTGCTGATTCGTCACGGTATGGTCTCCTTTCAGAAACTGTCCGAACAGTCTCGGCGCGTGCCTGCTGGTGGCTTCCGGCCTGGCTCGGCGTTGGCCGTCCTCACCCTCTCTCGCTCCCGATAGCGCCGCGGACGTCCGCCTTGATCCAAGCCGGCATCCCCTGGAGCAGCCCCACACCGAGACTGTCCGGACAGTTTCTCACGGGCGTGCCGCCGCCGGCACGCGGACGGGCCGTCCCTGCGCCGGAGCGGCCCGCCTACTCACAGTAGCAAATATCGCCCTGCGGCGCAAGCGAGCGGTGGGCGCGCGTGTCGGCCTCATCATACCACCCCACACACACGACGATAACCGGCGCATATTTCCAGTATGCGTCCAGCATGCGTCAGGGGATGAACGGTGTGTGAAAATACCCGGCGCGGACGACGGGGCGGGCCGTTGCTGGCCCGCCCCGTGAGCGATGCGCCATCGCCGTGATGGTCAGAGATTGAAGTCAATCACCGCCGAGACCCCCACGCCGGGCACGCGGTTGAGGCTGCCGCCGCTGGGGCTGCGGGTGGAGATGGGCACCACCAGCGCGCCGGTGAGCTGCGAGATTTCCGTCTCCACCGTCGCCACCCCTTGCACGGTGCGCACGTTCGCCGGCACGCCCACCACCTGCGCCGCGCCGATGTAGGCGCCGCGTCCCACCGAGAAGATGGGCACCACCTTCGTCGCGCCGGCCAGCGCCGCCTCCCGCTGGCCCAGCGCGTCGTTGATGAAGTCATTGAGCTGGCTGCCGAAGGTGTTCACCACCAGCACAATTCCGCCCACGAGCAGAATATCCCCGATATCCACCGCCCGCGCCGGACGCACCAGCGCGTTGCTGATATACCCCGCCGCCAGGATGGCGACCGCCAGCAGCAGGGCCAACAGTCCGCGTCGTGTCACGCGCATACGCGCCTCCTTCCCTAAAACCGGAACAGCTCATACTGGAGCAGCGCCGAGACCGCCGTGCCCTGCACGCGGTTGAGACCGGTGAGGCTGGACGAGGGGATGAACACGCGGGCGCGCGCCGCGCGCTGGAATTCCAGGTCCACCTGGAAGACCGCCTCCACCTGGTTGATGCGCTCCTGCGGACCGATCACCTGCGCCGCGCCCAGGCGCACGCCCGGCGACCCGGCGCTCACGATCGGCACGATCTTATTCCCCACGTTCGTCCACGCCGGCCAGCTCTCCTGGGCGCCCGCGACGACCGGCCCGCCCACGGCGCGTAGCGCGGTCTGCAGGTTCCCCTGCCATTGCGACGCCAACTGCGGCGCGGTCATGCCCTGCAGGCGCGCGGCCCGCGGGTCGGCGGTCACCAGCATGGCGGTGCCCAGATAGACGATATACTGGTTGCCGGCGCGCTCGGTGCGCAGCTCCTCCCAGGTATGCCCTTGCGCCAGCGCGTTCTGCAAGCGCGACGCGACGATTTGCGCGCGCTCGCCTTCGGTGAACCCGCCCACGCTCCCCCGGATGCGGACCACCACCGTGTCGCCCACCAGCACTTCGCCCACCGGTTGCCCGTTGAGCGTGGTGGCGCGCGCGCTGACCTGCGGCGTGGTGGGGGCCGGCTGCTGCGCCTGCAGCAGCGCGGCCATGAACAGCCCGGCCGCCGCCAGCGCCAGCACGAACACCCCGATACGGAAATGCCTCATGCGATACCTCCTTTCCACAGCATCGTTCGCGCAAAGTCCTCAGAAACCGTCCGAGAAGTCTCGGCGCGTGCCTGCTGGTGGCTTCCAGCCTGGCTCGACGTTGGCCGTCCTCACCCTATCTCTCTCGATAGCGCCTCGGACGTCCGCCTTGATCCAAGCCGGCATCCCCTCAGCAGCCCCACACCGAGACTTCTCGGACGGTTTCTTACCCGCGGCTTCTACGCCGCAACGGGAAACGCGGTAGGATTCCGCGACATGCCGGCGCCGGTGGCGCGACCGGCGCGCATCTCCGAGATTCCGTGGAACGCTGACAGGAATCGCCGCTGCGCTCGTCGAACAGGGCGAATAGGCGAGCAATGACACCCGTCGGAGGCGCGCGCGGGGTAGACTGGGCGTGAGGTGACAAGCCATGACATCCAATGCGGACTGGGTTTGGAAGCAAATTCAGGATAACGACGTGAAATTCGTGAAGCTGTGGTTCACCGATATCCTCGGCTTCCTGAAAAGTTTCAGCATCCCGGTCGAGGAGCTGGATAAAGCGATGGGGGAGGGAATCGGCTTCGATGGCTCGTCCATCAAAGGCTTCACGCGCATTGACGAGAGCGACATGGTGGCCGTGCCCGACACCAGCACCTTCGCCATCCTGCCCTGGCGCCCGCGCGAGCGCGCGGTGGCGCGCATGTTCTGCGATATCCTCAATCCCGACCGTACCCCCTACGAAGGCGACCCGCGCCAGGTGCTGAAGCGCAACCTGCGCAAGGCGCGCGAGATGGGCTTCACCTTCTACGTGGGGCCGGAGGCGGAATACTTTTACTTCCGCAGCCCGCAGGAGCCGGAGCCGCTGGATCAGGGCGGCTACTTTGATCTCATCCCGCGCGACGAGGCGGTGGACCTGCGCCGCGAGACGGTGCTGGCGCTGGAGGAGATGGGCATTTACGTGGAATACAGCCACCACGAAGTCGCCCCCAGCCAGCACGAGATTGACCTGCGCTACACCGATGCCCTCACCATGGCGGATACGCTGATGACCTACCGCCTGACGGTGAAGGAAGTCGCCTATATGAACGGCGTCTACGCCACCTTCATGCCCAAACCGCTTTTTGGACAGAACGGCTCCGGCATGCACGTGCATCAATCGCTCTTCCGCGGCGAGCAGAACGCGTTCTTCGATCTCGACGGGCCGTACCACTTGAGCGAGGTCGGCCGGCACTACATCGCCGGCATCCTCACCTACGTGCCGGAATTCACCGCCGTCACGAACCAGTGGGTGAACTCCTACAAGCGGCTGGTGCCCGGTTTTGAGGCGCCCGTCTATATCTCCTGGGCGCAGCGCAACCGTTCCAACCTGGTGCGCATCCCCATGTATAAGCCCGGCAAAGAGGACGCCACCCGCATCGAGCTGCGCAGTCCCGATCCGGCGTGCAATCCCTATCTCGCCTTCTCGGTGATGCTCGCCGCCGGCCTGCGCGGCGTCGAAGACGGGCTCGACTGCCCGCCGCCGCTGGAGATGGACCTGTACCAGCTCACCCAGGCGGAACGCGACGCCCAGGGCATCGCCACCCTGCCCGGCAGCCTGTATGAGGCGCTGTGCCGCTGTGAGCAGTCCGCCGTCGTCCGCGAGGCGCTGGGCGAGCACGTCTTCCGCGAATTCATCGCGAACAAGCGCATCGAATGGGATCGCTACCGCGCGCACGTGACGGATTACGAGCTGAAGGAATACCTGCCGCTGCTTTAGCGCGCCGGGCGACGTGTAAACCGTGCGCGTTCGTGGAATAACTGAAACAATCTTTCCGGCCGGGGCATGATGCCGTGCCCCGGCCGGGCTGGTGTGTGACGAATGGCCGGCGAGATGCTGAACACTGATGCGGGAACGAGCGGCGCTGCGCCGCTGCTCGCCTTCTTCCACGCCTGCCCCTGGCCGCTGCTGCTGGCCGGCGCGGACCGCGTGATCCAGGCGGCGAACGTCGCGGCGGAGCGCCTGCTCGCGCGCGCGGCGGCGGAGCTGGTGGGACAATCCGTGGAGACGCTCTTTCCGGTGGAACATCCGGAGGCGCTGGCGGATGGCCGCTGGACGGTGATGATCGCCCATCCCGATGGCCCATTTCCGGTGGAGGTGAGCGCCTGCGCCGCGCCGACCGCGCCCGGCGGGGCGGCCTACGTGCTGCAACTGCACGACGGCCGCGAAGACCGCCTGCTGTTTGAGGAAAAGGTGAAAACCGCCGAGCTGGCCGGCATTTTTCGTACCATCGCCACCGTCAACCACGAGATCAATAACCCGCTCTTCGGCCTGATGGCCACCCTGCAGCTGCTGCGCGACGAGCTGGGGCCGCAGTCGCCGTCGGTGGAGAAGAAGCTGGATCGCATGGAACAATGCGTCGAACGCATCAAGCAGATCACCGACGATCTCTCGCAGGTGATCCGCCCCGCCCGCCGTACCTACGCCGCCGATGAGAAGATGCTGGACCTGGAGCGCGCCCGGCTCGTTCCCCGCCCCCCCGCCGCGCCGCGAGGAGAGCCGTGATGGTGATGACCGACGGACAGCCCGTGCGCATCCTGGTGGTGGATGATGAGGAGATCGTGCGCGAGCCACTGGTGGAGGCGCTCGGGTGGCTCGGGTACACCGTGGACGGCGCCGCCTCGGTGGAGGAAGCGCAGGGATTGCTGGCGCGATATGCCTATGCGCTGGTGTTTTGCGACCTGGTGATGCCGCACGCCAGCGGCTTCACCCTGCTCGAAGTGGTGTGCCGGCAATACCCCGACCTGCCGGTGGTGGTGCTCACCGGGCACGCCACCGTAGAGATCACCCAGCAGGCGATTCAACTCGGCGCGCAGGACTTCATCATCAAACCCTTCAGCGTGCGCGAGCTGCCGTTCATCATCGAGCGCAACATGGAGCGCGTGCGGCTGGAAACCCAGCTTCGCGAGCAGCGCTCGGTGCATCTGCTCTTCCAGACGGTGGAGGCGCTGGTGGCGGCCATCGAGGCGAAGGACCGCTACACCGCCGGCCACTCGCGCAAGGTCTCCGAACTCGCGGTGCGCTTCGCCAGCGTGATGGGGCTGTCCGAGACGGAGATCTTCGCCGTGCGGCTGGCCGGCATGATGCATGACGTGGGCAAGATCGGCATCCCCGAGCACATCCTCATGAAGCCGTCAAAGCTCAACGCCGCCGAATGGGAGGTGATGCGCCGCCACCCGAGCATCGGCGCCGACATCGTCGGGCAGATCGCCGACCTCCGCTACGTGGCGAAAATCGTGCGCGCCCACCACGAGCGCTGGGACGGCAGCGGCTATCCCGACGGCCTGAAGGAAGACGCCATCCCCTTCCTCTCCCGCATCATGTATATCTGCGACGCCTACGACGCCCTGCGCTCCGACCGCGCCTACCGCGCCGGCATGAGCGTGGACCACACCCTCGCCATCATTCACTCCCTCGCCGGCACCCACTTCGAAGCCGATCTCGTCCAGGTCCTCGAATGCGCCGTCATCCCCGCCCTCGCCCCGGATGACTACGCCCTCCAACCGGTGGGGTGATGTGTCACCATAATCGTCATCGTCATCGTCATCGTAATCGTCATCGAATGCTCTCTTCGTACCTTCGCATCTTCGTGGTGAAGGCGCGATAACGACGATTACGATGACGAATGACGATGACGATTAATGGGGCTACTGCCCCGGCCCGATCTTCCGCTCGAACGTCGCCCGGTCAATCTCGCCGGTGATGAGCTGCAGGGCGAGGGTGGCGTGGGCGCGGGTGTTGATCTCCATGTGTTTGGTGTGGCGCCGCAGGATGGGGATGCTGCTGGGGCTGCCCAGGCGGCCAAGGGCGACGCCGAGCTGCGAGGTGACCGGGAAGAAGTCGGTGCAGCGGGCCAGCGCCGCCTCCAGCGGGGCGACGGCGCGCGGATCGCCGATCTTGCCCAGCGCGGTGATGACGGCGCGCTTCACCCGCCAGCGCTTCACGCTGATGGGCATCGGCAGGTCGGGGTCCCACCCCTCTTCCGCCTTCGGATTGCGCAGCATCTTGCTGGAGCGCCACCATTTTTTCAGCTCCGGGTAGGGCAGCTCCGCCTCGCCCTCGGCGAAGAGGTCGAGGAGCGCGGGCACGGCGTCGCGGATGGCGAGAAGGCCCACCACGTCCGCCGCCGCGAGCTGCACGCGCCAGTCCGCGCCGCGCAGCGCGGCGATGAACCGGTCCGCCGCCGTCTCCCCGCAGCGCTCGGCCAGCGCGTAGACTGCTGATGGTGTGGTTGGCGCGTCGCACGCCGCCGCCGCCGGGGCGAGGTCGAGCACCACCTCGGGACGGCCGGGGCCGCCCAGCGTGCCGACCACCTGGCCGTTCACCACCACCGGGCGCGCCCGCGGGACGGTCAGGCGCAGGCGGTAGGCGCGGGCGCCGGTGTAGGTGACGGCCACGCAGCCGCCCGCCTCCACGAAGATTTTGCCGTCGCCCCAGGCGACTTCGATGCTCGCCGCCTCCACCAGCCCGGCGAGGGACAATTCCGTCGGCGTCCAGCAGAGATCGGTGGGCGACTGGCAGGTGACGCGCAGGTCGCCCAGCCGCAGCCGCGTCACCGCCGCCGCGGCCAGCGTCCCATCCGCCGCGCGCAGGGCGTAGCGGGCATCCGTCTCGCCGTCCAGCCATGGGGCGATGCCGCCCTCGCGCTCCAGCAGCAGGTCGTCCGTCTCGTCGCCCACCGTCACGCGGAAGGTGTCGGCGCCGGTGCGTTCCACCGCCGCCGGGGGCGGCGCCGCTTCGCTGAAGAGCGTCACCGGCCCGCAGGCGGTTTCGCCGTGGAAGTAGGGGGCGCTGAGCACGAACTCGTTCGCCCCCGCGCGCAGCGCCGGGGTGATATCGAAGTACCAGGGCAGGCAGCTCACGCTCGCCTCCCAGGTGCCGCGGGTGCGGGTGGTGGGGGCGATGGTCCGGCCGTTCACCCGCAATTCGAACTCGCCGCCGGCGAAGGGCACTTCCAGGAAGCAGCGCGCCGCGCCGGGGGCCAGCATCACCGTCTTCGTGAAGACGCGGCGGGCTTCCTGGGCGTCGCAGGGGTCGGTCAGGTAGGCGTCGGTCAGCGAGACGGTGTCTGTACGCCCGGCGATGTCGCGCTCCCAGCCGTCAGTGAGATCGGCGATGGGGGCGAGCCGGCGCTGCGGCAGCAGCGCCACATCCAGCCGCACGTCGCTGCCGGCCGCCACGGTGTGCTGCAGCAGCACGCTGCGCTTCTCGCCCGGGTGGGTGGGGTAGCCCTCCACCGGGGTGAGAGTCAGCGCCCCCGCCTGCAGCGGGATGATGTCGCAGTGTACCTGCTCCGGCGTGTGGACCACCGCGCGCCCGTCGGCCAGCGCCGCCTCCGGGCGCAGGTACGCCTGCCAGGTCAGGGTATGCGGCGTCCGGCTGTGCACGCGGTCCGTCACCAGCGCGTAGCGGCCGCGCACCAGCGCGCTGGCGCGGGTGACGCGCGTCACGTCATAGCGGTCGGTATAATAGGCCGTCGCGTTGCCGCGCACCACCTGCAGCGGGCCGGCGGCGTGCAGCGCCTCGCCCGTGCCCCGGCGCGGGGCCATCGGCACGTACCAGCCCTCGCCGTCGAAGGTGAGCGCATTGGCGATGCCCACCGAGCCGTCCATCGCCTTCTCCGCCGCCTGTTCGCGCGAGATCGTCGCGCCCCAGGCGGAGAAGATGTATTCCTGCACCGTCTCGATGGTGCGCTCGCCGATGTAGGCGGCGATGTCGTCTACCGGCAGCGGCAGCACCTCGCGCGGCGGGTTGCCGTTGCCGTCGAGGATGATGGGGCTGTGGAAAGCTTCCAGCGTGATGGCGTTCGGATCCACCTGGCTGCGGCCGGAGGAGGGCACGCCGCCGCACTCGTCCCAGTACTGGTAGAGGCGGATTTTGCGCGCGTCGTCCTGCAGCGAGCCGGCCACTTCGGGGATCAGCCAGGGCTCGTGCACGGCGGGCATCTCGGCGTCCAGCCATTCCGGCCACCACACCAGCGTCCACAGCCGGTCGTCAATCTCCCAGGCCGGGTGGGCGTGGCGATACCACATATTATGGGCGCGCATGGCGGCCAGCGGGCGCGGATCGTTCGTGCGGCGGGCCAGATAGGTGAGACCGCACTTGATGGTGGGATACTGGAAGCCGTAGGCATCCCAGCCGGGCAGCAGCGCGCCGGGGCCGATCATCTTGAAGGAGGTGTCCAGCAGTGTCAGCACCGGCAGGTTGGCCGGCGCCACGCCCTCGGTGAAGACGGGCTGGCCGGTGGTTTCCTCCACCAGCAGCGCGGAGAGCGTGGTGAGCGGCTGCACCACCTGTTCGTGATAGGTGCTGCCTTCCGGGCTGTAGCCGCCGGCCGGCAGCACGCCCAGGAGCTCGTGCAGCCAGGAGAGGCCGCTGGTGAAGAGGCGGCGGGCCAGCGCGTCGTCGCCGCGCTTGATGCCGAGGATGTAGCCCACCGCCGCCGCGCCGAAGGCGTTCGCCATGATCTGGTTGTCGAAGGAGCGCAGGCGCGACTGCAAATGCTGCAGCGGGAAGATGAAGGCGTGGCTGAGCAGCATCTCGCGGGCGCGGGCATCCTCGTCCGCGCTCAGGATGCCGAGGTCCGCCACCCAGTCGTAAAAGATCGCCCAGCGGCCCAGCGGCGCGGCGAAGACGTGGGTGTGATACTGCGCCTCGTTGCTGCTCTCCGCCTCCTCGCGCTGCTCCACGTAGCGCATCAGCGCCGCGCGGGCGATCGCGCGGTAGGCCGGCTCGTCCGTCACCACCCCCGCCAGCACCGCGTAGGGCGAGCAGAAGCGCGGCTCCTGGCGCGCCAGCGTGAGGAAATGCTGCCACCACGGCGCCAGCGGCGACGCGGGATCGGTCAATTTCGCGCGCAGGTCGTCAAGGGAACACCCCATGAGCAGGGGGTTGGTCGTGCCGGTGAGCATAGGAACTCCTTTGGAAGCATACATCGCGACCTCTCCCCCTGGCCCCCTCCCCTAAGCGGGGAGGGGGAGCACCGGAGGTAGAATCAGCAATGGTGATGATTCTCCACTCACTCCCCCTCCCCGCTTAGAGGAGGGAGCCGGGGGAGAGGTCGCGATGTATAAGCGTTTATTTGTACTCCACTACCTTGTTACTCCCCGCGGGGACGGATACCTGCTGATGAAGGCGGAATTTGCCGACGATTTCATCCGGAGTGCGCAGGGTGGCCTCCATCGGCGCGTCGGTGGGATTGTTCAGCTCGAGCGTGATGTGCGCGGCGTCCCACGCGAGGACGGTGATGCGCAGGTTCGGCGTCTCGCCGGCGGTGACTAGCGGCCCGGCGTAGAATTTTCCCCCCGCCGTCACGTCCAGCCGCGCGTGCCCGATGCCTTCGAAGACGGCAAAGGGGGTGAGCGAGCCGTCCTCGCGCCAGACGCGGGTGTCCCAGTTCCCGTTCAGCCCGCTGATGGCCAGCGGCAGGGCGTAGGGCATGGCGGGCACGTCCCCGTCGGGGGCAATGGCCTCGTCGGCGCCCGGCTGCGGGGCAGGCGTCACCGTCCCGGCCACGGCGCCGTTCGCGGCGTCCAGCTCGGCGACGTAGCACAGTTGGCGCCGCGTACCGCGGGCCAGCGCCACCGTATAGGGCGTGTCGGGGGTGAGGCCCATCAGCACGCGCAGCGTCTGCACCCGCGCGGGGGGCATCTTCACGTAGCGCCCGCTCCACGCCGTGCCCGCCGGCAGCGCGCCGCTCACCCACGCCGGGGCGGCGAAGCCGATGCGGCCGTTGGCCAGCACGCGGAAGCCGGGGGTCAGGGCGACGAACTCCTCCGCGCGCCCGCCGACCGGCAGGTCCAGATACCCCCGGGTGAGCCTGCCCGTCACCATCTCGCCGGTGCG
>JAKPKV010000170.1 GCA_029553475.1 Armatimonadota bacterium
CTGCACCTGCGCGTACCAGCCCAGCCGGCAGTAGCCTTTGCCGCCCACCATCACCAGCGTCGTCGCCCCCTGTTCCAGCAGCGCGCGCATCTGCCCCAACGTGGCGGTGAAGGGGTAGCAGACGAACTCCGGCGCCAGCGCCCGTCCCCGCTCGATGAGCGCCGGGGTGATGGCCGGCGTCGGCAGCGTCGCCATCCCCATGCCGTGCAGCAGGCCGTTCACCACCGTCTGCAGATGCCCCATGGACGGCATGCCGATGACGCGCCGGGCCGGTGGGGCGGCGTACACGGCGGGCCGCTCCGGCGCAACGGCCTCCTCCACGGCGGCGTCCATCTCCATGAAGGACTCAATGCGCGTCAGCAGCCCCGCCTCGCCGGTGTGCTCGTCCAGCGCCAGCAGCAGGAAGGGGATGCCCCGGCGCTGGGCTTCGTCCTCGAGATAGGCTTCGATGACGGATTCCGGGCCGCACTCGAAGGCGCCGACGAGGATGAGGCGCTCCACCGCGCGCGTGCGCAGCAGGTGCAGCGCCGCGCCGAGCAGCCGCGCTTCAAAGGGCCAGAGCTTGTCGCCGTCGTGGATGTCGGCCAGCGCCGCCCGCGCCGCCGCCGGGTCCACCATCTCGGCGGTGATGACCGCCCCGTAGCGCCGCAGCCGGTCCACCATGTCCTGGCTCACCACCTCGTAGAGCAGGTACGCGTGGCCGATGACCGCCGTCGTCTGCCCGGCCGGCGCGGCCGGCGGCGGGGGGGGCATCGTGTCCCGCTCCAGCAGGCAATAGGCGTCCGGCGTGGTCAGGCGGTGGGTATGGCAGCGGCGCTCGCACGCCGCCTGCGCTTCCCGCGCCGCGCGGATGCCGTCGCGTATCCGGCGGCGATCGCGGATGCCCAGCCGCTCGCTCAACGGGCGCAGCCCCGCCGCCAGCGCGGCGTCGTCGCCCGCCAGCGCCAGCACCGGCATCACCACCCGCTCGTCCGACAGCGCCAGGCCGTGGCGGATCATATCGCCCACGCCGATGAATTTGGGGCAGCAGGTGGTCTCCCCCACCCGCTCCAGCACCGGCAGCAGCAGCAGGTCTATGTCCTCGCGGCGCGCCAGCACGTCGGCGTGACTGAAGTGCAGCTTCACCGCCAGGCACGGCTCATCCGTCGGGCAGACGTCCATCCCCGCGAGCAGCCGGGGATTCGTCGGCGGCGAGAGCACCAGCTCCGCGTCCCAGGCGCGCAGCAGCGCCCGCAGGAACGGGTACAGGTAATAGTACGCCATCGCCCGCGGGAGGCCGACCCGCGCGCGCCGGCGCCTCCCGCTGTGCTGTCTGCACGGTGTTGCCATCTGCGCTGACTCACCCTCCCGGGCAGGCGCTGTCTTCGTCTGCCGGCCTGTATCTTACCCGCCTTCCGCGCGGGTGTAAATTCGCCGAAGCGGACATGCCGCGTCTTCGTCGCGCGCGCGTCGCATTCTCCGGGCATGCGCCGGCACATTCGCCCAACTCAGGCCATGACATCCGTTGCAATCACCTGACAATCATGTCATAATGGCACGAATACCCTGACAGGGAAACTTTTCGCTTCCCGACCGTGTCAAAGACACTGATTCGGCGAGTGCATGATCGGCCCCCGCGCGGCGGCCCGATGCCCCAGAGGAGGGTTCACAATGAAGTATGGGTTCCGTTCCCTTGTTGCGGCGCTGGCGCTCTGCTGCGCCGTGCTACCGGCACTGGCGCAGGCGCCCATGGACCCCCAGCGCGCCAAGCAGGAGCAGGAAGCGGGCGAGCTGTTCACCCAGGGTGAGGCGCGCATGGCCGTCTCCTCCTACGAAGAGGCGATCAGCTCCTTTGAAAACCTGCTGAAACGCTACCCGGATACCGAAACCCGCTATAAGGCGCAGTTCCGCATGGCCGACGCGCTCATCTCGCTGAAGCGGGAGCCGAAAGCGCTGGAGCTGCTGCAGGCGGTAGTGAAGGAAGAGAATCCGGACTGGTCCCCGAAGGCGCTGGCGAAGATCGGCGAGCATTACACGAACCAGCAGCGCTACTCCGACGCCTTCCGCGCCTATAAGCTCATCATCGCCGATTACCCGGACAGCACCATGGTGGACTACGCGCACTTCGCCATCGGCAAAACGCACTTCCAGCTCGGGCACTATGAGCTGGCCGCCGCCGAGCTGGACAAAGTCGGCACCGCCGCCGCCTCGCAGATGCCCGACCTGCAGCGCGTGTCGCCGGGCGAACCGCTGTATGTGCGCCTCACCGAGCCGAACCTGGTGGCCACCCCCGACGCGAAGCTGGTGGTGAATATCGTCACGAAATCCGGCGATAAGGAAACCATCACCCTGTACCCCGAAGTGGAGGGCGGCGACCGCTTCAGCGCGGCGATGCCCACCGCGCTGGGCGACGCGAAACCCGGCAACAACACGCTCGAGCTGTACGGCAACGACACCGTCACGCTGACCTATAAAAGCCGGTACGTGGGCACAGGCTCGGTGAACCGCACCATCACCATGGCGACCGCCTCCAATGCCCGCCTCATCATCCGCGATTCGCTGGATAACGAAGTCAACGGCGTGGTGTTGAGCGACACCATCGTCATCGAAGTGCACGACGCGGACCGCGATGTCAGCAACAACGCCGATACGATTCCGGTGGTGGTCACCACGAGGAAGAAGGACAGCGAAAAGCTGACGCTCACCGAAACGGGCAAGCACACCGGCATCTTCCGCGCCAGCATCAAAACGATGAAAGGCGAGCCGAAAGAGAACTCCGGCGTGCTGGAAAGCAACGCGGAGCTGGCGGAGCGCTCGGCCACCCGTCTGGACGACCTCATCACCATCACCTACACCGATGAGACGAACCTCTCCACGAAGGACGGCGGGCCGCGCACGGTGACCGGCACCGTCATCATCCTGGAGCCGTCCACCGGCGAGCCGAAGTTCGTTGACCAGACCTTCGAGGATTCCAGCACCGCCATCGTCGCCCTGCTCTACAAAGGCCGCGCGCTCACGCAGATCGCCTCCACCTACCGCGACCTGGGCCAGGCGGGGAAAGCCCGGAAACATTTCGAAGACGCCGCCAAGCAGTTCGCGCAGGTGATGGCGCAATACCCGAATGCCCCGGAAGTCGAGGACGCGCTCTACGGCCTCTACCAGAATTACGTGGCGCAGAACAACTATAACAGCGCGATCACCATCATCACCCAGATCACCCGCCGCTTCCCGCAGAGCATTCGCGCCCCCCAGGCGCTGATGGACCTGGCCGCCATTCACGTGAAGCGCGAGGAATACGATCGGGCGCTGGCCATCTACCAGAACCTGTCGCAGACCGCGAAGGGCACCCCGCTGGCGGAGGAAGCGCAATACGCCATCTGCACCACCTACATCGAGATGCTGAAACCCAAACTCACGGTGAGCAGCATCGTGCAGAAAAGCGTCACCCCGGAGCAGGTGGCCTTCTCGCTGGAGGAATACGCGCGCGCCTACCCGAACAGCGAACGCACGCCGGAAGCCCTCTGGCAACTGGTGAAGTTCCGCTATGACCTGGAGGATTTTCGCGGCGCGGTGGATACCGCCCGCCGCATGGCGGCCCTCTTCCCGGACAGCGTGATGACCGGCCGCGTCATGCTCATGCAGGCGCAGGCGCAGATCAAGCTGCGGCTCTTCGACGACGCCATCGTCACGCTGAAAACCATCATCGCCAACTACGGCAACGAGGCGCAACAGGCCGAAGTGCTGTTGAATCAGTTGCTCAGGCGGACCCCCGCGCGGACCAATTAGCTGAGGAGGAAACCCATGTCGAGAACCTCAATCCCGTGGTTCCTGTCACGCCTGCTGCTCGCGGGCCTGCTCCTGGGCGGCGCAGGGATGTCCGCGCTGGGCCAGCACGCGTCCGACGCGCCGGCGAAACCGGCCGGCGGGCTGACGCTGTTCGATAAAATGCAGTTGCCCGCGGGCGCCTCGCGCACGCTGCCCATGCTGCCCAAAGTGGGCGCCTGGGGGCTGGCCATCGGTCAGCCGGCCCAGGGCGCCGCCGGCGTCGGCGTCCAGATCACCGAGGCCGGCCAGGCGATCGCCTACCCCACCACCGAGCTGTTGAGCGGCCCGGTCGGCACCATCGAATTCGTGGTGAACGTCACGGCCGCCCTGGATGACGGCGCCGCCCAGCGCGTGCTGCTCGATTCGCAGCCGGCCGGCGGCAACGGGCGCATCTTCCTCGCGCTCACCGGGAAGAAGCTCACGCTCTCGATGACCGGGGACAATAATCAGACGTCGTCCGTGGAGGCCACCGTGAGCTGGGCGGAGAAAACCGTCCACACGCTCACCCTCCTTTGGGACGCCACGGACGTGACGCTCGCGCTGGACCGCCGCCCGGCCGGGAAAGCCGACAAGCCGCACCTCGCCGCGCGCGAACCGCTCTACCTGGTCCTCGGCAACAGCCGCGACCTGAAAAATCCGGCGAAGATGGCGGTGGCCAACCTGCGGCTCAGTACCGCGCGCGAGCCGGACGCGGCGCCGGGCAGCCTGCGCGCCGACGACAGCACGCCCAACCTGGAGCTGACGCTGAAGATGGCCCAGGGCTATCAGCGCCGCCTCTATCCGATGCTCGACCGGCTGCGCGGACAGCGCCTGCCCGAGGCGGACTTCGCCACCGCGCTGGCCTACTCGGATATCGGCGACCTGGACCGCGCCATGCAGGCGATCACCCCCATCGCCAACAATCAGAATCACCCGATGTACGTCCAGGCCGTCTTCCTGCGCGCCGACCTGCTCGCCAGCCAGCGCAACTACATGGACGCGTTCAACCAGTTGCAGGTGCTGACGAACAGCAAAGATATCGCCACCGTGGTGCGCGCGCAAGTCAAGCAGGCCGTGGTGCTCTATGACCAGGGCGACAAAGCCGGCGCGCTGAAGCTCATCGGCGAGGTCATCGCCCGCTATCCGGAAATGCCGCAGATTAACGAGGCGTACCTGGTCATCGGCCGCGACAAGTTCGTCTCCGGCGACTTCGACGGCGCCATCCGCGCCCTCAGCAGCGTCGGCACCTCCGGCGCGCCGCCCCGCCAGTCGGTGGCGATCGGCACCCCGCTGCAGTTGAAAGTGGCGGACGCCGACCTGAACGTGCGCCTGTCCGACATCGGCCTGCCCGTCACCGTCACCGCCACCAGCGGCGACACGGAAACCGTCACCCTGCGGCCCGCCTTCTCGCGCGGCGTCTACATCGGCAGCATTGACGTCGAGCTGGGCGCGCCGGCCGCCGGCGACGGCACGCTGCAGGTGCAGGGCAACGACAAGATTCAGGTGACCTATATTGACCGCCTCTCCCCCGACGGCGCCGACATCAAACGCACCGTCGGCGTGGACCTGCGCACCGACGCCAAGCTGGCCGTGCTCGCGCAGGCCGCGGTGGGCGTCTTCCACGAGGCGCTCGACCTGCAGAAAAAAAACGTGCTCAGCGAGAGCTGGGAGGTCGTCGCCGACCTGCCGGAAACCGTCTCGGAATTCTTCCGCGACCCGGAAACGGGCGAAGTGCTGCGCAAAGGCACGCGCATCGACCTGGGCGCCTTCATCGGCTCGATCAAACCCGGGCAGTCGGTGTACGTCGAGCTGAATGAGCCGGACGCCGACACCACCCCCAACCGGGACACCGTCACCACCGTCGAGATCAGCTCCGCGAAAGGCGAGAAGCGGATCGTCACGCTGACCGAGACCGGCCCGCACACCGGCATCTTCACCGGGCTGGTGAAGACCGCGCTGGAGGGGGAGGCGAAAGACGGCGACTTCACGGTGAGCGTGGTGGATACGATCACCGCGCGCTATACCGACCCGACGCCGCAGCCGGAATCCCGCACCCCCACCCAGTCCGCGCGGGTCGCCGTCACCTCCGGGGTGCTCGGGAAGATCATCTGCGGCACCACCTATACGGATTATCGCGGCCAGACGCTCTTCAAAAACGCCTACCGCGTGGGCAACAACACGTCGGTGGTCATCAGGCTGGAAGACCGCGACCTGGACGTGTCCGACGCCCGGGATACCATCAAGATCCTGGTGAAGCCGGAGTCGAACGACGGCACCACGGTGACGCTCACCGAAACCGGCTCGCATACGGGCATTTTCTCCGCCACCGTGAAGCTCACCACCGATGACGCGGCCGCGGCCTCGCCCACGCTGGTGAAGTGCAAGAGCGGCGACCGCATCGCGATGCTCTACCGGGACGTCGAAAATCCCAGCGGCAAAGAGACGACGGTGGCCGCCGTGGTGCGGATGAATATCCCGGAAAACGCCAAGATGAGCTTCTTCCGCAAGGTCGTGGAGCAGCCGAAGGAGGCGAGGCGGATCGCGGGCGTGGCGCCGCCGATGCCGGCCAATGCCCCGCCGCCGAAGGTGACGTGGGAAGAAACCACCACGCTGGTGCCCGGCTTCGTCTATGAGCTCCGCCTCGACGACGGCGACATCCTGCCGCCGAAGGACGCCAGCCTGATGACCGCGAAAGTGCTCGTCAAGAGCCAGAACGGCGCCTGGGCGGAAGTGATCCTCGACGGCACGGTGGACCCGGAAACGTTGGCGAGCACCTTCAAAGGCCAGTTCTTCGTGCGCCTGGGCGACCGAAACAGCCCCAGCCGCGCCTTCGTGAGCCAGACCGGCACCGTGGTGGACATCAAAGCCGACGACTCCGCGGCCAGCCGCGCCCGCGATGCCTGGGCGATGCCCGCGCTGAACGTGCAGGGGAAGGACACCGTGCAGGCGACCTACGTGGAGCCCATCGCCGCCGACGGCGCCAAGGACATGCAGCGGAAAGTGGACCTGCGCATCGGCGCCGACGCGGAGATCCTCGTGTTGAACATGCAGGGGAATCCGCTGGAGCTGCTGAAGCCCGGCATGCCCTTCGAAGTGCAGGTGGTGGACGCCAACGGCGACCTGACGCCGAAACGCGATACGATGAAGGCGACGCTCACCTCCTCCTGCGGCGATACCCTGGAGGTGGAACTGCTGGAGACGGACATCCACAGCGGCATCTTCAGCGCGCTCGTCAACACCGTCTACGGCCTGACCGCCGAGAAGAACGACAAGCTGGAAGTGCCCTTTGAAGGCGCGGTGAAGATCAGCTACCGCGACGAAGAGACCATCGTCGGCGCCGCCGCCGACCGTGCCGTGGAGCTGGCCACTCGGCCGATGGCCGAGTCGGAATGCCTGCTGCTCACCAAAGTGTACGACACGCCGCAGTTCGAGGTGGAGACGCTGGTGCGCTTGGGCGAAAGCCTCTACGCCGTCGGCGCCGCCAAGCTGGCCACGGTGAAGCCGGAGCCGGGCATGGCGCGCACCAACGTTGAGCTGCAGGAATCCAAACGCCTGCTCTCCCGCGTCATCGAGCGCTTCCCCACCAGCGAATACGTGGTGGAATCGCTCTACCTCACCGCGCGCATCCTGCGCGAAGAACAAAAACCCGACGAAGCGAAGGCGCTCTTCGAGCGCGTCATCAAAGAGTATCCGGATAGCGAGCTGGTGCCGCAGGCGCTCTATCAGCTGGTCAACCTCTATATTGACAAAGGCGACCTCGACAACGCCGTGGAGTCGGCGATGCAGCTCGTCAACCTCTTCCCGAAGAATACGCTGGTGGCCGATGCCTTCGTGCTCATCGCCACGTACTACTACAACAACCTGAAGGACTACTACACCGCCGCGACGATCTATCACCGCGTCTGCGAGCGCTTCCCGGACAACCCGAGCATTGACCGCATCTTCTATCGCACGGCGACGGCCTACTACCGCGCCGCGTCGACAGAGAAGCCGGAACCGTATACCGACGCCGCGAAAGTCTTCCTCGCCTTCGCGGAAACCTTCAAGGATCACGAGCTGGTAGACGACTCGCTCTACTGGGCGGCGAACGCGCTGATGAAGGTCAACAACGTGAAGGCCGCCTACAAGCTGCTCACCCGCATCGTCTTCGAGATGCCGAACACGGTGGACATGTACGAGCAAGCGGTGCGGCTGCGCAACGTGATCAAGGAAACGTATCCGCGGATCGAAGAGGATAACTGAACGACCGCACCGCGCGGGGGGAGGGGCGCACAACCCATCCCCCCCTCCGGTGTCAAAGACGATAACGCCGGCGCTGCCGGCGCGCATGCGCGAAAGGGAAGTGCTCCATGTGGTTAGTCCTGGCCTCCGGCGGCGGAATGGATCTGTGGACGATTCTGTTGAACTCGCACCCGATCTCCAAGCTGGTGTTCATCATGTTGATCGGGTGTTCCGTCCTCTCCATCGCCGTCATCATCGAGCGGTGGATCGTGCTGCGTCGCGCGGAGAAATCCACCGATGACGCGCTGCAGCTGCTCGATACCTGGACGATGACCCACCAGTGGGGCGTGGCGCGCGAGGAAATTTCCCGCGCCACCCGCGAATCCACGCCGATGTTCTCCGTGCTGCGCACCGGCGTCTCCTATTGGCAGGAGCTGGTCACCGTCGGCGAGAATCGCCTGGAAGTGATGGAAGCGATGGTCACCGAAGCCGTGCGCCGCGAGCTCAAGCTCGTGCGCTCCATGCTGAAGGCGAATCTGCCCGTCCTGGCGAACATCGCCTCCGTGGCGCCGTTCATCGGCCTGTTCGGCACCGTCGTCGGCATCATTCTCACCTTCGACACCATCGCGTCGAAAGGGAACATGGGGCAGGACCTGGTCGCCAGCGGCATCGCCGACGCCCTCGTCGCCACCGCGATGGGGCTGTTCGCCGCCATCCCCGCCCTGCTCGCCTACAACTACTTCACCGAGCGCATCACCAATACCATCCTCACGATGGAGGAGGCAGCGCTGGAGCGCATCTACTTCCTCGTGCAGCGCGAGCAGGTGGCCGAATGCCGGCCGCTGGTGCGGCACTGACCGGGAACCTTTTCCCTCGCATGGCCGTCAAATCACATGAAGGAGTGACCGATGGAAGGCCCGTCACACGCCGACGATGATGGCGATGGCGCCATCGCGCAAATCAATATTATCCCGCTGGTTGACGTGGTGCTGGTGCTGCTGATCATCTTCATGGTCACCACCGTGTTCACCAAGGATTCCGCGCTGCCGCTGGATCTGCCGAAAGGTTTTCGCGCGACGAAGCAATCCGCCCCGCCGGCGGAAATTACCGTCAGCGTGGACAAAGCCGGCACCGTCTACGTCAACTCGATGAAAGTGCAGTTGAAAGACCTGGATGGCGCGATTCGTCAGCATCAAAACACCAGCCGCAAAACGATTGTGGTGCTGCGCGGCGATAAAAGCGTCTTGTATGGTACAATTATGCCGGTGCTGGATGAAATCAGCCGTTCCGGCATGGAGTTAACGCTGGCGTTGAAACCCGGCGACGCGCAGTAGAAGTAGAGGTACCCGGCGATGCTGGCTCTGGCGCTGCCGCCCATCGTGAATACGCTGCTGGTCACGCTCATCGCGCTGGCCGCCGCCGGTGTCGTCTTCTACTCGCTCTTCAAGTCGAACCGCCTGTTTGGCTGGGCGCTGGCCGCCGCGCTGGGCGCGCACCTCCTCACCGGCGGCATCCTCTACGGCATCGGCAAGATGGAAAGCCCGGAGGATAAGGAAGTCCGCGTGAAAATCGCCGCCTTCCGCCCCCCCCCGCAGGTGAAGATCCCCGAGCCGCCCAAGCCGAAGCTGCCGGATAAGCTGCCCGATCTCCCCTTCGGCGATCCCTCCGGCAAGCGCGACGTGAAAGTGCCCCCCAAGGGGAATCCGAACGCGCAGAAAGCCGGGCAGCCCGGCAAGAAGGTGGCGGGCGACGCCGGCCGGCCGATGACCAGCGGCCCGGTGCAGGATGTCGGCGACATCCCGGTGGACGTGAAGGATGAGGGCCTCTTCACCGGCACCTTCACCGATGTCATCAACGCCGCCGACATCCGCAGCCTCACCAGCGGCGGCTCCGGCGGGGGCGGCGGCGACGGCTTCGGCGCCGAGGACGGCGAAGGCGACGGCGCCATGCCGCGCGGCTTCCGCGACGGCAAGCGCGGCGGGCGCGTTTACTTCGTGCGCCTGAAGCACGGCAGCGGCGCCTGGAACGCCCACGCCGAAGGCACCCGCCGGCTGCTCGGCTTCCTGAACCAATATTTCCCGTGTGAGACCGATAGTTGGCCGATGACCGCCAACGAGATGCGCGACCGCTACATGAAGAAGGGCGCGCAGCCGACGTTCCTGTATATCTACGCCGACGAAACCTTCGCCTTCTCCGCCAGCGAAGTCACCGTGCTGCGCCAGTATATGGACCAAGGCGGCTTCCTCTTCGTGGACAGCCGGCCCGACCCGTTCATCAAAGACCTGGTCGCCAGCGAGCTGACGAAAATTTTGCCCGGCTCGCGCCTGAGCGCCATCACCAGCGGCCACGCCATCAACCGCTTCCTCTTCCGCCTGTCCTCGCCCGGCGTGGGCGAGAACGTCATTGACCGCAAGAATTACGGCATCGCGCAGGGCAGCCGGCTCATCGTCTTCTACACCATGGGCAACTTCACCCATCTCTATGCCAGCTTCACCGCCGGCAGCGACGAGTATATCAAGGCGCAGTATCAGATGGGCGCGAACGTCATGCTCTACGGCATCCGCAAGGGGAACCAGGCGGATGTGGTGCAACAGACGGGCGCGAAAGCGGACGTGACGAACCAGGCGATTGATCGCCTGCTCAGCCTGGGCGGCGGCATGGGGCCGAAACCGACGGCGGACCCGAATACACCGCCGGCATCCATCAAGATCAGGAAAGATCCTCCGCCCACCACACCGGGCGGGGGAGACAACGGCACCGGCGCGCCACCGCCCACCGCGCCGGGAGAGGAGATGCCGGAGGACATCAACTTGACCGATGACTGGTAGGCGGACAGGCTCCCCTGCCCGCCGGGATTGGGAAGCCAGCCCGTTGGACATACTATCCCTGGCAACTCTCGGCCGGGCGGTCGCGTATATCCGGTAGGAGGAAAGCATGCAGCGCGTAGTTCGATGCCTTCTGGTGCTGGGCCTGTGTCTGTGTCTCGCCCCCGCGATGGCGCAGGACGATGATGACGGCGGCAACCTGGACCCCAGCATGCAGTGGCGGTTCGCCGAGACCTTCTGGAATAACCGCAACTACCAGGATTTCGCCGTCTTCGCCACGCAATACGCCACCGCGAATCCCGACCACGAAGCCGTCCTGGAAGCCTGGTGGCGCGTGTATGAAGTCTATCGCGCGCATCGCCCCGACCAGGCGCGGAAGAAAGACACCTACGGGAAAGCGCTCGCCGCCTGCGAGCGCTGGGAGAAGAAATACGCCACCACGGACAAGAAACGCGCCGCCCAGGGCCTCTGGTATCACGCGATGCTGGTTGATCGCGAAGGCGGACGCCCGCAGGGCATCTCGCTCCTCACCGACCTGGTGAAAAAGTACCCCGACAACGCCTGGGATAACGTCTACTGGCACCTGGGCGAGTGGCTGCGCGATGCCCGCCGCTACCCGGAAGCGCTGGAAGCCTACACCACGCTGTGCGAGAAATTTGGCCCCAATGATCTCACCGCGCACGGCATCCACCGCCTGGGCCTGTGCCAGCTGGAGCTCGGCAATCAGGCGGGCGCCATCGAGACCTGGCAGACCTTCCTCACCGATAAGCGCTACCAATGGGGCTGGGGCGGCGTCCACTGGCACGCCATTGACATCGCCGAACGCCTGAAGCGCATGGGGGAGGAGCTGCTGGCGCGGAAATTCGCGGTGAAGCTCCTGGACACCTTCCCCGGCCGCACCGACGACCTCATCGCCCGCGCCCAGGCCGTGCTGAACGAAAAACCCAGCCGGCGCATCTTCATCTACCCGCACTTCAATTACTACTACTCGACCGACCGCATTGACCTGACGACCGGCATGAATATGGACTGCACCCAGCAGTATAACCTGCTGGTGCGCGCCAGCTATGTGACGAAAGAGAATCCCTTCCTCGCCGCCCTCACCGTGCAGCCGAAAGTCGAGATGCACACCGTCCCGGGCAACGTGAAGAAGGGGGACGCCGGCGGCAAGGCGGTGTACACGGCGGACATCACCGTCCCTGACGAGACTGGGAGAGTGCAGGGAGATTGGTGGTACAAATTCGAGCACAAGACGAGAGTGAAAGCGCCCGGCAGCATCACCGTCACGCGGAAATGGGAGAAAGCCGGCAACACCTGGGGGCAGTGCACCATCAGGATCCAGGCGCCGCCCAATGAGCGCTGGAACGTCTACATTTACCTGCCGAACGACAAGACGAACGTGAACAACCTGAGTTTCCAGCCCAACGAAGTGCGTGACAACGGGAAAACCTTCCGCTGGTACGGCTGGTACGATATGAGCAAAGGCTGGGAGATCAAGTTCCCCATCGAGGTGGGCGCCAACGTCGCGGAGTATTACCCGCGCATCTTCCTCGATCGCGGCATCGGGATCGCTTACCGCGGCGAGGGCGGCAACGCCACCAAGCTGCAATATGATATGAAGGAATACGCCATCACCCTGGTCTCGGAGAAGGAATACCCCTACTCCATCAGCTTCCCGGGCTATGAAGGCATCACGCTGCAGGAGATCAAGCGGTGACGGGGTCGCCGCCGTGCACCATGACGGCCTCCCCGCGCGGGGAGGCCGTTTCCGTCACACCGGCGCCGCGCCGAGGATGTGCACCCGCCGCCCCTCGATGCGCAGGCGGCCGTCGCAGTAGAGCCGCACCGCCTCGGGGTACGCCAGGTGCTCCTGCGCCAGCACGCGCGCGGCCAGCGTCGCCGGGGTATCATCCTCCAGCACCGGCGCCGTGCGCTGCACGATAATCGGCCCGCCGTCCACGTCCGCGGTGACGAAATGCACCGTGCAGCCGCTCACCTTCGCGCCGTACGCCAGCACCGCCTCGTGCACGTGATGCCCATACATCCCCGGCCCGCCGAAACTGGGCAACAGCGCCGGGTGGATATTCATCATACGGCCCGCGTAGGCCGCTTCCAATTCGCCCGTCAGCATCCGCATGAAGCCGGCTAGCACGACCAGCTCCACCTCCGCCGCGCGGAGGGCGTCGAGGATCGCCGCCGTGAAGGCGCCGCGCGAGGGGGAGTCATGGTACGGCAGCACCGCCGTGGCGATGCCCGCGCACCGCGCGCGCTCCAGCGCGAACGCCGCCGGCTGGTCGCTCGCCACCAGCACGATGCGCCCGCGGATCTCGCCGGCGTCAATGCGGTCCATGATCGCCTGCATATTCGAGCCGCCGCCGGAAGCCAGTACCCCGATGCGCGTCACGCCGTCCCCCACGTTGCTGCCCTCGCCATGCACAGTGGCGGCGGCCCCGCCGTCGCCCCACCAAGCGTCGCAAAACGCCGGGCCGCTGTCAAGAGGCGGGGAGAACGTCTCCTCGGCACGAACGCGCAGCTATTCCGGCGTGCGGCCCCCCTCCCAGACCCCCCACTGGAAGGCGCGCCTCCGTCGCCGCGTGCGGAGGAACCGGGGAGTGCTTCCCGTGCAGACCCGTGCGCGGGGGCCGGTCTGTGCGGGTTGCACCACTAAGTCAGGAAGAACGGAAGACATTCAGGGTGGGGGGACGGGGAAGGAATGTCGGTGACAGATCCATCCCCTGGCGGGGGCCGGCGCTGTCATCGGCAGCGCGGAGGGGCCGCAGCCGCCTCTCCACACCCCTCCCGCGCGTCACCTCACCCCTGTCCTACCAACCTTTGCGTCTTCCGTTCTTCCTGACTTCGTGGTACAACCCCACCGCTCCGCCGCCCGCACATTCCCACCGAGGCACCCGGTCACCGGTCGGTGAAGAGGCGTCTACGGTCCCTCCGCGTGCGGCTCGACGATGACGATGGTGATGACGATGACGCCCTACGGTCCCTGCGCGCGGCGCGACGGCGTCTCGCCCGCCAGGGGGGCCGACGTGCTCGGTGGAATTCTCGCGAAAAATCCGTAGCCCTCTTGGCACCGCCGGGGGAATTTGCTATACTAACCCGCGTTGAGGATCAATCGCGCGCGTCCAGGCAGGCACCCCTTGTGCGGACGCATCCGTTTCTGGTATCATTGATCCGGTTCGAGCGGAAGTAGCTCAGTTGGTAGAGCACAACCTTGCCAAGGTTGGGGTCGCGGGTTCGAGTCCCGTCTTCCGCTCCATTGTGTTTGACGGTGCCGCGGTTTCGGCCACTGGGATGATCCTCGTCTTGCGCACTGCCGGACGAGGGTTTTTTGTTGCTGATTGACCGCAAGCGCCCACACCTCGGAGTTGACCATGCAGGTAGCACTTGAACGTCGTCCGGGCAGCCTCGCTGCACTCACCGTCACCATCGAGCCGGTTGAGATTGACGCGCGCGTCGAGCAGTTGTTCCAGAAGCACGCGCGCCGCATCAATATCCCCGGCTTCCGTCCCGGCAAGGCGCCCCGCCGCCTGCTGGAAGAGCGTATTCCGCCCGAATCGCTGCGCATGGAAGCGGTAGAAGACCTGATTGACGTCCACTATAAAGCGGCGTTGGCGCAGCTCGAGCTGCAGCCGCTGGAGCGCGGCGAGATCGAAGACCTGAAGATGAACGATGACGGCTCCGTCACCTTCATCGCGATCGCCACCGTGCGCCCGCAGGTCACGCTGCCGGATTACGCCGCCATCACCGTCACCCACGACGCCACCGTCGTCACCGACGAGCAAATCACCGCGCAGATCGAGCAGTACCGCGAGCACACCGCGGAATACGCCGACGTTGACGACGGTATCCAGACCGGCGATTACGTCACCGTGGACTACACCATGACGGTGGACGGCGAGCCCTACCCCGAAGGCGACGCCAGCGGCTATCCGCTGGAAGTCGGCACCGATACCTTCTTCCCCCAGTTGAACGACGGCTTGCTCGGCGTCACGGCGGGCGAGACCACCACGCTGTCGGTGGATTACCCGGCTGATTACTCGAACGCCGACCTCGCCGGCAAACACGCGGACTTCACCGTCACCGTGCTGCAAGTGCGCCGCCGCACCATCCCCGACGCCACCGACGCCTGGGCGCAGATGGTCACCGGCGGGCAGGCGCAGAACATGGACGAGCTGCGCGAGATCGTGTCGCAAAACATGACGCGCAGCGCCGATGAATCCGACCGCGAAGCGATCCGCGCGGAGCTCATCCGCCAACTGGTGGAAGGCGCCGAGCTGGAGCTGCCGGAGTTCATGGTGGACGAGGAATATGAGCACCTGATGGAGCAGTTGCGGCATCAGCTCTCCCGCGACCACATGAGCCTGGAAGATTACGCGAATATGATGGGCGCCACCGTTGCCTCCATCGAGCAGGAGCGCCGCGTGCTGGCGCGCGACTACGTGCGCCGCTCGCTGGTGCTGCAGGAAGTCGCGCGCCGCGAAGACATCAGCATCGCCGACGAGGAGCTCGACATGCTGGTGCGCATGGTCGCTATGAGCTCGGGCCAGACGCCCAACGAGATGTCGCGGAGCGCCCTCAAGCGCATGCGCAAGGAGTTGGAAGAGTCCGGCCAGCTGAACCACCTGGCGAGCCGCCTCTTCCATGAGAAAGTGCTCTCGCTGCTGGAGGGCAAAGCCACCATCACCGTCGCCGGCCAGGACGCCCCGGCGCCCGCCGAGGAGGCCCCCGCCGACGAGACGCCGAAGCGCAAGAAGAAAGCCACCAAGGCCGCGCCGGCCGATGACGCCGCCGCCCCCGAGACGACGCCGAAGCCGAAGAAGAAACGCGCCGGCAAGACAGCGGCCGGGGAAGCGCCCGCCTCTCCCGACGCGGCGAGCGAAGGCTAGGCGCCGAATTCACGAAAAACTTGCCCCGGATGCAAACAAGGCGGCGGCTGCCGCCTTGTTTTTTCTCGCCGGGACGGGTACAATGCTGGTGCTGATCATCGTTCAGTCGCGGCGAAAGACCACCCGTTGCTACGAGGATTGACTTAGCGAAAGGAGTCCCGGCATGTTAATTCCGAGCGTGATTGAGGAAACCCCACGCGGCGAGCGCGCCTATGACATTTTCTCTCGATTGCTGCGGGAACGCATCATCTTCATGGGTATGCCGGTGGATGACCGCGTCGCCAGTGTCGTCGTGGCGCAGATGCTCTTTTTGGAGAGCGAAGACCCGGCGAAACCGATCACCCTCTATATCAACAGCCCCGGCGGCTCCGTCACCGCCGGCATGGCGATTTACGATACCATGCAGTTGATCAAACCCGAAGTGAAGACCTTCTGTGTCGGGCTGGCCGCCAGCATGGGCGCGCTGCTGCTCACCGCCGGCGCGGCGGGCAAGCGCTACGCGCTGCCGAACTGCCGCATCCTCATCCATCAGCCGATGAGCTACGGCATCGGCGGGCAGGCCACCGATATTGATATTCACGCGCGGGAGATCCTGCGCACGCGCGACCGGCTGAACGAGATTCTCGCCTATCACACCAAGCAGCCGCTTGAACGCGTGCGGGCGGATACCGAGCGCGATTACTGGATGTCGCCGGAAGAGGCGCACGACTATGGCATCGTTGACGAGGTGATCCAGCAGCGCGCCGAGGAGAGTCCATAACCGCCGCGGGGACGGTGTCGTCGTTGCATCACAGTTCACGTCAAAGGAACACCCACACATGTCACGTTCAGGGAATCAAAGCCACGACCCGCGCTGCACGTTCTGCGGGCGCCGGGAAGCCGCGGATGTCCGCCTGATTATGAATAAAGACCGCGTGGCCATCTGCACCCGCTGCATTGACGAGTGCAACACGCTACTGTCGGCGGATGGGGACGAACCCGGCCTCGACGAAGGCGTTATGCCGGAGTTCGAGCTCGATTTCGCGCTGCCCAAGCCGCGCGAGATCAAGGAGATCCTGGACAGCTACGTCATCGGGCAGGATCGCGCCAAGCGCATCCTCTCGGTCGCGGTCTATAACCACTACAAGCGCATCTACCTGGGCGCCATGGACCCCGAGCTGGAAATCAGCAAGAGCAACATCCTGCTTATCGGGCCCACCGGCTCCGGGAAGACGCTGCTCGCGCAGACGCTGGCGAAAATCCTCGACGTGCCGTTCGCCATCGCCGACGCCACCGCGCTCACCGAGGCGGGCTACGTCGGCGAAGACGTGGAGAATATCCTGCTCAAGCTCTTCCAGGCCGCCGACATGGACCCGGAGCGCACCGAGCGGGGCATCATCTACATTGACGAGATTGATAAAATCGCCCGCAAGAGCGACAATCCGTCCATCACCCGCGACGTGAGCGGGGAAGGCGTGCAGCAGGCGCTGCTGAAGATCCTCGAAGGCACCGTGGCGAACGTGCCCCCGCAGGGCGGGCGCAAGCACCCGCAGCAGGAATACCTGCAGATTGATTCGACGAACATCCTCTTCATCTGCGGCGGGGCGTTTGACGGGCTGGAGAAGGCCATTGAGCACCGCACCGTCGAGCACGCCCTCGGCTTCGGCGCGGATATCCGCCCGCGCACCGAACACCGCACCGGCGAGCTGCTGGCGCAGGTGATGCCGGAAGACCTGCTGCACTACGGCTTCATTCCCGAGTTCATCGGCCGCCTGCCGGTGGTCGCCACGCTGGACGCGCTGGACGAATCGGCGCTGACGCGCATCCTCACCGAGCCGCGCAACGCCCTCGTCCGCCAGTATCAGCGTATCCTGCACTGGGACGGCGTGGAGTTGGAAGTGACGCCCGATGCGCTCTCCGCCATCGCCCGCGAGGCCATGCGCCGCAAAACCGGCGCCCGCGCCCTGCGCAGCCTACTGGAGGAGATTATGCTGGACGTCATGTTCGATATCCCCTCCATGCAGGAAATCGCCCGCGTGGTGGTGGATACCGACACCGTGCTCGAACGCAAGCCGCCCCGGCTGCTCACCACGCATGACATCCAGGCGCTGCGCTCGGCCTAAGGTTCCCTCCCATCCCCCCTCTCCCCGGGGAGGGGGGATGGGGGGCATAGGCGTCACGATAGGGTTCGCGTCTCCTTCATACTCGTCATCGTCATCGTACTCGTGCTCGAAAAAATCGTACAACGGTTGCGCTGCAGCCGAGCGCTGTATTACTGCGCGCCGGACCGTCCGGTGCCGGGAGGTACTGGGCCATCACGTTGCCCCGTGCCGTGTAGCGCGTGTGACCAATATGCGCACCCGTGTCCGACACCACCATCGTCGGGCACCAGCCTTCGCTAAAGCTTCGGCTGACAAGCGGTGGAGAAATGCGTACACACGCGCCGCGGAGGGCGCGGACTACAGAGCAAGCAACGTGACGACCCAGTACACCTGGCGATCAGATACGCTGTGAAGAATCGAAGCCCGTATTCGAGTACGATGACGATGACGAACAGAGCGCTAACGCGCTCTGATGACGCATATGGGGGAGAGGGGGCAGGGGGATACAATATGGAGTACCCAACCGTCACCATCATCATCCCCATGCGCAATGAAGAGGCGTTCATCGCGTCCTGCCTCGCCTCGCTGCGCGCGCAACGCTACCAGGCCGATCGGCTGGAGTTCCTGGTCATGGACGGCGACTCCACAGATCGCTCCGCCGACATTGTCACCGCCATCGCCGGCGAGGACCCCCGCGTGCGCCGCATCCCCAATCCCGGCCGCACCCAGGCCGCCGGCATGAACCTGGGCATCGCGGAAGCGGGGGGGGAGATCATCGTCCGCGCCGACGCCCACGCCGTCTACGGCCCCGACTACGTCGGGGCCTGCGTGCGCCACCTGACGGCGGGCGAGGCGGAGAACGTCGGCGGACTGCAGCGCGGCACCGGCACCACCTACTTCAGCCGCGCGGTGGCGGCGGCGCAGAATTCCGCCTTCGGCGCGGGCGGCGCCGCCTACCGGCTGGCCACCGCGCCGTGCTACACCGATACCGTGTGGCTCGGCTCCTGGTATAAGCGGACGCTGGTGGAGATCGGCGGATTCAACGAATGGGCGGTGACGAACGAGGACTACGAGGCGAACTGTCGCCTGCGCGCACGCGGCGGGCGCATCCTGCTCGACCCGTCGCTGGAGAGCACCTATTACGTCCGCGGCACGCTGCCCCTGCTCTGGCGGCAGTATTTCCGCTACGGCCTGGGGAAGGTGCGCACCTGGACGCTCCACCCGCGCAGTCTGAAAGCGCGGCAGATCATCCCACCGCTCTTCGTCCTGGCGCTGCTGGCGGCCGCGGCGCTGGCCGCGCTCACCCCGCTGCCGCTGCGCATTCTCGGCGGGACGTACCTGCTGGCGGCGCTGCTGGCCGCGCTGCATACGGGTATACGGCGCGGCGTCTCCCTCATCCCCGCCCTGCTCATCATCTTCCCGACGATGCACCTGGCCTGGGGCCTGGGGTTCCTGTGGGGGCTGGGACGGCACGGCTTCCCGCGCCGTCCCACGACGTGAGCCCTATTCCGCGGCGATGCTGCCGCGCGGCGCCGGCTCGAAGTCCCACACCTTCGTGCTCGGATACAGCTCCTCGTAATCCTGCCAGTGCGCCAGCATGATGTCGAGTTTCCGCTGCAGGTAGTCGCGCAGCGCCGGGCCGTAGGTGAAGACCGTCTCCTCCGCCGGCGTCGCCCCCAGGTGGAAGATGGGGCCGGCATGCTCGTCGAGGATGCGCAGCAGGTCGGCGACGTTATCCACTTCTTCGCGCGCGATCTTGCGGAAGGACAGCGCGCGCATGTCGTAGATGATGTTGTCGTCGTAGTCCATCATGTTCGGACCGAACTGCGGCTCCCCGGCGGTGTCCAGCGCATACTGGAACATGACGGTGTTGCGGATCGTCTCCGCCAGGCAGGCATACGCGCCCAGCCGCGCCGCGAACAGCGCCAATCCGCCCGCCAGCTCCGCATCCGCGCAGTCGCGCGCGAGTTTCTTCACCCGCTGCCGGCAGCTCGTGACGCGGTTGATGGCATCCACCAGGTTCCAGCGCGTCATCCACACCGCGCAGGAGCCGCTGAAGAGCGGCTTGCCGAGGATCAGGCAGTAGTGCGCGTTCTTCTCGTCGGTATCCACGCTGAACAGGAACGGGCGGTAGTGTGCGGTTTCGTCCTCGGTCAATTCCTCCGGCTTCGGCACCAGCGGGCGCACCAGCCAGCGCGCGCTGACGGTCAGCCACGGCATCAGCAGGCTGCCGGCGCCCTTCTGCGGGATCTTGCTCATCGAGAGGTGCGCCTGGCTCAGGTCCGCCCACACGCCCACCAGCTCTTCCGCCGCGTCGGCTGACCCGGTGAGCTTCTCCGCCGCCGCCAGCAGCACGGCACCGCGGTTGAGCAGGCCGGTGCCCGGATTCTCCAGGAAGGATTCCAGCAGCACCCGCGCCAGCGGCAGGTGGTATTCATCATAGCCGAGGGAGCAGACTTTGTGGTCGCCATCGGGATTGTGAAAGACCTGTTGCAGGCCGGCGACGAATTCCACCGGCTGGCCCAGGCCGACCACCGGGTAGTGCTGCGTCCACAGCCCGCCGCCCAGGTGCGCGCCGGGGCCGCCGCGGTTTTCGTCCAAGTTGTTGCCGCCGTTGACATACTGCCCCGTGGCGCAGCGCGCGCGCGCCGCCGCCACCGTACCGGCGGGCAGCCCGCTGGACACGGTGTTGACGGTGATCTCCACCCCTTCCGACGCCGCGCCTTCCTGCATGGCGGTCAGCCAGTTGCAGATGCGTTCCCCCGGGTCGCGCATGCGCCACTGGGTCGGGCCGTTCATGCCCGGATACAGGCAGGGCGACCAGGCGATGCCGGCGCCGGAGTCGTTCCCCAGGAAGCTAAAGCTCTCAATTTCCGGGAAACGGCGGGCGATCTCCGCCATCGCCTCCCGATACAGCTCCAGCACCTCCGGCTCGTCAATGGAGGGGGCGAAATACGGGCGGCGGGCGATGCGCCCCAGCTCGCACTGCGCGCCGCGCCAGTGCGGATGCGCCTGATACACGTCCTCCGGCAGCCACTGCGGCTCGCAGCCGGAGGCCTGCCCTTTCAGCCCATATTTGCGCAGGATGGCCACCTGGGCCTCCACCCACGCCTGCAGCGGTTGCGCGGATTCCGCGGAAATCCAGCGCTGCAGCGCCTTCGGCGGGAAAAAGCGCAGAATCCCCAGGCTGCCGATGCTCCAGGAGGCGTAGGGATCCACATTGTCGGGCAGGTACCAGCTCCCGTAGTGGAACGGCACCCAGCCCACGTGCACGTGGGTGGCGCCGAACTCCGCCGCCTGCGCCACGTACTGCTCAAAGGTCTCCGCGTCGAAATGCGTGGTATGCGCCTGCGCGAATCCGCCCACCGCCAGCGCGCGGCCATTCAACAATGCGCGCGCCTTCGCCTGCCAGTCTACTCCGGGCGTCGTGCCGGATACCATGATGTGTCTCCCTTCTCGAAAACGTGGTGTAAACGTTTAAATTACTCTTCGCGCTCTTTTCCGCAACACCTGCTGCCGGGAGAATTTTTCCGAAAATTTTACGCCGCCGCGAAGAGCCCGTTGAGCAGCTCCAGCGCCGTGTCGGCAATCCGCTCCAGCGCGTCCGGCTGGAATTTCGAGCCGTTGCTCGTCCGCGTCTCGTAGCCGCCGCGCGCAAACGCCCGCTCGGTGGGGATGTAGCCGGCATACCCGTTGCAGAAATGCGCCACCAGGGTATAGCGCGCGGGCGACTCGAGCTTGATGCGCAGTTGCGCCTCCACGAACGGCTCCCCCATCAGCGTCACGAGGGCGACGTCGCCGATGCGGAAGGCCTGGATTTCATAGTCGAAGCCGGGATCGCGCGTCGCGCGCGCGTGCAGGTCCAGCACGCCGACCGCATACACCCAGTCCCAATCCACCCGCGTCCGTTCCTCGTCGAGGAACATCGGCGTCGGATTGGCATCGAGCAGGCGCCGCGCCTCCGCCACCACCTCCGGCGCGAGTTGGCGCAGGGGCAGGCGCAGCCGCGTCCGCGCCCACCCAAGCGGCGCGGAGGGCGTCGCCTCCAGTCGCTCCTGGATGCCCGCCGTGGTCTCCATCAGCTTCTCCGCCATGCCCAGGTGTCCGCCGGGCACGCCGTTGAGGTGATCGGGATTCTGGTGGTCCGGCGGGGCGACGTTGCCGCAGCAGCCGTTGATGACCAGCGGCACGCCGCCCCCCGCGCGCGCCAGCGCCGCCCAGGCGCCCGGCCAGTCGCCGATGATATAGCGGAACGGATACCCGAAGATGGGATGACAGGTGTAGTGCAGCAGCGTCGCCACCGGCGCGCCGTCCAGGCCGGTGAGTGCCACCACCCCCACCTCCGGGTCGGCGGGGCCTTCGCGGTGCAGGATCTCCGGCGCGCAGGTGGGCGGATGCGCGCGGGCCGTGCCGTCGCGCATCACGAAGCGCCGATTATGCGCCAGCCGCCCGTCAATCCCGCGCCCCGCCGCCACGGTCACCGGCGCCAGCCGGCCGGCCGCCTCCGCCGCCGCCGCCACGCACCGCGCGACGCAGACGGGGTCGTAGCGGTCATCGCCGCCCATCAGCCAGGGATATTCCGCCGGGAAGAGCGTATGCTCGTGATCAATCAGAAACAGGTGTCCCAGGCTGGGCGCGGCGTGGTTCTGCGTCACGTGCAGCGCCACCGCCTCCGGCGCGATGCCCAGGCGCGCGGCCACCTGCCGCCGCAGCTCATCCGCCAGCCAGTTCGTCGCGGACAGCAGATCGAGCGACAACAGGCAGCAGCGCTGGCCGCCGGCCTCCAGCACCAGCGCGTTGACGTACAGTCGCTCGCGAATCTCTTCGGTGGGCCGGTAGCGCCCGATATCCCCGGCAAGCTGTATGCCGTGGTCCGGGGTGATATCCGCGCTGGCCGCCCCGGCCAGCAGGGGGGATGTCGTCGGCATCGGTGACGCTCCTCCTTCGTCAAAATAAACGGGGTTCGCCCCCGGTAATCGGCGCGAGCTGCGGGTAGCGCGCCGTCATGTGCGCCCACTTCGCGTAATCCAGCGGCAGCTTCAAGCCGGCCGCCAGCATCAGCGCGTTGGCCACCGCCTTCCCGGCGACGTGGTTGTTGAAAAAGAGCAGATTCGGGCGCGCGCCGGACCGGTGCCGGGTGACGGCATCCACGAAGTCGGCGATCTCGCCGTCGTCATACAGGTAGTCGTAGCGCAGCTCCCCGGCCCCCCGCGCCCGCCACTGCGCGCGGTTGCGCCCGTGAAAGCGCCAGTATTGCAGGCTCGCCTCCGGCGCGGACGGCTCGTCGAGATTGCTGAAAAACGGCTCGTCTATACGCGTGAAGGCGGCGTGATAGTCGCGCAGCAGCGCCCGCGTATCCTCCACCTGCCAGGAGGGGTGGCGCAGCTCGACCGCCAGCGGATACGCGCGAAAGCGGTCCAGCGTCCGGGTCAGCCTTTCGACGTGCGCCGGCGTGCGGGTGAAGGATTCCGCGTATTGCACCAGCAGCGCCGCCAGCCGGCCCTCCCCGGCCAGCGTATCCAACACCGCGCGCATGCCGAGGAGATCACCCTCGGTGAGCTCCGGCGATTCCCCGGTGTGCCGGGCGTAGAACTCCGGATGCGTATACTTCATGAACAGCTTGACGGCAAAGCGGAAGGACTGTGGCGTGCGCGCGATCCACTGGCGCACGGTATCCCGCGGCGGGAGGCGGTAGAAGGTGGTATTGACCTCCACCGCCGGGAAGCGCTCGGCGTAATAGGCCAGTTCATCACCGCTCCAGCGCCGCGGGTAGACGGCGCCGTTCCACCGGCCTTTGCCGGTGGGGTATGACCACCCGGAGGTGCCGACGAGGATCGCCGTCATTCCCCCTCCTGGCGCAGCGCCTGCACGTGCCAGCCGTCAAACTGCCGGCCTTCCCCCGCGCCCACCAGCGACACGGCGAACGGCATGTGCCCCTCGCGGCAGCGCTGGTCGAACGCGCGCTCGGCGTCCTCGTCGCCCAGCGGCACCACCACCCGCGGCTTGAGCTGCCGCGCGGCCTGCACCGCGTCGCGCAGCGGCATGCCGTCCAGCGGCAGGCAGAGGAGCTGCGGGTGAAACTGCTCGCCGATGGGGCCGAATTCGCCCAGATATTGGGTGACGCCGGCGTGATACAGCGACAGGTTATCGGCCAGCAGCAGAAAACCGAGCTCTTCGGCGGCCTCCCCGCTCCGGGCGGGCGTCGCCAGCACGCCCAGGCCGGGGTAATCCACCCGGGCGCCGGGCGAGAGCGCCACCGAGCGCTCCTCCCCCACCCCGCCGGCCAGCAGCCCGATGCGCACGGCGGACGGGCCGAGGATGCGCGCGACGGTGCGCGCCGCCACCCGCGGCAGCGCGTCGCCCGCCGGCGGCGCGCCGCAGAGCAGCAGGTCGGCGGCGGGCAGATCATCCGGGGTGAGCAGCGTCTCCTCCGCGAATTCCGGCTGCAGCAGCGCGAGGTAATTCGGCGTCTTCACCACCAGCGCGTGCCGCCCCACCCGCCAGAAGGCCAGCCGCCCGATCGGCACGCGCTGCGCGCCGATCATCTCCGCCAGGTGCAGGCCGGGCCGGCTCCAGTCGCCGGAGGAGATCAGCCCCGCGCCCACCTCCAGCCGCAGCGGCAGGCGCACCGCTTCGCGCGGCGGCAGCAGCAGCGCCCCGCCGCGGGTGTCATCGGCGATGGGGCCGGGCGTGGCGATCGGCTGCAGGCGGAAGGCGTCGCCGCTGGGATGCCGCTCGTCGCGCTGGGCGACGATCGCGGCGTGCGGCAGCACCTCGACCGGGAAGGAGAGCCGCATGTTCACCGGCGCGGAGACGGGCTGAAAGCCCAGCCAGCCTTCGCGCAGGTCGCGGGCGAAGGCCTGGTACGGGGTGCTCACCAGCACGCCGAAATCCAGCTCGTTGCCGGACGGGCCGATGCCGCGCTGCACCTCCACCGCTTCCACCGGCGCCACCACCCGGTCGCCGCCGCGCGCGCGCAGCGAGACGGACGCCGCCCAGGTGGTGAAGAGCGGCCACGGGTTGCGGTTCGTCAGCACGTCCTCCACCGTGAGGTGAGACTCCCCCGCCTGCAGGGTGATGAAGCGCTCCACCGCCACGGTGCACGGCGTCGCCCGCACCGCGCCCTCCACCTGGTGCGACACGGTATCCACCAGGCACCACTGCCGCAGCACCACCCGCGCGTCGCTGCGCTCGACGATCTCGGCGTCCCACGGCGCGTGGCTGATGATCTCCCCGTCCGCCAGCATGGAGGGAAACGCCGCGCACCACCCGCCGTGGATCGTCAACCCCTTGCGCTGGGCATGATGGCGGAACTCCGTCGCCAGCAGCTCGAGATTGTACGGCCGGTAAAACAGGCTGCAGACGCGCCCGCCGAACTCCGGCAGCACCGACAGCCGGAAGATGCCGTTGTCCAGCAGGAAGGCGCGCGCGCCCTCCACCGCCGACTCGCGCGCGGTGCAGCGGGACGAGGTGACGTCCAGATTGTCAGGGAGCAGGAAAAGCATGTCCCGTTCAGAACGCCCGGTAGGTGTAACTCACCGAAAAGGTCCGCTCGCGCGGGGCGTTATCGAAATCATAACTGGTGCCGCTGACCGTGATCGTGCCCAGGCGCAGCGAGGCGCCCACCGCGGTGCGGTCCAGCGCGCCGCCGTTCAGCTTGTCCACCTTCACCACCAGCGGGCCGAGGTTCGCGTTGGCGCCCAGCATGGTGACGTTCGTGTCGGTGTCGGTGTCGCGCAGCAGGCCCGCGTGCACGGCGGCGAGGATGAACGATTTCGTCGCCACGCCGTAATACTGGAGGTCGCCGCCGAGGTTCTGGATGCCGATGGCCAGCGCCGGGGTGATGATCCCCTCGCCTTTCAACCGCCACTTGCCGTTCGCGCGCGTGGCGCCGCCCACCTCATCCAGCCCGCCCTCCAGGCCGAGGATGAAGCCGGTCTGCGTGCCGTAGACGACGGCGTTGGCGGGCACGTACAGCTTGCCGCTGCCCGCGCTCTCGTATTCGAAACGCGCCTCGCCCAATCCGAGCACGTTGGCGGTGGGCATGGCATTCAGGCCGGTGGGAACAGCGGCGGCGATGAGCGACAGGCCGCCCAGCAGCGCCAAAACGAACACGCTTCGCATGGAACACATCTCCTCTCGACTGATGGCTCTTCTATTCGGCATGGGCGGGGGGAGTCCTCTCGCCTCACGTCGCCGTCTGCAGCCGCACCTCGACGCGCCAGTGAATCATATCAATGTCGTCAATGCTGGTGGTGTCGCGCGGCAGCTCCTCCGGCGACACGCCGACGCCGCTCTCCAGGGTTTGCGTGACGGTCAGCGGCACGTCGAAGAGGAAGGTGTTGCCGCTGGGGCCAAAACCATCATACTGCTTGCGCACCCCGATCAACTGCGGCGGAGTGACGATCATCTCGTCGGTGATCCAGTTGAGCTGCACCGTGGGGGGCAGCGCGGCGCCGGGAGCCACCAGGCTCAACTGATCAATCTCCACCAACATCGTCTTGCGATCCGCCGACACCTCGCCGCGAAACGGCCTGCCGACGTAGACGCCGTCGCGGAACATGGCGAACGAGCCGTTGTGATACATCACGTAAAACGGCGGCTCCACGATGGGGTCGTTCGGCCCCAGGCCGGAGATGGTGCCCCAGCCGTTCCCCAGCTCGCTGCCGGTGACGATGGGGACGGGGCCGTCGCCGGTGTCGCCGTCGGTGTCAATCGCCAGGAAGTAGTAGTAGCCGGGATTGATCTCCCCCAGCACGGTGATCTCGCTGACCAGCGTGCGCGCGGGCGCCGTGTTGCCGCCGGCGGTCGCGGGATAGCGCGCGCAGCCGGAGAGCGCGAGGAGAACAGCGGTCAGGATCAGCGATGCGAAGACGTCGCGCATGATTGCTCCATGCCGGGTACGGGAACAAGGATTCCGGGCATTCACTCCGTATTATACTCCCGTGATACCCACGCTGCCAATGAACGAGACCACCACCGCCGACCCGATGCTGCCACGCCGGCTCCTGCCAGCGGCGCTGCTGGCGTTCGGCGGGCTGGTGCTGGCCCTCGGCTTTCCGAATGATCTGCTGCCCGGCGCCTTCGGCGACCGCCCCTCCCCGCTCGTCGCCTGGCTCGCGCTCCTCCTCCTCTGCTGGGGCATGCTGGCGCTGCCGCCGAAGCCGGCGCGCTGGGGCGTCTGGCTTTTTGGATTGACGTTTGCGCTGGTGCATCTCGCCTGGATGCGCCTCTTCGGCGCGCTTCCGTGGCTGCTGCTGGCGCTGGCCGTCTCCGTCTTCCCGCTGCTGGCCGATCTGCTCAGCCGGCGGATGCCGTGGGGCGATACCGGACGAGTGATCGGCTTCGCGCTGGCCTTCACCGCGCTGGAGTGGCTGCGCGGGCAGGGCGCCTTCGGCTTCCCTTGGGGCGAAGTGGGCATGAGCCAGGTGGAGGGAGCGCTCTCCTGCATCGCCGCCATCGGCGGCCTCCCCCTCCTCACCTTCCTCATGCTGCTGGTGGCCGGCGCGGTGGTGCTGCGCCTGCGCGATGCCGGCGCGGGGCGCCTCCTGCGCATCGCCGCCGCCCTCCTCGTCGCCTGTTTCCTCGCCGGCTGGTGGCAGACGTATCGCGCGGTCGGTCGTCAGGCGCGCGCGGGCGACGCGCACGCGCTGACCATCACCCTCGTGCAGCCGAGCGCGCAGCGCGGCCTGACCGCCGACGAGCTGGAACGCCCGCGCACCCTCGATGACTGGCAGCGGGAACAGCACCGACGGCTGGAAATCCTCACGCCGCTGTCGAAACCCGCGGCGCGCGCGGAGACGGCTCCCCCCCGCCTCATCATCTGGCCGGAAAGCGCGGTGCCGCTGCCGCCGTATCCCCCGTATCATGGCGAGATGCGGACGCTCGCGCGGGAGACGGACAGCTACCTGTTGGTCGGCGCGCCGGGGTATGCGCTGCCGCGCAACGCCGCCTACCTGCTGGGGCCCGCGGGCGCCGTCGAAGATGCCTACGACAAGATGCACCTGGTGCCGTTCGGCGAATACGTGCCGCTCATCCGCCCGCTCATCGACCGCTTTTACAGCATTCGCCAGACGGACCTGGAGCCCGGCGACGGCCACCGACCGCTGCGCGTGGACGGCCACCCCCTCGGCGTGGGCATTTGCTTCGAGTCCACCTTCACCGGCATCGCGCGCGGCTATGCGGCGCACGGCGCACGCCACCTCGTCTATCTCACTAATGACGCCTGGTTCCACCGCACCGCCGCCGTGCGCCAGCACTTCAATCAGGCGCGTTTTCGCGCGATTGAGACGGGGTTGCCGGTGGCGCGCTGCGCCAGCACCGGCATCTCCGGCTTCATCGCGCCGGATGGGCGCGTCGTGGAGGAGCTGCCGGTCTACGCCCGCGGCGCCCTCACCCGCCGCAGCGCCGGCGGCCTGCCGGGCACCGTCTACACCGCCTGGGGATGGCTGGTCGGCCCGCTCTGCCTGCTGGCGACGGTCGCGCTGCTGGCGCTGGGCGTGCTGCATCGGCGAAAGGAAGCCGTGACAGCCTCAGAGGGTGGCGGCGCGTGAGCGTTTCGTGGCCCCCGAGGCCGTCAGCCGCTGTTTCAGCAGGCGGCGGACGGTATCGGCCACTTCCGCCACGCTGATGGCCTGCATGCAATCATACTGCCGGCAGGTGGGGCGCCGGCCGCAGGGCGAGCAGGGCAGCGGGTGGAAGCACACGGTGGCGCAGGGCTCTTCCGCGAGCCAGGAGGGATCGGTGGAGCCATAGAGCGCGATGGTCGGAGTATCCACCGCCAGGCCGGCGTAGGTGAGGCCGGTATCCAGCCCGACGACGAGCGCGGCATCCTGTACCAGCGCGGTGGACTGCATGATGTTGGTATAGCCCACCGCCGACACCGGCTGCGACGCGCAGCTCTCCACGATGCCCAGCGCGTCCACGCGGCGTTCCGGCCCGCCGATGAGCACCGTGCGCAGGCCTTCCTGCTCCCAGAGCGTATCCGCCAACTCGCTCCAGCGCGCGAAGACCCAGTCTTTCTGCGGGCGGGAGGAGGAGAGGCAGAAGGCCGCGTAGGGCGCGCCGACCAATCCGCGCGACGCGAGGAAATCCCGTGCCGCCGCGCGCTCGGCGTCCGGCACGACGAGCACCGGGCGCCGCGGGCGCTGCGGCGCCCCCAGGGGAGCCAGCAGCGCCAGATTGGCCTGCGACAGCCAGGTGGGATGCGCCGGGCGCGCGGCCAGCTCCGTCATGAAGAAGCGGTTTCCCTCGCGCGAGGGCGCCGGCCCGATACGCCGCGGCGCGCCGGAGAGCCAGGCGAGAAAGGCGCTCTTGAATAGCTCCTGAAAATCAATGGCAATGTCGAACGCGCCTTCCCGCAATAGTTGGCGGAACGCGCGCACCGCGCGCGTCAGCGCGACCAGCTTGCCCGCGCGCAGCAGCGTCACCCAGTCTTTCTTGCAGTCGAAGACGATGATGTCGTCCACGTAGGGATTCATGCGGACGATGGGGACGCTCAGCGGTTCGACCAGCCAGGAGATGCGCGCGTTCGGATACGCCTCCTTGATCGCCTGCGGCACGGCCGAGGTCATGATGACGTCGCCGATGGCTCCCAGGCGAATAATCAGGATGCGCGGTGCGGCGTCGCGGTCCGGTATGGTCGCTGTCGTTTCGTGGGGCATCACGCGGATTCGGTTATCCTGTGCCAAAAAACTCGTCTCCAGTATAGGCAGTGACCCCTGCCCTGTCAATCATGGGCCGGCGCGCACGGGGAGCATGAAGAGTATTTACGTTCACTTTCCCACGCAAAAGCGGGAAAAGAGTTCCTGGATGACCTCGTCGCGGGCATGATCGCCGGTCAACGCGCCCAGCGCGTCGGCGGCGGCCGTCAGGTCCACCGCCAGCAGCTCCTCGCTCCCGCCCGCCCGCAGCGTCGCCTCCGCCTGGGCCAGCGCCCGCGCGGCCTCCTCCGCCGCCGCGCGCTGCCGCAGGCTGGCGAGCAGCGGCGACTGCGCCGCCACCGCGCCGCCCAGCAGCAGGTCGGCGATAGCCTGGCGCAGCGCCGGCAGCCCGGCGCCGGTGCGCGCGGAAATCATCACGTGCGCACCCAGCTCAGACAGCGCCACGGCAAGCGGGAGGTCCGCCTTGTTCACGATCAGGATCGCCGGGCGCCCCCGCGCGCGGGCCAGCAGCGCGCGATCCTCCGCCGTCAATGGCGCAGAGCCGTCCAGCACCAGCAGGAGCACATCCGCGTCGGCGAGCGCCGTTTCGCTGCGCGCCACCCCCTGCCGCTCCACCTCGTCATCGGTGGGACGGATGCCCGCGGTATCCATCAGCCGCAGCGGCACGCCGCCCACGTCAAGCTGCTCCTCGATCACGTCGCGCGTGGTGCCGGGCACGGCGGTGACGATGGCGCGCGCCTCGCCGAGCAGCGCGTTCAGCAGGCTCGATTTCCCGGTATTCGGCCGGCCGATGATCACCGCCGCCGCCCCATCGCGCAGCAGGCACCCCTGCCGGTGGGAGGCGATCAGCTCCTCGGTCGCGGCGCGGAGGGCGGCGATCTCCGCCGCGATCTCCGCCGACGAGAGTACGGCGATATCCTCGTCGGCGTAGTCAATCGCCGCTTCCAGCGCGGCCAGCAGCGCCACCAGCCGCGCGCGCAGGCCGCGAATCCGCGCGGCCAGCTCGCCGCGCAGGGCGCGCTGCGCCGCGCGCAAGCCCGCCTCGGTGCACGCGCGAATGGTATCCAGCACCGCTTCCGCCTGGGTGAGGTCAAGGCGCCCGTGCAGAAACGCCCGCTCGGTGAACTCGCCCGGGCGCGCCAGCCGCGCGCCCGCCCGGCAGAGCAGCCCGAGGATCTCCCGCAGCGGCAGCGGCCCGCCGTGCGCGCTGATCTCCGCCATCGCCTCGCGCGTATAGCTGCGCGGCGCCCGCATCACGCTGAGCAGCACCTCGTCCACCACGTCGCCGGTCTCCGGGTGGCGGATGTGCCCGTAATACTGCCGGAAGGGCGTGGGGCGCGCCAGCGCCGAACCGTCAGCGCGGCGGAACAGGCCCAGCGCCAGCGCCGCCGCCTCCGGCCCGGAGAGCCGAATAATGCCAATGCCGCCTTCTCCGGGAGGTGTGGAGAGGGCGGCAATGGTGTCCGTCATCGCGTCAGTCTGCCGGTCAGTTCGGTGGTCCATCAGTCTCCCGCAGCAGCAGCGCCGCTTCCGGGACGGAGAAAATCCGCAATCCGTAGCGCGCCTCCAGCACCGGACGGTACGCGAGCAGCGCCTCGTCCATGGTGATGAAGAACGGCGGCGGGGTCGCCCGCAGCGACGCCATCGCAAACTGGCGCGCGCTGCTCGGCAGTCCGTCGGCATCCGCCACGTCGAGCAGGCCCAGCCGCTCGATCTCCAGCACGCGCTGCTCCAGCAGCGTGGCCGGCGTCCGCGCCCCCGCGGCCCATTGGGCTTTCATCAGGTCCGTTAACGTTTCGACGAGTGTGTCCTGGCGCATCATGATACCACCTCGCAATCCCCCGGTCCAGCGGGAACGCTCCACCTCGTCGCGCACGGTCCGTCCCGCCATATCCGCGCTCACTCCTGATACGGCGGTGCCGCCGAGGTATCCCCGGCTACTCATGCTGTACCCCGGCGGCGGGAGCGACTAAACGGTCTTCCTGTCGCATCTCCGGCGACAGCGAGAGCGGCATCACCACCGCGAGCAGGTAGCGGGTGAAATACGCGCGCGCCACGCGCTGCACGTCGGCGGCGGTCACGCGCTCCACCGCCTCGGGATAGGCGGCATCATACCGCACGCCCAGCCCCTGCAGCTCGTACCAGGCCAGGTCGAACGCGTAGTGCGCGCTGTATTGGTGCGCCAGCAGGTACCGGCCCTTCAGGTAGGCGCGCGCGCGCGCCAGCTCCGCCGCCGCCACCGGCTCGGTCTGCAGCCGCGTGATTTCCTCCGCCATCGCCGCCCGCGTGCGCTCCATATCGTCGGCGTGGGTCAGCGCGTAAAGCGCGAAGTGCGCGCAGGCCACCCGCGCGGGAAAACGCACGGAGACCTCGTACGCCAGATGCCGCCGCTCGCGCACGGTGCGGAACAACCGCGCGCCGGTGCCGCCCGCCAGCAGGCTCTCGATGACGCGCAGCGTGACGAAATCCTCGTGGGTGATGCCGCTGACGGGAAACGCCATCATCACGCACGTGGCGCGCACCGGTTCCTCGCGCAGCAGGCTCATGGACTGACGCAGCAGCGGCAGCTCCCAGACGCCGCGCGGCGGTATCGGGCGCGGCGCCCACGCGCCGAAGACGGCGCGCGCGAGGGGCAGCACCCCTTCCGGCGTGCAGCGCCCCACCATCGCCAGCACCGACGTGCCCGGCCCCACGTAGGTCTGATACGCCCAGCGCACCGCCGTCGCCCGCACGTTGCGCAGACCAGAGCGCGACCCCTGCCCGCGGAACATGTAGGGGTGATTCGCGTACAGGTTCACCTCCGCCAGCCGGTCGGCATACTCCAGCGCGCGGAGCGGCTCCGTCAGCAGTTGCCGCTCCGCCTGCTCGACCGCGGCCGCCACCGATTCATCGGAGAGGCGCGGGTGGCAGACAATCTCGCCCAGCGCGCGCAGCGCCACCTCCATCGCCCCCGCCGGCACCCGCGCGGTGAACTCCAGCGCGTCCTGGTGCACCCGCCCTTCCAGCGTCCCGCCGCAGCGCGCCAGCGTGCGCCGGATCGCTGCGCCGTCCAGCGTCTGCGACCCGTGCAGCATGCTCGTCAGCAACACCTGGCGCAGGCCGGCGAACTCCATCGGCTCATCGAGCGCGGAGAAATTCACCAGCAGCGTCATGGAGACCACCTGGGCGGAGGTGGTGGGCTGGGTGATGACGCGGAACCCGTTGGGCAGCGCCTGCACGAGGGGAGTGCCGGCCCAGACGGCGGCCGCCAGCAGCAGCGCGAGCGCGAGCAGTCCTGCGCGCATTACATTCCTCCCTCCGGACGCGTGCCCACGGTCACCCACCCCAGCAGATCGGTCGGCGCCGCATCGCACACCTGGGCGAACGTCAGCGCCTCCAACGCGGGGATATAGCGGCTCGCGAGATGCGCCCCGCCGAGACTCTCGTAGAACGCCAGCGTGGCCGCCTGCTGGCTGTACGTCTCGTTCTCCAGCACGAAGGACGTGGCCAGCCGCCGGCGCGCCAGCTCCAGCGCCTCGTCATCCACATCGCCGACGTAGATGCGGCGGAGCAGCGCCAGCGTCGCGTCGCGCACGGGCACGGCCTGGCCTGCCGGCGTGTCCGCCCAGAGAATGAGCCGGCCCGGCGCGCGCGCGCTGACGAACTCGCCGCCGAAGCGCGCCGGCGACAGGCCGCGCCCCGCGTACCATGCCGAGAGCAGCGCGTCTGGACCATCCACCAGCAGCGTCAGCAGCGCGTCGGTGGCGACCATTCGCGTGAAATCGGCGCTGGCCGGCGCGGAAAAGGCCATCGCCTGACAGGTGCTCGGCAGCGCGGTCGGCGTGTGATGCCGCGCGGGCGTCGCAAAACTCGTGATCTCGGCGGGCGGGCGCTCCGGCAGCGGCACGGGCTTCACCAGGCCGAAATTGCCGGCCACGATCTCCTTCGCGCGGGCCGCGGTGATGTCGCCGACGAAGACCAGGCTGATATTCTTTGAGCTGAACCAGCGCTGATGGAAGGCGCGCACGTCGGCGGCCGTCATGCGCAGCAGGTCCTGAATGCTCCCCGACGGGCTGTAGCGGTAGGGGTGGCTCCGGTATGAGACCCGGTAGGCGCCGGCGATGGCGGTCACGATCGGGTCGTCGTCCTCGCGCTGGATCTCCGCCAGCACCACCGGGCGTTCCTGCTCGAACCGGTCATCGGTGAGCAGCGGCGCCATCACCACGTCATACAGCACGCGCGTGAGCAGCTCCGCTTGGGCCGACGCGATGGCGGCCTGAAAGCGTATGGCGTCGCGGCTGGTCACGGCGTCGCTGATGCCCCCCGCCTGCTCCAGCGCCTGCTGCGCCTGTAGCGGGGCGGGGAAGCGCTTGGTGCCCTGAAAGACCAGGTGCTCCAGCAGGTGCGCCCGCCCCGGGGCCTGCATCTCCGCGGCGGAGCCGCTGCGCACCGCCACCGCCAGCGCCACCACCGGCAGCGCGTGGTCTTCCTTCACCACCAGCCGCAGCCCGTTCGCCAGCGTGGAGACGCTCACCTCGCCCGGGGGAAACGGGTTCGGCAATTCAGCGGCGCACGCGCGGAAAGCGCTGATCATCAGCATGATCAGCGCCAGCGCCAGACGCCCACGATATTGGAGCCACGCCATCCGCACCTCCGCCCGCCCCAGAAACTGTTTCTCAGAGCACGATGAGATTATCGCGATGCACCGCTTCGTCGTAGGGATGATACCCAAGAATCTGCTCGATCTGACCTGTGTGCTGGCCGGCGATTCGCCGCATCTCGTCGGCGGAATAATTGACCAGCCCGCGCGCGATCTCTTTGCCCTGCGCGTCGGCCACCGCCACCACGTCGCCGGCGCGAAAATCCCCCTCCACGCCGCGCACGCCCACCGGCAGCAGGCTGGAACCGCGCTCCACCAATGCCCGCGCCGCGCCGGCATCCACCGTCAACAGGCCGCGGGCGGCGGCGGCAAAGCCCAGCCATTGCTTGCGCGCGCCCGGCCGCGCCGCCGTCCGCGCGGTGAACAGCGTGCCCACCGCCTCGCCGGCGAGGACGCGGCCGATGATGCCGGGATGGCGGCCCGGCGCCATCACCGCGTGCGCGCCCATGCGCGTGGCGATCTTCGCCGCCGTCAGCTTCGCGCGCATGCCGCCGCGCCCGACGCCCGACGAGCTGCCGCCGGCCATCTTCTCCAGCGCTGGAGTGATTACCTCAACCTCGGAGATGAGCCGCGCGTCCGGATCACGTGTGGGATCGCCTGTGTAAAACCCTTCCACGTCACAGAGGCTGATGAGCAGGTCGCACTGCACCTTGCCGGCGATGAGCGCGGCCAGCCGGTCATTCTCGCCGATCTGCACGCCTTCCACGGAGACCGAGTCATTCTCATTGATCACCGGCACCACCTGGTGGCGGCGCAGCAGCGGCAGCAGCGTGTTGCGAATGTGCAGGTAGCGCGCGCGGTCGGTGATGTCGTCACCGGTGAGCAGCAGTTGCCCCACCAGGCAGCCGCGCTCGGCGAACAGCGCGTTGTAGCAGGTCATCAGCTCCACCTGCCCCACCGCCGCCGCCGCCTGGCGCACCGACAGGTCCGGCTTCGGCCCACCGAGCAAGCCCATCTTCGCCAGCCCGATGCGCACCGCGCCGGAGGTGACCAGCAGCACCTCGCGCCCGTCGCCCACCAGGCCGGCGATCTCCCCGACCACCCCGGCCAGCAGCGCCCGGTTGAACGCGCCCTCCGGCGTCGCCACCAGGTTGCTGCCCACTTTCACCACAATGCGCGCCGCGGTGGCCAATGCCGCTCGCGCAGTACCCGTATCCATCATTCGCGTCTCCACGTGTCATCCCTCGCGGGACGCCAGCGCCGCCGCGTGGTATTGCTATTCCGCCCACGCCCCCGCTTCTCCTTCCCGCGCCGCCCGCGTCCGCCGCGGTTTGTCTGCGGCGGCCCCGCGCCCTTGGCAAGGACCGCGCTGGCACGGTACAATACCGGCGATGATAGGTGACGTGCCGATGCTGGTCTTCGTCGCGGCGGCGCTCGCGCTGGTGAGCTGGCTGCTCTGGCTGCAGCTCGGCGCGCAGGGCGTGCCGCTGCCGCGCGTCCGCCGCCTGCTCATCGAGCTCTGGCTGAGCTTCGCCGCGATCATCGGCCTCTTCTGGCTGGGCCGCTGGGCCATCGGGTATGTGCCCCGGCGGGCGCATCCGGCTGACGAATTTCACGCCTGGTGGACGCGTATGCAGGCGCTGCCGCTCTGGGCGCAGGTGTTGCTCGCGCTGGCGCTGCTGCTGGCGCTGGGCCTGCTGGGCCGGGTGATGTGGACGCTGGGCAATCTGCGCCGCCAATATGACGCGCCGGTGGACGGCGCCACGGAGGACTCATGACAACCATCGCACTGCGGGACCGAGATCTGCTGTCCATTGACGACTTCACCGCGGAGGAGCTGGCCGCCATCCTCTCCACCGCCGCGCTGCTGAAGCGCCAGCCGGTGCTGGCCGGGCAGGTCGCGGCCGGCAAAACGCTGGCGATGATTTTTGAAAAACCCTCGCTGCGCACCCGCGTCACCTTCGAGGTGGCGATGACGCAGCTGGGCGGGCACGCCATCTACCTGCAGCCCGCGGATATCGGCCTGGGCACCCGCGAGCCGGTGAAAGACGTGGCGCGCAACCTGAGCCGCTGGTGCGATGTCATCATGGCCCGCACCTTCACGCACGAGACGGTGCGCGGCCTGGCGGAGTATGCCAGCGTGCCGGTCATCAACGCCCTCTCCGATCTGGAGCACCCCTGCCAGGCGCTGGCGGATTTTTTGACGATTTCTGAATATAAGGCGACCGTGAAGGGGCGCAAGCTCGCCTACGTCGGCGACGGCAACAACGTGGCGCACAGCCTGCTGCTGCTGGCGGCGAAGCTGGGCATGCGCATGGCGGTGGGCTGCCCGCCCGGCTACGAGCCCGACGCCGCCGTGGTCGCCCGCGCCGCCGCCATTGCCGCCGAGACCGGCGGCGCGATTGACATCACCGCCGATCCCGTCGCCGCGGTGAAAAAGGCCGACGCCGTCTATACCGACGTCTGGACGAGCATGGGGCAGGAAGAAGAGCGCGCCGAACGCCTGCGCGTCTTCCCACCGTATCAGCTCAACGCCGCCCTGCTCGCGCAGGCCAAGCCCGGTGCGCTGGTGATGCACTGCCTGCCCGCGCACCGCGGCGAGGAAATCACCGACGAGGTGATGGAAAGCCCGCAGTCCGTCGTGCTCGATCAGGCGGAAAACCGGCTCCACGCGCAGAAGGCTGTCATCGCGCTGCTGCTCGGGCTGACGCCGCTGTAGCGCGGGTATCGAAAAATGGTCCCCGGGTGCAGCGTCGGCCGCCGCGCGGCTTCTTCTCTGGTTCCGGCGACGGCTGTCCTCAATGCGCCAGGAGAGCAGAACTGTCCCGTAAGCGTCCTTTTCAACCGCGTTGAGCGGTCGCGGGAGATAATCCAGCGTCCAGCGTCGCGCAACGCAGCCACGCGTAAAACGGCGTGATCGTCATCCTCCCGTCATCGCGCCGTGATGGCGTTGTCATGGCCGCGGGGTATGGTATCGTCATGCCAGTCGCTCAACGCCGTCTGCTTCTGATCTCGGTGGTCCTGCTTTGTGTCGGAGCGGGAGCGGGCCTGCTGTGGCTCCGGCGGGACACGCCGCCGCGCCCGGCGCCGCGCTCCCACCGCGGCATCGTCATTCACCATACCGCCACCGCCCCCACTGCCGGCGGCCAGCCGGTGACGGCCGCCACCATTGACGCCATGCACCGGCGGCGCGGTTTTCACGTCACCGACCGCGATGGCACCACCTACCACGTCGGCTACCACTACCTCATCCAGCAGGACGGCACCGTGCTGGTAGGACGGCCCGAGCACCTGCCCGGCGCGCACACGCGCGGCTATCCCGACATGCTGGGCATTGCCCTCATCGGCGATTTCCACCGCGCCAGCAACCGCGGCCGCCGCGGCCCGCTGGCACCGCCGCCCGCGCAACTGGCCGCCGCGGAGCGCCTCACCGCCGCGCTCCTGCGCAAATACCGCCTCACCACCGGCCAGCTCTACCTGCATCGCGATCTCGGCCAGACCGCCTGTCCCGGCGACGGCTTTCCCCGCCGGGCCTTTTATGCCGATGTCGCCATGCTCCTCGCCCGGTCGGAAGACTGGTAATCCGCTCATTCACACGCGATCATCCGATCGTTTCGGGCGGGCGAGCGTCCCCGCGAGCCGACTCCGGGTGGATATCTGGTATGTCGTGTGCATGAGATAGCCGATAGGTCGCACACGACTGACATCTCTTCCCCCCGGAGTCGGCTCGCGGGGACGCTCGCCCGCCCACAGATGAACACGCGCGCCCGGCCGGAACCCCGGCCGGACGCGTCTCGCTGACAGACGATGGGAGAATGCCTACTTCCCTTTCGCCATCTGCGCTTTGAGCAGCGTCAGCGCCGCTTGCGCCTGGTTGTCCGACTCGCTGATGCCCTTCGCGTCCTTCTCCAGCTCCACCGTCACGTCCGGCGCCACGCCTTTCTTCGCCACGTCCACGTCATTCGGCGTGTAATAGTGCGCGGTGGTGACGGCCATCGCCGACATATCACTCATGCGCAGCACCGTCTGCACCAGCGCCTTGCCGTAGGTGCTCTCGCCGACGATGGTGGCGCGCTGGTGATCCTTCAACGCGCCGGAGAGGATTTCCGAAGCGCTGGCGCTGTTCTTGTTCACCAGCACCACCATCGGGAAGTCGTAGATCGGCACGTCGCTGATGCGGGTGTAGTCCTCGCGGTCGCCGGTGCGCCCCTTCGTGTAGACGATGAGCTTTTTGTCTTTGGGCAGCAGCATGCTGGCGACCTTGATGCATTCGGTGAGCAGGCCGCCCGGGTTATTGCGCAGGTCGAGCAGCACGCCCTTCACCCCGGCTTTGCGAAAACGCATCAGCGCGTCATTCGTCTCCTGCACGGTCTTCTCATTGAACTGCAGCAGGTGCAGGTAGCCGATATTGTCCTCCAGCACTTTCGCCTCCACCGCCGGCACCTCGATCTGCGCGCGGGTGATGGTCACCACCAGCGGCTTCTCCACGCCTTTGCGGCCCAGCGTCAGCGTCACCTTGGTGCCGGCTTTGCCGCGGATTTTCGCCGCCACGTCGCTCACCAGCAGGCCGTCCGTCTCCAGGTCATCCACTTTCAGGATGACATCGTGCGGCTGCAGGCCGGCCGCCAACGCCGGGCTGTTCGGCAGCGGTTCCACAATCTCCACGCGATAGTGCTTCACGTTGGAAATTTCCGTCTCACACACCGGGCACTTCACCGGCGCGGTGGTGCCTTCCCCGGTTTTCGTCTCCAGCGCCGGGATTTCCACCATGCTCAGCGTCGCGCCGATGCCGGCGAAATGGCCCTCGTTGTCGGCGAGAAACTCTTTATACTCCTTCGGGTCCATGAAGCGCGTATACGGGTCGTTGAGCCGGCCCAACATGCCGCGAATCGCCGCGTAGGACAGCTCTTCGGGCTGGGCGATCGGCTCGACGTATTGCGTCTGCACATGGTTCAACGCTTCGTTGAACAACTGCACGGGCCGCAGGCTCAACTGGGTATCCAGCGTGGCGCGGATCGGCCCCTCGGCGACCTGCGCCGCCCACACCGGGGTGATCGGCGCCCGCAGCGCCAGCGGCGCCCCCGAGGTATTCATCTGGTACCCGATCAGGAACGCGGACACCACCAGCAGCACCGTCATCATCGAGGACAGCAGTTTCGGACGTGAAGCACTCATGCGCGTGATCCTTCAAGTATAGGGTGGAACAGGGTCTGCCGGGGGGACGCGGAACCGGACACCCCCGCCGATCTCACGTCGGGTATACCCGGTTCCGAAGCAGGTTATACCTTGTTGCGCCGGTGAGGATGCGCCGGCGCCGCGCGGATACCGGTTACGGCATGGCGCCCGGCGTCGCGGGCGCAATGCGCGGCGGATCGGGAGGGCGAACCACCCCACTGCCAATCTGGATGCGGACCACGGTGAAGTCCACCAGCGTCAGCGCGACGTTATCATTGAGGAAGAGCATCAGCGCATTCTTCGAAAAGCCGGTGCTCATGGTGAATTTATCGCCATCGGTGAACATCGCCGGCTTCTCGCCGGACGCCGTCACGTTTGGCCCCAGCATGCCGGTGGGCGACACCGGCGCGGACGCCATCCCGGCGCCGGCGCCCGCGCCCGGCTTCACCGGCACGGTGGGAATCTTCGCCTCCGGGCGCGCCAGCACGATCTTCGCGATGGGATCCGAGACGTAGGGGAAGAAGACCTGCGGCCACCCGTGGCGCATCAGCACCTCGTCAAGCCGCGAGCCGATGACAATGCCTTTCGACGTGCCGGCGGGAAGCTGCCGCCGCTTCGACGGGTCCGGCGCGTTGTAAAAGAAGTTCACCGCCTTCCGCTCGTGGAGCCGTGTCGGGGTACTCGGGAAGGTTTTGAACGACTCGAAGGAGCAGGCCACCACGTCGGTCACCTTCGCTTCCTTGCCCGCGCCGGTGATGGTCACGCCGAGCGAATACGTGTCGTTGATCTTGTAGATCAATTCCTGCTGGCCGAGCGACAACGTGGTGGCGCGCACCACGTAGGCCCACACGGGGATTTCCGCTTTGCCGCCCCCGCCCGCCGCCGCCGGTTCGCCGAAGCCCAACGGCCCGATCGCGGCGCTCAGCGCGCCGCCGCTGGTGCCGATCTCGATCTCCTGGTCACCATAAATGAGCACCAGCGTATTCGGCCGGTCGGCTTCCGGGATCATGTTCTCCATCGTGCCCGGCAGGCCGGCCATCGCCCCCCCCACGCCGGTGCCGGCGGTGCGGGTGATGATCGGCGGCTGCGCCATCAGGATGGCGGTGGGGTCGCCCAGCAGCGCAATCACTTCGGCGGGTTTCATGTCGAGGGAAATGCCGGCCAGTTTCCTCTCCACCGCCCCCCCCGCCAGCATGACCAGCAGCAGCGACAGACTTACCAGAATGCGCGTCAGCATCACATGCTCCTTATCGCGGCGGCACCACGCCGCCGGGCAACCCCACGCCGCCGTCCAGCGCGCCGATGGCGCCGCCGGCGGCTTTCTCCGCCCCTCGGATCACCGTCACCGGCATGCCGATGGCCATCACCACCACCTTGCGCGTGGCGCTGTCCAGCGAGAAGGTGACGTTCCGGTCGGGATACGCGGCGAAGTAGTATTTGTCGAGGCGCGCGAGCGGATCGGGCCAGTCGTAGACCGTGACCATCTCAATCATCCTCGTGCCGAAGCCGACCTTCTCGCCTTGGGGTCCCCGCGACGACATGTAGATGCCCGGATTCGTCGCCGGCGTGTCTACCGACATCACCACGCCGGCGACCTTGCCGTATTTGTCGAAAATCACGTAGGTGGCATGGCCGGCATTCAGGTTCGTCGAGTAACTGGTGCCGTTCCACCGCACGCCTTCATACAGCCAGACGATATGCTCCTCTTCCGGCTTCGGCTTCGGCGGCCCGGCGGCAACACCGCCATCGGGCATGCCCGGCGCGGCGGGGGCGGCCGGCGCGGCCCCGCCCATCGCCATCAGCGGCGGCGGATTGAGAATCTTCTCAATGGCCTCCGCGCCGGGCAGCGCCGGACCGATGTAGTGCGGCAATCCCAGCGCTTTCAACACGTCCGGAGCGCCGGCGTTGATGGTCACGCCGTTCAACATCGTTTCGCGCCGTACCTGCGCGGCGGACGATGCCGCCAGCAGCAGGAATAGCGCCAGGGCGATACAGCTCCGTCCCGATACCGACACACTCAGGCGTCTGCCCATAGATTGCTCTCCACAGGATGCGGGGTCGTGAACAGCGCGGACGATCCGTCGCCGTCACCCGCAACAGGACTCCTTCACCTCATTCGGCGCGGCGACGCGAATTCCTTCCGCCCACCACGCGCCATGACGATTCCCGCCCATCCATTGACAACGACCGCCAATCTCCCGTACTGTAGTGACTGGCGCGCCGCGCCCTGCCGCGGAGGGGTGGCCGAGTGGTTGAAGGCGGCGGTCTTGAAAACCGTTTCCCGATTTCATCGGGACGGGGGTTCGAATCCCTCCCCCTCCGCCACCGTACCTCCTCGTCGTACTCGTGCTCGTACTCGTAACTCGCGATACTCCTCCCTGCCCCGTAAGACCGTTCCGCACCCCGCGATGTTCCCCGGTCATGTTATTGCATCGCCACCAGCGCTTTGAAATCTTCCGGGTTCGACGCCTTCTTGATCGCTTCTTCCAGCGACACTTTCCGCTGCAGCACCAGCGTCTTCAACGCCTGATCCAGCGTCTGCATGCCGTATTTCGCGCTCGCCTGAATGACGGAGGTGATCTGGTGCGCCTTGCTGTCGCGAATGAGCGTGCGGACCGCCGCCGTGCAGACGAGAATCTCCTGGGCGCAGGAGCGTCCGCGGCCGTCGAGGTTCGGCAGCAGCGTCTGGCAGATGATGCCTTCCAGCACGTTGGCGAGCTGGCTGCGAATCTGCTCATGCTGGTGGGGCGGGAACACGTCAATGATGCGTTCCACCGTTTGCGCCGCGCTGGTGGTGTGCAGGGTGGCGAACACCAGGTGCCCGGTCTCCGCGGCGGACACGGCGGTGGCGATGGTTTCCAGGTCGCGCATCTCGCCGATGAGGATGACGTCGGGGTCCTGGCGTAGCACGTGCCGCAGCGCCGTCCCGAAACTCTCCGTGTCCGCCCCCACTTCGCGCTGGGTGACGATGCTCAGCTTATTGTTGAAGAGGAACTCCACCGGATCTTCAATCGTCACGATATGCGTGCGCTGCGTGCGGTTGATCTCCTCGACCATCGCCGCGAGCGTGGTGGATTTCCCCGATCCCGTCGGGCCGGTCACCAGCACCAGCCCCCGCGGGCGCTGGGTGAATTCACGGATCATCGGCGACATGGCCAGTTTGTCCAGCGTGGGGATTTCCATCGGGATGGTGCGGAAGACCGCGCCCATCGAGCCGCGCTGGCGATGGTAGTTGACGCGGAAGCGCGAGACGCCCGGCAGACTGTAAGCGAAGTCGAGCTCCCAGTGGCGCTCGAACTGCGTAATCTGCACGTCGGTGAGCAGCGCGTAGCACATCGTCTGGATGGCGCGCGGGGTCATCGTCGGGAAGGGCATCGGCCGCAGCTCGCCGTCCACGCGCATCATCGGCGACGAGCCCACCGCCAGGTGCAGGTCGGAGCTGCGGTTCTCCATCATCTGCAGCAGCAACTGGTCGAGGGCCAGCTCCTCGGCGTTGTTCGCCATCGCCGCCGGCGCGAAGACGCTGCTCCGCGGCGGCCCTGGCGGCGGCGCTGGCGGCGGTGTTGGCGCCGTTTTCAGCAGATACGGCGCGGCGGCGTCGGCAAAGCCGTACCAGCGCTCGATGGTGGTGCGGATATCGTCCAACGGCGCCACCCGCACGGCGATGGTACAGTTCACCAGCGTGCGGATGACCAGCATGCCGCCCTCGTCAAGGGGATTCGAAACGACGATGTGCAGGCTGTCGCCCTCGAAGGCCACCGGCACCAGCCCGTGATTGCGGCAGGTCTCCGCTGGCAGCCGCTCCAGCACCCGCGCGTCCGGCGGCGACATGGGCCGTAAATCAACCAGCGGCAGCTTCATCTCCCGCGCGATCGCCTGCGCGATTTCCCGAAACGTGAGCAGTTTGTCGTCCACCGCGACCTCGCCCAGCCATTCCTGCAGCGTTCTCGCCTTCTGCAGCAGACCTTCCAGCACGTCGGGGGGCAGCAGGCCCTGCCGCTCCAGCAGCTTGGCCAGCAAGGGATTGGAGGCAACACCGGTATCTGACATCGTCATCATCCTCGTCTCGACAGGGGCGCCGCGTGGATACGCGGGCACTATGCAGCTATTCCATATCTTCGTCCCGTGCCCGTCGTGCCGCGCCCGCCGAAAACGAGTCACTTATTCCCACCACGCCAGCAGGGCAAACCGGCCGGCCTGCCCCCCCTGGGCGCGATGCGAGAAAAAGCGGTCGGGCCGGCAACGCGTGCAGGCCGGGTGCCGGGCGATCCGCGCGGCCGGCACCCCCGCCGCGATCAGGTCATCGGTAATCATGCGGTGCAGGTCGAGGCGCGGGCGGTCCGCCGTGGACCGCACGCCGGCGGGGAACGCCGGCGCCACCTGCGCCGCCACCTCATCCCCCACCTCCAGGCACGCCGGACACAGCGCCGGACCGATGGCCGCGAGGCAGTCGGCCGGCGCACTGCCCGCCGCCGCCAGCGCCCGCACCGCCGCCGACGCGATGCGCCCCAGCGCGCCCCGCCAGCCCGCGTGGACCACCGCCAGCCGCCGCAGCCGGGGATCAACCAGCGCCACCGGCGCACAGTCCGCCACCAGCACCGCCACCGGGACGCCCCGCTCCGCGGTGAGCAGTCCATCCACGCCGGGCAGCGCCGTCTCCCCGCCGAAGGCGCCGCGCCCGCGGTCGGCGGCGGTGGCCCAGGCCAGCGCCGTGCCATGTACCTGCCGGCCGGTCACCAGCGCGTCCGCCGGATACCCCGCCGCCGCGGCCAGCCGCCGGCGATTGTCCGTCACGCGGGCCGCGTCATCGCCGACGTGATACCCCAGATTCAGCGTCGCGTAGGGGCCCGCGCTCACCCCGCCCGCCCGCGTGGACAGGGCGTGGCGCAAACCGGGGACGGCGCTGAGGGCGGGAAAATATTCGAGCATCGCCGCCCCCGTCACCAGAGCAGCCTGCTCTTCGTCCGCCGGGCGAGGAACGCGTCAATCCCCCAGGTGCGCCCGGCGGCGGCGATGGTCACCGCCAGCGCGATCACCGCATAGGCGAGGCCGTTCGCCCAGAACTCCGCCGGCAGGTGGAACGTCGCCAGCGTATAGAGCACGCTCAACACCAGCGCGCCGACCCCCGCCAGCCGCGTCAGCAGTCCCACCAGCAGCATGGCGCCGACGAACAGCTCGGTGAAGATCAGCAGCCAGGCGGCCGCCTGCGCGTTCGGATGCACGCTCGTGGCCAAAAACTGCCCGAAAGCCGGCCACGGGTTGCCCACCACGAAGAGCCCATCCCGCGCCGTCCAGTCCGCGAGGTGCCGCGTGAATCCCCCCGGATCGCCGATTTTCTCGGTGAAGACGACGTACAGAAAAAAGGCGCCCAGAAAGATGCGCAGGAACACCATCCCGGCGATACTCACCTGCGCGTGCCCGCTTCCGCCGTTTGCCGCGTGTTTTGCCATGTCCGTATCTCCTCGGTGATCGTCCGTCGTTCCCTTTCTTATTCGCGTCCTCGCGCGAATTCCCTGTCGCCTGGTCCGGGATTTCCCGCGCCGCGCCCGCCCGTGCCCGTAGTCGCGCCCGTATTCGAAAACACTTCCCTCCCCTGGCGGGCGAGATGCCCCCGTGCCGCGCGCGTAAGAACCGTGGGTCATCGTCGTCGTCGTCCGTCGAGCCGCGCGCGGAGAGACCGCCTTCGCATTTCCCCATCCTTTCCGCGCGTCACCCCACCCCTTCACCTCGTCACCTCGTCACCTCTTCACCCCGTCACCCCCTGGCGGGCGCGCGTCCGTGATTTTCACGGGGGTGGGCAGGAGTTTTCCGCGCGGGAGAGAAGATACCGGTGTTATGCCCACTCTCGTGCAATTTGGCGCCGGCAATATCGGGCGCTCTTTCGTGGCCCAGTTGTTCGCCGCCGCCGGCTATGCCGTCATCTTCGTTGACGTGGTGGATGAACTGGTCACCGCCCTCAACGCCCGCGGACGCTACCGGGTGATGGTGATGGAGACCCGCCAGGAGGACATCTGGGTGGACGGCGTGCGCGCGGTGCAGGGCAAAGACCTGGAGGCCGTCGCCGACGCGCTGGCCGACTGCGACATCGCCGCCACCGCCGTCGGCCCGAACGCCCTGCCGTTCCTCTATCCCGGCATCGCCCGCGGGCTGCGGCGCCGTCGGGAACGGCACGGCGCGCGCCCGCTCGACATCATCCTCGCGGAGAACCTGCGCAATGCCGCCTCCATCGTCCGCGCCGGCCTGCAGCAGGCGCTGCCGGCGGACTTTCCCCTGGATGACCTGGTGGGCCTGGTGGAGACGAGCATCGGCAAAATGGTGCCGATCATGACCGAGGCGCAGCGCTTGGCAGACCCGCTGGGGGTCTGCGCGGAAGCCTACAACACCCTCATCCTCGATGCGCTGGCCTTCAAGAATCCCATCCCGCCGGTGCCCGGCCTCGCGCCGAAGCGCAATATCGCCGCCTACGTGGACCGCAAGCTCTTCGTGCACAACCTGGGCCACGCCGCCATCGCCTACCTAGGGCATCTGTACGATCCCTACCTGACCTACATCTGGCAGGTGGCGGATATCCCCGAGCTGCGCGACAGGGCGCGCGCCGCGATGGAGGAATCCGCCCGCGCGCTGCTGGCCGCCTATCCGGACGAGTTCACCGCGGACGCGCTGCACGCGCATAGCGAAGACCTGCTGCGCCGCTTCCGCAACCGGGCGTTGGGCGATACCGTCTTCCGCGTGGGACGCGACCTGCTGCGCAAGCTGTCGCGCGAAGACCGCCTCATCGGCGCCATGCTGTTTGATCTGGCGCACGGCGTGCCCTGCCCGGCGACGGCGCGCGTGGCCGCCGCCGCGTTGGAGTTCCGCGGCACCGATGAGCGCGATCGCCTCTCGGCGCCCGACGCGAAATTCGCCGACGAGCTCTATCCGCTCGGCCTGGACGCCATTTTCACCCGCATCTGCGGGCTGGACCTGGCGGCCTCACCGGATCGCGACGTGGCGGACGCCATCCGTGTCGCGCATCGTTCGATCAAAGCCGACGTCTCCATTGCCTGATTGTTGAAGGGGTTCTTTCATGCGCGTGTTACTTATCGGCGGCACCGGCCTGATCAGCACGGCCATCGTGGAGCAGTTGCTCGCGCGCGGGCACGACGTCGTCACCCTCACCCGCGGCCAGACGCGCTCGCGCCTCTCCGCCACCATCCCCAATATCCGCTGTGACCGCCGCGATGCCGACGCCTTCGCCGCCGCGACGCGCGACCTGGCGCTGGACGCCGTGATAGATATGGTGGCGTTTCAGCTCGAGGATTCGCACGCCGCCTACGCCGCCTTCCGCGGCCGGGTGCGGCACTTCATCCACTGCTCCACGGTGTGCGTCTACGGCGGTCCCCTTTCGACGCTGCCGGCGACGGAAACCGAGCCCCACACGCCGGTGAGCGACTACGGCCTGAACAAATCCGCCTGCGAAGCCTTCCTCCTGGGCCGCTATCGCGAAGAAGGGTTTCCGGTGACGATCATCCGCCCCTCGCACACCTATGGTGAGGGTGGCGCCCTTATCCACTCCCTCGGCTGGGACACCTGCTACCTCGATCGCCTCCGCAAAGGCCTGCCGATAGTCGTGCATGGCGACGGGCAGGGGCTGTGGGCGTCCGCGCACATCAGCGACGTGGCGCGCGCGTTCGTGAACGTCCTCGGCAACGCCGCGGCCGTCGGCGAGGCGTATCACGTCACAGGCGCGGAGTGGATGACCTGGAACCAGTATCACGCGACGGTGGCGCGCGTGCTGGGCGGGCGGTACCACCCCATCTACATCCCCGCCGGCGACCTCTACGCCATGGCGCACGACCGCGCCGCCCTCGCCTTTGACACGCTGCAATGGCCCGGCATCTTCGAAAACGGCAAAGCCCGCGCCGACCTGGGCTACGAATACCGCATCACCTGGGAAGACGGCGTGCGGCGCACCGTGCGCTGGCTGGAAGACCACGGCGGCATCGCCTGCGCCGGGGACGATCCCCTCACCGACCGCCTCATCGCCGCCTGGGAGCTGGGCCGCGACGCCGCCCGCGCCGCCCTGCACGATGCCCTGCTGGAAACCGGGACGACGGAGTAACCGTCAGCCCCTGCCCCCACCCGCCCCTTGCTCCCTCTTTCACAATCCGGTATAATGACGCGGTTTGCGCGAGGATTCGCACAACGGGGTCTTGACACGCCCGCGGCGTTCCCCCGCGCGAACGGGGCAGGTCTGTCATGTGTTCACGGCGCGTGCGCCCGATTGAGGAAACCGAAGCCGCCTGGGTTCCGGAGTATTTTGGCGAGGAATACCTGCGGCTCTACCAGTTTCCCCCGTCGCGCACCGATCCGGAGGTCGCCTTCCTGGCGGAGACGCTCTCCGCGCGCCTCCCGCCCCGCGGACGGGTGCTGGATCTGGGCTGCGGCCAGGGCCGCCACGCCATCCCGCTGGCACGGCGCGGATTCCGCGTCATCGGGCTGGACGTGCAGGCGAATCTGCTCGACGTCGCCGCCCGCCGCGCGCGCGACAGCGGCGTGGACCTGCCGCTGGTCCGCGGCGACATGCGCCGGCTGCCCTTTGCGGACGGCACCGTTGACGCCGTGTTGTGCCTGTTCAGCGCCTTCGGCTACTTCGCGGACGAGGAGAACGCCCGCGTGCTCGCCGAGGTGGCGCGGGTGCTGAAAGTCGGCGGCTGGTTCGTGCTCGACGTCGCCAATCGCGATGCCCTGCTGCGCCACGCGCAACCGCGAAGCTGGAAGCGCCTGCCGGACGGCGCGCTGGTCATCAGCACGTGGCGCTGGGACGTCTGGACCGGCCGCTACACGCACGAGCAGGTGCTGGTGGACGGCGACGAGGCGCGGCGATTCGCGCACAGCGTGCGTGTCTATACTTGTACCGAGCTCCGCGCGCTGCTGCGGGACGCGGGGCTGGCGGTGATGGACGCCGCCGGCGGCTTCCGCGGGGAAGCGCTCGCGCTGGACGCGCCCCGGCTGGTGCTGATCGCGCGGACCGCGGCGTGAGCAGGCGGAGGGCGGGGTCCCGCTTCCGCGACCGTATACCGATGATGAGAGTAAGATAAAGGAGAAAGCCGTGCCACTCGCCACCAGTCGTGAAGTATTGTTGAAAGCGCGCGCCGAAGGGTATGCCGTCGGCGCCTTCAACCTGAACAACATGGAAATGGCGCAAGCCATCGTCCAGGCCGCCACCGAGCTGAACGCGCCGGTGATCGTGCAGGCCAGCCAGGGCGCCATCAAATACGCCGGGCTGGAGATGATCACCGCCATGGCCCGCGTGCTGGCCGACGGCGCCCCGGTGCCGGTGGTGCTGCACCTCGACCACGGCACCGACTACAAGCAGAACGTGAAATGCCTGCGCGCCGGCTTCACCTCGCTGATGTTCGACGGCCACGAGCTGCCCCTCGAGCAGAACATCGCCATGACGGCGAAGATCGTGGACATCGCCCACGCCGTCGGCCTGCCGGTGGAAGCGGAGATCGGCTCCGTGCTCACCATCGAGAATCTGCTCACCGACGCCGAGATGGCGGACATCCGCGCGCTGGAAATCCCCAAGCAGTTCGACATCCTGCGCAAAAAGATCGGCCGCACCGTGGAAGAGCACATCGCGAAGCCGGAAGAGGCCAAACGCTTCGTGGACGAGACGGGCGTGGATTTTCTCGCCGCCGCCGTCGGCTCCGTGCACGGCCTCTGGCTGGACATCTGGCCGCTGCGCATTGACCGCCTGAAAGAAATCTACGACGCGACGCAGATTCCCATCGTCAGCCACGGCTCCTCCGGCGTGCTCATTGACCGCGCCCATGCCGTAGAGAAGGGCGTGGAGCTGCTGCCCGGCGAAGGCTCGCTGAAAGACGCCATCAAGGTCGGCTACACGAAGATCAACGTCGCCACCGCCCTCAGCATGGAGTTCAACCGCGCCATGCTCGAAGCCGCGGCCAAACGTCCCGGCGAAAAAGACCCGCGCAAGCTGCTCGGGCCCGCCCGCGACGCCGTGGTCGCGAAGACGAAAGAGTATATCCGCCTCTTCGAGAGTGATGGCAAAGGCGGCGCCGCCGCCGCCAGCGGCAGTACCGGCTCCCTCGGCGGCGGCACCGTCGCCCGCGGCGAAGAGTAAACGGTTCCGGGGTGGGGAGGCTCCCCACCCCATTGTCTGATGGATTGCATCATGAAACGTATCGCGGTGCTCACCAGCGGGGGCGACTCCCCCGGCATGAATGCCGCCATCCGCGCCATCGTCCGCACGGGCATCAGCGCGGGGGCGGAGGTCATCGGCGTTCGCCACGGCTATCAGGGCCTGGTGGAGGGCGATTTCACCCTCATGGACGCCTCCTCCGTCTCCGGCATCATCAACCAGGGCGGCACCATCCTGCACAGCGCGCGCAGCCAGGCGTTCCGCACGCCGGAGGGATTTCAGCAGGCGGTGGACCACTTGCGCGCCGCCGGGATCGAAGGGTTGGTGGTCATCGGCGGCAACGGCTCGCAGACGGGCAATCACGCCCTCTATACCCGCGCGAGCTTCCCCACCGTGGGCGTGGCCAGCACCATTGACAACGATCTCTACGGCACCGATTACACCATTGGGTTCGACACCGCGGTCAACACCGCGCTGGAGAGCATTGACCGCCTGCGCGATACCGCCACCTCGCATGACCGCATCTTCGTCATCGAGGTGATGGGGCGCTCCCGCGGCTTCCTCGCCCTGCACGTCGGCATCGCCGGCGGCGCCGAGGTGGTGCTGCTGCCGGAAATCCCCTGGACCATCGAGCAGGTGAAACGGACGCTGGACGCCGGCTACCGCCGCGGGAAAAAGTCCTTCCTCATGGTCGTCGCCGAAGGCGCCGCCCGCGGGGAGGAATTTGCCCGCCAGGTGGAAGAGGCGACCGGCTATGAAACCCGCGCCACCGTGCTCGGCCACGTGCAGCGCGGCGGCTCGCCCACCGCGGCCGACCGCGTGCTCGCCAGCCAGCTCGGCTCCGCCGCGGTGAAGCTGCTGCTCGATGGCGAACACGGCGTGCTCGTCGGCGAGCAGCATCACTGCATCACGACCACGCCCCTCGCGGACGCGTGGTCGCACGATAAACCCCTGGATCCGGAAATGCTCGATCTCGTTCGGGTGCTGGGGGCATAAGCACGCAGCGGTCCCGCCGGGCCGCGCATCGTATGACACCGAGTAGGAGGTTCAATCACGCCATGTCGTCGCCAACACGTACTCCCCGGAAATACCGGACGCTGCGGACCTGGTTCCTCGGCTTGCTGGTCGTCGCGCTCGCCGCGTTCATCCTCGCCGGGCCGAAATTCTTCGCCCAGGCGCAGGTAGATGCGCAGCCCGCGGTCACCGACACCACCACCGAGACCGGGACCGAACCCCCCGTCGCCGCGCCGGAAGATGAAACGGTGCCTATCGAGGACATCACCCCCGGCGCGGACACCGCCCCCGATGATGGCGAACTGCTCCCCGGCTCCCAGCCCGCGCCGCAACAGCCGCCACACCTCGGCACGGACGACGGCGGCGACCACGGCGCGACGGCCGCGGGCGAGACGCACACCGGCGCTGCCGGCCACGGCGAAGCCGTCCAATTGCCCTTCGGCCCCGCCGCGTGGCTGCCGCTCATCATGGTCCTCGGCGCGGCCGTTCTCGCGCTGGCCTTTGGGCTCTTCTGGTACAGGAAGACCATGGCCGTCAGCCCGGGCAGCGAGCGCATGCAGGGCGTGGCCGCCGCGGTGCAGGAAGGCGCCATGGCCTACCTGGCTCGCCAGGTGAAGACGATGATCCCGCTGGTCATCGTCATCGGCATCGGCCTCTTCTTCCTCTACCAGCAGCAGTATGCCGGCATCCCCGGCCTTGACGCCAACACGCTGGCCTTCGGCGTCGCCCTCGCCTTCGTGCTCGGCGTGGCCGCCTCCTATGCGGCCGGCTACATCGGCATGGGCGTCGCCGTGCGCGGCAACGTGCGCGTGGCCCATGCCGCGTTGAGCAGCTTCAAAAAGGCGCTGGAAACCGCCTTCCAAGCCGGCGCGGTATCCGGCATGTTCACCGTCGGCCTCGGCCTGCTCGGCGCCACCGTCACCTTCATGATCTTCCAGCAGAACGCCATGTTCGTGCTCGTCGGCTTCGGCTTCGGCGGCTCGCTGGCGGCGCTCTTCATGCGCGTCGGCGGCGGCATCTTCACCAAAGCCGCGGACGTGGGCGCCGACCTGGTGGGCAAAGTGGAAGCCGGCATCCCCGAGGACGACCCGCGCAACGCCGCCACCATCGCCGACAACGTGGGCGACAACGTGGGCGACTGCGCCGGGATGGCCGCCGACGTCTTCGAATCCTACGAAGTCACCCTCGTCGCGGCGATCATCCTCGCCGCCGCCGTGGGCGGCACGCTGGCCGCGGCTGGCTTCGGCCCGCTGCTGCCGGCCGCCGGCGCGACCTCCTTCACCGCCGTCTTCACGCTGAAGCTGGTCATCTACGCGCTGCTCGTCCGCGCCGTCGGCGTCGTCGCGTCCATCATCGGCGTGCTCGCCGTGCAGGGCAAAGACGACCCGAAGATGAACCCGATGCACCCGATCAACACCGGGCAATATGTCTCCATCGCCATCGCCGCCCTCGGTTTCGCGGTGGTCTCCTATCTGGTGTTCAATCCGGCGACCCTGGGCACGCCCCCCGCGGGGGCGAATCCTCAGTTGGCCGCGCTGGTTGAGCATTTTTGGTTCCTCGCGTTCGTCGCCACCGCCATCGGCATCGTGCTGACCTTCGTCATCGCGAAGCTGACGGAGTACTTCACCGCCGACGATAAAAAACCGGTGACGGAGATCGCCTCCGCGGCGAAGACCGGCCCGGCGACGCTCATCCTCTCCGGGCTGGCCGAAGGGTTGGAATCCTCGGTATGGGGCATCGTCGCCATCGGCGCCACCATTTACGGCGCCTTCGTGATCTTCCCCGATCCGGCCTTCGCCGCCTACGCCATCGCGCTCGCCGGCCTCGGCTTGCTCGCCACCACCGGCTACGTGCTGGCGATGGATACCTACGGCCCGATCTCCGACAACGCCAACGGCATCTTCGAGATGTCCGGCGCGTTGAAGAACCCGGACGGCAGCGAGAACAAGGCCGCCCATAACGTGGTGGCGCGCCTCGACATGGTGGGCAACACTACCAAGGCGCTCACCAAGGGCTTCGCCATCGCCACCGCGGTGATTGCGGCCGTGGCCCTCTACCGCTCCTTCCTGGATACCGCTGCCGGGGCACAAATCGGACGCGCCCGGGAAATGCTCCTGGGTGGCGCCGATATTCAAACGCTGATTAACAACGGCCTGCTGGCCGCCGGCAGCACCGTTGATCAGCTCATTGCCCCCATCCTGGTGAACAACATCCAGGTCAACCTGCCGGATGTCTTCGTCGGACTGCTCATCGGCGGCGCGGTGCCGTTCCTCTTCTCCAGCTTCGCCATCCGCGCGGTCTCCCGCGCCGCGGTGCAGCTCGTGGAAGAAGTCCGTCGCCAGTTCCGCACCATCCCGGGCATCTGGGAATATACCGGCGTGGGCGAGAAGGGCAAGCCGGACTACGCCCGCTGCGTGGCCATCTCCACCGCCGCCGCGCAGCGCGAGCTGCTCGGTCCCGGCCTGCTGGCCGTCTTCTCCCCCATTCTCGTCGGCTTCTGGCTCGGTCCCTACGCGCTGGGCGGCTTCCTCGCGGGCGCCATCCTCGCTGGGCAGCTCATGGCGGTGTTCATGAGCAATACCGGCGGCGCCTGGGACAACGCCAAGAAGAAGATCGAGGACGGCTTCCTGGGCGGCAAGGGCTCCGACGCCCATAAGGCCGGCGTCATCGGCGACACCGTCGGTGACCCGCTGAAAGACACCGCCGGCCCGGCGCTGAATCCGATGATCAAAGTGATGAACCTGGTCGCTATCCTGGTGGCTCCCGCGACCGTGCTCCTCGATGGCACCGCCGGTAAGTGGATCGTCGCCGCCATCGCGCTGATCATCCTCGTCATCGCCATCGCCTTCTCGAAGCGCGGCGATGTCGCCTCCGCGGAGGAAACCGAAGGCGCGGTCTCCCAGCAGTAACCCTGCTCGCCCTCCCCCACCCCACCCCGGCGCCCGCCTCACCGCGGGCGCCGAGGTGTTTCGTTCTCACCCGCGTCCTCCAGCATCCACCAGCGCAGATGCGTGCCGGAAAGATTGAACCAGGGGTGGCTGGATGCCGGAGTGGCGGTGGTGACGATGACCCGGTGCTCGTCCGGGTTCGCCTCGATCCACCGGTCATCGCCGATATACATCAGCACATGCATGTGCCCGATCACCGCCAGGTCTCCGGGCTGCAGATCATCCGGCGCGTATCCGGCCAGCTTTTGCGGATGGAATACGGGACGGGTATATCCGTATGCCTGACTCAGCATCCCCTTGGTGCCGATGTCCTGCCACCAGAAGCGCCACAGCATAGGCCCGAGCAGGCGGGGATTGGCTTCGCGCACGCCTTCGCTCACCATCGCTTCCATCAGCGCCACCCGCGCCAGTCCGGAGCAATCCACGCCCACATGCGTCTCCCCGCCCCAGACGTACGCGGTGCCGCGAAAGGCCAGCAACCGGCGGACGTATGCCGCGCGCAGCCGGTCGGCATCCGGCGGGCGTCCGGCGAAGACGACCCAACTCGCCAGACCGATGAGCGCCAGCATCACCACCGCCCCCGCCCATGACCGGACACGGATGAGCCTGCCAAGGTAGAGCAGGCCGGTGAAGACGCCGAAGAGGACCGTGCCCAGGTAGACCAGGCGCGACAGCGGCGTCGTATACGACAGCAGATATACCACCGCCGCGATGATGACTGCCGCCGCCCAGATGCGCAAGCACCAACGGGGGAAGTCCGCGCGCGCCTGCTGCCAGTAGGTCATCGCCATGATCACGGCCTCCTTGCCCTCATCATGCCCACGGCCTGTCACAACCTTATGAACAGGCGGTGACAGGCCGGTGAAATCAGCCGTCGCGGTACGCCCACGTTGCTCGGCATCCGATCCGTCTGCCCGCTCCGGCCAGTCCACGAAAGTGGACTTCGTGGCTCCAGCCCCGGATTTCAATCCGGGGGACGCATACCTGCCGATGCACAGCCCGCCAGCGCGGAAACCATGTGGCACAGAGCATCAATCAGCCGTCGCGATACGTCAGATACGCCGACGGGAACGGCTTCAGCGCCCGTTCCAGCACGCCGTGGACGTGGGAGAGGAACACGCCGTAATTCACCATCGGCACGCCGGCGGTGTCCGCCTTCAGGCCGCGGGAGAGCATCTCCTGGCGGTTGATCATGCAGCCGCCGCAGTGGATGACCAGGTCGTAGCTGGCGAGATCGGGCGGGAAATCCGGTCCGCTGCTGAACGCGAACGCGATATCGCCGCCCACCACCTGCCGCAGCCAGCGGGGAATCTGCACCTTGCCGATATCGTCCGCCTGCCGGTGGTGCGTGCAGGCTTCCGCCACCAGCACCCGCGCGCCGGGCCGCAGCCGCTCGACGGCCTTCACCCCGCGCACCAGTTGGTCCAGATCCCCCTTCATGCGCGCCATGAGGATGGAGAAGGTGGTGAAGGGGATCTCCTCCGGGGTGTCGGCGGCCGCTTTCAGCACCGCCTGCGAGTCCGTCACCACGAGCTTGGGCGCCACCGTGAGGGTGTGCAGGGCGAATTTGAGCTCGCGCTCCTTCACCACCAGTGTGAAAGCGTCGTGGTCCAGCGCGTCGCGGATGGTCATCACCTGCGGGAGGATGAGGCGGCCTTTCGGCGCGGCCTTGTCAATGGGCACCACCAGCACCGCGCAGTCGCCCGGCCCGATGAGGCCGTCCAGCACGCCGACGTTGACCAGCACGGCAGGCGCGGCATTGATGAGCAGCCGCTTCAGCTCCTCGATGCCCTCGCGGGTCACCGTGCTCACCCGCGCCACCGGCAGGTTGCGGGCTTCCGCCCACAGCAGCGCGGCCTCGGGGGGGATAGGCAGATCGGCCTTCGTCACCGCCGCCACCACCGGCCGCCGCTGCGCGCGCAGGCGCAGCAGCAGGTCCGCCTCAAAGGCATCCGGCGGACAGGCCGGGTCGAGCGCCAGTACCGCCAGATCGGTGCGGTCAATCACCCGCAGCGTCTGCTCCACCCGCAGTGCGCCCAGGTCGCCGCTGTCGTCAATGCCCGCCGTATCGGTGATGACGACCGGCCCCAGCGGTAGCATCTCCATCGTCTTGGCCACCGGGTCCGTCGTCGTCCCCGGCACCGGCGAGACAATCGCCGCGCGCTGACTGGTCAACGCGTTGATCAGACTCGATTTGCCGGCGTTCCGCCGCCCGAAGATGCTGATATGCAGGCGAGAGCCGCTGGGAGTGTCGTTGATGGTTGGCATAACAGTTATCACCACTCAAATGTCCTGTTGTAAAATACTATCTACGTCATTGATAAAGAGACGAAGAATATCCCCCCGGTTTATATTTGTATTGCTGTGACCAGTATCCTTACGAATTGCTAACAATAACTGCTCAAAGCGGAATAGAGTATTAGTTACATCATCGGGGTTGTCAACGCTGGCTTGTCTATACCTTGACCATTCTAACAGCACTTCGTCTGATCCCCAAATTGTTATTTTTTGAGTAAACTTGTTAAAGAATGCCATCATTTCCTGTTCGGAAGGCTTAGTTTCTCCAGTTTTATCTGACATAAGTACCGTAAATAGAAAAGCGATAAATTCTTCATACATAGGAATCTTACGCTGTCGAATTTCTTGCTCTATCACTAGTTTACGTTCATAATACTTTGCTACCATAATTGATATTACTGATACAATGACTGTTGCCATCGCGGCAATAATTGCCGCTGCAACTTCCTTCTGCAAACTCATTAGAAGTTGCCAAAATGAATATAACGTATATAAAATACCAGATGCAATAATAACAAGTATAACGATAGCACCACTCGTTTGCCATATCTGTTTTCTAGGTTTCATGAGTTACTCCTTATTGTTGGTGTCAGTTATTGTAGTCACCCGCTTCACGTGCCCGTGGTCCGTCGCCACCGTGCGGCCGATGGCGTGAATGCGGCCGGTGATGCACCCACGGCAGTGCTCGGCATCGTCGGTGAGGCAGATCTTGCCGGGATAAATGGCGTATTTGGGACGCACCGCGCCGGGCGTGACGTTCGGCATCACCACGTTGGCGCCCGCCTGCAGCGCGCGCTCGCGGCCCAGCGGATGCAGGCTGCCCATGGCGGTGGTGGCGGGCAGATGCGCGTACGGAAAGACCAGCCGCAGCACGGCGACCAGCCGCAGCGTCTGCTCGACGGTGCCGCCGGCCGCGTCGCACAGCGGCGTGTCCGGATGCGGGATGAACGGCCCGACGCCGATCATCTCCGCGCCCAGCTCGTGCATCCAGATCACGTCGCCGGCGAGCGTGTCGGGCGTCTGCCCGGGCAGGCCCACCATCACCCCGGTACCCAGCTGGTAGCCGAGGTCGCGCAGATCGTAGAGGCACTGCTGGCGCGCCGCCAGGTCGCCGTCCGGGTGCAGCGCGGCAAAGAGCGCGGGGTCGGTGGTCTCGATGCGCAGCAGGTAGCGGTCCGCGCCCGCCTCGCGCCACCGGGCGTAGGTGCGGCGGTCGCGCTCCCCGGCGCTCAAGGTGATGGCGAGATCGGTAGCGGCTTTGATCGCGCGGATGATGGCGGCCATGCGCTCCGCGGTGAACCATCGGTCCTCGCCGGACTGCAGCACTACCGTCTTATAGCCCAACTGTTCCGCGCGTCGCGCGGTGGCGACGATCTCCTCCGGAGTCAGCCGATAGCGGTCAGCGCCGCGATTCGCAACGCGCAAGCCGCAGTAGGCGCAATTTTTCCGGCAGACGTTGGAAAATTCGATGAGCCCGCGCAGTTGCACGTCCGTCCCCTGGTGGGCGGCGCGCACGCCGTCAGCGGCGGCATACAGGCGTGGGGCATCCTCCTCCGCGCAGCCCAGCAGCGGCACCAGCCAGCCGCGGGCGGGACTGGCGAAGGCCAGCGCCCGCGCCAGGGCATCCGCAAACGGCAGCATGGAAGACCTTGTGAAATCCATCACGAGTTATTTTATCGTATTTAACAGCGTAAGGCAAGCCGGCGTTACGCGACGGCCGGCGGGTGCGTCGCGGCGCGCAACAGCTCGAGTTCTTCTGGCAAATACGGTGAGCCATCCGCGCGATAAATATCATGGAACCAGAGGGGTGGTTCCGGCGCGCCCGCGGGGGAATCCCAGGGGTAGTGCGTTTGCGTCTTGCCGTTCACCAGGCCCCAGAACACCCAGCCGATCTCCTCGCGGGTGAAAAAGGGCAGCAGATCGGCAACGCGACATGCGGGCCGACGCATCCACTCCGTGCAGATCAGCGGACGTCCCGGCGCGCGCAACACCGGGAGCAGCGAGGTGAAAGCGCCGGCCCCCCCGTAGTTGTGGAAGGTGATGACGTCGGACTCCGCCAGATACCAGTCGTTATACGCGGCCTGCACGGGCGACCCGAAATCCCAGGCGCCGCCGGTGATCGGTTGTGTCGGCCGCGCGGCGCGCGCCCAGGCGAAGGTTTCACGCACCAGCGGCAGGCTGCGCGCGTCCATCCCGGCATTGCCCGGTTCATTGTACAGGTCCCACAGCAGCACGCGCGGATCATCCCGGTGCGCGCGGATGATGGCCGTCACATACGCGCGCAGCCGCGGCCAGGCGGCGGGGTCCGTCACGCGCGCGTGCCCGGGGCTGGGCGTCCACGCGCTGTTGTGGAGACCGGGACGCGGCGCGTCTTGCGGACCCAAGAACGGCTGTTTGCCGGAAAAGGCGCAGTCATCGAACAGGCAGAGGATGGTGCGGAGGCCGCATCCGGCGGCGATGGCGAGAAACTGATCGAGCCGCGCGCGCACCCCCGCCGGATCGGCCTCCCACACGAGGTATTGCAGGAATACGCGGCAGCAATTGAGGCCAAGGCTGGCAGCCCAGCCCAGCTCACGGGTGATGGTCGCCGGGTCGAAGGTCTCGCCCTGCCACATCTCGGTGGTATTGACGGCCGTGCTCGGCACATAATTGACCCCGCACACCGGGGCGAACCGGCGGTACCAGTGCCAGGCGGCATCGGATGTCCAGCGCATGGTGCTCTTACTCCGTGTATCCCCGCGGGTGGCGCTGGTGCCATCGCCACGCCGTCTCGACGATGTCGCGCACATCGGTATACTCCGGCTGCCAGCCGAGGTCGGCGCGGGCGCGGTCAGCGGCGGCGATGAGGACGGCGGGATCGCCTGGGCGGCGCGGGGCGGTCTCCGCGGGGATAGGGTGGCCGGTGACATCACGGCACACAGCAAGGATCTCCTTCACCGAGAAGCCGTGCCCGTTGCCCAGATTATAAATGCCCGCTGCGCCGCCATCAACCAGCCGCCGCAGCGCCAGCAGGTGCGCGGAGGCGAGATCCTGCACATGAATATAGTCGCGAACACAGGTGCCATCCGGCGTGTCGTAGTCGTCACCGAAGACCATGATCCTGTCGCGCCGGCCCAGCGCCACCTGCAGCACCAGCGGGATCAAGTGGGATTCCGGCTGGTGATCTTCACCGATCAGCCCCGATGGGTCGGCGCCGGCGGCGTTAAAATACCGCAGACAGAGATATTGCAGCCCATACGCCTCGCGATAACTCTCCAGCAGCCCTTCGAAGGCCAGCTTGGTGCGGCCGTACGGGTTAATCGGTCTGGCGGGATCATCCTCATGAATCGGCACGCGTTCCGGCATCCCATAGGTCGCGGCGGTCGAGGAGAAGATGACGTATTGCACCCCCGCCGCCCGCGCGCCATCTATCAGCCGCTTGCCCTTCACCATATTATTCTCGTAATACTGCTCCGGATTCGTCACCGACTCCCCCACCAGGCTGTCGGCGCCGAAATGCATCACCGCAGAGATGCCATATTCCCGACAGAGATGCTGCACATGCGCCTGATCGCCAAAATCCCCCTCGATGCACGTCGCGCCCAGCACCGCGGCCTGATGCCCCTTCGCCAGGTTATCCAGCACCACCACGTCATGGTCCGTCCGGTCCCGAAGGAATTTCACCATATGACTGCCGATATACCCGGCGCCGCCGACGATGAGGATGTTCACGGTTGGCTCCTAAAATGCCTAGCTGAATGGGCGCTCACAGCATACCCGGAGACGATTGTCCGGTCAAGGCGAGGGAACGGTCGTAATCCCGTACCCAGACCCCAGGGAAGAGCGGCAGATTACGCAGCGCTGCGTCGCCGTTGACAGTCACAGGTGAAGTTGCTACAATGGCGCGGCTTCATACGCCCGTCTACATGCACCTGTAGCTCAGTTGGTAGAGCAACGGACTTTTAATCCGTAGGTCCTGGGTTCGAGTCCCAGCGGGTGCACCAGATATTGCTCTGTTCGAATCCGTTCAAGCCCGCTGCCTCGGCGCCTGGACGGATTTTTTCGTCTTCCCTGTAACGTTTCCGGCGCGTCGCGCGTACGAACAGGCAGGGAAGGGGCTGCGCAGGGAGGCGCGCCCCTCCCGATCTTTTGCTGAACGGAGGCGCATATGAAGACGATCGTGCGGGCGTGCTGCGCGATGGCGCTGCTTTTGGGACTGACGCTGTCACCGATGGTCGGGCAAGAGCCGGCGGCGCCGGCCGGGGAAGCGCCGCTCATCCAGGCGGTCTTCGTGCTGGATACCACCGGCAGCATGGGCGGGCTGATTCACGGGGCGAAAGAGAAGATCTGGTCCATCGCCAACATGCTGGTGACCGGCACACCGTCGCCCAACATCAAAATGGGGTTGATCGCCTACCGGGACCGCGGTGATGCCTACGTGACGAAATTGACCCCGCTGTCAGAGGACATTGATGCCGTCTATGCTGATCTGATGCAATTCACAGCCGATGGCGGCGGCGATACGCCCGAAAGCGTGAACCAGGCGCTGCACGAGGCGGTGACGAAGATGGCGTGGAGCGAGCAGCGTGAGGTCTACCGCGTCATTTTCCTGGTCGGCGACTGTCCGCCGCACATGGATTATGCCGATGACGTGAAGTATCCCGACACCTGCAAGCTGGCCGCCGAACGCGGCATCATCATCAACACCATTCAATGCGGGACCCATGCCCCGACCACGCCGATCTGGCAGGCGATTGCGCGGTCGGCGGAGGGCACCTTCGCGGCGGTGGCGCAGTCCGGCGGCGCCCGGGTGGTGGTGACGCCGCATGATGAACCGTTGGCGCGGCTGGCGGCAGAGCTGGATGCCACGCGCCTGTATTACGGCACCGCGGAGGAACAGCGCCTGGGCCAGCGGCAGGCGGCGAACGCGGGCGTGATCGCGCAAACGGGCAGCGTGACCGCGAATGCGGGGCGCGCCGGCTATATCACCGACGGCGCGGCGTTGAAAGGCCCGGCCGGCACCATTGACGCTTTCGCCAAAGCCGGCAGCAAAGACCTGGTGAATGACGTCACCAGCGGCGCGGTGATGCTGGAGAAACTCGACGAGAAGCTGCTGCCCCCGGACATGCTGAAGATGACGCGCGAAGAGCGGACAAAACTGATCACCGATCTACAGGCGAAGCGCGAAGCGCTGCAGCAGCAGATGACCGATATCGCCAAACAGCGCGCGGCCTTCATCGCCGACGAGGAGAAAAAGCAGGGCGAGAAGCCGGCGGACTCCTTCGACCAGGCGATTCGCGCCGCGGTCGCGAAGCAGGCACGCGCTTTTCACATCGCCTATTGACCGGGTATAACACCTGCAAGGACTCGGGCACGCGAAGCACGGTCACCATCGCTACGGCGGACGACCAAGCCTCGCACATTGCCGCGGCAGGTGAAAGGACGGCGTGACGGATGAGGAGTTGATGGCACAGGTGGCTGCCGGCGATATGACAGCGCTCGGAATCCTGTTCGAACGTTACCGGCAACCCCTCTTCAGATTTCTCTATCGCATCCTGCGGCGGACGGCCTGGGCGGAAGACCTGCTGCAAGATGCGTTTCTGCGCGTCTATGACACCCGCCGCCGCTATACGCCGGGGAAACCCTTCTCCACCTGGCTCTACACCATCGCGTACCGGCTGGCCATTGACGCGCTGCGCCGTGAGGCGCGCTGCGAAACACGCGATGACGTGGACAGCTTCACCACCGCATCTTCCCCGGACTTTGAACGGGGAGAAATGGCGCGGCTGGTCCGTGAGGCGGTAACGGCCTTGCCGGAGGAGCAGCGGGCCGTGGTGATCCTGCGGGAGTACGAAGGCTTTTCGTATAAGGAGATCGCGGCGGTGGTGGGCTGCACGGAGGACGCGGCGCGGGTGCGCGGGCACCGGGCGCGACAGGCGTTGAAACACGCGCTGGCGCCGGTGCTGCTGGATGAGTGCGAAGCGCCGTAACGTTTCACGCCGCTGCAACGTATCAGGAGCGGGAGGCAAACATGATGCGCGCATTGCTGCTGGGAATGATGCTCCTACTCTTCGCCGGCCTGGCGCTGGCGGACGGCATGCTGCTGCCGACGCGGTCGGAGGTGCCGGCGTTCGGCGTCAGCTACCACCGGGTGAACGTGACCATTGACCGGCAGGTGGCGACGACCGAGGTGGACCAGGCCTTCAGCAATCGCGGCAACCGGCAGGTGGAAGGCACCTACATCTTCCCCATCCTTGACGGCATGACCATCTCGAAATTCTCCCTGTACGCGGGCAACGAAGAGCTGCCACACCGCGTGCTGGCGAAAGACGAGGCGCGGCGCATCTATACCGGTATCGTGAGCAAGCGACAGGACCCGGCGCTGCTGGAATGGCTGGGGCATCGCATGATTCAAGCGCGGGTCTTCCCCATTGAGCCCCATGAGGACAAGCGCATACGGCTGGCGTATCAGGAGGTGCTGATCGCCAAACAGCAGCTGGTGAAATATGTCTATCCCCTGAAAACGGAAAAACTCTCCGCCACGCCGCTGCGGGAATGCAGCGTGACGATTCGCCTGCGGGCGGCGGCGCCATTACGCAATATCTACTCGCCAACCCACGCGGTGACGATTGCGCGTCACGGTGAGCACGAAGCCGTGGTGACCTATCGTGACACCAACGTGCGGCCGGATCAGGACCTGGTCCTGTACTATGCGACCAGCCCGGACCCGGTGGGGGTTGACCTGTTGACCTACCGTGAACCCGGCGCGGGGGATGGCTATTTCCTGCTGCTGGCCTCGCCGCGGGCGGAGGTGAAGGCGGGCGACGCGCAGCCGAAGGACGTGATCTTCGTGCTGGATACCTCGGGCAGCATGCAGGGGGAAAAGCTGGCGCAGGCCAAGGCCGCCCTGCGGTTCTGCCTGCACAGCCTGGATGCGCGCGATCGCTTCAACGTGATCGCCTTCAGCACGGAGGTGAATCCCTGGCGCCGAGAGCCGCAACCGGCGACGCCGGCGCAGGTAGCAGCGGCGGCGACCTTCATCACAGGCGTAACAGCCATCGGCGGCACGAATATCCACGGCGCGCTGGAGACCGCGCTCTACCAGCTCACGCATGTCCCGGACGCCACCGGACGCCCGCCGGTGGTGGTGTTCCTCACCGATGGCCTGCCGACTATCGGCGAGACGCGTACCGATCGCCTCCTCACCGCGGTGACGAAGTGGAATACCCGCCGCGTGCGGCTGTTCAATTTCGGCGTGGGCGCCGACTATAACGCGCACTTCCTGGACAAGCTGGGGCTGGAGAATTACGGCGACACGGAGAACGTGCTGCCGCGGGAAGATATCGAAGTCAAGGTCTCGGACTTCTACACGAAGATCGCCACACCCCTGCTGATGAACCTGGCGCTGGACTGGGGCGCCGTGGATGTCTACGACATGTATCCGAAACAGTTGCCCGATCTGTTTAAAGGGTCGCAGCTCATCATCACGGGACGGTATAAGGCCGTGGGTGCGAGGGAGTGCGCGGTGCGCTTGAGCGGCGATATCGCCGGCAAGCGGCAGACGTTCACCTATACGCTGCATTTCCCGGCGAGCAGCATGGACGCGGAACACCTGCCGCGGCTGTGGGCCACGCGGAAGATCGGCTATCTGGAGGAGCTGCTTCGCCTGTACGGGATGCAGAAAGAGCTATTGGAAGTCTTCGAGCAGAGCCTGACGCATGCCGGCAACGAACAGCTTCGCCTGCACGGGATGCAGAAAGAGCTATTGGAAGCCCGAAACGCGTGGTGGCCTCCGACCTCAGCTCGTACCACGCTTCGCCTGCACGGGATGCAGAAAGAGCTAAAAGAGCTATTGGAAGAGCTGATTACGCTGTCGAAGACCTACGGCGTGCTCAGCCAGTATACCTCCTTCCTTGTGGACCTGGACGTGAACGCGCCGCCCAGCCCCATCGGCGCCGTGCCGAATGCCCAACGCGACGCCGCGGACCTGGTGACGGCGTATGCGGGCAGCGTAGACGCATCGCGCAGGATCGAGGCGGGCATAGATGGCGCGCGGCAGTCGCGCAATACCAAGCTCTCGGCGAAGGCCGAACAGGTGAAAGGCCCCTCTGCCCAGCTCATGTACGATGAAGCGGGCAATGCCGTGCAGGTGACGAACCTGCGGAATGTGAATCAGCGCTCCTTCGTGCAGGCCGGCGCGCAATGGGTAGATACGCAATACGCGCCCAAACAGCCGGTGGTGAAGGTGCGGGCGTTCTCGGCGGCATATTTTCAATTGGCGAACGCCCACCCGCAAATGGCGCGCTGCATGAGCGTGGGGAATCATGTGACGGTAGCGCTGCGCGATTCCGCCATTCAGGTCAGCGATGGCGGACAGGAAGCGGAGTTCTCCGCCGCCGAGATGCAGGGCCTGTCGGAGCAGATGACGGCGTCGTTCGGCGTGCCGGCGGACGTGAAGACGACGGCGCGGCCGGAGAGGCCGGCGACGCACGCGGCGGGATCGCTGCCCCTGCTGCTCGGCGCCGCGTTGCTGGCCATGCGCGCCGGGCGGCGACCCCGCCGGCGAGAGAGCGAGCATGCAGACGTGTGACACCGTGCGAGCACGCATAGACGCGCTGGTGGACGGCGAATTGGATGCCGGCGAGGCGGCACGGGTGCGCGCGCACCTGGATCGCTGTCCCGCCTGCGCGGAAGAATACGAGGCGCTGCGGCGCACGCGGCGGGCGCTGGCCTGCTGGACGGCGCCGGAGGCGGATGCGCGGCTGACCGCCGCCTTCGCGGCGCGGCTGGCGATGCATCGGTCCCGGCCCGCGCGCTGGACGCGGCTCTTCGGGCAGCCGCTGTCACGGCTGGCCTGGGCGGCCGGATTGGCCTGCGCGCTGGGGATCGGTCTGGTATACTGGTATCAGCGCCCGCCGGCGCCCGCGCCGGTGACGGAGACGGCGCCGTATGCCGCGATCCCTGACGCGCCGCCGCCCGCGCCACGGCAACGCACGCCGGAACAGTCCGCCGTGACGGCGGTGAAGACGCCGCCCGTCGAACGGCCGAGGACGCGGCCGCGCCGAACAGCGGAGCCGCCACCGCCGCGCATCACGGTCACCGCCGCGCCACTGGCCGAAACCGATCCGACGGTGGTGCTGGATGAGCACCTGGCGGAAACGACAAACACCTGGGAACCGGCGGTCGCGGCGGCGCACGTCTCGTCCTCTCTCGACGGCAATGGCGCCGGATGGATGTTCGACGCGGCATATGCGACGACGACGCCGGCGCTCGAACGCGATCATGACACGGCTGCTACGCCGGAAGACCTGGTGATGGCCGCGTTGATGGAAGTACATTAATACGCGGGAGCTCATGGAGCTGCATATGCGAACATGGTTGATACTTGGTGGCGTGATCGTCCTGCTGCTGGCAGCGTTCGCCGGGACGCTGTCGGCGGATGACCTGCCGCGCCTTTACGTGGTGAATTCGCTGTCGGATGACATGACGATCATAGACCCGCGCGCGCAGACCATCACCGGGGTGATCCCGTTGGGGATGTGCGGCTACGACATCGCCGTGGACGGGCAGACGGCCTACGTCACCTCGGCGCCGATGCCGGAGGGGAAGGCGGCGCCGGGGTTGCTGGTGATTGATCTGGCCGCGCAACGCCTGCGCGACATCATTCCGCTGGCGCTGTCGCCGTTGGCGACGGTGCATCTGCGCGCGAACGGCCGGCAAGCGGTAGTCGTGACGGCCGCGCCGCCCGGACAGCGCAACGATGCGCGCGGGCAGGTGCTGTTCATTGATCTCCCCGCGAAAAACGTCGCGCGGACGGTGAACGTCGGCTTAAATCCGCTGGCCAGCGCCATGACGCCGGATGGGACCCGGCTGTATACCGCAGACTGGGCCAGTCACACCCTTTCCGTGGTAGACCTGACAGCGGGACGGCTGCAGGATACCATCCCCATCGGCCTCCCCACCGCGCGCGTGCTGGCGATGCGCCCCGACGGCAAGAAGCTCTACACGCTGCTGGAGCGCCTGCCGGTTGCCGCGCAAGCTCAGCAGACCTTCAACATGAACGCGGCGACCACGCAGGCCAATGTGCGGGAGCAGGTCCAGACGATGGGCGAGACCCCGCTGTGGGAGATTGACACCACGAGCAACGCGGTGACGCGGCACCCCTTCACCGGGGTGAGCCAGGCGCTGGCGGCAGCGGTGAGCCCGGATAACCGCCGACTCTACCTGTATGGGCGTGATGATTCGGCGGCGCCGAAAACCGCCGAGGCCGGCTACGCGCTGGTCAGCGTGGAGCTGGCGACGATGACGCTGGGAAAGCACTACGGCGATTTCGGCTTCCTCTCGGCGCTCCTGGTGAGCGGCGATGGCAAAAAGCTCTACCTGGTCGGCACCCCCGGTGACCCGAAAGTCGAGGCGGGCGCGCGGCGAAATTATAACATGCGCAGCGAAAAACTGCGGCCTGACTCCCCGCAGCAGGTGGCGGAAACCATGCAGGACCTGAGCCAGGTGCGCAAGACCGTCACCATCCTCGACGCCGATACCGGCAAGGTGGAAAAGGTGCTCACCGTAGGCAGCTTCCCGCGCGGCGCGGCGCTGCGCGAGCGGTAGTCGTCACCGCTCCTCCTCCGGCGGCAGCGTCTCCTCCATCGGTGACGCTGGCGCGTTCCAGACGAAGACCTGATCATACGCGACTGCCTGCGCCAGCAGCCACCAGGAGAGGGTGAGCATGCCGAAGGCGATGCCGACGGCGCCGCCCAGGACGGGGTACTGGGCCTGCAGCGAGGCGATGGCGCCGCCGGGCAGCATGGTGAGCGCCCAGAAGGTGAACGCGTACAGAAAAAAGAGCACGATGTTCTGATTGACGATAGCGAAGGACTGCCTGATGGCGTCCACCGGCCGCCGGCGTTGATCAACGAGAATCGGCAGCGCGAGATAGCTGACAACGACCACGTAGATGGCGCCGATACAGAACAGCGCCAGGCCGCCCAGCGTCAGCAGGATGATGAGCAGCACGGCGCCCAGCGCCGCGGGGAAGACGCGCAATCCCGCGAGGAGATCGGGAAAATCGTACGGCTGCCGGCGAAGCTGCTTGAGCGCGATGATGAGCAAGCCCGGGTCGAGCAGCGCGCGCGGCAGCAGCCCGCCGCCGGCGAGCATCCACCATTCCGGCAGATACCGCGTGACCTCCTCCGCGCCGGTGGGGGTCCCCAGCGCCCATTGCAGCAGGTACCTGCTGCCGTTGATGCCCAGGCTATAGATGAATCCCAGGACCAGCCACGCGCGCCAGTGCAGCAGCCACGTCTGAAAGACGCGGGTGACCCAGGTATTCAACGGTCTGATTCCCCGCGGCACGAACGGCAGATACGGCATACGCTTTCCCCTGCTGACCCGCGCAGTATACCACGGCGCCGTGGGCTGGCGTGGTGCAAGAGGCGACGCCCCGGGTAACAGTTCAGTCCTGCCAGCATTTCGCCGATTGATGTCACACCTAACCCCCCACCCCCCTTCCCTGAGAGGGAAGGGGGAGTGATGGGTGTGCAGCTCCGGTGCTCCCCTCCCCGCTTAGGGGAGGGGCGGGGGGAGAGGTGGGCGGGCAGACGCCACATCACTCTGACAAGACTGAACTGTTACCGCCCCGGCATTCCCTTGACCGTGATCCGGCATCGTGATAGAGTTACCGCCGATGGAAATCGGTATCATTGGCCTGCCCGGCGTGGGCAAAACGACGCTTTTCAACATCGTCACCCGCAACTGCGTGAAAACGGGGAGTTTTTCCGCCTCCGCCGGGCCGAATCTCGGCGTGGCGACGGTGCCGGACGCGCGGCTGGCCTGGCTGTCCGACTTTTTCAAACCGAAGAAGACCACCTACGCCACCATCAACTTCGTGGACGTGGCGGGGCTGATGGAAGGCGCGGCGAAGAAGGACGGCTTCTCCGCCCAGGTGCTGGGGCATCTGCGCGCGGTGGACGCGCTGGTGCACGTGGTGCGCGCCTTCCCCGACCCGGCGGTGCCGCACCCGGCGGAGACGATTGATCCGGCGCGCGATATCCGCACGGTGGATGCCGAGCTGCTGCTGGGCGACATGGCGGTGGCGGAGGCGCGGGTGGCGCGGCTGCGCGAGGATATCGCAAAGCACCGCAACCGCGCGCAGGCGGAAAAAGAGCTGGCGGTGCTGGAGCGCATCCTCGCGCGCCTGGAAGCCGAGCAGCCGATTCGCGGCCTGGAATTCACCGAGGACGCGCAGCGGATGATCAAAGGGTATACCTTCCTCACCGCAAAGCCGATGATCTACGCGCTGAACCTGGGCGAAGGGCAGGCGTTCACGCCGGAGATGCTCGCCGGACTGCCGCTGGAAGAGCGTGACGGGGTGACGCTGGTGAACGGCCACCCGCTCATCGCCTTCCAGGGGAAGCTGGAAGAGGAGATCGCGCAGCTCCCCGCGGAGGACGTGAGCGAGTTTCTGGAAGCGATGGGCATCGAGGAACCCGCCGCCCACCGGCTCATCCGCCTCTGCTATTACGCGCTGGACGTCATCGCGTTTTTCACCGTCGGCGAGGACGAGTGCCGGGCCTGGACGACGAAACGCGGCGACACCGCCCCGGCCGCCGCCGGGCGCATCCATTCCGACCTGGAGCGCGGCTTCATCCGCGCCGAAGTCTTTCGCTATGACGACTTGCGCCGCCTGGGCTCCATTCAGGCGGTCAAAGAAGCAGGACTCTTCCGCGTGGAGGGGAAGACACATCTGGTGGAGGATGGCGAAATCCTCAATATCCGCTTCAACGTCTGAATGACTCACCCCGCGCCGGGGCGAAAGGGGAGTGAACCATGCGTATCGGTATCTGTTGCGGGATCGGGCAGCTTGCGGACGCGAACGCCGCGGGCTACGCCTACGCCGAGATGGCGGTGACCGGGGTGCTGATCCCGGAGGCGAGCGAGGCGGAGTTCGCGCCGCATCGCGCGGCGGTGCTGGCATCGCCCATCCCGGTGGACGCCTTCAACTGCTTCGTGCCGGGGCATATCAAGGTGACGGGGCCGGAGGTGGACCGTGACCGCGTGCGGGCCTATATGGAAGTGGCGCTGCGCCGTACGCACGAGTGCGGGGCAAGCATCGTCGTCTTCGGCAGCGGCGGGGCGCGCGCGATGCCGGCAGGGTTTCCGAAGCCGAAAGCCCGCGTGCAGTACCTGGATGCCGTGCGCATCGCCGGCGACATCGGCGGAAAATACGGCATCACCATCGTGCTGGAGCCGCTGCTCGCGCGCGCGGACAACCTCTTCAACTTCGTCAGCGAAGGCGCGGCCTTCGTGGATGCGCTGGAGCACCCGCAGGTGAAGTTGCTCACCGACCTGTACCACTTCGAGGCGGGCGGCGAGCCGTACAGCGCCATCGTCGCCGCCGGCGCGCGCTTCGGCCACGTGCATCTCGCCACCCCGTCCATCCCGGAAACCGGCGAGGGGAAGGTCTACGATTTCAGGGGCTTCCTCGGCGCGCTCCAGCAGGCCGGCTACGACGGCCGCCTCTCCGTGGAAGACAATCCCGGCCTCCTCGGCAAAACCGGCGAGGACTACGCCGCCGCCATCGCCGCCGTGCGCGCGTACGTCGAGTCGCAGCTGCCGGTGACGGCGTAACACCTCTCCCCCTCCTCCTCTACAAAGGGAGGGGGGGGACGGCTCTTGTCACCCCGCCGCGTTCAGCGCCATTTTATACTGGCGCACGGCGTGTTCGATGGACTGGGCGGTTTTGCCGGTGACGATGGCGCCGATCATCAGGCCCTCGATGCCGCACTCGCCGGTGATGAGCGGCGCCTCTTCCGGGCGGATGGCGCGCTGGGTGGGGACGATGATGGGGACATCCACCGTATCATGCAGCTCGCGGTACGCGGCCATGTCGCCGACGGTGAGCGGCTGGCCGTAGCCCTCGTGGGGGATGATGGCGGCTTCGATCAGGTCCACACCCAGATTTTCCAGCGCGATGGCCTGATGGATGGTGTAGCGGCTCTCCAGCGCCACCGCGCGCGCCATGCCGTCCAGCTCCCACATCCACGCCGGCATCTGCGAGAGGTACAGGTCGAAGAAATCTATCCCCATAGCGGCCAGCGCTTCCATCTCGGCGGGGGTGGCCGGGCTTTCCGCGCCGGCGACGATGCCCACCGGGCCGGGGAAAGCGTCGAGAATCCGCTCGATGTTGGCGCGCTCCTCCTCCAGCGTGCCGAAGCGGGTGCCGCTGGCGGCGTGCTCCACGCGGATATGGATTTTCAGCACGTCCGCGCCGCCGTCCGCCGCCGCTTGCGCCAGCGCCGGGTCGTTCGCGGGCAAACTCATGATGAGCGTCGGGCCGCGCTGTAATCGTTCGATGATCTGGCTCATCCGTTCCTCCCGGTCAGGATGCCGAAAGATTCGGCTGATTCGCGCGATGGCGCAGATATTCCAGCGCCACCGCGCCGCTGTCAATGCCGCTCAAGCTGGCGATGCGATCAATGGCGCGGGCGACGTGCCGCTGGGTCACCTCGGCCGATACGCCCGCCAGCAGCGACATCTCCTCCAGGTTCAGTACCACGGCCACCTGCTCCAGCACGAAGCGCGCGCGGAACAGGGCGAAGCCGCGGTGCTCCAGCGCCGACCACTGCTTGAATATACTTTCCATCAGCTCTTCCCAGCGGTCGCCATGTGTCTCGACATGGACCGCCGCGCTGTCAGCGGGCAGCGAGCTTTCGATCTGCTCCGTTTTCGAAGCCGGCGCGGGGATGACGGGCGCGGCGCGCTTCCGGCGCAGCGCCTCTTCCGCGTCGCGAATCGTCTGCCAGTCGTGCAGGGTGGTGCCGGCGATGACGCGGAAATCCAGCGTGCGCGCGGAGAGCTCGCACAGGATTTGCCGCACTTCGTTGTAGGTGATGGTGGCGGTGAGGTAGCCCATCAGCGAGGCGTGCGCGTGGTCCATGCCGAGGATGAGCAGGTTCTCGCCTTCCAGCGCCAGCGGCACGGCCACGCGCACCGCGTCAATGGCGGGAGTAAAACGCTCCGACCGCTGAAAATACGCCTCCCCGACGCGCTTCCAGAGTTGGGATAACTCTGGCGCGCTCATGGCGCTCGTCGCCGCTGGCAGCGAGGCATCGTATTGCTTGCGCCGCTGCGAGTCGCCGAGGATCTGATAGGCCTGGCGGAGCCGCTGCAACTGCTGGGCGGCCGCCGGATTCCCCCGTTCTTTCTCCAACTGTCGCGCGCGGGTGTGGAAGGCCAGGCGGATATCCTCCGCCGACGCCTCCCGCCCCACTCCGAGAAGATCGTAGAGCGTGCTGTCAGTCATGGCCGCCTCACCGTATGGAATAGCACTACTGCCCCTCTATTTCGCTGTCCCGCGCCCTCCCCCTGCCGAACAATCCCGCGAAAATGCTCGCGAGGGTGCATTCATGCGCCGGGCCAGGTCGCCGCCGCGAGGCACGACCATATCCGCACCTGATTGCGGGGCAAATCACCGCTTATTTTTCTGCGAAAAGCATGGGTACGGCCACCAATGCGGCCGTATTTGAGCGAAGCAGGTGTTAGGCTTTTGCCACGGTACTGGCGGCAGTATAGAACAAATAAGTTTGCTTGCCAAGCGTGTGTTTGCATGATGTTCGTATGGGCCGTGATTTGCCGGCGTGAAAAAAGTCAGCAACTCCGGTAGAGCCGGAGGCTTGTTGATGTGAACCGCTCAAAGCGGATTGTTGTTATGGCTTCATGAGCCTCCCAAGGAGGCTATTCCTGCTCAAAGCGCAGTTGGTCGAGACGCTGGTCTTCATGAGACTGCCGCTCGATATACGCGCGCATCACCGCTTCATCTCTTCCCACGGTCGAGACGAAATACCCCCGCGCCCAGAAATGCTCGCCCACGATATTGCGTTTCTTGCCGCCATACGTGTGGGCAATCCAAATGGCGCTTTTCCCTTTCAGATACCCGACCACCTGTGACACGGCATACTTGGGCGGGATGCTGATCTCCATAGGGACATGGTCCGGTTGGAGACTCCCTTTATGGATCGTGCACTCCTTGTGCCGGGCGAGTTCCACGAACACGCGACCTAACTCTTTCTTGAGTTGACCTAACAGCCCACGGCGTCGGTACTTGGGAATGCAAACGATATGGTATTTACACTCCCACTTGGTATGCGCTAAACTTCCGTAGTCGTCCACTGAATGCTCCTTTCGTGAACTTTGAGCGGCTCACGAGAAGACTTTGGTGGACGACGCCCAGATTTGTCAAACTGTGCATGCCTCCCCGGCAAAGCCGGGGGAACTCCATTTTTATTAAGGATACCGGAGGCTGTACCCATTACTCATATTTCCCAGTGACTGATAGAGCCGAAGCAGACCCCGCGTCAACGCTTTCTCGCGAATCAGCACACCGAGCCGTAATCGATCAGCCAACAGTGCTGAAGTCAAGAGTGTTTCTCTATTAAGCAGGTTAACAAATGATTTTAAAATTATTTGTTAATGATTCCTTAATCTTTAGCTTCGTACGAAGATGCCAATAAAGCGTATGATTAGGTGGACCGATTCTTCCAAATCATCAGGAGGTATCTATGGCTCTGCACAAAGTGAAAGTGGTAGTTAAAGGTGCGCTTCAAACGGCGTTCATCTTCTATGGAGACGGTGAGGAGATCACACTGCGCAAGAATGGTAACACTCGAGAAGGTGAGAAGGATATTGCCGACAACAACGGCTCCATCGTGTTGACCTTCAAAGGCCAGGGATTAGCTGGCACAAAGTGGAGCATTGCAATTACGATAGATGATGCCGACAAGCCTCAAAAAGAAGACAACGGGAGATTAACGAGTGGCTCTGTCAGAAAAGAATATACCATTACCGTTGCTGCATAACGACTTATCTTGCTACGGAAAGGAGAATCCTTCAATGTCTCGACAGCTACAGCTTCTGCTATTCGTATCCACACTGGTACTGGCCATGCCTCTTATTGCACAGTTGCCGTTCGCTGATGCGGAAGGCGAGAGCAGTATGGTCCTGCGCGATGGGGGCCTAATACAGTTTAATACGGGCAATGGCACGGTCCAATTGGCACTACAGCATGATACTTCTGACGATGATACGAAATATGGCATCGGCATCGCCGGGAAACTAGGTAAAGATACAGCGGACATTTTCAATGGAAGCGATTTGGCAACCGGACTGACGATTGCGGCTACACGAACCAGCTATTTCAATCAGACGAAAAGACCGAGTTCGGCTACTTCATCCGAGGAGGATGAGAAGCTTGACTGGTTTACACTGCGTGCGAGTTATTCGCGCTCGAAATTATCCTTCATTGAAGCAACCGCCCCTATCGCAAGTCAGATTACGGAGCGCGAGTTTGATGGTTACTCATTCTCAATGCACTACAATTCTCTGAGAAATGGAGATCTACTGTATGGCGCCTCAGTCGGCTGGGCGAAAAAGAACAACGTTGATGAGATGAAGAAAGTAGAATATGAGGACCGAACAACCATTGCAGCCGGCGGTGTAGTCCGTGATATCGTAGTGAAAAAGAGTGCACTCGCCGGGAATTATCGCAAGCTCGATACTCTCCCTGTTAACCTTGATATTGCCTGGCTACCCGCGGCATTTAACCGTCGAATAGTCATCAATCCATACTGGCACTCTGACTTGAAAGAGTCCGATCTTTCTGCCGGTCTCGGTCTCGGATTATACCTCGTGAAAGAAGGCCATCCAACAGCAGTGCTCGGCGGCTTGAACTTCTTCGAGGATGATAACAAGCTTAAGGCACAGCTCACCGTCGGCTATTTCTTCGACTAGTCTTTGACACAGGCTCTTTCCAGAATCGCTCCTCTTCCAGCATTGAAAGAGGGGCGTTACTGACAGGAGATACTCATGAGTGACATATACTGAGGGGATACTGGAGGCTATCCCCTACTCACAGGGCGCTTGGCGTGTTGCCAGTATCTCTCTCGTGTCCATATAATGTGGGGGATACTCTTCGCGAAAGAGCGGGTATGCGCCCACGCATCGGGATCACAACCAGCAATCGGCCCCCGGAAGGCGTCTGGCGGCGCGCGGCATCGGTGAATTTGACGTATGTGCACGCCATTTTCGCCGCCGGCGGGCTGCCGGTGCTGCTGCCGAACCTGCCGCCGGAGGACGCGGCGGAGGCGCTGGCCGGGCTGGATGGCCTGCTGCTGAGCGGCGGCGGCGACCTGGACCCCGCCTGCTGGAACGAGCCCCCCCACCCCGCCAGCAACCCGCCGGACGCGGAGCGCGACGCCTTCGAGCTGGAGGCGGCGCGCGCGGCGCTGGCGCGCGATCTGCCGCTGCTGGGCATCTGCCGCGGCGTGCAGGTGCTGGCGGTGGCGACCGGCGGCGACCTCTGGCAGGACATCCCCGATCAATGCGCCGGTGCCCTCGCGCACCGCCAGACGCTCCCCCGCCCCGCGCCGTCGCACGACGTGGCGGTGACGGCCGGCTCCCTCTTGGCGCGCGTGCTCGCCCCTGTTGGCGACGCCGGCGCCCATCTCCACCTCCGTGTCAATTCTTTTCACCACCAGGCCCCGCGCCATCCCGGTACAATCTTCACGACCGTCGCCACCGCCCCCGACGGGCTCATCGAGGGGCTCTGCGCGACTGGCGCTCGCTTCGCCCTTGGGGTACAATGGCACCCGGAAGAGATGGCGGCCACCGACCCCGTGCAGGCGCGGCTGTTCACGGCGCTAGTCCGGGCGGCGGCCGGGGCGCGCCCCTGATTCCCGTTCACGCGCGCCGCCGGATGTGCATCGTGAAAGGGGATTCCATGACGTCAAGTATGAAGATTCTCTACGCGTCCGCCGAAGTGGTGCCGTTCGCCAAAACGGGCGGGCTGGCGGACGTGGCGGGCGCGCTGCCGAAGGTGCTGGCCGCCCAGGGCCATGACGTGCGCGTCGTGCTGCCGCGCTACGGCAGCATTGACGGCGAAAAATTCGGGCTGCGCCCGGTGACGCCCACCTTCCGCATCCCGCACGGGAATGAGACCATCGAGATACGCATCGAGGCGAGCGACGCCATCCCCGGCGTCACCACCTATTTCATCCGCGACGATTACCTGTATGACCGGGAGGGCCTTTACGGCCAGGCGGATGACGATCACCGCTTTGTCGCCTATAGCCGCGCCATACTGGAAATGCTCCCCCATCTCGGCTGGATGCCGGACGTGATCAACTGCAACGACTGGCATACCGGATTGGTGCCCGTGTACCTGAAAACGCTCTACGCCGCCCGGCCGGGATACGCCAATATCGCCACGCTGTATACCATTCACAATCTCGCCTACCAGGGGCATTTCTCCCCGCACATCCTGGAGCTGGCGGGATTGCCGCGCGAGCTGTTCACCTGGGATAAACTGGAGTTTTACGGCGGGTTCAACTTCATGAAAGCGGGGCTGATCTATGCCGACGCGCTGAGCACGGTGAGCGAAACCTACGCGGAGGAGATTCAGACGCCGGAGTTCGGCGAGCGGCTGGACGGCGTGCTGACCTATCGGAAGGATGACCTGTACGGCATCCTCAACGGCATTGATTACCACGAATGGAGCCCGGCGACGGACACCTTCATTCCGGCGCATTTTTCCGCGGACGACCTGGCGGGAAAAGCGCGGGACAAGGCGCTGCTGCAGCAAGCGATGGGGCTGCCGGACGAGCCGGACACCGCGCTCTTCGGCATCGTCAGCCGCCTCTCGTCGCAAAAAGGCCTCGACCTGCTGGAGGCCGTGCTGCCGCCGATGCTGGAAGAGCTGCCGATGCAGGTCGTCATCCTCGGCACCGGCGACGCGCATTACCACGCGATGCTGGAGCGGCTGGCGGCGGCGCATCCGGACAAGCTGGCCATCGCGCTGAAATTCGACAACGCGCTGGCGCACCGCATCTACGCCGCGTCGGATTTCTTCCTGATGCCGTCGCGCTACGAGCCGTGCGGGCTGGGGCAGCTCATCAGCCTCGCCTACGGCACCATCCCGGTGGTGCGCGCCACCGGCGGCCTCGCCGACACGGTGAAGGAATTCACCGGCCGCGGCAAAGGCAACGGCTTCGTCTTCACCGACTACACGCCGGAAGCGCTCACCGAGGCGATCATCCGCGCGCTGAAATGCTACCTGGACATCAAGGGCTGCTGGAATAAGATCGTGCAGAACGCCTTCGCCTGCGACTTCTCCTGGGAATCGTCCGCGAAGAAATATGTGAAAGTCTATAAAGCGGCGATGAAGAAGCTGGAGAAGATGGCGGCGGCGTGAGAGCGGTCGCAGGTTGCACGTTGCAGGTTACAGGGGGGGCGGCAGGGAGGCCGTCCCCAGGTCTCAAAAGACCCCGTTCGTCGCGCGGCACGCAGCGGGAGCGGCGTGCCGCCAAAATGGGGACTGTCCTCATTGTGCGAATTGCAACCGATAGCAAACTCGAACGCTACTCCGCTCTGCTGCGTAGCTCACTACGAACGGGATGGACTCCACCGCTTTCTCACCGGTGTCCGCGGCGGGCGCGCACGGCTTGTTTGGCGTTCTGGTGACGCTTCGGGGTGGCGGGACCAGACTGCGTAGTCGTGCCCTGGAGGAGGATGAGCTGGTCGCGGAGTTGGGCGGCTTCCTCGAAGCGGAGCTCGCGGGCGGCGGCGAGCATGCGCTTTTCGATCTCGGCGATGCGGTCTTCGCGGGTGCGCGCGTCTTCGCCGCCTTCGATCTCGTAGACGGGTTCGTCCTCGGCGACCAGGCCGGCGGTGAGCAGCTCGCGCACGTCCTTGACGATGGTCATCGGGGTGATGCCGTGCTCCGCGTTGTACGCCCGCTGCACCGCGCGGCGGCGGTTCGTCTCCTCGATGGCGCGGCGCATGGAGTCGGTGACGGTATCGGCGTACATGATGACGGTGCCCTTCACGTTGCGCGCGGCGCGGCCGATGGTCTGAATGAGCGAGGTCTCCGAACGCAGGAAGCCCTCCTTGTCCGCGTCGAGGATGGCGACCAGCGTCACCTCCGGCAGGTCCAGCCCCTCGCGCAGCAGATTGATGCCCACCACCACGTCGTACACGCCCAGCCGCAGGTCGCGGAGGATCTCCGAGCGGGTGAAGGTTTGCAGGTCGCTGTGCAGGTAGTGCACCTTCACTTCCAGCTCGACGAGGTAGTCGGTGAGGTCTTCCGCCATCTTTTTCGTGAGGGTGGTCACCAGCACGCGCTCGCCGACCTCCACGCGCCGCTGAATCTCGCCGATGAGATCATCCACCTGGCCGCGCGTGGGGCGCACCATCACCTCCGGATCAATGAGCCCGGTGGGGCGGACGATCTGCTCGACGATCTGCGTGCTGTGCGCGCGCTCATAAGGGCCGGGGGTGGCGGAGACGAAGATGACCTGGCCGACGCGCGCCTCGAATTCGTCAAAGGTGAGCGGGCGGTTATCGAAGGCGCTGGGCAGGCGGAAGCCGAAATCCACCAGCGCCTCCTTGCGCGAGCGGTCGCCGGCATACATGCCGTGCAACTGCGGCACGCCCTGATGCGATTCGTCCATGACGCAGAGGAAGTCGCGCGGGAAGTAATCGAGCAGCGTGAAGGGCGGCTGGCCGGACCGGCGGCCGTCGAAGTGGCGCGAGTAATTCTCGATGCCGTTGCAGTACCCCACCTCGCGGATCATCTCCAGGTCGTAATTGGTGCGCTGCAGCAGGCGCTGCGCCTCCAGCAGCTTGCCCTCGTCCAGCAGCCGCCGGTGCCGCGCCGCCAGCTCCTCCTCGATGGTAGCGAGCGCCGCCTCCTGCTTCTCCGGCAGCGAGACGTAGTGGCTGGCGGGGAAGATGGTGGCGCGCGGCGGCTCTTCGAGGATTTCGCCGGTCACCGGATCGAGGAGATTGATGCGCTCCACGGTGTCGCCGAACATCTCCACGCGGGTGATCTGCTTGGTATCCACCGCGTGCACCTCCAGCACGTCGCCGCGCACGCGAAAGGTGCCCCGCTCCAGCGCGATGTCGTTGCGCGTGAACTGCAGGTCCACCAGCCGGCGGATGATGGCGTCGCGGGGATAGTCCTCGCCCACCGCGAGCTGCACGGTCATCTGCTGGTAGTCCTCCGGCGACCCGAGGCCGTAGATGCAGGAGACGGAGGCGACGATGATGGTGTCGCGGCGCTCCAGCACCGCCTGGGTGGCGGAGTGGCGCAGGCGGTCAATCTCCTCGTTGATCGCCGAGTCTTTCTCGATGTAGGTGTCGCTCTGCGGGATATAGGCTTCCGGCTGATAATAATCGTAGTAGGAGACGAAATATTCCACCGCGCTGTCCGGGAAGAGCGCGCGGAACTCCTCGCAGAGCTGCGCCGCCAGCGTTTTGTTCGGGGCGATCACCAGCGTGGGGCGCTGCACCGCGGCGATGAGGTTGGCGACGGTGAACGTCTTCCCGGAGCCGGTGACGCCCAGCAGCGTCTGAAAGCGGTCGCCGCGCGCCAGCCCGGCCGCGAGCCGTTCGATCGCCGCCGGCTGGTCGCCGCTGGCCTGATAGGGACTGGTGAGCACAAATCGCTGGGACATGATCTTCTACCGACGCGGACATCCAGATGTTATGGCGAAGACGGTACTCCGCGAGCCTGCCGGCGATGACAGCATGACGTCCGCCTCTCTAGTATAGCGGATTTCCGCGGAAAACGCATGTTTTTCGCGGAAATGCGGGACGGGGGCTGGACCGCAGGACACGACGGCGCGAAGACAGGAAGACACGAAGGTTATTCCGTCTGTTTTGGCATGGTGCGGCGCGAATCCGCCAGCTCCGCGAGGCCCATCAGGCCGACCAGCACTAGCGCCGGCGGGAGATACACGAGGCCGAATTCGAAGAAGTCGGCGCGATACAGGCCCATGCCCGCGGGAAAGAGGAGCGGGCCGATGACCATGACGCCGGTGACGATGCACATCACCAGGCGCTGGGCCGTGCCCCAGCGGGAGCGTTTTTCCGCCACCCAGAGCCAGCACAGCGTCATGAACAGGACGGTGATGACGTGCAGCGCCCATAAGCCGGTATTGATTTGCGCGAAGCGCACGAGCAGGAAGGACGCATCGGGCGGGAAGAAACCGATGATAGTCAGCGCCGCCGCGCCGCAGATGGCGATGCCGCGCCGCAGCAGGCTGGCCCGCTCGCCGCGCGTGGAGGTGGCCCACAGCAGCAACCCACCCGCCGCCAGCAGCGCGCACCAGCAGAGCAGGTGCGGCCAGGGATCGTATGGCCACGCCCGCGCGTACAGGGGATACAGGCGGCCGTAGATGTCGCGCGGGAAGAGCGCGGTGAGTCCAATGACGCTGAGGGTGATGATGACGATGGCCCACTGGCGGCGGTTCATGGCGCCTCTCCTTTCGCCGCGCCGGGCCCGGCGGCGTAGTGGCGCTGAATCTGTTCCGGGGTGAGGCAGGCGGCGTGGATGGCGGCGAGGTAGTAGGTGCCGAGGTAATGGTCGGTCAGGTCGCTGTGCATGGCGAGGAGGAGCGGAGCGGAGACGGTCCAGCGCTGGGGATTGAGCGGAATATAGCGCTGGTAGGCGCGGGCGCCGTTGAGGTAGCCGGTGGCCATGCGGCCATCCCAGGTGACGGCGAGATGCGTGAGCCCGGTGCGAAACCCCGTGGCGAGCGCCGCCCACCTGTTGGTGATGCTCAGGTAGGCCACCCCGCTCGGGACGGCCATCAGGTGCTCCTCACAGTGGCCGACGGCCACGTTCCACCGGCCGGGGCCGCTCTCCCAGGAGAGGATGTTCGCGCGGTTGTTCACCGGATGGACGGTGGGGTTGGACACCCAGGCTTCCACGGTGAAGGCTTTCTTTTCGGCCAGCGCGCGCAGCTTCGCCGCCGGTTTCGCGGACAGGGCGGGACCGGTCGCGCCGAGCAGCGACAGCCCCTGTCCCGGCAGCCACGCCGCGCCGTCGGGCAGCGTCAGGTCGAGGGCGGGCGCGGCGCCGCGGTCGCGGACGCGATTCCCCTGGCCTTCGTCGAAGCGGTAGAGCACCAGCGCCTGCGCGTCATCGCGGCCCGCGCGGGGGTCGAACACCCGGATCAGCAGGTGATATTCCGGTGACCGACGCTCTCCATCGCCGGCGGTGAGGCGATACCAGTACCACCCCGGTTTCGTCGGCGCGAAGGTGACGCGCAGGCCGTCAATGGTGAGGGCATCCGCCGATGGCGCGAGTTCCGGCGCCGCCTTCAGCGCCACCGCCGTGCCGGCGGCGGACCAACTGCCGGCGAAATCGAGGGTGAGCGGTGTGCCGATATCCGTCCATTCCGGATAGGCGGGCTGGGCGAGGATGACGGGCGTCTCGCGGCGGGGGACAGGCGGGGCGGCGCTGCTGAGACGCGCCCGCGCCAGCGCGATGCCGTTATTCGCCGTCCAGATCGCCGGCACGCCGCCGGTGAGCGGCTTCGGATCGGTATAGGTCAGCACGCGCGTGCCTTCCACGTAGAAGGACACTTCCGCGCCGCGCTTCACCAGGCGTAATTCGTACCAGTTGCGGTGGGTCTGCGGGTCGAACGGCGGGATGGCGAGCTGCGCGCTGGCGACTTCCACCCCGTCGCGCAGCAGCACGGTGCGGCGATTGGGCTGGCCCGCAGCGTCCGGCGCGCCGTAAATGCCGGCGTACCCTGAGCGCGGATGCATGCCGTCGCCGCAGATGGTAATCGCCAGGTTGTGGTAGCGGTCGTGGTAGCTGTCGCGCTCGCGGGGATATTCCATGAGGAAGCCGGTGTAGGCCTGAAAGGTCTGGTCGCCCTCCACGCGCGCCTTGTACCACAGCGCCGCCTCGCCCGGACTCCAGCCGCCGAGGAAGGACCATTCCGGCGAGCAGGACCAGCGCACCGTCTGCCGCCATGTCCCGTGCCCTTCCCATGCCACCGGCGCTTCGGCGAACACGTCGTCAACGAGGCGCGCGCCGAGTGCCATGGGCGGCTGGGTGAGGGTGAATCCCCGCGGCGTGGCATACGCGGGGCGCAGGCCGGGCAGCGGGGCGACGTCGTCCGCCGTCGCGACGACCTCGCCATCCACTTCCAGCAATAGCGTCGTCCCCGCGCGGCGCAGGCGGAAGGCATACTCCTCACCGGCCGTCAGCGCCGGCCCTTTGCCGCGCGCGATGACCTCCGTCCGCCGGTAGAGCGTGTAGGCCGTGCCGTTCGCCTCGGCCGTGATGGCCGCGCGGAAGCCGGCGGCCAGTTCCCCCGTTTCCGCGCACCCCAGCGCCAACGTCATCCCGCCCCCGCCGGCGAGCGGCTTGGCGGACAGCGTGAGCCAGTGGTCGCCATAGAAGTCCAGCCGGTGGACGCGGCCTTCCGCGGCGGATTGCCAGTCGGCATCGGCGCCGGCCCACTTGCCCATGCCCTGTTTGTCGTCCAGGAAGCGACGGGTGAGGTGGGATAGCTGGCTCTCCGCCAGCAGATCCTGTTTCAGCTCGCGACCGTAGACGGTGACATCATCAAAGACGCCCTGACCCTCAACATAGAGCCCGACGCCGCCGCGCCAGGGAACGGCGTCCGTGATGGCCAGGCGCTGGCGGCCATCCACCAGCACGCGCACCGTGCCATCGAAACCGGATACCACCTGCAGGCGGTACCATTGGTTAGACACGTAGCCGCCGGCATCCTCGGCCAGCAGTTCGCCGGTACGCAGGCGATAGATTCCCAGGCGGTTCCCTGTCGCCGTGCGGTCATTGGCCGGACTCCAGCGCACCAGCAGGCCGTCGTCAGGCGCCGGCATGTTCACCACGGCGCCTACCGCACCACGTTCCATCGGCGATACGGCGACGGAGAGCGTATAATCTTCCCAGTAGGGGTGGCCGGCGGTGCAGAGCGCGGCGCCGGTGGGGAGGCCGGCGCTCCCGGGGCGTGCGGAGTGCACCGCCGCGGCCCCATACCAGGCAAAGGGGTTCTGACCGGTGGCGGCGTGTTCGAAACGATGGGCGTTGCCTTTGGGGTCGGCATCCCAGGCGGAGCGCAGGCCCCAATGCCCGGCGCGCGCCATCCATTCACCCTGTTCGTCGGCGGCGCGCATGAAGTTGTCGGCGAAGGCGACGGGCTCCAGCGCCTGCACGCGCGAGGTGAGGACTGTCCATCCCGTACCCGCGGTCAGCGTCGCCGTCTTTCCCGCGCCGCGCGGAGCCGCGCCGCGATAGCGGAAGGATGCCCCGTGCAGCAATCCCAGCCAGCCGTCGCGACGCAGCACGGTCAGGTGGAATTCCTCCCCCGCTCTCACCCCGGACGGCCCGGTGAAGAGACGCGTCTCCTTGCCCTTCACGACCGAGACGACTGTCAATGCCGTGCGGCTGACCGTCACCCGCACGGCGCCTTCCAGCGCCAACGTCACCGTGCCGGCATTCGCCGTTGGCCGCAGCCGCAGCGCGCAGTCATACCGCGCATCCAGCTCATCGCTGATGACGGTTTCGGCACGGGCGGGGGTGAGGACGGTAAGGAGGAGGAGGAGCAAGACAACGAGTTGTAATGTGCCACGCGGAGATTGAAATCCCCACCTGCCGGGCTCTCCAGCCGGGCGTCTCTCTGCAGGGACGCGACGGGCACCAGACAAGGGACCGGTTAGTGCTCGATGGTCACTCCTCACAGAAGAACTCCTCGGTTGATTCTTCATAGACCGGGATTATCGTGCCGTCGGCGTGGTGACGCTTTTGCTGCTGAATATAGGCTTTCACCACATCAAGCTCATACTCACCCACGGTGAACGCGCCATAGTTTGGCTGCCATCTAAAGGGAATCGTCGGCTTGAGCACAGCATTGACAAAGCGCGAGGATGCACCCTTCACCTGCTTTATCACGTCACATATCCGCTGGGTGACGACAATTTCCGTCAGCGCATGGGCGTGGTCTATTCCTCCGTTTAACGCCAGTACAGTATACTCACAGTCAAGGAACTCAGCTTCAATTACACGGTACAATCGCCTTTCGACTCCCGGAGTGATCCACGGCTCACGGTCCCATGTCGTCCAGACGACATGCACGTATAACCGCAGCTTATTCGCCCGCATCACATCCTCCCTGTGTCCGCATTTTCCCAGCGTCCCTGCAGAGGGACGCCCGGCTGGAGAGCCCGACAGGTGAGGATTTCAATCCCCGCGTGGCAATCTCACCCTTCGAACTTCACCACTTCCTCCTCGTCCAGCTCGACGACGCCGCAGTCGTTGGCGTAGGTGCGCTGGGGGAGGAGGATGACGGTGTTGACGACGGCGCCGGGCGTGGTGGCGAAGGGGGCATGGTGCCAGACGCCGGGTTTCAACACCACGCAGGTGCCCCGCGGGACGCGGAAGATTTCTACGGCGTCCAGCGGGGGTTCGTCGCCGGGGCTGGGCGGGGCGACGTGGATGTAGATGTCGCCGTCCAGCGGGATATTGCCCTCGCCGGTGGAGCTGTGAAATTCGGTCACGTCCACCTGCAGGTCGCGCCAGCCCACCTGGCACACGCCGATGGCCACCTCGTTATTGCCAAAGGGGCCGAGGGAGAGCACGCCGCCGCAGTCTGGCCAGAATGTGATGACGCCGGCATCCACCAGCGGCGTGTCGGTGGGCGGCGTGAGCGCGCCGAAGGTGCCGTAGGGTTTGAACGACTCCGCGGTGAGCGGTTTCACCGTGCGCATGGGCGTGTTCCTTTCCGTTTGGGTTTGCTGTAGTCTACTCCGGCGGGCGGGAGATGGCAAGGGCACTCCCCCTCGTCATCGTCGTCGTCATCGTCATCGTCATCGTCATCGAAAAATACTACGCTGCCATGTCTCACCAATGGAGGGTGATCACGGCGTCCAGTGCATCGGTAAACGTAGGTAGGCAAGCATGGCGCCGATCTGCGCCAGTGGCTGTTGCATCGCCACGATCACCAGGATGAGCAGCGCCGCCAGCACCAACGCGAGCGCCCCGTTGATGCCAAGGCGTGCGGGCACGGGCATGGCGCCCTCCTTCAGGATCAATCCGACGGCCAGCAGGCCGAGGACGGGCAACGAGAGGATGAGGTTGACGGGATTGGTGATGAACTTCGATGCCGAAATAACGGACACGGTGAGCGGCGATAAGGCGATGTTCGCGTCCACCACCCGCATGATGACGCGCGGCACGCCGAACAGCGCGTAGCCGAGCAGGCCGAGCGCCAGCAGAAAGACGAGCACGAGCAGGCCGAGGCTGATGTTTTTCACCCATGTTTCATTCACAGCGGAATCCTCCCTTCCAGTTGCCCCTGCAGGATCACCCGGCGCCCGCCGCTGATGCGCAGGATGTCCTCCAGCGGCATCGCGTCCGTGGGGGCGATGTAAATGAGCTGGTCGTCGCGCAGGCCGTGGTAATAGGCGGGGAAGTCGTCGGCGGCGGCATCGTTGAGTTGGACGCCGCGCAGGGGAGGCATCGCCCGCCAGCGGGGGATGTGCTGGGCGTGGCGGCCGCAGAGGTGGAGGGTGCCGCCGCCCGGATAGCCGCGCAGCACCTGCTCGTCACAGGGAGCAAAGCAGCGCGCATAGAGCTCGGCGGAGAGCAACTGCGTGCTGCAGCCGCAGAGGTGCCCCACCCCGGCGGGCGCGTAG